>JAXMNQ010000045.1:0-51257 GCA_034670345.1 Paracoccaceae bacterium | reverse complement strand
TGACAGAGCTGCGATCGGTGGTCATGGAAAACCTGCCCCTGCAGGACAAGCACGGCATCACCGGCCATTCGATGGGCGGCCACGGGGCGATCACCATGGCGATCCGCAACGACGATCTCTTTGATTTACTGTCCGCCTTTGCGCCGATTGCCAATCCCACCCAATCCGACTGGGGCCGCAAGCAACTCAGCGCCTATCTCGGCGACGACGAAACCGCCTGGTCGCAGCACGATTCCACTCTACTTCTCGATGAGTTCGGCTGGAAAGGTGATATACTGGTAGATCAGGGCGCCAGCGACCAGTTCCTCAACCTGCTCAAGCCCGAGGTTCTGGCGGACAAGATGGTGCGCCGCCGTCAGCCCGGCCAGGTGCGCATGCACAAGGGGTACGACCATTCGTATTTCTTCGTGAACAGCTTTGCCAAAGACCACGTCGCCTGGCACGCCGAGCGCCTGAATTGAGACCCACCGGAGAACAGACCCCGATGCTGAAGAAGATCCTTGGAATTGCCTGCCTCACCGTCCTGCCCGCCGTGGCCTTTGCCGAGAGCCACGAAATGGCCGGCGATGCGGACGCCGGCGAAAAGGTGTTCCGCAAGTGCAAGGCCTGCCACCAGGTCGGCGACGACGCCAAGAACCGCGTCGGCCCGGTGCTGAACGGCATCGTCGGCCGCCCTGTCGCTGCGGTGGAAGACTTCAAATACTCCGACGCGATGATCGCCTTTGGCGAAGCGAACGAGGCCTGGACGCCGGAAATGCTGGCCGAATACCTTGAAAAGCCGCGCGACTACATTCCGGACAACAAGATGTCCTTCGCCGGTCTGCGCAAGAAAGAGGACCGGCAAGACGTGATCGCCTATCTGGCTACCACCGGAGACGGCATGTAAGACCCGCGCCCCTTTCCGGGGCGCAGACACCGGTTCGTTGGGAAGGAGAGCTCACCGGACCGGAAAAGAAGGGGAATCGCCCGGTTCATTGGGCGGCGCCCGCCAGAACGGCCCGCAGTGGGCCTATAAACCGGGAGGAAATCCGATGAAAAAGCTCTCGCTTTTGACTTCCGGGATCGCGCTTTGCGTGGCCAGCACGGCCTTTGCGAACGATGATCTCGTGTCCTTGATGGACGACCCAACCCAATGGGCGATCCAGACAGGTGACTACAAGAACCAACGCTATTCCCAGCTCGATCAGATCACGGCCGACAACGTTGGTGATCTGCAGGTCGCATGGACCTTCTCGACCGGCGTTCTGCGCGGCCACGAGGGTTCGCCGCTGGTCGTGGGCGACACGATGTACGTGCACACGCCGTTCCCGAACATCGTCTATGCACTGGACCTGGCCAACGAAGGCCGGATCAAGTGGAAGTACGAGCCCAAGCAGGATCCGGATGTTATCCCGGTGATGTGCTGTGACACGGTCAACCGTGGCGTGGCCTATGCCAACGGCAAGATCTTCCTGCACCAGGCCGACACCAAGGTTGTCGCTCTGGACGCCGAATCCGGCGAAGTGGTCTGGGAAGCGCAGAACGGTGATCCCTCCATTGGCGAGACCAACACCGCGACCGTGTTGCCGGTCAATGACAAGCTGATCGTCGGTATCTCGGGCGGTGAGTTCGGTGTCCGCGGTTCCGTGACCGCCTACAACATCGAAACCGGCGAGCAGGAGTGGCGCGCCTATTCCATGGGTCCGGACTCTGACATCCTGATGGATCCGGAAAACACCACCCATCTGGGCAAGCCGGTCGGACCGGACTCCGGCACCAACACCTGGGAAGGTGACCAGTGGATGATCGGCGGCGGCACCACATGGGGCTGGTATTCCGCGGATCTCGAGGAAAACCTTGTCTACTACGGCACCGGCAACCCCTCGACCTGGAACCCGGCGCAGCGTCCCGGTGACAACCGCTGGTCCATGACCATCATGGCCCGCGACATCGACACCGGCATGGCCAAGTGGGTCTACCAGATGACCCCGCATGACGAGTGGGACTTTGACGGCATCAACGAAATGATCCTCACGGAGCAGGACATTGATGGCGAGACGCGCAAGCTGCTGACGCACTTCGACCGGAACGGCCTGGGGTACACCCTGGACCGCGTCACGGGCGAATTGCTGGTGGCTGAAAAGTTCGATCCGGCGGTGAACTGGACCACCGGCGTCGACATGGACCCGGAGTCCGACACCTATGGCCGTCCGGCCGTGGTGGCGCAGTACTCGACCGAGCAGAACGGCGAAGACGTGAACTCGACCGGCATCTGCCCGGCCGCTCTCGGCACCAAGGACCAGCAGCCCGCGGCCTACTCGCCGAAGACCGAGCTGATGTATGTGCCGACCAACCACGTCTGCATGGACTACGAGCCGTTCCGCGTCTCCTACACCGCGGGTCAGCCCTATGTCGGTGCGACGCTTGCGATGTACCCGGCGCCTGACAGCCATGGTGGCATGGGCAACTTCATCGCCTGGGACAACACCACCGGCGAAATCAAGTGGTCGCTGCCCGAGCAGTTCTCGGTGTGGTCGGGTGCCCTGGCAACCGCTGGCGATATCGTGTTCTACGGCACGCTGGAAGGCTACCTGAAGGCCGTCAACGCCGAAACCGGCGAAGAACTCTACAAGTTCAAAACCCCGTCGGGCATCATCGGCAACGTGATGACCTACGAACATGGCGGCAAGCAGTACGTGGGCATCCTGTCGGGTGTCGGCGGCTGGGCCGGCATCGGTCTTGCGGCGGGCCTGACAAACCCGAACGACGGTCTTGGCGCCGTGGGCGGCTATGCAGCCCTCAGCGACTATACCGCGCTCGGCGGTCAGCTCACCGTGTTTGCCCTGCCGGACTGATCCGGTAACGGCAAGACCAACGACTGAGGCTGGCGCGGTGACTGAACCGCGCCAGCCCTCCAATAAATGGGGTAAGTTTCATGAAAACAACTGGAAGCCTTCTTGTTCTCGGCCTGATCGGCGCAGCCTCCATGTTGAGCGCCGCCGACGAAGTCGACAACCTGACAGCGGCCTATTCGGAAGACGGGCGCTACTTTACCGAAGATGACGTCCCCACCTACAACGTGACCGATGACGGCACCGTGGACTGGATGACCTACCAGGGTTTCCGCCGCTACCATTCCGAGTGCCATGTCTGCCACGGCCCCGAGGGCGAAGGCTCGACCTATGCTCCGGCGCTCAAGAAATCGGCCATCGACATGGATTACTACGATTTCGTCGATGTGGTCGTGAACGGTCGCAAGCGTGTGGACGCGGCGGACAACTCCGTCATGCCGTCGTTCGGGGACAACCCAAACGTCATGTGCTATCTTGACGACATCTATGTCTATCTCAAGGCGCGCGGTGCCGATATCGTTCCGCGTGGACGTCCGGCCAAGAAAGATCCCAAGACCGACGTGATCCGTGAAGACGAAAATGCCTGCCTTGGTCTCTAGGTTCTGGGCCTTCCTGGGTGCTGTGGTCCTGTTTTCTTCCCTGACAGGACCCGCTCAGGCGCAGACCTCCGATCTTGTCTCGACAAGCGCGTTGAGGGTCTGCGCCGATCCGGCCAATTACCCGATGTCCGCCGAAGACGGCACCGGGTATGAGAACAAGCTGGCCGAACTGATCGGCGAAAAGCTGGATCTGCCGGTGTCCTACACCTGGTATCCGATGGCGACCGGGTTCATTCGCAACACGCTCAAGGCCAAGAAATGCGACCTGGTGATCGGTTACGCACAGGGGCATGAGCTGGTGCTGAACTCCAACCATTACCTGACCTCGGTGTTCACGCTGATCGTGCCGCAGGACGGCCCGCTGGCAGAGGTCGAGACCCTGTCGGACGAGCGTCTGAAGGGGCTGAGGATCGGCATCATCGCGGGCAGCCCGCCGGCGACGCACATGGCGCGCAACGGGCTGATCGGCAAGGCCAAGCCTTACAGCCTTGTGGTTGACCGCCGCTATGAGAACCCGGCGATCGACATGCTGGACGATCTCAAGGCCGGGACAATCGACGCGGCGATCCTTTGGGGTCCGCTGGGCGGGCCGCTGGTCAAGGCGGATTACCCGGGCATGACGGTGATTCCGCTGATCCGTGAAGAGCTTCCGCCGAAGCTTTACTACCGGATCACGATGGGCGTCCGGCAGGGCGAGAAGGTCTGGCAGCGCAAGCTGAATTCGCTGATCCGCCGCCACCAGGACGAGATCAACGCCCTGCTGGTCGAGGCAGGGGTGCCGCTGATCTCGGATCTGGGGGACTCGGTGCTGGAGGTCTCGCAGTGATCCGGACCCTGGCAGTGGCCGCCCTGGCGGTTCTGCCGGGGATCTGCCCTGCCCAGACCGTGCCCGAACCCGAAACCTACCGTATGGAGGATTTCCGCGCACCCGTGCCGTCATCACTGGCGGGCGGGACGGTTGTCGGGCCGGAGCGGGCACATGAGTTGTGGCAGAGCGGCGCGGTCGGGTTCATCGACGTGCTGCCGCAGGCGCCGAAGCCCGCGAACCTTCCCGAGGGGACAATCTGGCGGGACAAGCCGCGCGACTCTATCCCCGGTGCGATCTGGCTGCCCAATGTCGGTTACGGTGCCATCGCGGATGTGACGGCCGCCTATTTCCGGACCGGGCTGGACAAGGTGACCGGCGGCGACAAGGCGCATCCGGTGCTGATCTACTGCCTCGAAGATTGCTGGATGAGCTGGAACGCCGCGAAACGTGTGATCGAATGGGGCTATGAAGAGGTCTACTGGCTGCCCGAAGGCACGGATGGCTGGGCGCTCTGGGGCTATCCGCTGGAGCGGGTCACGCCCGAGGAACCACAGCCCTGACCGCCAGACACCTTGCCTGTCTGCCGCGACACCTCCTCCAAAAAACAATTGCCTGGCGTCTTCCCTTGCGTCACCCTGTCCGGCTATGAGCGCCGCGGATAAATGGCAGGTTGCTGACGCATTGGCTCATTCACTCATTTGGGGAGTCGATCATGGGCACCTTTCTGGCCGTCTACCAGACGATAAACACCATCCTGAAATTGGTTTCGCTGGGCGAGAAGATTTACGACACCTTCCACCCTGACAAGCTCAACCTGTCGAAAGTGGTGAGCGAGCTTGAAGCTGCGATCACCAACATCCTGCATCAGGAACTGACCCAGGCGGCCATCGAACAGGCCCAGGGGACGCTTCAGGCCGGGTTGGACTTCATCAACGTGGACTACCAGAACGAGGCGGTAAATGGCACACCCGCTGATGTCTGGACGCTTCTGGATAGCGGTCAGGGCAGCGTGCAACTGACCTTGATGTTGCAACAGATGGACACCATGTTCAATTACTCGCTTGATGACGGCGAGACGGTGCAGACGCTGCCGATCTACATGCTTCTCGCATCGGCCTGCATCGGTCTGTACCAGGCTCGCGCGCATTGGGCCCCCGATGAAGACCAGCGCCAGGCCGAGATCGCGAATGTGCAGAGTTATGCCACGCTTTGCGCGTCACGGGTTTCTGACGTCATCAACAGTATCCAGCCCACGCGGATGGCCGAGGTCGCCCCGGTCAAGGAGGACGATCACCGCAAGGAGTATTATTTCCGGGATCACTGGATGACCGACGACAAGTTGCTCAAATCCTCTTACCAGCCGTCCTACGATTGCCAGTGCGGCAACGATGATGTGAAGGCGCTGGTCGACAGCCTGCATGACATGCATGTGCAGTTGCTGCAGACCGGCGCACAATCGGATTTCGAGGCGCTTGCCGGCAAGGCCTTTGAGTCTCATCCCATTGCAAGCTGCTTCGGCCAATGTCCGAACCAGATGGTCGGCAATGTCGATCTCTATTTCGGGTCCTCGGGCGGGAACTGGCCCCCGGCGTCGGACGGGCTGGCCTTTCAGGTGACCGATTTCGGCGCCATGATAACGCAGTCGGAAGCAAGCCGCGGCCTGATGGCGTTGATCGTGGCCTTCCCGCTTGGCCAGCCGGTCGAGTGACCGGCCCGGTGAGGGTCAGGCGCGGGGGTCAGTACCCCGCCAGCGACTTGTGCGCATGGGTGATCGCGCCGCTGGTGTCTTTCATCGTCACATCCACCGACCGGGTCCGCGACGGCACCGAGATCCCGACGCGCGGGTTTTCCGACAGCGAGATCGAGCCGGTCATGTCGACATAGCCGGCGCCGTCGAGATCAATGCCCAGTTCCTGAACATAGCGCATCGGAATGTAGAGCAGGGTGATCTGGTTCATCTGCATCCCCGAATGTGACGGGTGCGAGATGTCGACGTCCAACTGCCGCAGCCGGGCGGACAGGTTCGACAGCCGGTCCAGGACCGAGGCTATTTCGGCCACGTCCAGCGACATGTCGCCCAGTGTCGCCAGTGCCTCCTTGGGGTCGGTGCCCGGCGGTGCGGCGCAGGCGCCCTGGCCCGAGGTCTTGACGAAACTTTCGGCCACCCAAAGGCGCCCGTCCGTCGTCTCGGCCACGACGTGCAGCGGCGTCGGGCCGTTCACCCGCATCGTCACGTCAAAGAAGAAGACCGGCTGCGGCTCTTCCAGCGCAAAGACCGCCGAGACCGGCATCGGGTTTTCGTCCAGCACCAGCGTCACACTGCCGATGGTCAGCCCGGCGGGGGCGGCCACATGGGCGGCGATCCGGGTGCGCGAGTCGTTTTCGGTGCGGTAGGGCGCGTCAATGGCGATGACGTCGCCGCCGTCCAAGAGGGCGCGCTCTCCGTAGAGGTCTTCCTGGATCCACTCCCAGGTGGTTTCGGCGAAAGAGGGCAGGGCGGTCGCGCCCAGAAGGGCGGCGGCAAAGGCCAGTCGGATCATGGTCACTTGTCTCCGTATACGAATTCACCAAAGGCCCGCGGGCCGTCTCCCGTGTCGATCTCGGCGATCAGGGTCATGCTTTGCGCGTCGATCACGCTGACCGTATTGTCAAACCAGTTCGCCACGAGGATCGTCCTGCCATCGTCGGCGTCGTCGATGCCTTCAGGGTATTCGCCAACGGTGATCTTGGCCAGCGGGTTGAGCGTGGCAAGGTCGATCACGCTGACCGAATCCTCGTACTGGTTTGTGACAAAGGCCCGTCCCAGCGCAAAGGCGATGCCATAGGGTCGCTCACCAACCGGAAGCGTGGCAAGGGTTTCGCCCTGCGCGGGATCGAGGACGGTCACGTCGTTGCTGCCGACATTGCCGACAAACAGCCGTCCGTCCGGGGCAAAGCGCAGGCCGAAAGGGCGGGTGCCGACAGCGGCCCGGTGCAGCAGGGCCAGCGTGTCGGCGTCGAAGATCGAGACCTGATCGGCGTCACGATCGGCAGAGGCAAGGAAACGTCCGTCGTCCGACAGGGCAAGGCCCGCCGGGGCGGCGCCGACCGCCAGTTCGGACAGTGGATCAAGCGTGGTCGCGTCCAGAACCCAGATCCGCGCGTTGTACCAGTCCGAGACAAACAGGCGACCGCGCCCCGCGTCCAGCGCCACGCCGATGGGGCCGCCATCCAGCGTCACGCTGGCCAGAACCTCGCCGGTCTGCCCGGACAGACGCCGCACCGTCTTGTCGTCGGGCGAGACGGTATAGACCTGACCCGACGGCGCCACCGCGACCCCGGCGGGTTTGCCGGGCAGGGGCCAGCGCGCGACCTCGGTCTGCGTGTCCAGGTCAAGCACGCTCAGCACCTCGCCGTTCTGGCAGGTGACATAGGCCGTCTCGCCCGCTGCGGGCAGGGCCCACAGCAGGGCGAGCGCGAGGACTGCGTTACGAACCGGGCGCACCGAATTTCTCGACCAGGGCGTCAAGGCCGGCCTGGTAGACGGCGCTGACAGCCGCGACCGCGGCGGCGTCGTTCAGGTCGTCGGGCGGATCGTTGTTCGGATAGCCCCGGTAAAAGGCGCCGCGCCATTCGATCAGCGACCCGCCCCCGTCCAGCGGTTTCACCGTCAGGTGGCTGGAATAATTGGTCACCGGCAGGACGGCCACGTCGACCTCTGTGATGCGGTAGGAATAGCTCATCTTCTCGTCAGAGTACTTGTACAGCACCTCGTCGATGGTCGGGCCGCCTTCCTCCCCCAACGTCAACTGGCGGGTGGCGTCGATGTCATTGCCACCCATGCCCGTGGTCGAAACCACCGCCGGGTGCCAGTTGAGATCCTGAAAATTGCCGATGGCGGCCCAGACTTCGGCCGGGGGCGCGGCGACCTCGGCGGTGAGGGTGACTTTCTGGCGCGTGGGGCCGTGGGCCAGGGCCAGACCGGGCGCAAGGATGGCGGCACTGGCCGCAAGGAACAGACGTCGTTTCATTTTTCCTCCGGTTTGAAAAACGTGTTGTTCAGGATGGACCGCATGCCTCGGGTCCATGTGTCATCGGTGTTGCCGCGAATGTCGACGACGCGGCCCTTGACCAGATCGCCGGTTTCCGCGTCGCGCATCTGCAGGTTCATGCTGAGGATCAGGTTCGACACCTTCTGCACCTCGCCGACCAGCACGTAATCGGCATCCAGCTTTTGCGCCATGCGGGTATCGCAGCCGTAACATTTGGCCGGATTCACGACGCGGTCGAGATCCTGCTGCACGGGCGCGAGGTCCAGCAGGACGTAACCTTCGGCCTCGAACCGGTCAGCGACCATGGTTTCCAGCCTGTCGATGCGGGCAAGTTCGGGCTCATGGCCGGTGGCGGCGGTCTGAAGCGATGCGTCGAGAAGGGTCAGCCCGAAAAAGGCCACCCGCTCCTGTGAGGCGGCGGCGCTGGCGAAGAACGTGCAGAAGGCCAGCGTTATCAGTCTCATGGCCTCATTCTTAGAAAATAAGATTCGAGTGTAAAAGTGTAGCTGGTAGGCTTTGCTATACAACTGGGCCAAAGGTATCGGTCGAATATCCGATCCGCCGGTCTAAGCTGGTCCGAGAGCCTGCAATGAACCGGGCCGATGGGAGGATACCGTGCCGAAAGCATTGGCGCCGCTGCTGGCGGCATTTGTCATGTTGATCACCGCAGGGGCCGCGCTGGCGCTGGATATGCGCACGGCGGTGCTGCGGGTGGATTATCCGCAACTGCTGCCGATCTCGCGCTATCAGCTCAAGCCGGACGACATGGGCTTTGCCGGGGCGGCGCTGGCGGATGAGGACAACTCGACCACCGGGCAATTCCTGGGCCATACCTATGACACGACCACCCGCGCCGTGCCCCCGGAAGACGCCCTGACCGCGCTGGACGAGATCCTGGCGGACGACATCCGGGTGATCGTGGTGCTGGCGAACGACGAGGATGTCCTGCGCCTGTCGGACCGGGCGGCGGAGGCGGGCGCGATTGTGCTGAACGCGCGGGCGTCGGGCATTGCGCTGCGGGACGATCAGTGCCGGGGGAACCTGCTGCACATCGCGCCCTCGGACGGGATGATGGCGGATGCGGTGGCGCAATTCGCGATCTGGAAGCAATGGAAGCGGTGGTTCCTGATTTCCGGCTCCAACCCCGAGGACGTGGCGCTGGCCGATGCCTACCGCAAGGCGGCGCGCAAGTTCGGGGCGCGGATCTCGGATGAAAAGGTGTTCGAGGACACCGGCGGCACGCGGCGGACGGATTCGGGACATGTTCTGGTGCAGCGGCAATTGCCGGTCTTCACGCAGGGGGCAGAGGGGCATGACATCATCGTGGCCGCCGATGCATCGGATTACTTCGCGCGCTACCTGACCTATCACCACTGGTCGCCGCGGCCTGTCCTCGGCTCGGCCGGGCTGTGGCCGACCACCTTTCACGGCGCGCATGAGGCCTGGGGCGCGACGCAGTTCCACACCCGGTTCGAGGCGCTGGCCGGGCGCTATGTGACCGCCGAGGACTACAATGTCTGGCTGGCCCTGCGCGTGGTCGGAGAGGCGGTGACCCGGGCCAGCACCGTCGATCCCGAAGGCGTCCTGAATTATGCCGTGTCAGAGAACTTTGAACTGGCGGCGTTCAAGGGGCAAAAGGTGACCTTCCGCGACTGGAACGGGCAGTTGCGCCAGCCGATCCTGCTGCATGACGGGATGATCACGGTCAGCGTCAGCCCGCAGGACGGCTTTCTGCACCGGGTGTCGCCGCTGGACACCATGGGGCTGGACCGGCCCGAATCCGCCTGCACGGCGTTCAATTGAATGGGGAACTTCATGAAATCGCATATTCTCGGTCTGGCCCTCGCGCTGATGGCGGCGACGCCCGCGCTTGCGAACAAGGCCTTTGTCTCGAACGAACGGGGCAACACGATCTCTGTCATCGACACCGACACATGGGAGGTGATCGCGGAATTCGACGGCGGCAACCGCCCGCGTGGGATTACGCTCAGCCCGGACGGGAGCAAGCTCTATGTCTGCGCCTCGGACGACAACCTCGTGCGGGTCTTTGACACCGAGACCTATGCGGAGCTGGAGAGCCTGCCCTCCGGTCCGGACCCCGAGCTGTTCATCCTCGAGCCGTCGGGCACGCGTCTGTATATCGCCAACGAGGACGACAACCTTGTGACCGTGACCGATACCGAGACGCGCACCATCCTGGCCGAGGTGCCGGTGGGGGTGGAGCCCGAAGGCATGGGGATGAGCCCGGACGCGAAATGGGTGGTCAACACGTCAGAGACCACCAACATGGCGCATTTCATCGACACCACCGATTACAAGATCAAGCATAACGTGCTGGTCGATCAGCGCCCGCGCTATGCCCAGTACACTGCCGACGGCACCCGCCTGTATGTGTCCTCCGAGATCGGCGGCACCGTCAGCGTCATGGACATCGCCGAGGACGGCGCACCGACCCTGGTGCAGAAGATCAGCTTTGAGGTGCCGGGCGTGCTGCCGGAATGGCTGCAACCGGTGGGGGTGAAGGTGACCGAGGACGGCAGCCGCGTCTTTGTGGCGCTGGGACCGTCGAACCGGGTGGCGGTGATCGACGGCGAAACGCTCGAGGTGCTGGATTACATCATCGTCGGCCAGCGGGTCTGGCAGCTGGCCTTTACGCCGGATGAAAAATACCTGCTCACCACCAACGGCAATTCCAACGATATCACCGTGATCGACGTGCAGGCGGAAAAGGCCATCAAGTCGGTGCAGGTCGGACAACAGCCCTGGGGCGTTGTCGTTACCCCGAATTAACCAACCGGAGATCCCATGAGACACCTCATCACCGCCGGCCTTCTGGCCTCTGCCCTTGCCGCGCCGGCCTCTGCCGCGCCGCTATGCGACGATTTCGGCTTTGCCGGGCTGCTGGCCGCCTGCAACCGCGCAGACGATCCGATCCGCCTGACCCTGGCCTCTGGCCAGCCGCTGGGCGAGGACATGGTGCTGCAGTCGGGGGCCTATTACGAGCTGGAGATCGTCGCCGACGGGTCGGCAGAGCTGGCCATCGAGGGGCCCGGCTTTTTCCGCGCGATCTGGATGAACGAGATCGTCATCAACAAGATCGAGATCCGCCCGATGGCGATCGACAGCATCGAGTTCGACAAGGCCGGGACGGTCACGCTGTCCTTCATCGCGATCAAGCCCGGCAGCCATGTCGTGCGCATTCCCGGCACCACCGGGGAAACCCAGCGCGTCACCTTCAACATCCAGTAATCGGAGATCCGAGCGATGAAATACACCTTTGCCCTTGCCCTTGCCTGCAGCCTTGGCCTTTCCGCCCCCGCCTTTGCCGAGGCCCACGGTGGCCCGGATGCGGAAACGGTTGAAAAGATCATGGCGATGCTGGCCGAGATGGAATGCCAGATGGCCCCGGACGATATCGAGATGGAAGACGGCGGTTATGAGCTTGACGACGTGATCTGCAAGGGCGGCAACCAGTTCGACATCGAGCTGGACGCCGAGCTGAACGAGGTCGGCCGCCGCGCCGAATGAACTGACGCCGGGAACGCGGACCGTGGACAGACCCGCCGGAAATGGCCATACTACTCAGTAGCACCAAAGCCGGCGAGGTCGTTCCATGACACACAAGACATCCGTTTCCCTGACCGACGCGCAGGCGGAATACGCCCGCAGCCTGGTCGATGCTGGCCGGTTCTCGAGCGTCAGCGCGGTTCTGCAACAAGGTCTGGAACTGTTGCGCGATCAGAATCGGACCAGCGAGGCGCTGGCCGAACTGCTGCGACAGCGCCGGTCCGGCGCTTTTGTCCCAGACGCCGAAGGGGCGGCACAGACGCGGGTCATGCTGGACCGCAAGCGGCGCGACCTTGGTCTATAGGGTCGAACGGGCCGCAGGCGTGGCCCGTGACCTCGAAGGGATCTTCGACTTCCTGTTCGAGGCGGCGACGGGTTTCGGAAACCCGCCCGACCGGGCCTTCGAGACCGCCTCGGCACGGCTGGTGGAGATCGAAGACGACCTGCAGCGGCTGGGCCGCGTGCCGCATCAGGGAACGCTGCGCCCGCATCTGGGCGAGGGTATCCGCAACGTCACGAAATCCCGCACGGTGATCTATTTCGAAGTCGATGACTCGCTGGAACGTGTGCGCGTCCTTGCGGTGTTCCACGGCGGTCAGGACCACGATGCGCGGATCTTGTTGAAGCTGCTGACGGGCCCGGACCACGGTAAGGGGAAACAGTCGTCGTCCTGAACAGGCCGCCGGGGGTCACAACGTCAGCAATGCTGACTTGTTTAACATAAGATTGATTATCAGCCGGATGGCGAGGCGCAGGGGGGGCTACCCCCCTGGCCTGCAAATCATCGACGTTCACCCCGCACGGGCCATCCCGGTCGCCTCGGCATAAAGCGGGAACCGGCTGCACAGCGCTGCGACCTCGGCTTTGACCCGCGCCTCGACCGCGCCGTTGCCGGTCTCGCCATTGGCGGCCAGTCCGTCGACCACCTCGACGATCCAGCGGCCGATCTGGCGGAATTCGGCCTCGCCGAAACCGCGTGTCGTGCCCGCCGGTGTGCCCAGACGCACGCCGCTGGTGATGGTGGGTTTTTCCGTGTCGAACGGAATGCCGTTCTTGTTGCAGGTGATATGGGCGCGGCCAAGCGCCTGTTCGGTGGCGTTGCCCTTCACCGCCTTGGGGCGCAGGTCGACCAGCATCAGATGGCTGTCGGTGCCACCCGTGACAATGTCCAGCCCGCCCTGCATCAACTCATCCGCCAGCGCCCTGGCATTGGCGATCACCTGTTTCTGGTAGATGCGGAACTCTGGCCGCAGCGCCTCGCCAAAGGCGACGGCCTTGGCGGCGATGACATGCATCAGCGGTCCGCCCTGAATGCCCGGGAAGATGGCCGAGTTGACTTTCTTGGCGATCGACTCGTCATTGGTCAGGATCATGCCGCCGCGCGGTCCGCGCAGGGTCTTGTGCGTCGTGGTGGTAACGACATGCGAGTGCGGAAAGGGATCGGGGTAATGGCCGGCGACGATCAGCCCGGCGAAATGCGCCACGTCGGACAGCAGACAGGCGCCCACGCTGTCGGCGATCTCGCGGAAGCGGGCAAAGTCGATGTGGCGCGGGATGGCCGAGCCGCCCGCGATGATCATCTTGGGTCGATGCTCGCGGGCCAGCGTCTCGATCTGGTCGTAGTCGATGCGCAGATCGTCCATCCGCACGCCGTAATGCACGGCGTTGAACCACTTGCCGGACTGGTTGGGCCGCGCGCCGTGGGTCAGGTGGCCCCCGGCGTCAAGGCTCATGCCAAGGATCGTGTCGCCGGGCTTGATCAGGGCGGTGAACACGCCCTGATTGGCCTGCGATCCGGAATTCGGCTGCACATTGGCAAACTCGCAGCCGAACAGCTGCCTGGCGCGGTCGATGGCCAGGTTCTCGGCCACGTCGACCCATTGGCAGCCGCCATAGTAGCGGCGCCCGGGGTAACCCTCGGCGTATTTGTTCGTCAGGACCGAGCCCTGCGCCTCGATCACGGCGCGCGAGACGATGTTTTCAGAGGCGATCAACTCGATCTCGTCGCGCTGGCGGCCGAGTTCGGAGGCGATTGCGCCAAAGACCTCGGGGTCGCGTGCGGCCAGATCTTCGGTGAAAAAGCCGCTTTCACGATGCGGTGCGTTCATGATGTCTCCTCCTGTTGGATCATCCGGTCCAGCCAAGGGCGGACGAGATGCAATTCATGGTCTGCAAGAGCGGGATCGACACGCGGGACGGGTTGTCCTCGGCGCGGGCGCTTTGCAGCAGGGCGATTTGCAGGTGATGGATCCGGTCCAGATCGCCGCGCGTCTCCTCGAACCGGTCGCGGAAGTGCGGGAAGCGGTCTGCCAGCAGGTCGGATTCGCAGATCAGGGCAGCGGCCTTCAGGGAGCGGTCGAATTCCTCCTGCAGGGTGCGGCGAAAGCGGTCTGCGGTGGATGGATCGCGCACAAGCCCGGCATAGTCGGCGGCGATCTGAAGGTCGGTCTGGTAGAGCGTCTTTTCGATCTCGTCCATGATGAGCCGGAACAGGTCGGAGCGTTGGAACATGTCCCGCAACAGCCCCCTGCCCGCTTCGCCGCGCACCGAGAGAAAGGTTTCGACCGCAGAGCCGAAGCCGTACCAGCCGGTGATCAGGTGCCGGTTCTGCGACCAGGCAAAGACCCATGGAATGGCGCGCAGATCGTCCAGCGTGGCCGCGCCGAACCGCTTGGCCGGGCGCGAGCCGATCTTGAGCGAGGCCAGTTCCTCGACCGGGCTGGCCTCCTGGAAATAGTCAAGGAAACCAGGCGCGTTCAGCAGCTTGCTATAAGCGACCTGGCTGAGGCCCGCGAGCGCCTCGAGCGCGTCATCATGTTCGGGCACCACAAGGCGCGTGGGCTTGGACAGCCGATGCGAATAGGCGCTGGACATCAGCAGTTCCAGATGCGCGGCGGCGGTGCCCCGGTTGGCATAACGCGCCGAGACGATCTCTCCCTGTTCGGTCAGGCGGATGGCGGTGCCGATGGTGCCCGGCGGCTGGGCCGCGATGGCGCGGTGCGTCGGCGCGCCGCCCCGGCTGACCGATCCTCCGCGCCCGTGAAAGAACGAGGCCCGCAGCCCGTGATGCGCAAGGGTCGCAGTGATGCGGCTCTGGGCGTGATGCACCTCCCAGCTGGAACAGATAAAGCCGCCGTCCTTGTTGCTGTCGGAATAACCCAGCATCATTTCCACGGTGCGGCCATGGCGGGTCAGGCTGCGGCGCGCGACGGGCACGTCCAGCAGGCCGGTGAGGATCTCGGGCGCGGCGCGCAGGTCGGCGATGGTCTCGAACAGGGGGACAACGCTGATCTCGGGCGTTTCGGGGTGGAACCCGGCGTAGCGCGCCAGCAGCAGCACGCCCAGCAGGTCATCCGCGGACCGGGTCATCGACAGGATGAAGGGGCCGATGGCGCGCGGGTCCGCGCCGGTGGCGACCTGGTTCATCAGGTCCAACAGGCCAAGCAGGTCACGCGCGCTGTCGGACAGTTGCGCGGGGTCGGGCAGGATCAGATCTTCGGCCGAGAGTTCCGCGCGCAGGCGGCGGGACCATGCCCCGGTGCCATAATCCGGCGCTTCACCGGCCAGCGACCAGAGTTCGCGGATCGTGTTGGTGGTCACGGTCGAATTCTGGCGAATGTCGAGCGTCACCGTCCGGAACCCGAAGACCTCGGCAAGATAGCGGATCGGGCGGATATAGCGTTTGGCCTGACGGTCGGCGTCGAGGCTGTGCAACGCGGCCTCGACCGCGCGCAGGTCGTCGACGAACGCCGAGACATGGCCATAGCCGACACTCGCAAGCCGTTCGCGGATGGCCGAGAGGACCTGCCGGAAGACCTCGTTGGGGTTGCGCCCGGCGCGGCTGTCGTCGGCGGTGACGCGGTGCAGCGCCGCGACATGCTCTTGCGGCAGCGGCGTGATGCGGTTGCTGATCGACAGGCGTGCCGCCGCTTCGGTCAGCATCGTGTCATAGCGCGCAAGGATGGTGTCGCGGCCCTGTTGCAGGGCGCTGCGGGTCACCTCCATGGTGATATTGGGGTTGCCGTCGCGGTCGCCGCCGATCCAGGAATGAAAGCGCAGGCGCGGCACGTCGCCGCCGCCGCCCGCCGCGCCGAGGCTGTCAAAGACCTGCGGCACCGCGTCAAAGACGATGTCGCGAAAGAAATGCAGGCCCCAGGCGATTTCATCCATCGGCGTGGGCCGGTCGAGTCGCAACTCGCCGGTCATCCACAGCAGGTCGATCTCGCTCTCGATCTCGTCCAGCACGGCCTCACGTTCGCGCGGGGTCCAGCGGTCGGTTTCCAGCTGCACAAGCAGGCGGTAGATGCGGCGGTGGATCTCCAGCACGGTCACGCGCTTGGTCTCGGTCGGATGCGCGGTCAGCGTCGGGCCGACCAGCGTCGCGGCGGCCATCTCGGCCAGCGCGGCGGGGTTGCCGTGCCGCTGCGCCAGCGCCGCAAAGCTTTCGGGGACGGCCTCGGCGCCGCCCTCGGTCTCGGCGATCCGGCGGTCGCGGATCATCGCGTTTTCATCGACGATGCGCTGCAGCTGAAAGCGGATGTTCAGCGCCTGCAGGAACGGGATCGCCGCGTTGCCGGTCGGCAAGGCGCCGGGGTCGGTCGTCCTCATCCGGACCGCGACCTCTGGCGCGCGGCGGTCGAGAACGCGCCGCCAGAGGGTGAGAACAAGCTCTGAAAGCTCGGCGCGATAGTCGGAGGACGCAGGGGTATCGGGCGCGGGAGAGGGTCTCATGCCACCCGGTCCCGCGGTTCGCGGCCCTCGAAGAAATCGACGAGGTTGTCAAAGGCACGGAACCCCATCGCCTCACGCGCCTCACGTGTGGCGCTGCCCAGATGTGGCAAGAGCACGAGGTTGTCGCATTGCAGCAGGTCGGGGGTGATCCGCGGCTCTGCTGGGTAGACGTCCAGTGCCGCGCCGCCGATGGTGTCGAAACTCAGCGCCTGGATCAGCGCGTGTTCGTCGATGACCTCGCCCCGCGCGGTGTTGATCAGAAAGGCACCCGGGCGCATCAGGTCCAGCCTGCGCCCGTCGATCAGGTGCCGGTTCTCGGCCCCGCCGGGACAATGCAGCGAAACGAAGTCGCACAGCGGCAGCAGCGCGTCGATGCTGTCGATCTGCACCGCCTTCACCGCGTCCAGCCGCTCTTGCGGCACGGGTGAGCGGTTGTAGACGACGATTTCCATGCCAAAACCGTGGTGCGCGCGCCGGGCGACCTCCTGCCCGATGCGGCCAAAGCCGATGATGCCCAGCACCTTGCCCGAGACCTTGGCCCCCACCAGATGCGTCGGCCGCCAGCCGGTCCAGGCCCCGCTCCGCACTTCGCGTTCGCCCTCCCCTGCCCGGCGCGCCACCATCAGCATCAGCGTCATGGCCAGATCGGCGGTGCATTCCGACAGCACGTCCGGCGTGTTGGTCACGGCGATGCCCCGGCTGGACACGGCGTCGATGTCGATATGGCTGTAGCCGACACCGTAATTGGCGAGGATCTTGGCCTGTGGCTTGTCGCTGTTCAGCACCTCGGCAGAGAATTTGTCGGTCACGGTGGGCAGGACCGCATCATAGCGCAGCACAGCCTCGCGCAGCTCTGCCGGGCCAAGCTGGGCATCGCCCCGGTTCACAGTCATCTCGAAACGTGCGGCAAGCTGGGCCTCGACCGCCGCGGGCAGCCGCCGGGTCAGGAAAACCGTTGGATTGACCATCTTCTCCTCCTTACGAACTTACGAACGATCTTGCGAAATCAGGCTGCGATCACGCGGGCGATGGTTTCGCCGATGCGCGAGGGGTGATCGGCCACCGTCACACCCGCCTGTGTCAGGATCTCGACCTTTTCCGAGGCGCTTTCGCCAAAGGCCGAGATGATCGCCCCGGCGTGGCCCATCGTGCGCCCCTTGGGCGCGGTCAGACCGGCGACATAGGCGACGACCGGCTTGGTCATGTGATCGCGGACATAGGCCGCGGCCTCGGCCTCTTGCGGGCCGCCGATCTCGCCGATCAGGCAGACCACTTCGGTTTCCTCGTCGTTCTCGAAATGGGCGAGGATGTCGAGAAAGCTGGAGCCGTTGATCGGATCGCCGCCGATGCCGACCGAGGTCGAGATACCGATGCCCAACTCCTTGAGCTGGCTGGCGGCCTCATACCCCAGCGTGCCGGAACGGCCAACCACCCCGACGCTGCCCTTGAGGTAGATGTGGCCGGGCATGATCCCCAGCATCGCCTTGCCGGGGCTGATCGTGCCGGCGCAATTGGGACCGGTCAGGATCATCCGGCGTTCCTTGGGAAAGCGCCACATGTAGCGTTTGACGCGGATCATGTCCTGCGCCGGGATGCCGTCGGTGATGCAGACACAGTAGGAAATGCCGCCGTCCGCCGCCTCCATGATGCTGTCGGCCGCAAAGGGCGGCGGCACGAAGACAAGGCTGGCGCTGGCGCCGGTTTCGCGGACCGCCTGCTTGACCGTGTCAAAGACGGGCACGCCCTCGACCGTCTCGCCGCCCTTGCCCGGGACCACCCCGCCGACGACATTGGTGCCGTAATCCAGCATTTCGCGGGTGTGAAAGCGCGCCATCTTGCCGGTGATGCCCTGGACGATGACCGGGGTTTCGCGATCTATCAGAATGCTCATCAGACAATCCTCATCCTGGTGTCTTGTTGCTGGTCGCTCTGCCAGGCGCCGACGGCGCGTTCAGCGGCTTCTGACAGGGTCGAGGCGCGGATGATCGGCAGGCCGCTCTTGGACAGGATCTTTTGCCCCTCCTCGACGTTGGTGCCGGACAGGCGCACGATCACCGGCACCTCGACCGGGTTCTCGCGCAGGGCCTGGACGACGCCTTCGGCCACCCAGTCGCAGCGGTTGATCCCGGCGAAGATATTGACCAGCACCGCCTGCACCTTCTTGTCCGACATCACCAGGCGAAACGCCTTGGCCACCCGTTCCGGCGTGGCGCCGCCACCGATGTCGAGAAAGTTGGCCGGTTCCCCACCGGCCAGCTTGATCGTGTCCATCGTGGCCATCGCCAGACCGGCGCCGTTGACGATGCAGCCGATGTTGCCATCAAGGCCGACGTAGCTCAGCCCGCGGTCGGCGGCGCGGCATTCGCGCGGATCCTCCTGGCTCTTGTCGCGCAGTTCCGAGATTTGCGGATGCCGGAACAGGGCGTTGTCGTCAAAGGTCATCTTGGCGTCCAGCGCCACGATGCGGCCATCCTCTGTCACCACCAGCGGGTTGATCTCGACCATGGTGGCGTCCAGCTCGATGAAGGCGCGGTAGCAGTCCAGCAGGGTCTGCGAGAACTTCTGGATCAGTCCCGGCTCCAGCCCCAGGTCAAAGGCGATCTCGCGGCACTGGAAGCTGCGCAGCCCCACCGCCGGTTCCACCGTGGCGCGGATGATGCTGTCGGGTTTCTCGGCCGAGATCTCCTCGATCTCCATCCCGCCCTGACCCGAGCAGACGATCATCACCCGCTGGCTGGAGCGGTCGAGCACAAACCCGACATAGATCTCGCGCGCGATCGGCACCGCGCCTTCGATGTAGACGCGGTAGATGCCCTTGCCGTCCGGTCCGGTCTGATGGGTGACGATCTTCTTGCCGAACATGTCTTCGCAGGCGGCCTGGATCTCGCTGTCGCTGGTGCAGAGCTTGACGCCGCCCGCCTTGCCGCGACCCCCGGCGTGGACCTGCGCCTTGACGGCCCAGCGGTCCCCGCCCAACTCGCGCGAGCGGTAGGCCGCCTGTTCGGGGCTGTAGGCCAGCGCGCCGGGCGGGATTTCGACCCCGAAGCGCGCAAGGATTTCCTTGGCCTGATACTCATGGATGTCCATCGGACGTCTCCTCCCGTGGCATTTGTGCCGGTGTCATTCATACCCGCGTCATTCCGCGGCGAGCGCGGCGCGGTAACAGGTGTCAAGGCGGTGGCGCACCGCCGCCGTGTCGATCCCGGCCCCCATCTCGTTCATGGCGGCGACAAAGCGGATCACGATGTCGGAAATCGCCGCCTGCGACAGCTGGTTGAGAATGCCGATGCGCACCTGCACCGGTGCCGACAGCGTCGGCCAGATGCCAAAGCCCTGCGCGCGGCAGGCCTGCACAAGCTCCATCTCGCGGCCCTTGAGGGCGCCGGGCAGGTTCAGCACAACCAGGCTGGTCATGTTCGAGGTGACCTCGCAGCCGACGAACTCGACCGCGTCACGCAGCGCCGCCTCGTGGTGGGCATAGCTGGCGGCGCGGGCGGCCAGCGATTCCTCCAGCGTCAGGCGCAGCGCCTCGTGGAAGGCGGCGACGGCATAAGCCGAGTGGGTCCGGTGATAGGTGCCCTTTTCCACGTCCTTGCCCTCGATGATGCCCCAGTGGCGGGCTTCGAGAATCGGGTGATGCACAAATGTCCGCGCGCCGCGCGCCTTCAGGATCTCCATGTAGCGGTCGGTAAAGCTGACCGGAGCGTAGGTGAGCGGCAGGCAGCAGATGCCCTTTTGCGGACAAGAGGCCCAGGCGGCGACGCCCGGGAAATCGTCGATCGCAAAATCCGCGACGCCGAGCGAGGACACGGCATCGACAAGACCCATGGCCCCGTGTTTCTCGCAGGCGTCGGAAAAGCCGCGGAGGTCGTTCACCCGGCCCGAGCCGGTTTCCCAATGCGCCATGAAGGCCCATTTGGGTTTGTGTTCGTCCAGCGCGGCCTCGATGGTCGCGGCCTCGACCGACTGGCCGTGCGGCACCTCGACCACGATCACGTTGGCCGGTTGCGGGTCCAGCGGATTGGCGGCGAGGTCCTCGGCGCTGGCCGCCTTCATCCTCAACGTCTGGCCGTCGATGCCGGAAAACGTGCCGTTGGTGAAGGCGACAACCGTGTCGCCCGGCATCACCGCCGCCATCATCGTGTCCAGCCCGCTCCAGCCGGTGCCCGCCACGCCGAAGGTGTGGATGTTGCGGGTGCCCCAGATCTCGCGCAGCATGTGCTTGCATTCGATCATGCCACGCAGGACATCGGCCTGCATGTGATCGGCCACACCCGCCGCGCCAAAGCGTTCAAGCACCCGAGGGTCGGTGTTGCCCGGCCCGGGGCCAGCGGCCAGAGTGTCGGGAATCTCGAGTTGGGGGAAGATCGTCACGGTCATTCGGCCAAGCTCCTCATCGGGGTCTGAATACGTGTTGAAAGAATATTTGGACTGACGCGGCGTTTCGCGCAATATTCGTACCTCCTGCTTTTGGGTATCTATAAGTATGGGGAATTACCCACCCAAATTGGTGGGAATGCCGTTGTATGCCGTTGGCGCCCCGCCAAAACGGGTAGGTTTCGGAGAGGAAAGGACACAAATGCAGAAGGTTAACGCCTCGTCGGGCCGGATTGACGTCATCCTGGCCGATGGCAACCCGCTGGTCCTGTCCGCCATGTCCGAGGTTTTTGACCGCGACCCCCGATTCTCCCTGGTGGCCACCGCCGCCACGGCAGAGGGCTTTCTGGGCAGCGTGTTGCGGGTGCCGGTCCAGGTCGGGGTGATCGACTGGACCATCCCCGCGCTTGGCGGCGAAAAGCTGATCGAGATCCTGCGCGACAACCCCGCCGCGCCGCGTCTGGTCGTCTACGGCGAAGGCCGCTCTGACCTGCCGCGCCGGGCGATGGTGGCGGGTGCTGCCGGCTTTGTGTCACGCTCGGGCGAGGTGGAAACGCTGCTGGAAACCTGCCGGGATGTTGCGGCCGGCAAGATGGTCTTTCCCTTCGTCGATATCCGCGAGTTGCAGCAGGACCCGATCCAGAGCCTCAGCCGCAAGGAACGGACAATCCTCGAGGCGCTGTCGACCGGGCGGACCAACAAGCAACTGGCGGAAGAGCTGGAAATCTCGACCAACACGGTCAAGTTCCACCTGTCGAACCTCTACGACAAGCTCTCGGTCAAGAACCGGGCGCAGGCGATTGCCTTCTATTATTCCGCCAAAAGCACGCGCGATCAAAAGTAATCTTGTTACGCCATTGGTATCGGTTTCGCAACTTTGTTTCTTGACAGAAGCCCCTGCGCGCGCCTTTTGTCGGCCCGTAATCTGCCTTCACCGATCAGAGGAGCGAGTGAGCGATGAGTTTTCACAAGACTGAACAGGCCCCCGCGCGGCTGAACCGAAGCGAGCTGGCGGTCCCCGGATCGCAGGCGCAAATGTTTGAAAAGGCTGCGCAATCCGACGCCGACGTGATCTTTCTGGATCTCGAGGACGCGGTCGCGCCGGATGAGAAGGAACAGGCCCGCAAGAACATCATCAAGGGCCTGAACGAGATCGACTGGGGCAGCAAGAGCATGTCGATCCGGATCAACGGTCTGGACACGCATTACATGTACCGCGACGTGGTGGATGTGGTCGAACAGGCGGGCGAGCGGCTGGATCTCATCATGATTCCCAAGGTGGGCACCGCGGCGGATGTCTATGCCGTCGACATGCTGGTGACCCAGATCGAGGACGCCAAGGGCTACAAGAAACGGATCGGGTTCGAGCATATCATCGAGACCGCGCTTGGGATGCAGAACGTGACCGAGATCGCCTCGGCCTCGGCCCGCAACGAGAGCCTGCATTTCGGCGTTGCCGATTATGCTGCCTCGACCCGCGCCCGCACCACGATCATCGGTGGCGTGAACGAGGATTACGCGGTGCTGACGGACCCGGACCCAGATGGCAACCGGCAGGTGCACTGGGGCGATATGTGGCATTACGCGCTGGCGCGCATGGTTGTCGCGGCGCGGGCAAACGGGCTGCGGCCGGTCGACGGGCCGTTTGGCGACTTTCAGGACAAGGACGGGTTTTTCGCGGCGGCGAAACGCGCGGCGGTGCTGGGCTGCGAAGGCAAATGGGCGATTCATCCCAGCCAGGTCGCGCTGGCCAACGAGGTGATGAGCCCCTCGGATGCGGATATCACCAAGGCGCAGCGGATCCTGGAAGCGATGGCCGAGGCAGAGGCGGCGGGCAAGGGCGCGGTGTCGCTGGACGGGCGGCTGATCGACTATGCCTCGATCCGGCAGGCCGAAGTGCTCGTTCAGAAGGCAAAGCAGATTTCAGAGGGCTGAAAAGCCGATGCTGCAGCGCGGCATTGTGATGCAGGGGTGTTCCGGCGCGGGCCGGGACAGGGCGGACGGCAAGGGCCCGTCTGCTGGATCAATGAATTGAAATAAATGGAAAAAGGGACACGCGACCGATCCTCCCGTGAGGACGCGTGTCCGGTTCAGGCGTCGCGTTCCGCGAAGGACACGGTTTGGCATTTCCAGCTTTGGACCGTAAACTTCGGATGGCTCTGGACCCATTTCGCAAGGGTCGGCTGCGCGCCGATCATGCAGGTCATGGGGGTCACGTCAGTAAAGAGCAGGCTCCTTTCCTGACAGCTGTCCGGCGCACCGGACATGCAGGCAACGAAAAGCAGTTCTATCATGGTTCACCTCTGTCAATATGGCCTTTGGTCGTAGGTTAACCCTACTCGAATAAGGGTTAAAGAATGTAGAACATGCCTTGCATCCGCCTGAGAGAGGCCGTTTTGCCCGTTTTTCAGTCAAAATCAGGTGAGTCGCCCAAAATTTGTTCCCTTTGTTGGGGTAGCCGGTGATCCGGCCTCGCGCCGCCTCGCTGAAGCTGCGGCTGGGCATTGGCGCGGCGCTGCTGGGGGCGGGAACGATCCTGACCGCGGCGATTCTCTATTCCGGCATGACCCGCGTTGCCGACCGGCTGGAGACCGCGCTGGCCGCAGAGACCCGGATGGCACGCTATGCCGCGCTCTCGCGCCAGGTGTCGACCCTGCTGGTGGTGGCCACCGAGACGGTGCAGACCGGGCAATCGGCCGAGGCCCGCGCCGAGCGCATCGACCCGGTTGCGGAACAGATCCGCGAGACCTTTGGATACCTGCACCGCGATCTGGAACTGGCGGTGGACCGGGTGCGCGGCATGGGCATCGACCAGCAATCCCGTTATGGCACCCAGTCGATCGGCCTTGCCCGGATGGAGGCGCTGCTGGAAAACACCGTCGGCGCGCTGACCAGCCTCGACAGCGACCGCGACCGCCTGCGCACCTATACCGATAGCTTTGCCTCGGGGTTCGATCCGCTGCTGAGCCAGGCGGTCAATACCGAGATCATCTTTCGCAACGAAACACTGGCGGGCATCGCCGATCTGCGCCGCTCTCTGACGCTTACGGCGCTGGTCATCGCGGTCCTGTCGGTGGTCCTTGTCCTGGCCTTTTACCTGGGCCTGATCCGGCCGCAGTTCGGGCGGCTGGACCGGTTGCGGCAGGCGGCCCGCCAGATCGGACAGGAGGATTTCGCCGTCGCCCTGCCCGCCACCCGCGACGACGAGATCGGGCGTCTTTACGCCGAGACCAACCGGATGGCGGCGGCGCTGTCGGCCCGGCAAGAGACCATCCGCCAGGACCGGGCGCGCCTGAACGAGATCATCGCGGAACGGACAGAGGCCCTGCGCGCCGCCAACACCGTGCTCGAACAGGTGGACGAAGACCGGCGGCGCTTTTTCGCGGACATCAGCCATGAATTGCGCACGCCGCTGACGGTGATCCTGTTGGAGGCGCAGATCGGGCGACGGGGACCGGAGGCCACGCGCGACTCCTTTGCCACCATCGAGGCCCGCGCCGAGCGGCTGAACCGCCGCATCGACGACCTGCTGCGCGTGGCCCGCTCGGACAGCGGTCAACTGGCGCTGGACACCGGGCGCGCGCACCTGCCCGATCTCGTCGGCGAGGTGGTCGAAGAAGTGCGCGCCGAGATCGAGAACGCCGGGATGCGGCTGGAGCGGGGCGCGATCCCCGAAATCGCGGTGATCTGCGACGCCAACTGGATGCGGCAGGTGCTGGCCGGGCTGGTCCGTAACTGTATCCGCCACGCGCGCGATGGCGGGGTGATCCGATTGGCGGCCGAAACAGGGGAGGGACAAGCCGGGATTTCCGTCACCGACCTTGGGCCGGGGATCGCCGCCGGGGATCAGGCGCGGATCTTTGACCGGTTTGCGCAGGCCGGACCGGCCAACGCGCAGGGTTTTGGCGTCGGGCTGGCGCTGGCGCGCTGGGTGGTCGAGGAACAGGGAGGCCGGATCCGGCTGGTCAGCCCGCTGCCCCCGCAAGATCCGCTGGGCCCGGCATCCGGGACCAAGATCGCGGTTCTCTTGCCGCGATCCGCCAGCTAGGCTTGCCGCCATGACATCCCGGCTGCTCATCGTGGACGACGATCCGGAAATCACCTCGGCGCTGGCGCGGGGGCTGGCACTGCACGACTACGCCGCGCAGACCGAGAACCGCGCAGACCGGGCGCTGGAGCGGCTGACCTCGGAACGGTTCTGCGGCGCCATTATCGACGTGATGCTGGGCGCCGACAGCGGGCTGGACCTTGTCCGGACGGCGCGCACCCGCGGCGTGACCCTGCCCATCCTGATGCTCTCGGCGCTTGCCGAGGTCGAGCACCGGACACGCGGGTTGGAGGCCGGGGCCGACGATTACGTGGTCAAGCCGTTTTCCTTTGACGAACTTGTCGCCCGCCTGCGGGTGCAGGAAAACCGGGCCGAGAAACAAAAGCCGGACCATGCCACCCTGAGCCTGTCGGACCGTGTCCTGAAAGGGCAGACCGGCAGCGTCACCCTGACCGAACGGGAGGCCGATCTGCTCTTGCTGCTGACCGAACACGCCGGAACCCCCCTGCCCCGCGGCACCATTTTCGACCGGCTTTGGGCGGCGGACAACGCGGGCAACGAAAACGTGGTGGACGTCTATATCGGCTACCTGCGCAAGAAGGTGGCTGGTCATGAATTCTCTTTTGAGATCAAGACGCTGCGCAACAAGGGGTTCTGCCTTCAGGGCCGCGCGCCGCGCATTCTCTGACCCCGTTCTTAGAAAATAAGAATCGTCAGAACGCCGCGTCGGTGCGACATTCCAACTGTCGCAAACGCGCAAACTTCTTGAGGAGGAAAGACAATGGCCTGGACGAAACCGGTGATCCGCGAAATCGAATGCGGAATGGAAATCAACATGTACGGTCCCGAGCACGACGACGGCGTGCTGTTTTGATCGTCTGCGCGCGGAGGTGAGATGACGTTCCGCGCGCATATCCTTGGTGCGGCCGCTGGTGGCGGCCTTCCGCAATGGAATTGCGGTTGTGACAACTGCAACCTCGCCCGCGCCGGGGACATCCCCTCCCAGACACAATCCTCGGTGGCGGTCACCGCCGATGGGCAAAGCTGGGCCGTTCTGAATGCCTCTCCCGACATACGCCAGCAACTGGCCTTGACCCGCAGCCTGCACCCGACCGGGCTGCGGGATTTGCCGTTGCGTGCGGTCTTGCTGACCAATGGCGATATCGACCATGTGGCGGGGCTGCTGACCCTGCGAGAGATGCAGCCCTTTACCCTGTTCGCAACCGGGGGCATTCACGACGTCCTGACACAAAACCCGATTTTTGACGCGCTCAATCCGACAGTGGTGACCCGCCGGGCGATCGAGATGGGCGTGCCGTTCGACATCGTGCCCGGGTTGCGGGCGACGCTGTTTCCGGTGCCGGGCAAAGTGCCGCTCTACATGGAGGGGGAGACGGTCGAGACCGGCCTGATCGGCGAACAGACCGTCGGCGTGGCGCTGGAGGCGGACGGCACCCGGGCCTTCTACATTCCCGGCTGCGCCATGCTGACCGACGACCTGCGGGCGCGGATCGCGGGTGCGGATCTGCTGTTCTTCGACGGCACCCTCTGGCGCGATGACGAGATGATTGCCGCCGGGCTGGGACAGAAGACCGGCCAGCGGATGGGCCACATGTCGATGAGCGGCGCGGAGGGGTCCATCAACGCCCTCGCCCCGCTGGACATCCGCCGCAAGGTCTTTGTGCACATGAACAACACCAACCCGGTGCTGCGCCCCGACTCGGCCGAGCGCGCCGAGGCCGAGGCGCAGGGATGGACCATCGGACAGGACGGAATGGAGATCACCGCATGACCCAATCGAAAGAAGCTTTTGAGGTGCGCCTGCGCCAGATCGGCGCCGAGCGGTATCACGACCTGCACCCATTCCACGACCTCTTGCACGGCGGCGGCTGTTCGCCCGACCAGGTCCGCGCCTGGGTGATCAACCGGTATTATTACCAGCATTCGATCCCGATGAAGGACGCCGCTTTCATGAGCCGGGTCGAGGATCCGGACCTGCGCCGCGCCTGGCGGTCGCGGATCGAGGATCACGACGGCACCGAGACCAACGAGGGCGGCATCCGTCGCTGGCTGCGGCTGGCCGAGGCTGTCGGGCTGGACCCGGACTATGTGGCCTCTTGCGAGGGGGTACTGCCGGCGACGCGCTTTGCCGTCGATGCCTATGTCCGCTTTGTGCGCGACAAGACCCTGCTCGAGGCGGTGGCCGCCTCGCTGACCGAACTGTTCGCGCCCAAGATCCACGCCAGCCGGATCGAGGGGCTGCTGCAGAACTATGCTTTCGCGGACGATTCCTCGCTGTCCTATTTCCGCAACCGGCTGAAAGAGGCCCCCAAGGACGTGGCCTTTGGGCTGGGCTGGGTGCTGGACCACGCCGACACGGCGGAAAAGCAGGAGGCCGCGGCCCGGGCGCTGATCTTCAAGACCGATGTGCTCTGGTCGCAACTCGACGCGCTCTGGGGCGCCTATGTCGATCCGGCGCGCATTCCGCCCGGCGCATGGCAGCCCGGCGAGGGCCTGTTGCTGCAGAGGGCGTCGTGATGGAGGCACGCGAGATCCCTGCCCTGCCGCGCGGTGTGCGACTGCATTTCGACAAGGTCCGCGATGTCTGGGTGCTGCTGGCGCCGGAACGCGCGATCACGCTGGACACCGTCGGGCACGCAATCCTGAGCGAGATCGACGGCCAGCGCAGTTTCGGCCAGATCACCGCGGATCTTGCCCGCAAATACGATGCCCCGCCCGAACAGATCGCACAGGACAGCGCCGGGTTTCTGGGCGCGCTGCGCGACCGGCGCTTTCTGGAGGTGACATGACACAGGTGCCCCCGCCGATCGCCATGCTGGCCGAGTTGACGCATCGCTGTCCGCTGTCCTGCCCCTATTGCTCGAACCCGCTGGAGTTGGCCCGGATCGACGCCGAGCTGGACACCGCCACATGGGCCCGGGTGTTCCGCGAGGCGGCAGAGCTGGGGGTGTTGCAACTGCACCTCTCGGGCGGCGAACCGGCGTCGCGCCGCGACTTGACAGAGCTTGTCGCCGCGGCGCGGGAAGCGGGGCTTTACACCAACCTCATCACCTCGGGGATCGGGCTGACCGAAAAGCGCCTGCGGGCGCTGGACGCGGCCGGGCTGGATCACGTCCAGCTGTCGCTGCAAGGCACGGATGCCGCCATGGCCGACCAGATCGGCGGCTATCGCGGCGGGTTCGACCGCAAGATGCAGGTCGCAGAGTGGATCGGGCAGATCGGCTTTCCGCTGACCCTGAATGCCGTGCTGCACCGCAAGAACCTGCATCAACTGCCCCGCGCGCTTGAAATGGCCGAAGAGATGGGCGCGCGGCGGATCGAGGTGGCGACCGTGCAGTTTCACGGCTGGGCGCTGAACAACCGCGACGCGCTGATGCCGACCCGCGAACAGGCGCAGGAGGCGACACGGATCGTCACCGAGGCGCGTGTCCGGCTGAAGGGGCGGCTGGTGATCGACTATGTGCCCGCCGACTATCACAGCGACTACCCCAAGCGTTGCATGGGCGGCTGGGGCACCACCGGGCTGAACGTCGCGCCCGACGGTCAGGTCCTGCCCTGTCACGCCGCCCAGACCATTCCGCATCTGCGCTTTGACAACGTCAAGGACCGCCCGCTGGCCGAGATCTGGACCGATGGTGCGGCCTTCAACGCCTATCGCGGCACCGGTTGGATGCAAGAGCCCTGCGCAAGCTGCGAGCGCAAGACCGTGGATTTCGGCGGCTGCCGCTGTCAGGCCATGGCGCTGGCCGGCGATCCGGCGGCGACCGACCCCGTTTGCGTGAAATCCCCGCATCACGGCGCCTTGCAGGCCCGGGCCGCGACCCATGCGCGGCAAGGGGATGCCGCCCTGACCTACCGGGAATCGCCGGGCAAGAAAGCCACCGAACCGGCCGAATGACAGGTCGATTCCCGTGCCGGATCCGCTTTGCCCCCGCCGCCCCCGCGCGCGGGGGTATTTTTATCCACAGGACCGATTCCGCGAGTCCCGGTGTCGTTTTTGAGTTTTTAGACATGATTTCAAAGGCTAACGGCGGCCCTTGCGTCCCCCTGCCCCATGACCACTAGATATGGCAGTCGCCCCGCGTGAAGGAATCTGTTGCCAATGCAGCCGAGTCTTGCGTAAAAAAACGGAAATAACAGCGCTGACGGAAAACAGCGTTACCAAGACGAGGCGGCAGTAGTGGTGGACCCCATCCATATCAATACCCGCATCCGGGACAACGCGGAAAGCCTGAGCGCGGCGCTGGAAAGCCACATGCGCAAGGTCTTTGCACCGGATGCGACCAAGACTTTGCGCTTGTTCAGCGCGGGCGAGGCGGCGGAACTGCTGGGCATCTCGCCCAGCTTCCTGCGCAAGCTGCATTTCGACAGCAAGATCGAAGAAGTCCACATGACGCCGGGCGGACGCCGCCATTACTCGGCCGCCGATCTGCTGACAATCCGGACGCGGCTGGAAACCACGGCCAAGACCCCCGGCACCTACCTGCGCGGCCGCCGGGCCGGGGACAAGGTGCAGGTGCTGTCCTTCCTCAACTTCAAGGGCGGCAGCGGCAAGACCACCAGCGCCGTGCACACCGCCCAGCGGCTGGCGCTCAAGGGCTACCGCGTGCTGGTCGTGGACATCGACCCTCAGGCCTCGCTGACCACGCTGTTCGGGTTCCGCCCCGAGTATGATTTCCTGCATTCCGGCACGATCTACGACGCCATCCGCTATGATGACCCCCTGCCCTTTTCAGCGATCATCCAGCCGACCTTTTTCAGCGGCATCGACATCGCCCCCGGCGGGCTGATGCTGCAGGAGTTCGAGCACGAGACACCGCAGGCGCTGATGAAGAACCTGCAGCCGCCGTTCTTTTCCCGCATGGCCACGGCCCTGCAGGAGGTCGAAGCGCGCTATGACCTGATCCTCTTCGACTGCCCGCCGCAGCTTGGCTACCTGACCATGGCGGCGCTCTGTGCCTCGACCGGGGTGCTGATCACCGTGGTGCCCAACATGCTCGACGTCGCCTCGATGTCGCAATTCCTGCAGATGAGCGCCGACCTGCTTGACGTGGTGTCCAATGCCGGGGCGCGGATGGAGTTCGATTTCCTGCGCTTTTTGATCAACCGCTATGAACCCAACGACGGCCCGCAACAGCAGGTGGTCGCCTTTCTGCGCCAGTTGTTCGGCGACGAGGTCATGGTCGCCCCGATGCTGAAATCGACCGCCATTTCCGACGCGGGGCTGACCCAGCAGACCGTCTACGAGGTCGAACGGTCGCAATTCAACCGTCAAACCTATGACCGTGCGGTGGATTCACTCAATCGGGTCAATGAAGAGATAGACGACCTGCTGCAAAAAGCATGGAGACGCTGATGGCACGCAAGGGAATCCTGAACACAGAGACCGCCGCACCGGCCCCCACCCCCCGCGACGGGCCGCGGGCCGCGCCACGCGGCGCGGTCGGGGCGCTGCAATCCTCGCTGACCAAGCTGCAGGAAAACGCGGTGCAGGAGATCGACACCGGGCTGATCGACGATGCCGGGTTCGAAGACCGGCTTGGCACCGAGGCCGAGGCGGACACGCAACTGATCGCCAGCCTGAAAACCTATGGCCAACAGGTGCCGGTGCTTCTGCGTCCGCATGTCAGCCGTCAGGGCCGGTATGAAATCGTCTACGGGCGGCGGCGCCTGCGGGCGCTCAAGGCGCTGGGGCAGCCGGTCAAGGCGATGATCCGCCAGCTCGACGACCATGCGCTGGTGATGGCGCAGGGTCAGGAAAACACCTCGCGGCAGGATCTGTCCTTTATCGAAAAGGCCTCCTTTGCGGCGCAACTGCAGGCGGCGGGCTATGAACGGCAGACAATTGCGGATGCGCTGTCGATCGACCTGCCGATGGTCAGCCGGATGCTGAAGGTCGGCACCGCCTTTGACATGGGATTCCTGCGCGCCGTCGGTTCTGCCCCCGGCATCGGGCGCGACCGCTGGATGCAACTGGTCAAGCTGTTCGAGGACAGCGCCGCCAAGGCACGGGCGCACAAGGTGGTTGGCCGCGCCGGTCTGACAAAACTGGATTCCGACGCCCGGTTCGAGGCCGTCCTGACCGCCGCGCAGACCCTGCCCGAGGCGCGCACCGCCCCCCCTGCCCCGGCCCGGCCGCGGGTTCTGCGGCGCGCCGACGGCACCGCCATCGCGGACATCCGGCGCAGTGCCAGGGGCGTCACGCTGACCATTCCGGCGCGCAGCGCCGAAGCGTTTGGCAGCTGGCTGGACAGCCATGCCGAGGCGCTTTTGACCGAACTTCACGACCGCTGGCAAAAAGACCGGTCGGAAGACTGAGAGGCACACCGAGCAAAGGAGGCACGAACCCCGGACAGCAAAAAGAAAAGCCCCCCAGGACAGATCCCGGAAGGCCCTTCTCAATTCTCGCACCTTTGAGTTAGCGCCACAGCGACGATCTTGTCAACTCTGCCCCACGGGTGGAGCCGGGGTTTTGTTGTCTTTCGTGAAAATGATACATGCTGGACACGTCCCAAGCATTTGGGCGGCCGATCTCGGCTGTCCTGCGGGTCCCTGACCGTTCACCGGAGGGGCCCGACAAATGGTCTGTGCTGTCGGATCTGACACGCGCCGCCGAGGCCTTTGGCGTCGGGCACCGGACGCTCTCGGTGCTCAAGGCGCTGATGACCTTTCTGCCGGGCCGCGCCCTGTCGACCCGGCGCGGACCCTGCGTGGTGTTCCCGGCGAACCGGACGCTGTCCGAGCGGCTCAACGGGATGCCCGAAAGCACGCTGCGGCGTCACCTCGCGGCCCTGGTCTCTGCCGGGCTTGTCAGCCGTCGCGACAGCCCCAACCGCAAACGCTATGCGCGGCGGGTCGGCGGCGAAGGCGGCATCGCCTTCGGGTTTGACCTCTCTCCCCTCGCGCAGCGCCAGGAAGAGATCGAGGCCCGGGCACTGGCGGCCCGACAGGCCGAGGAAGAGCATGCGGTGTTGCGGGCCCGGTTGGCGGAACTCCGGGCGCAGATCCTGACCTGTGATCCCGGCAACGAGCTGGCCGAACCGGCGCGAAAGGCCCTGCGGCGCAAGAACAACACGGCAGAACTGGCGGATCTTGTCCACAGCATGGAGGACTGGCTTGCAACGGAAACGGGCGCCGCAGACAGCCAGAATGAGCGGCACATACAGAATACAGAAAAAAAAGATTCTGATTTAATTACCGCTGAAGAAACGCAGGATCACCCCACAGCTGACGATGCGCCTGTCAAACTCCATCTCCACGAGGTGGCCGAGGCCTGCCCAAGCTTCAGGGAGTATTTCCCCGAGAGTCCCCGAAACTGGGCCGGGTTGGTCGAGGTCTCTGACAGGATGGCGCCGATGATCGGCATAGAACGGGCCGTCCTGCACGAAGCACAGGGGGCCATGGGCAGAGAAAGTGCCGCTGTGACCGTCCTGTGTCTGCTTGAACGGATCTCCAGCATCCGAAACCCGGGCGGCTATCTGCGACGGTTGACCCAGCTTGCGAAATCCGGCGCCTATCGGGCCGATACCGCGGTGCAAAGCCTGCTGCGTGCGGACAAAACCGGGAAATTGTCAGCTGACAATTCGGAAACTGCCAGTTTCACAAGGGTTTAGACCAGCGCCTCTGCCACTGCTCGCATGAAAATCTGGACCTCTATGGCGCCCGTGATAAATCAGAGGAAGGAACGGAGGAAACCGGCCTTGGCGAACTGGATCATTGCGCTGATCGGGGCTCTGGCCCTGGCGACACCGGCAACCGCCGACAGGACCGCCTTTCTGGCGCTGGCCGAGAAAGGCTGGCACTACGAGTTGCGGACAACGATGCTGGGCCGCGACATGACCATTCCGGTTCATATCAATGGCCGTGACCTTGCCGGGGCCGCGCTTTGCGTGGTGGGCGAGAAACCGGCGCAGCAGACCCTGACGGTGATTCGGGCCTTTGACCGGCTGGTGCAACGGGTCTACAGCAAACCGCTTCCCATGCGCTATGCGGGCAAGACAGCGCGCAACTGCGGGTCGGGCCGGATGGTTGTGCTGCGGCTCTATTCCGGGTCGCCGCCGAACCGGGCGCTGAGCGACGATCTGAACAGGATGAACGAGGTCTATGATTTCGGATTGCCAGCCGGACGCAGTTATGCGGCGACCTCCCCGGCCATGGCGCAGACCTTTTTCGGACGGCGCGGCAAGGGCACGCATCTGATGGTCAAACAGTCACGGCGACGGGTGCCCGGCGCGATCGCACGTGAATTCTACCGGTCGATCCTGATCGAGGAACTGTTCCAGTCCTTCACCTTCGGCATGGACATCCTGCAATTCGACCGCACCGCGCCGTTCCTGTCCAAGCTGCAGGAAATCCCGATGGACCTGCGCCGCATGGCCTGGGACTCCGAAGGTTTCATGCTGGCGATGCTGCGGTCCAATCCACCGGGCCTGTGCACCTTTGACCTTTTCATGATGTACGCCGTGGCCCGCGCCCCGGTCGAGCAGACCAACGAGGCCGCGTTCATCGACTATATCGGCGCGCATTTCGATGACCTGCTGGTGCTGGCGCGCGAGACCATGACCGACCCCGACCTTGCGCCGATCCTCGCCCCCGATTGCAGACCCGGCAGCCGCTAGGGTCATGGGGCCAGTCTTGCGACCAAGGGCTGTATTTGTCAGGTCCCGCCAGGTTGCTAGAGTTGCGCCAAACAAGCCGCACCAAAGCGGCAGGGAGGACATATGGACACGCGCGCGGATGCCCCGCCGGAAATCGCAGGGGCCCTTGCGGCTTACCTGTCGAAAGGACTGGTCGGGCACGAGGTCCTGATCGAACGATTGCTGATCGCGCTTCTGTCCGGTGGTCACCTGCTGGTCGAGGGTGCGCCCGGGCTGGCCAAGACGCGGGCGGTGAAATGGCTGTCCGATGCGGTCGAGGGCAGTTTCGCCCGCATCCAGTGCACGCCGGACCTGATGCCCTCGGACCTCACCGGCACGCAGATCTATCGCCCGCAGGACGGCAGCTTTGAATTTGTGCCCGGCCCGGTGTTTCACAACCTCGTACTGGTGGACGAGATCAACCGCGCCCCGCCCAAGGTGCAGTCGGCGCTGCTGGAGGCGATGGCCGAACATCAGGTGACGGCTGGCAACCAAAGCCACGCCCTGCCCGACCCTTTTCTGGTGGTGGCGACGCAGAACCCCATTGAACACGACGGCACCTTTCCCCTGCCCGAGGCGCAGCTGGACCGTTTCCTGTTGCACGTCGTGCTGGCGCTGCCGGACCAGGAGACAGAGCGCCGCATCCTCGATCTGGTCGAGGCGGAAACGCAGGCCGCCGGCGCCGCGCCGCAGCGATTGCCGCTGGTCGCCCTGAACGATGCGCGGCGCGCGGCGATGGCCATCCACCTGTCGCCGGAACTGCGTGATTATATCGTGCGTCTGGTCATGGCGACGCGCGGCGGTGCGCATTCGGCGGACATCGAACATGCGGTCTCGCCGCGCGGGTCGTTGGCGCTGGCCTCGGCCGCCAAGGCGCGGGCCTATCTGAAGGGCCGCGATTTTGCCTTGCCCGAGGATGTCGAGGCGCTGGCGCCGGATGCCCTTGCGCACCGGATGGTGCTGTCCTGGCGGGCGGTGGCAGAGGGGCGGCGTCCGCGCGACGTGATCGCCGAGATCCTGAGCGATGTGGAGCCCTTGTGACCTCGGCGCTGGAGGCGCCGGGCGTGGCCCTCAGGGCCGATGCCCTGATCGCGCTGCGCCAGATTGCCCTGGCATCGGACCTTGAACCGGCGCTGGCCAATCTGCCCGGCGGGTTCGCCACGCGGCGCAAGGGCCACGGTCAGGAAGTGGCCGACGTGCGCGAATACGTGGCCGGGGATGACATCCGCCATCTGGACCGGGGCACAACCGCGCGCACAGGTGTCCTGCATGTCCGCCAGTTTCAGGAAGAGCGTGACCGCATCACCCTGCTGATTGCCGATTTCCGGCCCTCGATGCTGTGGGGGGTGTCGCGGGCCTTCCGGTCGGTGGCGGCGGCAGAGGTGCTGGCGATGATCGGCTGGCGCGCGGTCGAGGAGGGCGGCCGCGTCGGTCTGCTGGCGATCACACCCGGCGATCCGGTGCTGGTGGCGCCGCGCGGCAAGGTGCGCGGGATGCTGGACGTGATCGGCGGGCTGGTGCAGGCGCATGGCGCGGCGTTGCGCGCGGCCATGGCGGGGCGGCGCGAGGATGCGGCGCTGGTCGAGGGGCTGGCGCGGGTCGAGCGCATTGCGCCCGCCGGGTCGGAACTGCTGATCGCCTCGGGCTTTGACACGGCAGGCACCCTTGCGGAACGGCTGGATGCGCTGGCGCGCCGGCGGGTGCCGCGGTTGCTGTTGGTCACGGATGCCGACCGCAAGGCGCTGCCGAAAGGGCGCTACCCGATCCGCCTGCCGGATGGCCGCCGGGCGCGGGTGACCGTCAGCGGGGCCGCCGGGCAGGCCGATCCGATCCTGCAGGAGATCGCCGGGCGGGTCGCGCTGCGCGTCGAAGCGGGAAGCAGCATCGAGGCCACGGCGCGCCGCGTGGCCGCCGCCTTTCCGCCGGACCGGATGCCATGACCAAGGATCAGTCCATGAGCGTCGAGGCCATGCTGGCGGGATTGCAGGACATCCGCCTGCCGTCCACGGCGCCCGGTGGTGTGCTGGCGGATCTTGTCGCGGCTTTTGCGCTGGCCTGTCTGCTGGCGCTGATCGTCGGGGCCGTGATCCGCCTTGTCAGCCGTCCACGCTCTGACAGGGCCGCTCCGGGTCTGGGCGACCGTCTGGATGCGCTGGCGGACCTGCCCGAGGACGCGCGGCGGGTCGCCTTGCTGCACCTGCTGAAATCCCACGCGCCGGAACGTTTCGCAGCCTTGAAAGCCGGTTTGTACCGGCCCGGACTGGCCCCGGATACCGCGCAGATCGAGTCCGAGCTGAGGCGCCATGTTTGAATTGGCCGCACCCTGGTTCCTGCTGCTCTTGCCGCTTCCGGCGCTGGCCGCGCGATTCCTGAGACCGGGCCGGACATCGGGTGGCGTTCTGGTGGTGCCCGAACGCATTGGCGCGGCGCTGTTCGAGATCGGCCGGGGCGAACCGGCGGGGCAGGGGGCGCGGGTGCGCCGCTGGATGCCCTGGGTGATCTGGGGGCTGGTCGTGGTTGCGCTAACAGGGCCACGCGAATTGTCACCGGTCCCGGCGCTGAGCGTCTCTGGTCGCGACCTGGCCATCGTGCTGGACCTGTCCGGGTCGATGGTGCGCGATGACTTTCACCTCGACGGACGGCAGGTCACGCGGCTCGAAGCGGTTTCGACCGTGGGGGCCGCCTTTGCGCGGCGCAGGGCAGGGGACCGGGTGGCGCTGATCGTCTTCGGCTCCGAGGCCTATTACGCCTCGCCCTTCACCTTTGACACGCAGGCCGTTGCCCGCCGCATCGAAGAGGCAGAGATCGGCGTCTCGGGGCGGGCGACGAATATCTCGGACGGGCTGGGCCTTGCGCTGAAACGCATGGCCGAGTCCGAGGCGGCCACGCGGGTTGTGATCCTGCTGTCCGACGGCGTGAACAACGCGGGCGCAACCAACCCGCGCGGGGTGGCCAGCCTTGCCGCCGACATGGGCGTGCGGGTGCATACCATCGCGCTGGGGCCCAAGGATCTGGAAAGCGCCGAGGACGGAGAGCGGGGCGTTGTCGATGCCGCCGCGCTGCGGGCCATCGCGCAGATTTCCGGCGGAGAAAGTTTCCGCGTCCGCACCACCGACGACCTGATCACGGTGACCGAGGCGCTGGACCGGCTGGAGCCGACCGAGGGCGACGGGCTGGCGGCCGAGGTGTTCCGCGAGTTCTGGGTCTGGCCCGCGGCGCTGGCGGTGATGTTGTGCCTTGGTCTGGTGTGGTGGGACCGCGAATGACCTGGGGGGATCTGACCTTGTTGCGGCCGATGTGGCTGCTGGCGCTTCCGGTTCTCGTGGGGCTGGGCTGGTGGCTCTGGACCCGGCGGGCCGGGGTCGGCGACTGGTCGCGGGTCGCGGACCCGGCGCTGTTGCGGGCGATGGCGGCGCTGGGGCGGGTCGAGGGCAGCGCCGACCGCTTTCCCGTGGCCGCGCCGCTGATCGCCGCCGGTCTGGTGGTGCTGGCGCTGGCCGGTCCTGCGGTCGAACGGCGGGACGCGGTGTCGTTCCGCAATCTGGACGGGGTGGCCTTTGTTCTCGATGCCTCGCGCTCTGTCACCGAGGATGACCGCTGGCCGCAGTTGCTGGCCATGGGCCGGTTCGGCATTGCCGGGCTGGGCTCACGTCCCGGCGGGTTGATCGTCTATGCGGGGGACGCCTATGTGGCGACGGATCTGACCGTCGATCACCGCCAGCTTGGCCAGACCCTGTCGCTGATCGACCCCGAAACCGTGCCAGACCCGGGATCGCGCCCCGAGCGGGGGCTGGCGCTGGCGCGGCGGATGCTGGGTGAGGCGGAGGTGATCGCCGGGGATGTGATCCTGTTCACCGATGGCGCGGGGCTTGGCCCGGCGGCTGTGCAAGAGGCGGCGCGGATCGCGGGGCAGGGGGCGCGGCTGTCGGTGGTGTCGATGCACGCGCCCGAGGCGGCCCTGCAAAGCCTTGCCGGAACCGGGGGTGGGCGGGTCTTTACGCTGGACCAGACCGACGCGCTGTCGCAATGGCTGACCGAGGACGCGCGCAGCCGGCTGGAATTGCAGGACTATCCGCTGCTGTTCTGGACCGACTACGGGCGATACCTGTTGCTGCTGGCGCTGGTGCCGCTGTTGTTGCTGTTCCGGAGGCAGGCCGCATGAAGCTGCTGTCGGTTTGCGCCCTGTTGCTGTTGTGTCTGGCGCTGCTGCTGGGGGGCACCGCGCCGTTCGGGCGTCTGCTGATGTCGGCGGGGCTGCCCGGGCTGGCGGTGCCGTTCTTTTCCGATCCCGGCTGGCGCGGGGCGGCGCAGTTCCGGGCCGGGCGGATGGACGCGGCGGCCGAAGAGTTCCGCCGGGCGCGTGCGGTCTACAACCTCGGCAATGCCGAGACCCATCGCGGCAACTATGCCGCCGCGCTGGAGGCCTATGATCTGGGCATCGCGGCGGGCGATGACGCGGCGCTGGCGAACTTCGATGTTGTCGCGGCCTTCTATGCCGGGCTGGGCATCGACCCCGAGGCGCTGGCGCTTTACGGGGACCGAAAGGATGGCGCGCAGGCGGACAGCTTCATCGCCCAGGGCAACGCGCGGGCCGCCGGAACCGGGGACGCGGTGACCAATGCCAACACCATGCTGGGTCTGGCGCAACTGGACAGCCGCGGCCAACAGGGGGTGCGGCGGATCTTTGACGACAAGTTCATGGTCGCGGATGAACGCTGGCTGGAACAACTCTCGGACGTTCCGGGCGACTATCTGGGCGCGCGCATCGGGATGGAGTACAAGCGACGGGTCAAGCTGGGCCTTTCGCCGCCCGAACCGGAGGACAGGCAATGAGATGGCTGGTCATTTTGCTGTGCCTGCTGTGGCCCGGTGCTGTGCTGGCGCAAACCAGCACGGTGCTGCCGTCAGAGCTGTCGATCTCGGTCAGCATCGAGGAACGCGAAACGGTGCCTTACCCGCGCGAGATGGTCCTGATCCGGATCAGGGGCGTCTATCGCCGTCACATCACCCGCGAGCAGTTGGAACAGCCGGATTTCGACGGGTTCAACTGGACGCAGCTGGGGCCGGACCGGTGGACCGAGGACAGGATTCGGGGCCAGAAGGTGAAGATCCTGGAACGGCGCATGGCGCTGTTCCCGGAAAGGTCAGGAGAGCTGACCATCGGGGCCTTTACCCATCACCTGACCCTGACCAATGAGCAGGACAACTGGTTCGATCATGACATCCGGTCAGAGCCGGTCACGGTGACGGTTGCGCCGCAACCGGCGGCGCAGGGGGACAACTGGTGGTTTCCGGTGAAATACCTGCGGATCTCGGACCAGTGGTCAAATGCGCCGGACCAGTTGAAACCCGGCGAGGGGGTGCTGCGCATCATTCATATCGAGGCGGTTGGCGTCACGCCCGAGATGATCCCGCCGATGCCGGATCTGACCTCGCCCTCGGCCATGGTCTTTGCCCATCCCGAAAAGCGGCTGGTCGAACTGTCGCCGGATGGCCCGGTCACCCACGCCTTCTGGCGCTGGACGATTCGCCCGACAAACGGCACCTCGGCGATTCTCGAACCTCTGACATTGTCGTTTTTCGATACCGTGGGGCGGATCAACCGCGAGGCGGTGATCACGGCGCAGCGGATTGCCTATTCCGAGGGCGCGGAACCGGTGGCGGCAATACCGGTCGCGCCGGCGCGGCTGCCGGGGTGGCCGGTGGGTGTTCTGGCCTGTGTTGCGTTCCTTGCCGCCTGCGCGGTGACACTGGCCGGGCGCGACGTGACAGGGCGGAAGGCCTTGAGACGCTTCCCGATTTTCGATCCGCTGGCCCGGTCGCTGCGGCGCGCGGCGCGGGCGGGACAGGCCCGGGAGGTGCGCCGCCGGGCGGTCGCCCTGCTGCGGCGCGACGGCGAAAGCGCCGCGCGTCGCCGTCAACTGGAATCCTTTGACAGGGCGGTCTTTGGGCCAGGCGACGGCACCGCCTTGAATTTGGATGGTTTTGCGCGCAGCTTTGTCAGGGCGGGGCAGTCAGCCGATACCATCGGCTGAATTGCAAACGACCCCTTGCTGGCTCACGCTTGAGCCCACGCGGCGAGATAACCGCCGCCAAAAAACCGGGAGGACTGGAGATGGCACTACTCGACAAGCTATTTGGCGGCGGAAGCGGAGATTCCGCCCCGACAGGACCGATCTATTCTCACGTAAAAATTCACCCACAGGTTGATACCGGCATTCCGCCAACATCCCCCGGCTTTGCCGGCGGGACACTGACATGCAAATGTTCCAGCAATCCGGTCGTGGTGAAGGTGGGCGCCCAGACGGCGCATAACCACGTCTGCGGCTGCACCAAGTGCTGGAAACCGGACGGCGCGACCTTCAGCCAGATTGCCGTCGTATCGCGCGACCAGGTCACGGTCACGGAAAACGCCGACAAGCTGGAAGTCGTCGACGCCTCGGCGGCCATTCAGCGTCACGCCTGCCGGGACTGCGGCGTGCATATGTATGGCCGGATCGAAAACACCGGGCATCCGTTCCATGGGCTTGATTTCGTGCATACCGAACTGTCGTCCGACAGCGGCTGGGCGGCGCCCGAGTTTGCCGCCTTCTGTTCGTCGATCATCGAATCCGGTGTCGATCCCGCGCGCATGGATGAGATCCGCGGACGGCTGACCGAGATCGGCCTGACGCCCTATGATTGCCTCTCGCCGCCGCTGATGGACGCCATCGCGACCCATGTGGCCAAGCAAAAGGGCGCCTAGCTTCAGCCGCCTCCGGAGTGGCACAGGCATGGCCCCGGTTGGGCCATGCCGAAAACAGCCGACGACTATTGTATTGGTTGAATCGTATCAAGCATCGGCTATCTTCACTTGGGGAGGAGTGCAGATGTATCAAAATTCGGTTCCCATACCGGATGGATGTTTCTCGTCGGTGCTGATCGTCGACGATCACCCCCTTTACAGCGATGCCCTGGCCGCGGCGCTGGGACTTGTCTTCAGTGACTGCGAGGTCGAAAAGGCGTGTACCCTTGGCGAGGCAATGGCCCTGCTGGACAAGGGGTTGTCGCCCGATCTGGTCATGTTCGATCTCAAACTGCCCGATGTCAGTGGCATCTCGGGCTTCATGAGCATGCGGGACAAGCTGACGAGCACGCCCATTCTGGTGATTTCATCGCTGATGTCCGTCGATCTGGTGCGGGCGCTGATGCGCGAGGGCGCGGCCGGTTTCCTGCCCAAGGATACCTCGGCCAAGGTTCTGGCCTCGGTGCTGACCGACATTGCCGCGGGCCGCAAGTATTTCCCCAAGGACGTGCTGAAGCCGTCGTCGCAGCGCGAGGCAGAGGGGCAGGGGGACATGGACGCCCACCCCAAGTTCGCCTCGCTGACGCCGCAGCAGAAGCGGATCATGAAGCTGATCTGCACCGGCAAGCCGAACAAGCAGATCGCCTATGAGCTGTCGCTGGCCGAGGCCACGGTCAAGGCCCATATCACCGCCCTGCTGCGCAGGCTGGGGGTGCAGAACCGGACGCAGGCCGCCGTTCTGATGGAAAACGCCTATGCCATGAACGGGACGATGAACCAGGAACCGGAGGCGAAAGCCTTCCTGAACCACTAGGTTCATCATGCGGGACACTGTTCAGCCCCCGATGTTCGTGACCGTCGGGCACTCTCTTGCGCCCGATGCCGCGACCGCCGTGCGCGAGGCGTCGCAGGCGATTGATCTGGCCGAGACCTGTTTTGTCTTTGCCTTCCTGCCCGAAACGCTGGACCCGGGGGCCTTTGCGGGCGAACTGGACTCGCGGTTGGCGGGGGTGCCGGTCTTTGGATGCACAACCGCCGGTCAGATCACCGAGGACGGGTACGAGACCTCGGCCCTGCTGCTGATCGCCTTCCCGCGCGAAAACTTCCGCTTTGCCTCACTGCTGATCGAACCGCTCAAGCCCTATTCGGTCGCCACCATCGCCTCGCAGGCCAAGAAACACGCGGCGCTGTTTCAGCGCACCGCCGGCTGGAACCGCCTTGCGCTGGTCTTTGCGGATGGTCTGTCCAAGCAGGAGGACCTGCTGATCTCGACGCTGGAGATGGTGCTGAGCGATCTGCCGGTCTTTGGCGGGTCGGCCGGGGACGGGCTGGGCTTTCGCGAGACATTCGTGATCCAGAACGGCCAGATGAAATCCAATGCCGCGCTGTTGCTGCTGCTTGAAACGGATCTGCAGTTCCAGGGCATCGGCTTTGATCATTTCCTGCCGACCGAACAGCAACTGGTGATCACCGCGGCGGACCCCGAGGAACGGCTGGTCTTCGAGATCAACGGCGCCCCGGCGGCCAAGGAATACGCGCGGCTTGTCGGCTGTGACGTGGACGAACTCTCGCCCCAGATCTTTGCCGAGAACCCGATCCTCGTGCGGCACAACCAGAACTACTACGTGCGCGCCATCAGCGGCGTTGTCGAAGGGCAGGCGCTGTCGTTTCTGGCGGCCATCGACGATGGTGTGATCATGACGCTGGGGCGCGGCAAGGAGATCATCAAGACGCTGGAAGCGGGGCTGAGCGTCGAGGGTCCGGGCAAGCAGGCGCCGGATTTCATCCTCGGGTTCGACTGCGTGCTGCGCAAGCTGGAGATCGAGCAGAAGCATCTTGCCGGCGAAGCCTCTGCCGTGTTCCGCGACAAGCGGGTGTTCGGATTCAACACCTATGGTGAACAGCATTGCGGTGTGCACATGAACCAGACCTTTGTCGGTGTCGCCTTCTTCGAGCCGGAAGGGAGGTCGCTGGGGTGAACCTGATCGATCCCGACGACCCGGATGCCGAGCAGATCCTCCGGCAGGGCAAGATCATCGACGCGCTTGTACGGCGCGCGAACCGCAGCACCGAGTTGGGGCTGTCCGCCTACAGCGCGTTCCAGTCGGCCATCGAGTTGCAGGTGCAGGTTGCCGCGCAGACCCGCGATCTGGAACGGGCGGCGACCGAGCTGGAAAGCGTGCGCTATGACCGCGAGCGGACCCGCAAGAACCTGGACGATGCGCTGTCCGCGATGGGAGAGGGCTTTGCCCTGTTCACCGGCGGTCAGCTGGCGATCTGCAACGAGCTGTTCCGGACCTTCCTGCCCGATGTGACCAACAAGGTGCGCACGGGGCTGGAACTGGACAGCTATTTTGCGATCATGGGGCAGAGCCGGCATCTGGTCTCGACCGACCGCAAGCTGCCCAGCACGATCGGCCGCCCCTACAAGACCGGCAGCAAACCGGCGATGAGCTCGGTCCTGATCGAACTGCGGCAGGACCGCTGGTATCAGCTCAACCTGCAACGGACCTCGTCCAACAACGTTGTTCTGCTGCTGACCGAAATCACCTCGATCGTGCTGCAGAACCGGTCCGAACGCGAAAGCCTGATCGACCGGCAGGCGGATTATCTGCAGGCCGCGTTCGAGGACATGACCTCGGGTGTTTGCACCTTCTCCTCGTCGGGAGAGGTGATGATGTACAACCGGCGGTTCCGGCAGCTTCTGGGATTGCCCTTCACGCTGCTGCAAAAGGGCACGACACTCAGCGCGCTGCTGGATTTCATGCGCAATCATGCGCTGGTGGCCGATGATGCCGCGCTGCGTGTCGACGCCTGGCGGCGGCACCTGCAGACCGAAGGCTGGCTGCGCAAGCGGATCCGCCACGGCACCGACCGGGTCCTCGAGCTGCAGGTCAACCGCCTGCCGGACGATGGCTTTCTGGTCGAACTGAACGACGTCACGCTGGAAAGCCGCGCCACCGAGATCCTTGAGAACCGGGTGCTGGAGCGCACCGCCGAACTGACCGAGGCGAACCGCCGGCTGACCCAGCAATATGAGGAAAAGGCGCGCGTCGAAGAGGAATTGCGCGTGGCCAAGGAACGGGCCGAGGCGGCGGTGTCGTCCAAGACGCGGTTCCTTGCGGCGGCGAGCCATGACCTCTTGCAGCCGATCAACGCGGCCAAGCTGTTGATCGCGACGCTGAAGGAAAAGACCCGCGACACCGAATTCGCCCCGTCAGTCGAGCGCCTGTACGGCGCCTTCAGCTCGACCGAACAGTTGCTGCATTCGCTGCTCGACGTGTCGCGGCTGGACAGCGCGGATCCCAGCGCGATGACACCGGGTGAGATCGACCTCGGCAGCCTGATGCAGAACATCTACGAGGACCAGTCGGCGCTGGCCGAACAAAAGCAGGTGCGATTCAACGTCGTGCCCTGTGACATCTACGTCTATTCGGATCCGACCTACCTGCTGCGGTCGATCCAGAACCTGGTGGTCAACGCCCTGCAATACACGGAACCGGGGGGGCGGGTGCTGGTCGGGTGCCGCCGCAGGGGCAAGAAGGTCATCCTGCAGGTCTGGGACACCGGCATCGGCATCAGCCGCAAGGACCAGCAGCGCATCTTCGAGGAATTCGCCCGCGCCGAGAACGTCTCGCTGACCTCGGGGGTGGGGCTGGGCCTGTCGGTGGTCGACCGCGCCTGCAAGCTGCTGGGGCATCGGTTGTGGGTGCGGTCAAAGCCGGGGGTCGGCTCGCTGTTCTGCATCGAGCTGGAGATCGTGCCGGGCAAGCGCGTCCCGGTCGAGGTGCCGGCGGTTGTGCAGCCGGATTCGGACCTGGCGCTGGAACGGATCGTTCTGGTGGTCGAGAACGACGAAGACGTGCTGTTTGCGATGACGCAGAAGCTGGAACTCTGGGGCGCCAGCGTGCTGCCCGCGCAATCGACCGAAGAGGCGCTGACCTATGTGCGCGACATGGGCCTGCCGCCGGACATCGTTCTGGCCGATTACCAGTTGGACAATGACGACACCGGGGTCAACGCGATCTCCTTGATCCGCAAGGAAACCGGGGTGCATGTCCCGGCGATCATCATCACCGCCGACCGCAGCGAAAAGGTGCGCCGTCTGGGGGCAGAACTGGGCTTTACCGTGATGACCAAGCCGGTGCAACTGGCCCGTCTGCGGCCGCTGATCGACTGGAAGATCCGCTGGCAGTCGCCGGATCCGCTGCCCGGCACCGGCGAAGATCGGCGGACACCGACAAAAGTCGGCCATGACAGCCGGCCGCCAGACAATAGTCTGGGATGAGGCCCCCAGGCATTGGTCTGGCACAAGGGAGGATCTGACATGAAACTGAGTGCTGTCATCTGCGCGGCCCTGCTGATGCTGTCCACGCCGATCCAGGCGACCCCGACAGACCCCGGCGCGCATTACGACCTGCTGTTCCGCAATGGCACGCTGGACGAAATCGGCCCGGAGACGACATTGGTCTATTCGCGCGAGGTGGTCAGCACGCTGGCGCCCGAGGCGGCGGACCGCGACACCGGCAAGATTGCCCTGACCCTGGATGGCGCGGACAAGCCGCTGGCGCAGCTTGAGTTTCGCCAGGACGGCAAGCACCGGTCGCTTGGCCGGTTCCCGGCAAGCGTCGGCAATCCGATGATCATGTATTTCTACGAATCCGTGATCCGCGACATGGCCGAGGCCGCGGGCGGAAGCCCGTTCTACATCCGCAACCGGGTCAAGGAGGCGCTGGTCGCCCCGACCGAAGTGGAAACCGGCGAGGCCACCTTTGACGGCCAGACCGTGGCGACACAGACCGTCCGGATCCTGCCGTTTTCCGAGGATCCCAACCGCGACAGGATGCAGGGGTTCGGCGATCTGGAACTGCGCATCGTGATGTCCGAGGCGGTGCCGGGCTGGTACATGAGCCTGACGGCGGAAACCTCGGACAAGGCGCAGGACGTGGTCTACCGCTCGGAGATGCGGTTTGACGGGCTGGAGGCGGAATGAGACGCTGTCTTGCCGCCGTGATCGCCGCCGCGCTGCTGCCGGTGGCTGTCCATGCCCAGTCCGTGGCGGAGCGCCTGAACGACTACCCGACCGCGGCGCGCGCCGATTACATCTTTGCCTGCATGGAAGTGAACGGGCGCACACGTGACGTGCTGATGAAATGCGCCTGTTCGATCGACGAGGTCGCGTCGATCCTGCCCTTTGCGCAATACGAGCAGGCCGAGACCGTGCTGTCGATGCGGCGCGTCGGCGGCGAGCGGATGGCGATGTTCAACGACTCTGTCATGACCAACACCATGGTGGCCGAAATGCGCCGCGCCCAAGTCGAGGCCGAACTGGTCTGTTTCTGAGTTTCGACGACCGGACCCGAAAGAGGCGCGTGAGGCTTTTTCTTTGGAAGTCGGCTGTGCGGGACATTTCCGACCTTCGCTTGGACTGTCCCAATGGCTGATTTCGGGAAGCGGGCCAAAATTGGTGGTTTTTGGCTGCGCGCACTTTCCCAACGGACGCAAACATGTCCGCTGCCGGATTTGGCCTTTATCGCTTTCATGACGTGAAAGACCGCGTCCTGCTTGGACGCGGCATCCAAGCATCAATCGAGTACATTCCCGAAAGAGCCACACGGCCCGAAGCTTACCCCGCCATCGGGGGAGCTCAGACGAAGAAATCGTAGGACGTATCGACCGTGTTCGTATCGTCTGGCGTCCCACCGACAGGCTCACCATTGATAAACACGTCAACGGTCGGCATTTCAGCGCTCGATCTGTCCACGTACTTCACATTGGAAAGATCGTTAGGGGAAACCCTGCCAGCAGCGGGTTCCAGATCGAAAAAGGTGAAATCGAAGCTGTCCCCTTCCACAGCGTTTGCGGCCTCGCGAAGAAAGGCACTGCCGTCGTCGCCCAAGGCCTCACCATAGTCCCTCAGCAAGGCATCCAGGTCGTCGGGATCGACGTCGGTCAGGGTCACTCGTACCCCGTTCGGGAGCGTCTTCACACCGTCAGTGTCCGGCTTTCGTTCATTGAATTGGAATGTATCAGTCATTTTAAAGTACTCCTCTCACGTTATTTGGGCGCCGGAGGAAAGGGCTGCGGCACATGCCAAACTCGGGGATCTCATGGCCGTCACCACTTCGCCTTGTACGTGCCTGACGATGACAACCCGACCAAAGCGGTTTTGTCATATGCGCTGCTGGCTTTTATTTTCAGTAACGGCCATCTCCCAATAATAATGATGGTAATAGCCGACCGTCTGTCAAGAAAAACGGTGGTTCTGGCACGTTCGTGGCTGTTCATGGGAGCGGCTGTTCGCTGCACCCGGTCGAACTGGTTGAAAGGGCTCCAAGCGGACAATGGGGGATTTGACCGTCGCGACCATCACCACAACGTAAAAGGCGCCCAGCAAAGCCGGACGCCAAAATACGTCAGTCGGGAGTCAGGTCAGCCTTCGCCCTGTTTCGGCAGGGTGCGGGAAAAGTTATTGCCCTCGGTGTCCGTCGCAATCACCCTCAGCGCCGCCGCGCCGTTGTCGTTGTAGGAAAAGCGGAAGACCGGGTTTTCAGAGATCGAGATGCCGCCGTCGAGGCTGAACAGCATGTCGTCGCCCTGCCAGACCTCGAGGTGGTTGATGAAATGCGCCGGGATGAACAGCTGGGTGATCTGATCGCGTTGCAGGCCCGAGTAGTTCGGGTGCCGGATCATGATCTGCGCTTCGCGCCGGGGGGTCGACATCTGGGCAGACTCGCCAAAGAGGCGCAGTTTCATCTTGCCCATCGCGGCCAGCGCCACCTCGGGGTCGCGGGATGCGGGCGCGGAACAGCCGCCGGAGGCCTTGACGAAGCGGCCGTCCATGAACAGCCCGTCGGCTGTCTCGGCGATGACGCGGACGTTGGAATACTGGTTGACGCGCACCCGAAGCTCAAAGTCCAGCGGCGCCATGGCCTGCGAAAAGCTGAGCGTGGCGGCGACCGGGGCGGGGTTATCGTCAATGACGATGGTGGCGCCGGTGATCTGCGCAGACATGTCGACCTGTTTCAGGACAATCGGAACCGTCGCGGCATCATCGGCCCGGTAAGGCGCATCGAGGGTGAACAGCGCGCTGCCCTCGGCAATCGCGCGGTCACCGATGATGTCGTAACGCAGGTCCTGCCAGCTTGCGCTGTCCGTCAGGGGGTTCTGCACCGCTGCGCCATCGGACAGAGCCGGGGCCGCAAGAAATGCGGAAAAAGCAACCGCCAGAGCGGGTTTGTACATCATGGAACGTCCTCCCGACGCGGATATTGCCACATCCGCTACGACCTTCATATTAGGCGAATCGTCTATGCGGTTCACTTTTGCGCGTGTTTCAGGTTGAAAATCGGCCCGGAGAGAAGGGGAAAACCATGTTCGAAGCGGTGATTTCACTCTGTATCGCCCTGGCCCCGGGCACCTGCCGGGACGACGTCCTGCTGCCGGGGTACGAGGCGACCGCGCAGGCGGCCTGCGAGGAAGGGCTGGCCTCTGACCCGCCGGACCTGACGGGATTTGCCAACAGCTGGACGGTATCGGCGCCGCGCTGCGTCGCTTCGGGCGCGGCGCTGGAGGTCGTCGAGGTTGCGCCGGGGGTCTTTGTCCACGTCGGACGAATCGAGGAACCGAACCCGGACAACCGGGGGGATGTCGGCAACCTGGGGTTCATCATCGGCGAGCAGAGCGTTGCAGTGATCGACACCGGCTCGGCCCGCTGGATGGGCGAGGCGCTGTGGCGCGCGATCCGGGCGCGGACCGATCTGCCGGTCAGCCATGTGATCCTGACCCATATGCATCCCGACCATGTGTTCGGCGCCAGGGTCCTGCAGATGGCCGGTGCAGAGGTTATCGGGCATGAGCGGCTGCCGCGCGCGCTGGCCGACCGGCAGGAGAACTATCGCCAGAGCCTTGAGCGTCTGATCGGGGCGCAGGCCTTTCTGGGGACCGGGGCGGCGCGGGTCACCGAAACCGTGGCACAGGAGATGCGCATTGATCTTGGCAACCGGGCGTTGCAGGTCGAGGCCTGGCCCCCGGCGCATACCGGCACGGATGTCACCGTCTTTGACGGGCAGACCGGCACGCTGTTTGCCGGGGATCTGGTGTTTGACCGACACACGCCCGCGCTCGACGGGTCATTGCGGGGATGGCAGGCGGTGCTGGCCGAGATCGGCGACCGGGGCGTGACCCGGATCGTCCCGGGCCACGGCGGGCCAGACCTGCCGGGGCAGGGGGGCACCGAGGCGGTGCAGCGCTATCTGGATGTTCTGGCGCGCGACACCCTTGCCGCCATCGAGGCCGGCGAACGGCTGGGCGATGCGGTGGCGCATATTGCCAGCGGCGAGGCCCCGTTCTGGGACCTCTTCGAGGCCTACAACCGCCGCAATGCCACCGTCGCCTTCACCGAACTGGAGTGGGAATGAGTGGCCTCAACCGCCGTCGCTGGTATGGTTCTGCAACATCCGGGCGATGGAATAGAGCCGCCGTTCCAACAGCGTCGGCGTTTCGCAGAGATAGGTGATGGACTGCTGCCGGTCGGTGTAGATCGTCTGGTCCCAGTCGATCTGCTCTTCGAGGGCGTCGACACGGTCGTAATCCGGCTCGGACGCCTTCAACTCGGCATCCATCTCGACGCGCGCCGATTCGATCTTTTCGGACAGGCCGATCTGGCTGAGCGAGAAGTCACCGATCCCGTCGATGATGCGCGTCCGGCGTTTTGACAGCGAGCCGAAGACCTGGGCAAAGACGAGGCTCATGATCCTTGGGTCGCCATCGTGGCGGTCGGCAAAGGCCGCGACCCGGGGTTCCAGCTCTTCGAGTTCGAGCCGGCGCAGCGCCAGAAGCTCGGCCATCTCCTGAATGTCCTTTTGCAGGTCAGGATCCAGTTCGGCATCTTCCTCGACCGGATAGGGCCACATCAGCCCGATCGACATCTGGTCAACCTTCCGTTGAATGCAGGGCCAGGTCGGGTCCGAAAAATCGGCCGCATTGGCCGTCCCCGCCAGGCCCGACATCGCCAGGACAAGCACAAGTCTTCTTATGGACATCGTCAGTTTCCTCCCGCTTTCGGACTATGTCAGGGCGGTCTGGCCGAGTCCATCAGACCGAATACCCACCATTGTCTTGGTTGTTCGAAAGAGCGGCTCTTCGCAATAATTGTTCAAACGAGCGCGGTGCCTAAGGCGTACCGGGCCCAGGGAGGACAGACGATGAAGACGCGTGCCGCAGTGGCGCTGGAGGCTGGTAAGCCTCTGGAAATTATGGATGTCGAGCTGGATGGACCCAAGGCCGGCGAAGTGCTGGTCGAGATCAAGGCGACGGGCCTGTGCCATACCGACGAGTTCACCCGCTCCGGTGACGACCCCGAGGGAATCTTCCCCGCGATCCTGGGCCACGAAGGCGCCGGTGTGGTGATCGAGGTGGGCCCGGGTGTGACGTCGCTTGAAGTCGGCGATCACGTCATTCCGCTCTATACGCCCGAGTGTCGCGAGTGCGAATATTGCCTCAACCCTAAAACGAACCTGTGTCAGTCGATCCGGTCGACGCAGGGGCAGGGGCTGATGCCCGACGGCACCTCGCGGTTCAAGATGATGGATGGCACGCCGATCCACCACTACATGGGCTGCTCGACTTTCGCGAACCATACGGTTGTGCCGGAAATCGCGCTGGCCAAGATCCGCAAGGACGCGCCTTTCGACAAGGTCTGTTACATCGGCTGCGGCGTCACCACCGGCATCGGGGCGGTCATCAACACCGCCAAGGTCGAGATCGGGTCGCGCGCTGTCGTGTTCGGCCTGGGGGGCATCGGGTTGAACGTGATTCAGGGCCTGCGCCTTGCCGGGGCCGACCAGATTGTCGGCGTCGACCTGAACGACGACAAGGAAGAGATGGCGCGGCGCTTCGGCCTGACCGATTTCGTCAACCCCAGCAAGGTGAGCGGCGACATGGTCGCGCATCTGGTCGAGCTGACCAAGGGCGGCGCCGATTACACCTTTGACGCCACCGGCAACGTGAAAGTCATGCGCACCGCGCTGGAATGCGCGCACAAGGGTTGGGGCGTGTCGGTCATCATCGGCGTGGCGCCGGCGGGGGCCGAGATCAGCACCCGGCCTTTCCAGCTTGTCACCGGGCGGACGTGGAAAGGCACGGCCTTTGGCGGCGCCAAGGGGCGCACCGACGTGCCGCGGATCGTCGACTGGTACATGGACGGCAAGATCGAGATCGACCCGATGATCACCCACAAGCTCAAGCTCGAAGAGATCAACCACGGTTTCGACCTCATGCATGAAGGCAAGTCGATCCGAGCGGTCGTGGAGTTTTGAGGAACAACATGGAGATCGTAGCGGAAAACCGGAGTTTTGGCGGCGTACAGGGCGTGTACAAACACTCGTCCAATACCTGCGGCTGCGAAATGACCTTCGCCGTCTACCTGCCGCCGCAGGCCGAGGACGGGCCGGTGCCGCTGCTGTGGTACTTGTCCGGGCTGACCTGCACGCATGAAAACGCCATGACCAAGGGCGGTTTTCAGGAACACGCGGCCCGGCACGGGCTGGCGGTGATCTTTCCCGACACCTCGCCCCGGGGCGAAGGTGTGGCCGACGACGATGCCTATGATCTGGGGCAGGGCGCGGGCTTTTATGTCAATGCCACGCGGGACCCCTGGCGGCGCAACTTCCGCATGTATGACTACGTGCTGACAGAGCTGCGATCGGTGGTCATGGAAAACCTGCCCCTGCAGGACAAGCACGGCATCACCGGCCATTCGATGGGCGGCCACGGGGCGATCACCATGGCGATCCGCAACGACGATCTCTTTGATTCACTGTC
>JAXMNQ010000044.1:0-52830 GCA_034670345.1 Paracoccaceae bacterium | reverse complement strand
TCGGCAAACTGAAGGAAAACAGAGGGATAGCGATGCGTTCTTGTAAAACAGACCTGAGCTTCAAGGCATTCATCTCGTTGGCTGCTACAATCATTCACCTCAAATGAACGTCAACAGCCCCTAGGCCCTCTCACAAAAACGCCGTCGCAGCGCACTGGCGCGTGACAAGACGTAACAGCTTCGGGTCCATCAGTCGCAGATCCCCGCGTCGCGGCATCTTGGACAATCGGATTCGACGTTGTTTGCTCACGGTCCGGGACCGACCCGCGCAACTCTCTCCTGCGCTGTGGCGCAATTCCAACGCCGCACGTCCAAAGCCGGCCTCCGCGACAGGGAGTCGCCGACGTGGCAATAGTTTAGTTGTCGAAAACGGCTGTATCGCGCCCTTCCATCTGAGCGAGCTTCACCTGCATCAGCAATGACATCTCATCGTAGTTCGTCCATTCGTCCACGATCTTGTCGTCCTTGTAATGCAGGTGGGTCATGCCCATGACCTGAATGCGCTTGCCCGACGGACTGCCCAGATCCTCGAACATGCCCCAGCCGGTGTGGTGCCCTTCGATGACCCACCGTAGGGCCACCTTTGTGCCGCCTTCTTCGCAGGGAACCGAACAGATATGTTGTGCCATGAAATGTCCGTCCGGGATCGAGGCGTAGAGACCGACAACCTGGTGCGTCACTGACATCTGGCCGTAGAGTTCCTTCATCAGCGGACCGTGGTAATGCACGGTCGGCGCATAGATCTCCTTGATCTTGCCGAACATCCGGCGGTTGTGGATCGTGTTGAAATCCTCCAGCACCTGTTCCTCGAACGTGTCATGGGCAAGCGACAGGTCGGGTTTGGCTTCGGGGGGATATTGCCCCAACAACCGGCCGTTTTCGCCGATGTCGATGGCCAGAAGGCCCTTTTCGAAGTAGGCGCGCGCCAGGTTTTCGGCAAAGTCCTGAGGATTGAGGCCGATCTGTCTGACCTGCGCCATGGTATCCACGACCAGCCACTCACGGTAGATCATGTTCTCGTAGACCATGCAGTCGGCGATGGTACGGGCCACATAGGTGCGACCTGTCGGTTTGCCGTAGATGCCGGGCTGGGTGTGGCGGCCCGCGCCTGTCACGAGGTGTGAGGTATAGAACCCATCCTCGTCGTTGCCGCCCCAGATCACATGGGTCGCCATGCCCCGCCGTTCCGGCAGCATGAACATGCGCTGTATCGTGTTCTGCACCACCTCTTCCCGGGAATAGCTGGTTCCCAAGGCGCTGTAGACCACGCAATCATGTGTATAGTGGGTGTAAATCAACCCGACGTCTCGTTCATCCCAGATACGGTGCGTGCAGCGCACGATGTAATCGACGATGTCCGAATAGCAGGTGTCGAAACCACGCATCGATTGAACAGGCGCGCGGCCTTCCGGGACCATCGCAATAAAGTCACGGCGTTCGGATTGCAGGACGTTGTCGGATGCGCCGCGCAGTGGCGGCGGCGTCGCTCCACCCGATTCGATTGGCTGATTCTCGGACATGGGTGCTCCGTTCGTTCCAGGTAGGGTTTTCGCTGGCAGGGGATCACAAAGTGAATACGGTTTCAACCATGGGGTTCAGACGCCGCAGGCAAATAATGCAAGCCTCCATCGTTAAAGATCAACAAAATTGGTCAACCTGCATGACGCAACTCAAAAGTTGCAACCGTAGTCAACAGGCGTTAGCCTGAGCGCAGGCGGCTCGTCCAAGTCGCGGCGCACCTGTCGCAACCCCCCGAGCTTTCAAAGCGGCATCACATTGTGGTGGCCCGGTGTACTGCGCGCGGCGTTGGTCGTCGCACCAAAGGGAGAACCTGTATGAAACACCTGTTGAAACCGTCAATTCCCGCCGCTGCAGTCCTGCTGAGTGCAGGCATGGCGGTGGCTTGCCCTGTCGAGTCCGGGTCCGTGCGTATCCTGTCGAATGATTTCGCTGCCCTGCACGCCGTGGCTGACGCGGCGGAGGCCTGTGTCGGCGGAGGCGCGGACTTCACCCGCAACCAGACCGAAGAGCACAAGACCATTCAGGTGCCGGCGCTGACAATCGAGCCGTCGACCTACACCGTCGCCGTTGTCGCGAACAACTCGGTCGTGCCGTTGCTGGACGGCAACCTGATCCGCCCACTTGACGCGCTGGTGGAAAAACATGGCGGGCAGCTTCAGAAAAGCCAGCTGATCAATGTCGGCGGCGAAACCATGGCAATCGCGTTCATGGCCAATGCGCAGCACCTCGTCTATCGCGAGGACATTCTGGCGGATAACGGGATCGAGGTTCCGACCTCTTACGACGAATTGTTCGCTGCGGCCGAAAAACTGCGCGCCGCCGGCGTCATGGAAAATCCCCTTGCCTCGAATTTTGCGCCGGGTTGGGACCTCGCGGCAGAATTTGTGAACGCCTATCTCAGCACCGGGGCGGAGTTTTTCGAACCCGGGTCGGCCAAGCTTGCCATTCAGAACGAGCATGGCATGGAAGTGCTCGAAACCCTGCGCAAGATGACCGAATACATGGACGCAGAGTGGATCACCTACGATTCAAACTCGGTTCTGCCAATCTATGAGGCCGGGGACGTTGCCCTTGTCATCACATGGGGCTCGCGGGCAGGCGCCTATATCGATCCGGAAGGGCCGGCGCCTGACGTCGCCGCGGTGACCGGCGTGTCGCGCGCGCTTTCAGTGGGCGACAGTGCGCTTCCCGGCGCGGCACTTTGGTGGGACGGATTCACCATTGCGGCCAATATCTCGGATGAGGATGCCGAAGCCTCCTTCGTGGCGATGATGGCAGGGCTATCGACCGAGATGATGCAGAAAAACGCCGAAAAGGCGGTCTGGTTGATTGATGGCTATGCGCCGACAGATGCGGCCGTGGGCGTCATCGACAATGTGCAGAACGGCGCGCGTCCCTATCCGATGCTGCCCTACATGGGTCTGCTGCACACGGCGCTTGGCGACAATCTGGTCGAGTTCCTGCAGGGCGCCGAAAGTGCGGAACAGGCCCTGACCGATGTCGCGAAGGCTTATGAAACGGCCGCCCGCGAAGCCGGGTTCCTGAACTGAGCCATGGGCCGGGAGAGGGTCTGCCTCTCCCGGCACCGCCACCACCCGCCTCCTGACGACGGAATCAAGTCGTTCCCGAAGTGGAAGGCCAGACCGGCCAAGGGGTCCTCATGCCACACAAGACCTTTCTGTTCTTCATCTGGCCGTCTCTCTTTGCGATGATCCTGTTCATCGCGGTGCCGATCCTTTCGGTGGGCTACCAATCGCTGTTCGTGAAACACGAGCAGATCATGACCGAAGAGGAAAACTGCGGGCCTTTCGGCTGTTCCATGGAACTCAGGGTCGACCGCGAGGCAATGGAGGCTTTGCGCGAAGAAAGTCCGGCTGGACGGTTCAATGGGTTGGGCACTTACACAAACTCCAGCCACCTGGCGACCAGTGACATCCGCCAGATCTTTGCCACCAGCGAACATTTCGGCGAAATCCGCAGCCGGATCATGAATTTGCCGTTCTACAAGGCCTTGATCTTCACGCTGGCCTATACGTTCATCGTGACCCCGTTGGTGATCATACTTGGCTTCACCATCGCGGTTGTGGTCAATTCGTTCCCCAAGTTCCTGAAAGGGCCGGTGATCTTCCTATCGCTGTTGCCAATGATCGTCACGCCGCTTGTCGGGTCGCTTGTGCTCTTCTGGATGATCAATGCGCGCGGAGTTATCGGCGGCGCATTGCAAGTGATCTTTGGTGATCCGACGCTGTCGCTCACCGCGTCACCCGCTCTGACATGGGTCACGCTATTCGTCTACGGGGTCTGGCATTCGGCGCCGTTTGCCTTCGTGGTGTTCTACGCGGGGCTGCAGACCGTACCGCGCGACACTCTGGAAAGTGCGATGGTCGATGGCGCCAACCGATGGGAGCGCGTGCGCTTTGTCGTTGTTCCCTATCTCGTGCCACTGGCGACCTTCATTGCGCTGATGCAACTTATGGACAATTTCCGCATCTTCGAACCGATCATCGGGTTCTCGGCCTCTGCCAGCGCGACGTCGCTCAGCTACCTGATCTATAACGACCTGCGCCTGTCGGATACGCCCCTGTTCGGGTCCGCCGCGGCCACCTCGATGCTCACGATTGTGGGCGTCCTGATCCTTCTCACGCCAATTCTGCGCCGCAATTGGCGTGAGGCGCACCGGAAGCCGATTTAGGGGATGCAAATGTCAAATAGAACTCACCGTAAACCGCTGCCTCTTGTCGCCCTGTCCATCGCGTTCATTGTCATCTGGTTGTTCATCGCGGCCTTCCCCTTCATCTGGACGGCTTGGGGGTCCTTCAAGGTCGAAGGCGATTTCTTTTCGCGCGCGGACTGGATGAACGCGGTCACAGGTCCGGCGACCGAACTTCAAACCGGCAGCCACTTCACGCTTGACGGCTATCGCGGCGCCTGGATCGAGCAAGGGTTCTGGCGCAACGCCATTAACACCGGCACCGTCGTCGTCTTTACGGTGGTGATTTCACTGACGCTGGGCACTCTTGGCGGCTATGCGCTGGCGCGCTCGGGTTTCAAATACACTTTCTGGATCCTGATGGCGGCGCTTGTCTTTCGCGCAATGCCGCATGTCACGTTGGTGTCCGGCTATCTGCTGCCGTTTTTCCAGCTCAATATCTGGGGATATTTGCCCACGACCATCGTCGTGCTCGTCGCGATCAACCAACCCTTTACTCTTTGGATGTTGCACAGTTTCTTTCTGTCGATTCCCAAGGATCTGGACGAGGCCGCAATGGTTGATGGCTGCACCCGTTTCCAGGCGTTCCGGCTGGTCGTGATCCCGGTCATGTGGCCCGGCGTGGTGACAACTGGTCTGTTCAGCTTCCTGCTCGCCTACAATGACTTCGCCGTCACCGCGATGCTGCTGTCGGAAGAAAATACAACCATGGTCCCGCAGATCGACAGTTTTCTTGGCTCGACTCAGGAAAAGGGCAAGGTCATGTATGCCGTGGCGGCGGTGGTCTCGGCGATCGTGCCGCTGTTTGTGCTGATCATGTTTTTCCAACGCCAGATCGTGTCCGGCCTGACAGCGGGTGCGGTCAAGGGATAGGGTCCCGGGAAATGCGGTGTTCACTGCGCCGTTTGTGGAGCGTTGATAGATATGGCATCTCGGGGTCAGGTCTGGTGGATGCGGAACGCATGCGGCGGGAATTTCGGATGAGGGCAAGTTGAAGCGGCGCATGATGAAATCAAAGGTCACGTCGTTGGATGTGGCGCGCCGGGCAGGGGTCAGCCAATCGGCCGTGAGTCGGGCCTTCAACAAGAATTCGAGCATTTCGCAGGCTCTGCAGGCCAAGGTCGAATTGGCCGCCCGGGAACTGGGCTACCGCCCCAACCACTTTGCGCGCGCCATGATCACCGGCAGGAGCCACCTGATCGGTCTGGTTGTGGCGCATCTGGACAACCCGTTCTATTCCGAAGCGATCCAGCGGTTTTCCCGGGCGCTTCAGACCCAGGGCTTTCAGATCATCGTCTTCATCGGATTGAGCACGATTGACGATCTTGACCGGGTCATGGGGGAAATACTTCACTACCAGGTGGATGGGGTCATTCTGGCGTCGGTCTCCCGCACATCGATCCTGGCGCAGAGATGCGCCGACGAAGGGATTCCCGTACTCCTCTTCAATCGCGACCAGGAAGGGCAGGACTTGCCCGCGATCACGACGGACAATTACGGCGGCGGACGTGAGATCGCGGCACATCTCGCCGGGATTGCTTGCGATCGCATCGGCTTTGTCGCGGGTTATGAGGGGGCCTACACCCATCAAGAGCGCGAGCGTGGGTTTCGCGACGGGTTGGCCGAGGCAGGACTTGCGCTGACCGCCCGCGAGGTCGGAAATTTCGAATATGCCGGCGCGCGGATCGCCGCGCTTGAGATGTTCGCGGGGCAAGATCGGCCCGACGCTGTCTTTGTCTGCAACGATCACATGGCGTTTGCTGTGATGGATGTGTTGCGGTCGAAACTTGGCCTGCGCATTCCCGAAGATGTTTGCGTGGCAGGCTTTGACGATGTTCCAATTGCCGCCTGGCCGGCCTACGATCTGACCAGCTATCGCCAGCCCATCGGCCGCATGATCGACCGCACGGTGACCGAGATGGTCCAGCGGATTGAAACCCCTTCGGATGCGGCCGACAAGATCACGCTCAAAGGAGAGTTGATTTTGCGCGGCTCGACAAGACGCGATAATGTGGGATCAGAGAAGGCATGAAGGCGGGTTCCAGCCGGATTGGGGGCGGACATGGTGTGATCCGCTGGATAAAGCCCCATCAATCCGTGCATCTGACCCATCTTGCCTGTCGTACCCCGTCCAGATGACATGGCTGACCCCGAGCCTTGCGGAGTCGCCCGCCGATCTTGACCTGCTGCAATCAGGCCATCGGATCCGTAACGGGGAAATGACCTCCGTTGATCTGGTAAAGGCACAGCTGCAGCGGATCGCAGACCGCGACTTGGACATCGGCGCACTTGTTCATGTTGCGGGAGACGAGGCGCTCGCCGCCGCCGCCCGGGCTGATGCCGAACTGGCCCGGGAGCTGGATCGTGGCCCGCTTCACGGCTTGCCCTTCGCGGTCAAGGATCTGATCGACGTCGCAAACTGGCCGGTTCGGTCGGGGTCCGCATCACGGGCCGGGCGGATGGCGGAAGGCACCGCGCCGGTGGTCGCGCGGTTGCAAGAGGCCGGCGCCATCCCGCTGGGTCTTGCCGCCACCTACGAACTGGCGACCGTTGGCCCGGACTGCCAGAGCCTTTACCCGCAACCGCGAAACCCGTGGAACCGCGCTCACGTGACCGGCGGGTCGTCCTCCGGCAGCGCGGCGGCCATTGCGGCGGGTCTTGTGCGGTTCGCGCTTGGCACCGACACCGGCGGTTCGATCCGAAGCCCGTCGGCCTTTTGCGGCATTTGCGGCTTCAAGCCCGAGAAGGACAGCCTGCCGATGGACGGGGTTCAGCCGCTGGCGCCCACGCTTGACGTCGTGGGCCCAATGGCCCGGACAATGGGCGACCTGGCATTGGTCTACAGCGTCCTGGGGGGGGCGGACATCCCTCTGACCGGCGTGGCCTCTGGCCTGCGTCTTGGCTACGCACGCGGGTGGGGCGTTTCGGCAGAGGCGCATCCCGCACTCTTGCCGCTGATGGATGACGCGGCCGCAGCACTCAGCCTGGCGGGCGCATCAATCACGCTGATCGACCTTCCGGACTATGTTGAGTTCGAAAACACCGCCGCGCGGATATTGCAGGCCGAACAATCGGTCATTCACGCCGACCTTATTGCAGACGCAACCTCGCGCATTGGCCCTATGGCACGCAAAAGCCTGCTTTGGGGGCATCCGTTGCCGCCCGAAGCGGAAGCCATGGCGCGTTCGGACAGGCTCAGACAGGCCGATATCCTGGACGCCGCCCTTGCCCCATTCGACGCGGTTATCCTGCCGGTGACACTCGGACCCGCGCCACGTTTCTCCGACTTTGCGGAGGGAACGGCCGTCTGGACACCGATGCGCACCTTGCCGTTCAACATGACCGGCCACGCTGCCCTTTCGCTGCCGATGGGGCAGGTTGATGGCCTGCCCATGGGGCTTCAGATCACCGCTGCCCGTGGGCGAAGCGCCGAGATATTCCGGACCGGCCTTGCCTTCGAAAGCATGACCGACCACCAGTCCTTCGGACCCTACAGCGTTTCGGGAAATATCTGACGCAAAGTGGATCGCCAAAGTCCCGATAGCGCGAAGCGCAGCAGGGCATTGGCGATGCAAGGTTTTCCTGAAACGCCTTATTCCTGCTGAAGCCGGTCGAGCCGCAATTGCGCGGCCTTGCGATGGCCGTCCAGCCCTTCGGACAGGCTCTGCCGCACGGCAGGGGGGGCCACGGCACGCACACCCTCGGGCTCCATCCACTGATGCGTCGCAACTTTCACGAAGGCACCGACCCACAAGCCGCCTGTATAGCGGCCTGCCGCCATGGTCGGCAACGTGTGGTTGGTTCCGCAGCATTTGTCGGAATAGACGACGCTGGCCATCTCGCCGATGAAGAGCGACCCGTAGTTGCGCAGTTTCAGGGCAAGCTCATGCGGGGCCTCGGTATGCACCTGGAGGTGTTCGGCGGCGATGTGATCGGAATAGGCGATCATCGCCGCCTCGTTTTCGCAGACAGCGATCTCGCCGTAGTCCCGCCAGGCCACAGAGGCGACTGCAGCGGTCTCCAGCGAATTCAGCTGTTCTTCGATGGCCGCTTCGACGTCCCTCGCCAGGTCGGCATCGGTCGTGATTAGGCCGACCCGTGTGCGCACGTCGTGTTCAGCCTGCGCCAGCAGATCCGTGGCGATCATCTCGGCGTCGCCGGTGTGGTCCGCGAGCGTGTAGATCTCCGAAGGGCCAGCCAGTTGGTCGATGCCGACCGTGCCAAAGACCTGTCGCTTTGCCTCGTTCACAAATGCATTGCCGGGGCCCACGATCTTGTCGACCGAAGGAACGGTTTCTGTCCCGAACGCCATCGCCGCAATCGCCTGTGCACCGCCGATGCGGAAAATGCGGTGTGCGCCGGCCATGTGACAGCCCGCCACCATCGCGGGGTGCGCTTTGGGTGGCAGGCAGGCAATGATCTCGGTTACGCCAGCGACGCGCGCCGGCACGATGGTCATGATCGGCGCTGACAGCAGCGGATACCGACCGCCCGGCACATAACAGCCCGCCCTGGTGATCGGAATGACGCGATGCCCCAAATGCACACCCGGCAAGATTTCCGTTTCGAGTGGCAGCATCGTCGCCAGTTGCGCTTCGGCAAATTTGGTTACGTTTTCAATCGCAAATTCGGTGTCGGCTCGGATCTGTGGATCAAGGGCATCCAGCGCGGCCCGGCGTTCGTCCTCAGAGACCTCGACCGGGTTCGGAACCAGACCATCAAAGTCTTCCGAGAACCGAGCAACGGCTGCGTCGCCATCCTCAGATACTTCCTTGATAATATTGGAAACCTTGATGGAAATTTCAGCAGAGTCTGCGATCGCGCTCCGAACGGGAGACCGGAATTGAGTGACGCCCGGGAAGTTCATGCCAGGATCTCCAAGTTGTTGGTTTTGACGGCGCCACACGCATGGCGCGGACGGAATTTTCCCAACGACGATAAACCCGCTTGCGGAGCCTTGCAAACGTAATCAAAGACTCTTTCCGGATTTCGGCAGAAAGTGCTCGCGGGCCTTTGAGGGATGCTCCCGAATTCGGCTTTGACGGCCGCGACGCTCTCGGTGCGGCCGGGCCAACGCCTTGGACGGTCCGACAGCGATCTGGCGGGCCTATACAAAGTACCGGCTCATTGCCGTTTGATCGACCAGACCATGGCTGTCTCATACCCCGCCGCCTGCAGCATCCGGACCTTGGATCGCCATTCGGCGGGACAGACGACCAAGGCGGCCCCCATCCCTCTGTCAGCGAAGGCGGCCTCGGCAGCGCGCAAAAGCGCATTCGCGCCCTGACCGCCGTTTTCAAGGGTTTCCGGATCGGCAAGATCCGGATGGTAGAAGTCGTCGATCACACCTGTTCCGGCGATATCGTGTGCGGGCGGAAAGTGAAGCCGCGAAGCAGGTTGCGCGATGATGTAGCCGTCCAGGTTTTCCGGTTCACCGAGGACCAGCATTTCCCGATCCCGCAATGTCAGACTTCGGTTCATCCAGGCGAAAAACCGGCTGTCTGCCTCGGGGTGGATTTCCCAGAACCGGTGAATATCAAATAGGATCTGTCGATTCTCGGCGCTGCGGGTGACAATGCCGGGAACGTCGGCCTCGGTTGCCGGACGCACGTCGGATGGTTTTCCTGTCTCACCAGGATCGCTTCGGGACAGATAAAGGGTCAGCGGCGCGTAGTGTCTGCGTTGAAAAACGTCCTGCCACTCCTGTCCCGTCACGAAAGTTGACAGGGTGATCTGCGCTCCGGCGTCGCGCAGGGCCGCTTCGGCGGCTTCCACAAGCGCATCCACCGTGCCGTCCGGTGCATCCGGCGTCGCGAAGGAGTCCGGCAGGATCAGCCCAGGTTCTCCTTGTGCGCCTGCATAAATCGGCGGCACTGGAAGCATCATCGAGTGGATGACACCGGTGACCGTACCTGCGTCCTCCGATACCTGCCAGAATTGCCGGAACGGTTGCTGTTCGGCGGTCAACGCGAATGTCAGGGCTTTCTCGATCTGCCTTGGCGCATCTTCTGCCATCTTCCAGAGAAGGGGTTCCCTGGCGCGCCGTTCAGCAGCGTCCATCAGCAGAAGTTCGACGAGCCGCGGAATGTCATTGGGCGTCGCAGGGCGCACGTTCTGGGGCATGTCTCTTTCCTCGATGGTGTGGTGTGTGGCGATTGCCAGGACTATATCGACGGCACTGGGGCGTTTGACAAAGCCTGAGATCTGCACAAGCGTTCAGAAAAACTATCGGCTGAGAGCCCCGGGATGAAACAGGTCAATCTGAATGCCCTCCGAATGTTCGCCGCCGTGGCCCGTCACCGCAATATTCAGCGCGCCGCGGATGAGTTGAACCTCTCGCGCGGGGCGGTGTCCCAGCGGATCAAACAGCTTGAGATAGACCTTGGCGTCGTTCTTTTCGAACGCCACGCGCGCGGGTTGGCGTTGACCAGGGAAGGGGAACGATGCCGCGTGGCGGTGGACGATGCGCTGGCCACCTTGGCAACGGCGTTCATGGACATCAGGGACGCCGGGGATGGCATCACACTTCATCTGGGGTCATCCACGGCGTCCAAGTGGCTGATGCCCCGCATGGGTGGGTTTGCTGCGAGATTCCCGAAGATTTCCCTCAGGACCGAGGTGCACGACCGGGTCCTGTCACGCAGTCTGGGTCGAAACGAAATCGCCATCTGGCCGGGCAAAGCGCCTGACCCGAACCCTGTGCACCGCTCCACGGTCCTGACCGATATTCGGCTGGTTGCCGTGTGCAGCCCGGACTTTCTGCGACCGGACTGGCCCATGGGGCTGGAAACGGTTCTGACCCTGCCTCTGCTTCAGGATGCGCATCGTCGGTGGGAACGCCTGATCGAGCAGACAGGATATTGCGCCCGGCACAGGTTGCTGAACTTCGACCGTTCCGCCCTGGCTCTGGACGCGGCCATCAACGGCCACGGCGTGGCCATCGCGCCAACCTATATGGTCGACAGCGACGTTCGCGAGAAGCGACTGATGGAGATCTGGGTCAGCCCCGAACCGACCCATGAACAGCTATTTGTGTCATGGTCGCAAGAGCATGTCAGGCAACAGGATGTCCGCCGGATCGTGGATTGGATCGTATCCGAATTTACGCCGGAGCCGACCTTGACCAACGCGTGTTGAAGGGCTGTCGCATCAAACTCTGCAGATCCTCCCGAGGCACTCCACCTTGCGGCCTGTTCCAGTCGGTTCCAGAAAAAACGGGGCACCTCCTGCGATGCACCCCGTTCAGGTTTCTGCTCGACAATAGTTCAACCGCGCCCTGCGACTGAGGATTGGTACTCTTCGAGTTCCGAGACCAGCGCGGTGCCGGTGGGCCGGTCATTGCGGGCGCAGAATTCCGCCCAGACTGCGCCGTGGGGCAGGTCCTTGAATTCCTCGGTGAGCATGAATCGCGTGGTGTGATCCAGCGCCGTTTCCGCCGCTTTCAAACGCTCCAACGGCAGCAGCAGCGCGCGCAGGAGGGCTTTTTGCATGTTGCGGGTGCCGATGACCCAGGCCGCCGTGCGGGAAATCGTGGCGTCGAAGAAATCCAGCCCGATGTGGGTGCGGCCAAGCAGGTCAGCGGTGACCAATTCGTTGGCCATGGCCTGAATGTCGTCGTTCAACAGGATCACATGGTCGCTGTCCCAGCGCATCGGGCGCGAGACATGCAGCAGGATTTCGTCCAGCGACAGGGCGCAGGCCGAAAGCTTGTCGGCGATGTTTTCCGTGGGATGGAAATGGCCCATGTCGAGGCAGAGCAGCGTGCCCTTGCGGATCGCGTAGCCCATGTAGAATTCGTGGCTGCCGACAGTGCAAGCTTCGACGCCGATGCCGAAGAGCTTGCTTTCGACGGCGTCCAGCATCTGCGCCTTGTCCTGCTGCGGTGCCAGCAACTGGTCGAGCGAGGCTTCCAGCCGCCGTCGCGCCGCCATGCGGTCAATCGGCACGTCCTTGTAGCCGTCAGGCACCCAGATGTTGTTGACGCAGGCGCTGCCCAGTTCGGCGCCCATCTTCGCGGCGATATCGCGCGAGCGGCGGCCATGTTCGATCCAGAAGTCGCGGATGCCCCTGTCGGGATGGCTGAGCGTCAGATTGTCATCGGCTTTTTCATGGGCAAAGAAGGTGGGGTTGAAATCCAGCCCAAGGCCCGCAGCCCTGGCCCAGTCGACCCAGGGGGCAAAGTGCCGGTACTCGATTTCGTCGCGGTCCGGTGTCTCGTCGCTGTCGAGGTACATGGCGTGCAGGTTCAGCCGGTGACGGCCCGGGATCATCGAATAGGCGAAATCCAGATCGGCCCGCAGTTCATCCGGAGTGCGCGCGCGGCCCGGGTAATTGCCGGTCGCCTGGATGCCGCCGCCGGACGTGCCGGATTGCTGCTCGAACCCGACCACGTCGTCGCCTTGCCAGCAATGCATCGAGATCGGGATGGTTTTCAGGCGGTCCAGCGCGGTCTCGGTATCGACGCCCCAATCGGCGAAGGCCTGTTTGGCCATATCATATGCGTTTGCCATGGTGTCCTCCCTTGGCGAGTGGCCGGGCCGGTGCCGCCGGGCCAAAAGTTTTCGATAACTTTTGCAAATTCCCTGCAAGGAATTTGGTCGCGCCCCTCAGCGGGTGAAGGCCTGCACATTGCCGGCGTCGACGTTCAGAATGTTGCCGGTGGATTTGGCCGAGAGATCCGAGGCCAGGAAATAGGCCGCCTCGGCGATGTCCTCGGGCAGGACCGAGCGTTTCAGCATCGACCGCTGGCGGTACATTTCCTCCAGCCCCGCCTTGTCGGTGCCGTAGGTGTCCGCACGTTGTTCCAGCCATTCGCCGGCCCAGATCTTTGAACCGCGCAGAACCGCGTCGGGGTTGACCACATTGACCCGGATCCCGGCCTCGGCCCCCTCCAGCGCGAGGCAGCGGGCGAGGTGAATTTCAGAGGCCTTGGCGGTGCAATAGGCGCTGGCATTGGGCGAGGCCGCCAGGCCATTCTTGGACGCCACAAAGACGATGGCGCCGCCCATGTCCTGCACCCGCATCAGCTTGAACGCTTCGCGGCTGACGAGGAAATAGCCCGTCGACAGGATGTCCATGTTCTTGTTCCACAGCGCCAGCGAGGTCTCTTCGACCGGGGCGGAGGATGCGATCCCGGCGTTGGACACCAGAATGTCGACACCGCCGAATTCCACCGCCACCGCGGTATAGGCCCGCGCGACGGCCTCCTCGTCGGTGACGTCCATGTTGACGGTGCGGACAACATCCTTGCCGAACGCTTGGGTGAGCGTGTCGCAGGTCGAGGCCAGCGCCTCGTCGCTGATGTCGGCCAGCATCACGCAGGCCCCTTCGGCAAGATAGCGCGCCGCTGTTGCGGACCCGATGCCGCCGGCCCCGCCGGTGACAAGGGCAACACGGCCCGCCAGCGATTTCGGCTTCGGCATGCGCTGCAGCTTGGCCTCTTCCAGAAGCCAGTATTCGATGTCGAAAGCCTCTTGCTCGGGCAGGCCGGTGTATTCGCTGACCGACGAGGCCCCGCGCATCACGTTGATGGCGTTGACGTAGAACTCGCCCGAGATCCGCGCCGTCGCCTTGTCCTTGGCAAAGGTGATCATGCCGACGCCGGGCACCAGGTAGACCACTGCATTGGGGTCGCGCAGGGCAGGGCTGTCGGCGTGCTTGCAGCGGTCGTAATAGGCCTTGTAATCCTCACGGTAGGCCGCGATCTGGGCAGGCAATCCTTCCAGCACCTGATCAAGGTTGCCTTTCGCCGGGTCGAAGTTCACCACCAGCGGGCGGATCTTGGTGCGCAGGAAATGGTCCGGGCAGGAGGTGCCGAGGGCGGCCAGCGGCGCCATGTCATTGGCATTCACGAATTCCAGCACCGCATCGCTGTCATTGAAATGGCCGACCATGTGCTGGTTGCCGGAAACAAAGCCGCGGATGGCGGGCATCAGCCGCGCCGCCACGGCGCGGCGGTCCGCTTCGGACAGGCTCCGGTGTCTTGCGCCGCCAAAGGCCGCGACGCCCTCGGTCTTTTCGGACAGCCATTTGGTGGCGATGTTGATCACTCCGATGGTCTTGTCGTAGCAATCTTTCGCGGTGTCCCCCCAGGTGAACAACCCGTGGCTTTCCAGCACGACGCCGTCGGCCTCGGGGTTCTCTTCACAGAACTTGCCCAGCCACAGGCCCAGCTCATACCCGGGCTTTTTCCACGGCAACCAGCCGATGCTGTCGCCAAAGATTTCCTGCGTCAGCTCTTTGGAATTCTTCGAGGCGGCAATCGCGATGATCGCGTCGGCGTGCACATGGTCAACGTGTTTGCGCGGCACATAGGCGTGCAACGGCGTGTCGATGGAGGCGGCGCGCGGGTTCAGCCGAAAGGTGCAATGCGGCAGGTAGCCGACCATCTCATCCTCATGTTCGATACCCCGGTACAGGCCCTTCAGCGCCTCCAGCTTTTCCATGTAAAGCGTGGCAAAACCGTCCATCGTGATCGAACCGATATCGCCGCCCGACCCCTTGACCCAAAGGACCTCGACCTCTTTGCCGGTCAAGGGATCGGTGTCCATGACCTTGGCCGAGGTGTTGCCGCCACCGTAGTTGGTCACGCGCTTGTCTGCGCCCAGGATGTTCGAGCGGTAGAGCAACAGCTCCGATTCGCTTTTCCCGGCGGCCTCTTCTGCGGTCCAGCGGTTCTCAAGAAGCTGCGATTCAACGGTTTTCAGCATTGTATCCTCCCATGTGGCGCGCCGCGCCCTGCGTCATGACTTGTGCCGGACACTGCGGCCAAGTCCGGCTTGTGTCAATCACTTTCAATCAATTTCAATCATTCTGCACCGCAGAATGATCGTTTGTGATTATTTTTGATTGACAGTAACCAGAGATTCGCAGAATGTGACGGACCAAGGGAGGCCGACATGCACGAAACGGAACGCCACAGGATCATACTTTCCGCTGTTCAGGATCGCCCGATGGTGACTGTCGCGGACCTGTGTCATCTGACAGAGGCATCCGAGGCCACCATTCGCCGCGACATCGCCGCCCTGCACATGCGCAAAAAGCTGCGCCGGGTGCGTGGCGGCGCCGAGGCGATCAGCCCGCCGCAGTTCGTGGGCCTTGCCGGGCGTCCCTTTTCCGTCAACGAGACAATGCAGGGCCAGCAGAAGCAGGCCATTGCGCGCGCCGCGGTCGATCTTTGCGAGGACGGGGATTCGATCATCATCAACGGCGGCACCACCACCTTTCAGATGGTGCATCCGCTGGCCTCGCGCCGTTGCCAGGTCTTTACCAACAGCTTTCCTATCGCTGAACACCTGCTCAAGCATTCCAAGAACACCATCATGCTTTCGGGCGGCGCGATCTATCGCGAACAGAACATCATCCTGTCGCCCTTCGACAATGACGTGACCCGCAACTTCTATGCCCGGCGCATGTTCATGGGGGCGCAGGGCCTTGGGCCCATCGGGCTGATGGAGGCCGACCCGCTGCTGATCCAGGCCGAACAAAAGCTGATCGGTCAGGCCGACGAGCTGGTGGTTCTGGTCGACAGTACGAAATTCGAAAACCGGTCAAGTCTGGTACTTTGCCCGCTGGACCGGATCGATACGGTGATCACCGACGAAGGGATCACTGACAAGGCCGCCGCCATGCTGGAGGCCGCCGACGTAAAACTGATCGTCGCGCAATCAGGTGCGGCGCAGGAGAAGGACGAGGCGGCCTCGTAAACCGCCGGTCCGTTGTGACAACCAGGGAGGAAACCAACATGTTCCGTCGCAATTTCACCAAACTGCTGGCAGGAGCGAGCCTTGCCGCCAGCCTGATGGGCACCACCGCCATGGCGCAGGACGACATGCGCATCGCGCTGGTGGTCAAGGCGCTTGGCATCGGCTTTTTCGAAGCCGCACACAAGGGCGCCGAACAAGCCGCCGAAGAATTGGGTGGGGTCGAGATCATCTACACCGGCCCGACCGGGACCACCGCCGAGGAACAGATCGAGGTGATCAACGCCCTGATCGCGCAACGCGTCGATGCGATTGCGGTGTCCTCCAATGACACGGATGCGCTAGTACCGGCCCTGAAAAAGGCCATGCAGCGCGGAATCACCGTGATCTCATGGGACTCGGGCGTCGCGCCGGAAGGCCGTCAGATGCATCTCAACCCGTCGTCCAACCCGCTGATCGGCAACATGATCATCAAGCTGGCCGCCGATCATCTGCCCGATGGTGGACAGGTTGCGCTGCTGTCGGCCACCACCACCTCGACCAACCAGAACATCTGGATTTCCGAGATGGAAAAGGTCATGGGCGACTATCCCGGCATCGAAGTGGTGGCGACGGTCTATGGCGACGATCTGGCCGACAAATCCTATCGCGAAGCGCAGGGCCTGATGCAGAAATACCCCGACCTCGACGCGATCATCGCGCCGACCAGCGTCGGCATCGTGGCCGCCGCACAGGCGGTTGTGGACGCGGGCAAGGTCGGTGAGGTCAATGTGACCGGCCTTGGCCTGCCCTCTGAAATGGCCGGTGCAATCGACAGCGGCGCGTCCAAATCCTTTGCCATCTGGAACCCGATCGACCTTGGGTATTCCGCGACGATGATCGCCCATGCTCTGGCCTCGGGTGCGGCCACGGCTGAACCGGGTGCAGAGATCCCAATGGGCCGCATGGGCTCCGTCACGCTGGACGAAAACAACGAAGGCGCGATGGCAGATCCCTTCGTCTACGACAGCACGAACATCGACGAATTCAAATCGATCTTCTGATCGCCTGAATTCCTGTTCTTCGACCCCGGCGCAAAGGACGCGCCGGGGTCCCCAAACAGATTGCCGACATGCTTATGCAAATCCAGACAGACGCCGTCGATGAGACGGTCCCCATCCTTGCGCTCGACGGGATCACCAAGACCTTTCCGGGGGTCAAGGCGCTGGACGAGGTATCGCTCCGGCTGTTTCCCGGGCAGGTCACGGCCCTTGTCGGCGAGAACGGTGCCGGCAAGTCCACCGTGGTGAAAACGCTGACCGGCATCTATCAACCTGACGGCGGCGACATTCTGCTGGATGGCGCGGCGACGCAGTTTCCTTCGGCCCAGCACGCGGCCGACGCGGGGATCACTGCGATCCATCAGGAAACGGTCCTGTTCGATGAGCTGTCGGTGGCGGAAAACATCTTTCTTGGCCATGCTCCGCGCGGCAGGTTCGGCCTGATCGACTGGAAGACGATGCAGCGGCAGGCGACGGAAATCCTGACCAGCATCGGCGCGGAAATTGACCCCGGCCACCGGCTGCGGGATCTGGGCATTGCCAACAAGCACCTTGTCGCCATCGCCCGCGCCCTGTCGATTGACGCGCGCGTTGTCATCATGGACGAACCCACGGCGGCCTTGTCGCACAAGGAAATCCAGGAACTGTATGAGTTGGTGGAAAAGCTGAAGGCGCAGGGCAAGGCGATCCTGTTCATCAGCCACAAGTTCGACGAGATCTTTCGCATCGCCGACCGCTACACCGTCTTCCGCGACGGGCAATTCGTCGGCGACGGCAAGATCGCCGACGTCACCGAGGCGGAACTGGTCAAGATGATGGTCGGCCGCGATGTCTCCCAGGTCTTTCCTCCGCGCGAAAGCCAGCTTGGCGACGAGGTGTTGCAGGTCACCGGCTACGATCACCCGACCGAGTTTGCCGATATCAGCTTTACCCTGCGGCGTGGCGAAATCCTGGGGTTCTACGGGCTGGTCGGGGCAGGGCGGTCGGAATTCATGCAGGCCCTGTTCGGCATCACCAAGCCGTCCAGGGGCGTGACCAAGATTGACGGGGCCGTCCGGGTCATTCGGTCTCCGGCCGATGCCATCGGGAACGGGATTGTCTACGTCCCCGAGGATCGCGGCAAGCAAGGGGCGATCACCGCCTTGCCGATCTTTCAGAACGTCACGCTACCATCCCTTGCCCGCACATCGCGCAACGGGTTCCTGCGCATGGCCGAGGAATTCACCCTTGCGCGCGAATACACGCGCCGGTTGGACCTGCGCGCGGCCTCTTTGGATACCGACGTCGGCAACCTGTCCGGCGGCAACCAGCAGAAGGTGGTGATCGCCAAGTGGCTGGCGACCCAACCCAAGGTCATCATCCTCGATGAGCCGACCAAGGGCATCGACATCGGATCGAAAGCGGCGGTGCATGAGTTCATGGCCGAATTGGCGGCGCAGGGCCTTGCCGTGATCATGGTCAGTTCGGAAATCCCCGAGGTTCTGGGCATGTCGGACCGGGTGATCGTCATGCGCGAAGGCCGGATCGCCGCGGAACTCTCCGGCGATGATCTCACCCCCGAAAAACTCGTCCGCCACGCGGCCGGCATCTGAGGACCCGTCATGATCCAACGACTTCTCTCCTCACGCGAAACCCTGCTCTTGATGGCCATCGCGGTGCTGCTGGCGGCAATCGCCTCGCGCTTTCCGGGGTTCATTGCGCCGTCGAACCTGGCGGATGTGTTCAACGACACCTCGCCGCTGATCCTGCTGGCCGTTGGGCAAATGGTCGTGATCCTGACCAAATGCATCGACCTGTCGGTGGCCGCCAACCTGGCGCTGACCGGGATGGTCGTGGCGATGATCAACGTCGCTTTCCCCGGCGTGCCGGTTGCGGTGATCCTGTTTGTCGCCATTTCGCTGGGCGCCCTCATGGGTATGACCAACGGCGTGCTGGTCTGGAAACTGGGCATTCCGCCCATCGTCGTGACGCTGGGCACCATGACGATCTTTCGCGGGATCATCTTCCTGATTTCCGACGGGAAATGGGTCAACAGCCACGAGATGAGCCCCGCGTTCAAGGCATTTCCACGCGCTGAACTCCTTGGCCTGCCGGTCCTGAGCTGGATCGCGATTCTTGCCGTGATCGTGTTTTCCGTCGTGATGACGCGCACGTCGCTGGGCCGCGCAGCCTATGCGGTGGGCGGTAACCCTCATGCTGCGACCTATACCGGGATAAGCGTCGGCCGGACCCAGTTCTGGGCCTTTACCTTGTCCGGCGCTCTGGCCGGATTGACCGGGTATCTCTGGGTCTCACGCTATGCCGTCTCTTATGTGGATATCGCCAGCGGGTTCGAACTGGATGTGGTTGCAGCCTGCGTAATCGGCGGCATCTCTATCGCAGGCGGCATCGGCACGGTGGGTGGGGCCCTTCTGGGCGCGCTCTTTCTGGGCGTCATCAAGAACGCGCTGCCTGTGATCGACGTCTCACCCTTCTGGCAACTGGCCATTTCGGGTGCGGCAATCATCATCGCGGTCGCGATGAACTCCCGCGCCTCGCGGACCAAGGGGCGGATCATCCTGAAATCTGCGGAGCACGCGGTATGACGAGCACAGACCAGATTACAACGGGCAAGATTACAACGGGCCAGATCAACCCGGGCCGTAACATTCCCGACAGGCTGCGATCGCCGTTCGACAGAACGCTGAAGAGCTGGGAAAGCCTGCTGATGCTGGTGGCCGTGGCCATCTTCGTCGCCAACAGCTTTGCCTCGCCCTATTTCCTTGACGCCTGGAACCTGAGCGACGCGACCTTCAACTTCACCGAAAAGGCGATGGTCGCCTTCGCCATGGCGCTGTTGATCATCTCCGGCGAGATCGACCTGTCCGTCGCGGCCATCATCGCGCTGGCCTCGACCGCCATGGGCGCTGCGGCCCAAGTCGGGGTCGATGCGCCGGTCCTGATCCTGATCGGCCTTGGAACCGGCCTGATCTGCGGGGCGATCAACGGGTTTCTTGTCACCGGTATGGGGCTGCCCTCGATCGTGGTGACCATCGGCACCATGAGCCTGTTTCGCGGCATCAGCTACATTGTCCTGGGAGATCAGGTCTATAACGGCTACCCTTCCGACTTTGCCTTTTTCGGGCAAGGGTATGTCTACTGGGTCATCACATTCGAGTTGCTGCTGTTCGCGGTGCTTGCGGTGATCTACGCCGTGCTGTTGCACAAGACCAATTTCGGACGGGCCGTCTATGCCATCGGCAACAATCCGACGGCCTCGCTGTTCTCGGGCATCCGCGTCGGGCGGATCAAATTCATCCTCTTCCTTTTGACCGGCCTGATGTCAGGCATCGCCGCGATCTGCCTGACTTCGCGGCTGGGATCGACACGGCCCTCCATCGCCTTTGGCTGGGAGCTGGAGATCGTGACCATGGTAGTGCTGGGCGGCGTCAACATTCTGGGCGGGTCGGGCACGATCCCGGGAGTGGTGATCGCGGCTTTTGTCATGGGACTGGTGACTTTCGGGCTGGGGCTGTTGAACGTGCCGGGCATCGTCATGTCCATCGTCATCGGCGCGTTGCTGATTGGCGTAATCGCCCTGCCTCGTCTCTGGAAGATGTGGCAGGCGCGGTGATGGAGAAATACGCGTTCAAGATGCGGCTCAACCCGGGCTGCGAAGAAGAATACCGCAAGCGGCATGATGCGATCTGGCCAGAGCTGGTCGCCCTGCTGAAAGACGCCGGTGTTTCTGACTACTCGATCCATCTGGACCGTGAGACCAACATCCTTTTCGGGGTGCTCTGGCGGACCCAAGACCACAGGATGGACGCCCTGCCTGCGACGGAAATCATGCAGAAATGGTGGGCGCATATGGCCGACATCATGGAGACGCATCCCAACAACCAACCGGTGGCTTTTCCGCTGGACACTGTCTTTCACATGCCATGACCAAGCGCCACGTCGCCGTCATCGACATCGGCAAGACCAATGCCAAGCTGGCGCTCGTCGATCTTGCCACCCTGTCGGAAATCGCCGTCGTCACCCGGCCCAACACGGTGCTCTCCGGGCCGCCTTATCCGCATTTCGACGTGGAGGGGCATTGGCACTTCCTGCTGGACGGGCTGGCGCGGTTTCACGCCGACCACGGCATTGATGCGATTTCGATCACCACGCACGGGGCCTGCGCCGCGCTTCTGGATGCGGACGGCGGGCTGGCCGCGCCGATCCTCGACTACGAATATGACGGGCCGGATCACATGGCAGCAGAGTACGACGCACTCCGCCCGTCCTTTGAAGAGACAGGCTCGCCCCGGCTGGCAGGTGGCCTGAATATCGGCGCCCAGCTTCATTGGCAGTTCGCAAGGGACCCGAACCTGAAGGCGCGAACGACAACGATCGTCACCTACCCGCAGTATTGGGGTCATCGGCTGACGGGCGTGGCGGCGACCGACGTGACTTCGCTGGGGTGTCACACGGACCTGTGGAATCCGCATGAGGGGCGTTTTTCGACCTTGGTTGGCCGCCTGGAGATCGCCGACAAGATCGCTCCGGCCCGGCGATCAGCCGAGGTTCTGGGATCAATCCTGCCGGAGATCGCGGCACAGACCGGACTTGCCCCTGACACGCCGGTCCATTGCGGCATCCATGATAGCAACGCATCACTCCTGCCGCATATGCTAATGCATGAGCCGCCCTTCTCGGTTGTCTCAAGCGGGACCTGGACCATTGCCATGTCCATCGGTGGCACATCGGTGCCGCTTGATCCGGAAAAGGACGTGCTGATCAACGTCAACGCGCAGGGCGCGGCGGTTCCCTCCGCGCGGTTCATGGGTGGGCGGGAACATGATCTGGCCACCGGCGGTGCCTATCCCGAGGCCAGCGATGACGTGCTGGCCAGGGTGCTGGACGCGGGCGTCCTGTTGATGCCGGCGGTGGTGCCCGAGACCGGGCCGTTTCGCGGCCAGTCATCCCGCTGGATCGGTCCCGAACCGGACATCAGGAGCGCGGAACGCGGGGTTGCCGTGGCCTTCTATCTCGCGCTGGTGACCAGACACTGTCTGGATCTGATCGGACATCGTGGTCCCATCATCGTCGAGGGTCCCTTTGCCAGAAACCGCGCCTACCTGCTGATGCTCGGGGCGGCGACCGGGAGCGAGGTGGTTCCCATGGTCAGCGCCACCGGCACAAGCCAGGGCGCGGCACTTTTGGCCAGCGCTTGCACCGCCAAACCGCTGGCCGCAGCAAGTCACCCGATCTTGCCCGACCCAAACGCCAGCGGGCTTGTCTCATATGCCGCCCTTTGGGCTCGACACCTGACTGACGACCTTGATCCGACGTCCGAGTAAGAAGAGGTCTCGCCAAGCTTTATTGCTGAACAGGTTTCCAGATTGGCGAGAACGGCGGAGAGTTCGGTATAGGCGCAACAACGAAGAATCTCCGCAAACGTCATTGGGCCAGAGCCGCCTCGCGAGGTGGTGGTCAGTCTGTGAAACGCGACATCCAGCCGAGCGTTTTTTCTGTCGGGCCATGTGGTTTGTATTCGGCGCCGAGTGGCACAGTGTATCCCAACCCGGCGATCAGGTCGAAGAGATGGCCATAGTGCAGTTCTCCCCGGTCTGGTGGGCCTCGGTCCGGAACTGACGCGAACTGGATGTGGCCGATGCGGGGCAGCAAAGCCTCGATCCGGTGTGTCAGATCGCCCTCCATCAGCTGCACGTGGTAGCAATCGAACATCAGTTGAAGGTTGTCTGCTCCGACTTCGTCCATGATCGAGATGGCCTGCGCCGTCGTCGTCAGAAAGTAACCGGGCGCGTTGTAGCGGTTCAGCGGTTCAATCAGAATCGAAATGCCATGAGCCGCCGCCAACCGGCACGCATAAGACAGGTTTTCGATGAAGGTCGCATGGGCCACGCTACCCCCTGCAAACCCCGCCATCACGTGGATTTTCGGGCAGTCGATGGCCCGGGCGTATGCGATTGCCTCGTCGATTGCGGCGCGTGCGTCCTCCTGACGGTTTGGCAGCGCCGCAAGGCCGTTCTCACCCGCGCTGGCGTTGCCTCGGCGGGTGTTCAGGCCAAGCATGGCTAAACCAGTCTCGTTCAGCGCGGCAGCCACGTCGATGGATGGCGTGTCAAAGGGCCAATGGCATTCGACGGCATCGAAGCCTGCCGCTTTGGCAGCACGGATTGCATCCGGCAAGGGGCGGTCCGCCCAGAGGAATCCGAGATTTGCCGAAAATTTCACAGGTCCCTCACGACGGTCTTTTCCAATACGGGCGGCTGTCTGGACAGGATGCCAATGGCTCGGCAGGCCAAGGCGGACATGTCCTAGGCCTCTCCGGGCAGTTTCAAACCTGCATTGCGCGCATAGACCTTGGCGACGGCGGCATCGTCTTCGCCGCCTAACCCTGATCCCGAGGCCGCCAGGAACTGCTGCAAGGCGGCGACGGTCAAAGGCGCACCGAACTTGGCCGATTTGGCGATATCCAGAACAATTCCAAGGTCTTTCGGCCAGATATCCACGCTTGAGCGCGCGGTATAGTCGCCATCCACGATATGCGGTGCGCGGTTTTCCAGCATCCAGCTGGTGCCAGCGCATTGACTGATCACCTCGACGAACTTCGCAGGTGTCACGCCTTGGGTCATTCCAAAGGTAAGAGCTTCGGCCATCGCGGCAATGTGGACACCTGCGAGCAGTTGATTGACCGCCTTCATCGCCGAACCGGCCCCCGCCTCATCACCGAGATGGAACACTGTCTCTGCCATTGCATCCAGCGCAGGTGCTGCCGCGTCAAAAGCGGCCTTTGTGCCGGATGCCATGACACTCAGCTTGCCCTGTGCTGCCTTGGCGGCACCGCCGGAGATTGGAGCATCGACATAATGCAGACCGGCCTCGGCGCATCGCGCGGCGCAGGTTCGGGCAAATTCGGGTGCCACGGTTGCGCAAGCGATGACCGTCGCACCTTTGTGCAACCTTTCGGCCCAGCCATCGGGGCCGAAAAGCACCGACTCCGTCTGGACTGCGTTCAGGACGACAATGACAAGAATGTCGGAGGCCCTGGCCGCGTCAGCAGGCGATGCCGCCTGACCACCTTCGGCAACAAGGCGGTCCATGGCGGCTGGATTGATATCAAATCCATGCACCACATGGCCTTCGCGCACCAATGACTGGGCCATACCGTAGCCCATCGACCCAAGGCCAACGATCGAAATAACTGTGTCTGGCATGTCAATCTTGTCCCTGTGATGTTGTGTGCCGCGCAATTGTCTGCGCATTGGCGACTTGTCAAAAACCCGTTCCGCCGAAACGCAATGCGCCGGATCAAGTTAGGTATTCCAACGCCTGAGAAACCCGAGACCGGCCAAGGACTTCATGCCTCCCACTGCACGTCAAAGGCAGTGATCAGGCGTTGGACGTCGCTGTCCGACAATCCGCGCGGCGACATGCCCCGCGTCATCATCGCCAGCCGTGCCGTGTCTTCGAGTTCCTCGATGGCATTGCAGGCCGCCTCGACATCCTTGCCGGCCACGACCGGGCCGTGATTGGCCAGCATCACGGCGGACCGCTTGCCCGCCAGCCCGCGCACGGCGTCACCCATCGCGGCATCTCCGGGCAGAAAAAACGGCAGCAGCTTGACCTTGCCAAGTTTCATGATCGCATAGGGCGTCAGCGCAGGCAGGAAATTGTCCGCATCCGCGTCCGGCATCATCGACAGCGCGACCGAATGACACGAATGCAGGTGGACGACGGCGCCGGCTGTCGAACGGGTGTCGTAAAACGCCGTATGCAGAGGCATTTCCTTTGTCGGAGGATCGCCCTCGATCAGCGTGCCGCTTTCGTCGAACCGGCTGAGCCGGGCGGGATCCAGGCGGCCAAAGCTGCTTCCCGTCGGGCTGACCAAAAGCCCCCCATCCGACGTGCGGGCCGAGATATTGCCCGTACTGCCGCCGGTCAGACCACGGTCGAACATGGATTTTGCAAGCAGACAGATCTGCTCGCGGAGAGCGGTTTCCTCAGTCATGGGGCGTCGAGGACCTCTTGTGCGTCGGTGAAGAATGCTGCCTTGCCGAAGTTGCCGGATTTGAGCGTCAGAGCGACCTGATGCCCCGCCGAGCGACAGAATGTCCAGGGGACGCCGGGCGCGATTTCGGCACCGATATCCAACCGGTCCACGCCAAGCGCCTGCGTCACCGCGCCTGAAGTTTCGCCGCCCGCCACGATGATGCGTCGCGCGCCTACATCACGCGCCGCGATGGCGCAGGCGGAAAGCGTCTCTTCGATGATCTCGCCTGCCCTGGCCACGCCAAGCGCCTGTTGTGCAGCCCGCACGCTGTCCGGATCGGCAGTGGCATAGATCAAGGGGGCGCGGCTGAGGTCCTGATCTGCCAGCCATTCCAGGACGGGTTGGTGTCCGTCCGCAGCCAATGTGCGCGGATCGAGCCGGAACGCAGGCGCGCCGGTTTCGAGATAGGTCGCAACCTGCTGATTGGTCATGGCTGAACAACTGCCCGAAAGGACAATGCTCTGCTTCGGGCAATTCGGCACGGTCATACTGGGCGCATCCGCCGACAACAGCCCGTCCGCGCGGTAGAGCGCGGGCAGGGGCATGGCAACCGCTGACCCGCCCGTCATCAAGGCCATGTGCCGACAGGCATCGGCGATCACCGTCAGGTCGGAATCCGCCACAGCATCGACGACGACATGGGCAACACCGTTCTTCGCGTGCTGGCTGAGGGTCTTTCGCAGGGCGCCTGCGCCTCTGGCCACCGTCAGCCGGTCTGCCAATCCGACAGGCCTTGTCACCTGTGGCGCCAGCAGGCGCAGCAGGTTGCTGTCACGCATGGGTGTCAGGGGGTGATCCTTCATCGGACTTTCGGCCAGCGGTTGCTGCCCGACAAAGAGGTTGCCCATGAAGATCGCGCGGCCGTTTTCCGGAAAGGCCGGGCAATAGATTGTCTGCTCTGCGCCGAGATCCTTCATCAGCGCCTCGGCCACGGGGCCGATGTTGCCCTCGGCTGTGCTGTCGAAGGTCGAGCAATACTTCCAGAAAAACCGTTGCGCCCCTGCGCGTTGCAGCCAGGCGAGTGCGGCGCGGGCGTCTGCGATGGCCTGGCCGACGGGCGCGGTGCGCGATTTAAGGGCGATCACCTCGAACGGGCTGGTCTCTTCCGGGGGCTTGGTCGGGACACCGATCCGCAATGAGACACGCATGCCGCTGCGCGCCAGCAGCCCCGCAAGGTCCGTCGCTCCGGTGAAATCGTCTGCAATGCAGCCAAGAAGTGTCGTCATGTTCGCACCTTTTGAAACCGGGCCCCAAACTCCTCGAACAGCTCAATTCTGACCTGTTCCTCTCTTACGGGTACTAGCACGAAGGTCTCCGATAAAGGCAACCGGCCCAGCGCGAATTTCGGTCGGCCAGCACATTGGTCGGCGTATCGACGGCACGGCACTGGTCGACAAGACACGGGTCGACTGGCCTGACCATCCTGCCTTGGACTCGCACCGGCGGTCCGACCTCTCGACTATGGACAAACCTGGGCCGCTGGGCCGCTTTGGTGGCACAACAGATCGTCGGCATGTCGCGAGAGGTCATTGGAGTGTCTCCTCCATCCCGATCACAGCCTGCGCACAGGTGACAGGATCTTCCATCAATGCGTAGTGACCAAGCTGTGGCAGCAACCTGAACCGGCTGTCGGGGGCCGCATCGGCAGCAGCTTGCCCCTGCGCGGCCGGGGCCATTTGGTCTTCGCCGCCGGTCAGCACCAGAACGGACGACAGCGACCGCGAAAGAGCGTCAATCGCGCCGGGGCGACTGAGGGCCAGCTGGGTCTGAGCCTCGATATGCGGGGCTGCGGTGTCGGCCATGGCCAGAATGGATGCCCGCGCCTTGTCAGGGTTGGTCCCCCGAAGCGGGGGCAGGCGAGACATCAGCGCAGAACCGCCCCCCTTGGTCATGACATCGTGCTGAAGATCGTGCCGACCTGCGGCCTTTGCCGGATCGTCGGGAAAGGGGTTCAACCCGAACAGGATGATCCTGTGCGCAGGCAGCCGGTCTGCAAGATGAGCAGTAACGATCGCGCCAAGGGAAAATCCACAGATGACGGCGTCCCTGGCCCTGGACGACAGAACATCCTCGAAGGCCTCGATCGTCGCATGACATAAGGAAATCGGGATCCTCTGCTCGGCGGGTACACCCAATGCATCGAGGAACCCGCCGAACACGTCACCGGTGCACATTGTTCCCGGCAAAAGCAGCCAGTCGCGGTTTCGCAGGTCTTCAATAGCCATGCTTTGCAACGGTTTGCGGCGTCTCTGCGACCGTGCCATTTGTCAGCACGCGCACCGCCTCTTTCATACTGCGCGTCAGATGTGCGAAATCATTGGCCGGCGTGACAAGACGGAACCCTTGCGCGGCGCGGTCGCGGGCTTCTTCTGCTGATCCGCAGAAAATCCCTGCGGGAATTCCGCGTTGGCTGGCGGCTTTCAGGACATGGTCAAGGGCCGCTTCGGACTTCGGGCGCGGGTAGTTAACGTGACCGTCAAGGTCGAAGGCCAGATCGTTCGGGCCAAGATAGACCATGTCGATCCCGTCAACCTCCAGGATATCCTTTATCCTCTCGACCGCTTCTGCGGTCTCGATCATCGGGATGACCATAACGGCTTCATCGGCCTCGGCCACATAGTCAGCGCCGCCGTATAGCAACCCGCGCGATGGCCCGAAGCTGCGTTTGCCTGCGGGGGGATACCGGCAGGCCGCGACAAGTTTGGCGGCTTGTTCCGGCGTCGAGATCATCGGACAGATGATCCCGTAAGCCCCCGCATCCAGCAGGTGCATGATCTTTGCCATGTCGAGGGACGGAACCCGCACGAGGGGCGTGGCGGGCGTCGCTGAAATCGCCTGAAGCATCGGCAGGGCATCGGCGAAATCCATCATCCCATGCTGCAGATCGACTGTGACCGAGTGCACGCCGCTATGGCCAATGCCTTCGGCCGAATAGCTCGATCCGATAGACAGCCAGCCGTTGACGACAATCTCTCCGGCCTCGAGGCGGGTTCTTACCTGGTTCGGACGCATCAGCTTGCGCGCCCGTAGACCGGCAAGAGGGAGGCTTTGGCGACGAAGCCTCCGGCATCCAGCCCAAACCCTGCGCCGATTGCAGCCTCGATCACGTCGGGTGCGAAGGTCGGGCGCTTTCGATGGTCGCCGGAGACGACGACGAGAATCTCGACCAGTGTATCGCCCACGGCTGATATCGTCCGCATGACACCGCCGGGAACGGAGTAGGTGTCCCAGGCGTCGACGTCGACGCCCGCACCCTCGGCGAACTCAAGACGGAACTGCCCCTTGTGCCCGATCAGCACCATCTTTTCATCAATCGCAAACGGCCCGACCGATTGGCCCGGCTGAAGCCGCAGCCATTCGGTGGAAAAGCCATGCGGGTTTGTGATCGGAGCAGCGTGCTCGCGGTTCTGCGTGATGCCGTAGCCAATGACCGGCGCGACCTCGGCACCGCCGCCGGGCAAGGCCTTGTCGATAAAGCCCGGGCGGAAATCGCGGTCGTCGCGGGCCACCACGCGCGACATCATCTCGTCACGCGAGACATTGCGCAGGTCGGCAACATCGGAATCCGGCATGGGCGGAATCCGGCCTTCCTCGGGGGGCACTTCGTCGCCACGCGACGCGTCGATCAGCCGGTTGTCGGATGAAATGTAGAGACCGTAGTCCGCCGCCTCGCGGATGATTTCCGGGTGGAAGATCACGCCGCCGGTATTGTCGCCGCCGAGAATTGTGAAGATCCAGCCGTCATCCGGCCCGGCATTGGTGAAGCCGCGGAAAATCCAGGTCGGAATTGAAACGATGTCGCCGACCTTGCCAACCACTTCATTCTCACCGTTTGACCCCCAGCGGAACGTCCATTCACCGTGCTGGACGATGAAGACCTCGGCAGTGAAATGGATGTGCAGGTTGTTGGTGATCCCATGGGGCATGGCGGCCGCACCGATGTTGAAACCGTGCGCTTCGGGCAGGTTGATGATCTGGTCGTCCGACGAGGTAACGCCGGGGCCGATGATCGAATAGTTCTCTTTCAGGTGCGAGCCGGGCTTCTTGCAGTCTATGAACGCGACGGTGCAGGACACATAATCATTACGCTTGATGTGCCGCGCCTCGGCTTGTTCTTGGGTCAGGGTTGCCATGTGTTTCATCCTCTTGAAGTGTCAGCCGTCAAGCCGCTGTCCGGATTTGCGGTCGAACAGGTGGAAGCGGGCACCTGGCTTGGGCGTCAGGTGACAGGGGGCGTCTATGGGGGCCTCGAAATCCGCATGGCCACGGGCGCAGACTGACGTCTTGCCCGCGCGCAGTGTGACAAGCGTGCTGTCGCCGGTCAGTTCAAGCGCGTAAAGCTTGCCATTGATGGGCGCCGACGCGTCCGGCGCGATTTCAAGCTCTTCGGGCCGGATGCCCAGCACCACGCCGTCCCGATCGCCAAGTGATACCGGCACTTCGATCCCTTCGGCGCGGAACGTTCCTCCTTTGACCGCGCCATCAACCAGGTTCATCGACGGAGACCCGATGAATCCGGCGACAAACAGATCGGCGGGCTCGGCATAGATCTTCTTTGGCGTGTCGAGTTGAACGATGCGGCCTTCGCGCATCACCGCGACTCGGCTGGCCAAAGTCATCGCCTCCATCTGGTCGTGGGTCACGTAGACCGTGGTCACGCCCAGTTCATGATGCAGGTGCTTCAGTTCCGCCCGCATGGTGACGCGCAGTTTGGCGTCGAGGTTCGAAAGTGGCTCATCCATCAGGAAGATCTTCGGTGTCCGGACAATGGCGCGGGCCAGGGCCACGCGCTGGCGCTGCCCGCCCGACAGTTCGGAAGGTCGGCGTTCCAGCAGCGCCCCAAGCTCGACCTTGTCGGCGGTCTCCTGCACGCGCTTCTTGCGCGTGGCCTTGTCGACGCCGCGCAGTTTCAGCGGGTATTCGATGTTTTGCCGCACGGTCATATGCGGGTAGAGCCCGTAGTTCTGGAACACCATCGCGATGTCGCGGTCTTTCGGCGGCTTGTCGTTCACCTTTTCGCCCGCGATCATGAGATCGCCCGAAGTGATGTCCTCCAGCCCTGCGATCATCCGCATGGTTGTGGTCTTGCCGCAGCCCGAAGGGCCGAGCAGGACAAGGAATTCGCCTTCCTCTATGGTCAGGCTTTGTTGCGGGACGGCAAGAAAGTTTCCGTAGCGCTTTTCGATGTCGACAAGACGGACCTCGGCCATTTGCGTTTTCCTTTGTCTATTTGACCGCGCCGGCCGTCATGCCGCGCGTGAAGTGTTTCTGGATCAGAAGCGCCATGACGAAGATCGGCACGGTGATCATGACCCCTGCCGCGCTCATCAACTCCCAAAGATCGCCGCGCTCGGTGCGGAAGCTGACCAGCCCGACAGGCAGCGTCACCGCGTCCCGACGCGACAGGATCAGCGCAAACAGGAACTCATTCCAGGTCAGGATGAAGCAGAAGATCGAGGAGGTCAGGATGCCCGGCGCCGCCATCGGCAGGACGATGTCCTTGATCACCCGCAGGCGCGATGCGCCGTCGATCATCGCGGCCTCTTCGCTGTCGCTCGGGATCGCGTCGATGAAGCCCTTGATCATCCAGATGACGAAAGGCGTCACGATGGCAAGGTTCACGATGATCAGCGCGATCCGGGTGTCCAGCAATCCGAGGCTGCGGAACATCAGGAAGAAGGGCAGGACGATCACGACGGCAGGAATGAATTGCGTCGACAGGATCAGGAAGAACAGGAACTTGCGACCCCGGACCCGGAAGCGTGAGAAGGAGTAGGCGGCAAGCGAGGCACAGGGCACCGCAATCGCGACGGTCACCACTGCCACGATCACGGAGTTCATTACCATGCTGCCAAGGTTCCACGGGTCCGAAAAGACGGTCACGAAGTTCTGCAGCGTCGGCGTGAAGCTCAATGATATCGAATAGGCGTCCCGCGGCTGTTTGAAGGCGGTCAGGAACATCCAGGTGATCGGGAACAGGACCACGATCGAAATGAGAACCAGAAGGGCGCGTTCCCCCCACCATGCGATAAGCTTTCTCATGCGGTCGCCATCTTTCTTTCGCTGAGCAGCATGCGGACATACCAAGCCGAGATCAGCATCATGATCGCCGTCAGGATCCAGGCCAGCGCCGAGGCATAGCCCATGTCGAACCACTTGAAGCCGACGTTGAAAATGAAGAACGCCATCGTCTCGGTGCTGGTGCCGGGGCCGCCGCCGGTCAGGGTGACGACCTGGTCGAACATCTTGAGTGCGAAGATGGTCTTCAGAACTGCGGTCACCATCAGGACGCCCTTCATCTGGGGCAGGACGATGCCGAAGATGATGCGCAGGTTGGAGGCGCCGTCGATGCGTGCGGCCTCTTCGGTTTCGCGCGGGATCGACGCCAGACCGCCGAGGCACATGAAGGTCATGTAAGGCGTCCAGTGCCAGACATCCGTAAGGACCAGGATCGCCATGGCGAGATCAGGGTTGGCCAGCCAGGGCACGCCGTCCAGCGCCGGAAAAATTCCGCCCAGCCCCTTGGCAATGACCCCGAACTCGGGGTTGAACATGAAGCGATAGCTGACACCGATCAGCGCCGGGCTCATGGCGAAGGGCAGGATCAGGATGATCCGGGTAAATGTGTGCATCCGTCCCTTGCGGCGCAGCAAAAGGGCAAGCGACATTGCAAGGAGCAGGGTCAGGATCACGCTTGTGACGACAAAGATCGTCGTGACCCAGAGCGAATTCTGAAAGCCGCTTTCTGAAGCGGCGTGGACGTAGTTATCTACGCCGACAAATCCACCGGGGCGGCGCTGTTTGGTCAGATCCCATTCCCGGAACGATGTGACAAAGGAATAGGCCAGCGGATACAGCGTCGTCGCCAACACGATCACGAAGGCCGGGATCAGAAGCGCGTAGGAAAGCGTTCGGTCTTTCACGAGAAACCCCAGTGTTGAATCTGCGTTCGGGCGAAAAGGAAGAGGGGCAGGCCGCGTCGCGGCCCACCCCTCCCGGGGAGGTTACCGGCGGATTGCGGCGATTTCCTCGGCGGCCTTGTCGAGGGCGGTCTTGGTGTCAGCTTCCTCGCCAGAGGCAAGGCTCGAGATTGCGGTTTCCAGTATTTCTGCGATCCGCGGCCAGTTGTCCCCGAAATCAACGCCTTCCGCAGTGGCCAGCGCATCGGCAGCCGACTGATGCATGCCACCCCAGCGCGCGTTCACCTCCGCGTCGGTCAGGTTGGACATGTGAACTGCGACGACCTCGCTGCCTTCCGGATCAAGAAGTACTTCGCGCTCCAGTGCCGGGTCGGTCAGCCAGCCCAGGAATTCGGCGGCGGCATCCTTGCTGTCCGAGCCTTCGGTCACACCGAAGATCCAGGTGTTGGTATAGGTCGTCCGACCCGATCCCGCGACCGAGGGCAGGGCCGTGAACCCGACCTGTTCCGGCGTGAGCTTGGATTGCTCGGGATCGGTCAGTTGCGAGCGCACCCACCACCAGACGGGAAGCATTGCAGAGTTGCCCTGCTTGAAACTGTTGACCGCATCCTGTTCGACAAAGACCGCAGACCCTGCCGGGGCAATCTCGTCGTCGCGCAAGAAGGAGACATACATGTCGGTGGCCGCGATCCCGGCATCCGAGTTGAAGATCGGGTTGCCATCGGCATCGAACAGATCACCGCCCTTGCCCCAGAGCAGGTTCATCCAGACCATCAGGTTCTGGCCGTTCAGCTTGCCGTAGGGCAGGGCCACGCCTGCGGCGTCACTGCTGTCCTGAATCGCCTTGGCCACGGTGACCATGTCTTCCCAGGTTTCCGGCGGCTGGACACCGGCCGCTTCCAGAAGGTCGGTCCGATAGAACAGAAGCTGGACGTGGCCGCGGACGGGCAGGCCCACAAGCTCTCCGTTCAGCATGCCATGCCGAAGATGCGCCTTGGGGAAATCGCTCAGGTCGGTGCCCTGCGCCTCGATCTCGTCGCCGATCGGCTGAAGCAGCAATTGCAGCGACGGAACCCACTGGTCCATGATCGACACCACGTCATAGTCGCCGCCACCGGCGACCATTTCGGTTGTCAGCGCCTCTTTCATGTTGGGAAAGGGCACGTAGTCGTAGACCACGTCTATCCCTGTCGCGTCTTCGAAGGCTGCCAGACGGGCTTCATGCGCCTCGAACTGGCTCGACTTCACAGCCAGCACATTGACGGTCTGCCCCGCATAGGGGCGGCCCTCGGTGGCCTCCCATGCAAAGGCCTGCGCGCCAAAGAGCGAAACTGCGAGCGCAAGGGTGCTTGTAAAGGTTTTCATGTCGTCCTCCCGGTTGTTTCGGAGAAGGTATGCGAACGGCGGGCGTTTCGTCAATAAGATTATCAATAATAATATCGTGGCGCAGCTTTGCGCCTTGTGCTAAACGAAATCATGGCGTTGTCAGGCATCCGGTGGAGTACCCAAATGCGAGATACCTTGGTCGAAGAGTTGGAGAATGACATCATCTTTGGGGTCTTCGCGCCGGGCGCAAGAATCATCGAAGATCGCGTGATGGAGCGGTACAGCGCAAAACGCCACGCTGTCCGGAACGCCTTTTCTGCGCTGGAGTCCCGGGGCCTTTTGGTCCGCAAGCCCAATCGCGGCGTCGAGGTTGTCGAGTTCACTCCGGACGAGGTCGATGCCCTCTACGATGTCAGGATCGTGCTGGAGACCGCGGCAGCCGAGCGGACCCAACTGCCCTGTTCGCCGGACCTCACCGACAGGCTCGAAGATATTGCGCGGCGGCACGAAAAGGCGACCAAGGACAAGGATTTCCGCGCCGTGTTCTGGCTGAACCAGGAATTCCACGAAGTGCAATATTCCTGCTGCGGAAATCCACGGCTGGCCGAACTGATCGGCAACCACGCCCGGGCCGCACAGCCCATTCGCGTGGTCAAGTATGACGACACGGATCACATGAAAACGATCGTGTCGCAGCATTTCGACATTATCGAAGCAATGCGCGGCACGTCGGTCGAGGCCTTGGTCGAGGCCGTGCGCGCGCACCTTCCTGCCTCTGCCGAAGCCTACCGCACCCTTTATGAACGCCGCTTCGGCGCCCGCGCGGAAACTGCCTGAGTCGACAGCAGGGAGACCATCTCTCCGTCCTTGCCCGGGATCAGGTTAAAGTGACCGAGGGCGGGAAACCGTCCGCGGCAGCCGCTGCCGATCCTGCAAGAGTGGAGACCCTGCGCGCCTGTGCGGGCAGGTTGCCCCGTCAGGTGATCACCACCTCTCGTATTTTCCAATTCTTCCGGTTTAACCGAATCACCTTTTACGTGATGCTGCAGGTTCATATTCAATCGGAGTTTGACCATGCGGCGATTTGGAATTCTTGCACTGGCCCTGTCCTTGTTGCTGCCTTCGGCTAATCCTGCCAGCGCCTTTGACGTGACCGGATTGGTTGAAACGGCAAAGCCTGCCGAACTGCCGCTGCCCAGCAGCCTGCCGTTGATCGATTACGAAAATGTCTTGTTCCCCTGGATTGCCAAGCGCGAATACATTGGTCTGCACTGGAAACGCGACAAGAACTGGCGGGACACCGGGCCCTTTGTCTTTGACATGAGCTTTGGCGTCCATCCGGCGGTGCGCATGTATTATTCACCGGAAATCATCAGTTGGCTCGAAGGTGGTCGGACCGGCAAGATTGCGGATGGGGCAATCGTCATCAAGGAAATGGTGACCCCGCCGTCCGGGAAATACAACGCGCACTATGCGGAGCTTGTCCGTCAATATGAAGGCGACAACGCTTTGATCGACGAGGCCATGGCCAATTACGCCTATGAAACCGGCGGCCTGAACTGGACCGTCATGGTCAAGGACAGCTCGCTGTCTCACGGGGGCTGGTTTTTTGCCTCTGTCTATTTCGCCGACACGGAGGACATGAAGGCGCGCAAACCGGTGATCGACAATTTCGCTCCGCCCTACAGCCCGCCACTGGGGGCCGGGGGCGACGGCATGTGCATGCGCTGCCATGCCTCGGCCGCCGAGGAGCTGATCTTTTCCGCGCTGGAAAATGTCGAAGGATATGCCGGTGAGCCACTGATCTTTCGCGTCGACGAAAGCTGGCGCGATTTGCCCAAGCCGCAGAAACCGGCCTTTGGCGCCAGCCTGTCGGACATGATCGATTCCTACCTGAAGGACCCGCATGATCCGGCGGCCATGCGGGCGGCGCATGTGGCGGCAGCCAAGGCCTCGCCGGTCGCGGTGAACTATGCCTTCAGGGCGATGTTTCCGCCCAAGGACGGGATCGACGTGACGCGGGCCAACCTGCAAACGCTGCCCAGCGAGTGGCTGGACCACGTCCCGGCGCGTCCCAATGACACCCAGCATTTCCTGACGGCGGACAATTGCATCGGCTGTCACGGCGGTCTTGGCGGCGCGCCGTCCGGAGTGACCATGTTCATCAAGGACGGTCCGGACTACGGCGACGGCTTCAACATCTCGGAGTATGGAGAGTGGCGCTGGTCGCCGATGGGGCTGGCCGGGCGTGATCCGATCTTTTTCGCCCAGTTGGAGTCCGAATTTGCCCTGCTGGCAGAGGCGGGGGCAGGGGATCTGTCTGGCAATCTGGGAACCACTTGCCTGTCTTGCCACGGGGCCATGGGGCAACGCCAGTTGGAGATTGATGCGCATGACAATCCTGCGCTGGGTCTCGACGGCAACATCTTCAAGACGGAATACACGCTGCTGCACACACCACTGACGACAGAGCAGAAGGATCAGCAGATCTCAGACGGGACGTATGACTATCACATCTACGGCAATCTTGCGCGCGAAGGGATTTCCTGCACCGTCTGCCACCATATCGCGCCGCCGGAACGGGCCGAAGGTCAGCCGGATTACAACAAGCTGGACACTTACCTGATGAACGGGACGACGGGCGTGTTCCGCATGAATGCCGCCAGCGAGTTGATCGGGCCGTTCGAGGATGTGCGCCAGAAACCGATGCAGAATGCTATGGGCATCACCCCCAAGCATGACGCTTACATCAAGGACAGCGAGATGTGCGGGGCCTGCCACACGATCAACCTGCCCAATGTCGATGCCCCCACGGACAAACCGCTGCCGGGCTTTACCGAAGCCGAACAGGCGATCCTGAACAAGGCGGCGGAAAACGCGGTCAGTTTCCTGAACGAGCAGTTTGGCGTCACGTACCGCGAGCCTTTGGTCAAGTTCCAGCACTCGGTCGAACAGGCGACATTCCTTGAATGGCAAAACAGCCAGTTCGCGGATGCGGGCACGGCGCAGTCCTGTCAGGACTGTCACATGAAGGGCAATTTCGAAACGCCCGACGGCAAGATCAAACTCGACAGCCTGACGACGCAGATCGCAACGATTCAGGACACGAATCTGCCCGATGTGACCCATTCCCTGCCGCATGACGAGATCGAAGTGCCCTTCCGCGACGGCTACAAGCGGCACAATTTTGTCGGCCTGAACGCCTTCATGGTCGAGATGCTGTCGCAGTTCGACGAGGAAATGGGGCTGAGCCCGAAAGACCCGATGACCTATGCCACCAATGGCGCGCAACTCTCGATCGACACGATGGCCCTGCAAGCCCGGGATGAGACGGCGGACGTCAGGATCGAAAGCCTGACCGGCGCGGACCGCACGCTGACAGCGGTTGTCAGTGTCGACAACAAGACCGGTCACCGTCTGCCCTCGGGCGTCGGATTCCGCCGTGCCTTTCTTGAGGTCCTTGCCACCGATGCCGATGGCAAACAGCTTTGGTGTTCGGGATGTACAAACGGGGCAGGGGTCATCGTGGGACCGGACGGGCAACCGCTGAAGACCGAGTTTCTGGACTATGTGCCTGAAGGCGCGGCCGAGGCCCTGTATCAGCCGCATTATAACATGATCGACGATCAGACACAGGTTCAGATCTACGAAGAGCTGACGCAGAACGCCCAAAAGCAGTTCACCACCAGCTTTGTGCACCGGGTCTATCACCCCAAGGATAACCGCCTGCTGCCCTGGGGCGCGGCGAAACCGGGGACCGAGGCCTTTGTCAATCGCTTCGGGACTTCCGAGGTCACGGCCGCCTTCATGCAGGCGACCATGCCGGAGGGACGGGCGGCGAACGACCCGGGGGTCATGGCGGGCAAGGATGAGCTGACATACAAGATCGCGCTGCCGTCCGGTATGGACCCGAAAACGGTCACCGTATCGGCCACACTCTATTCTCAGGCGATCCCGCCTTACTACCTCAAGCAGCGGTTCGAGACCGCGCCCGAGGGTCCGGCAACACAACGGCTGTATTACCTCGCCAGCCGTCTGAAGACCAAGGGCACCCTGATCGAGAACTGGAAGCTGAAGATCCAGAGCGACAGCGCGCGACTGAACTGACGCGCCGCCGCGCGTCACCCCGGCGGGTGATCACAGGTTGAAGTCGCCCGCCGTCAACCCGATCACATTGGCCAGCTCGATCTCTGCCTCGGCCGCAAGATCGGCGTCAGTGTTGAATTGCACGATGCTGTTGCCTGCGGCTGTCTCGGTCACGCGGATCTGGTTGACCCCGGTAAATGGCCCGCTGCCGACAAAGGCAAAGATGCCGGGTGTCATCGCGGACACGTCGATGACGTCCGTTCCGATCTCAAAGTCCAGCACCTGGTCGCGTGTCGCCCCAAATCCGGCTTCTGCGGCGGAGGCAAAGACAAAGACGTCTGCCTCGCTGCCGCCGGTCAGCAGGTCGGTGCCCAGACCTCCGATCAAAAGGTCTTCACCGGATCCGCCGTGCAGGGCGTCGTTCCCGGTGTCCCCGCGCAGCGAATCCGCCCCGTTGCCGCCAATCAGCGTGTCTGCCCCCTCTCGACCGATCAGGATATCGGCACCTTCGCCGCCACCCAGGATGTTGTTCAGGTGATTGCCGCGCAGGACATCGCCGTATGCCGAACCGGCAAGGTTCTCGATCGACAGATAGCTGTCTCCGCGCGCCGCACCGGTGTTTGCGGCGGTACTGGCCAGATCCGCGATCAGTCCGGCAGAGGCCGAGGCGTAGACCGCCGTATCAGAGCCGGTGCCGCCGATCAGGCGGTCCGCCCCGGCATCGCCTGCCAGCAGGTCGTCGCCGTCGTAGCCGATCAGCGTGTCGTTTCCGTTTCCGCCGGCCAGAAGGTTGGCAGCGTTGTCGCCGCGCAGGCTGTCGCTGAAGGCGCTGCCGATCAGGTTCTCGACAGCCAGATAGCTGTCACCAGAGGCGTCGCCGGTGTTCAGCGCCGCATTGCCCAGATCCGCGATAACCGCACCGCTGGCCGAGGCATAGCTGGCAGCGTCGCTGCCCGATGCGCCAATCAGCCGGTCCGCCCCGGCACCACCCAACAGTATATCGTTGCCGCCGCGCCCGACGATCGTATCGTCTCCGCCCAGTCCAGAAAGCAGATTGGCCCCGGCATCGCCCCGCAGGCTGTCGCTGAATTGCGAGCCTTCAAGGTTCTCGATCCCGATGTAGGTATCGCCGCGTGCCTCGCCGGTGTTCAGGTCGGCAATCGCCAGATCGGCAATCAGGCGCGTCCCCGATTCCGCGTAAGTAGCGGTATCAAGGCCGGTGTTGCCGACCAGCCAATCCGCTCCGGCGCCGCCGTTCAGAACGTCGTCGCCTGCCAGGCCGTTGAGGATGTCGTTGCCCAGCCCGGCGGTCAGTCGGTTGGCCAGCGCGTTGCCGAACAGCCGATCATTGCCGCTGCCGCTGGTCAGGTGTTCTATACCGGTCAGAACATCCAATCCGTGGCCGGTATCCTGCGCGCCGGTCGTGCTGAGATCGACATTGATCGCATCCTCGCCGGAATAAGAGGCGGTATCCTCGCCTGCACCGCCGATCAGGCTGTCGTTGCCGAGGCCCCCGGTCAACTCGTCGTTGCCCGTGCCGCCGTCGATCAGGTCATCCCCGTCGCCACCGTTCATCACGTCATTGCCGCCGCCGGTCTGCGTGACGATCAGCGGCACGGGTCCGGTGCCGCTGATGGTGCCTGGGGCCAGGTCCGCTCCGCTGAGGGCGTCGGACATAAGGCCGGAGACGGGATCGGGCTGCCATCGCGACACCAGCCCCGGTTCGGTCGCGGTCTGGATCGGACCAAAGGCCTTTTGCGCAATTTCCGCGTTGCCCATGGCGCGGTTCCAGACGCGCACCTCGCTGACCTCGCCCTGCAGGACCTGCGTGGCATTGAACGCGCCGTTCACCGCATCCTGTTCCTGTCCGACGATCAGCGACCCGCCCGCGGTCAGGCCGCCGAACGATGACCCTGCGGCTGCGATGTGGCCATAGACCTGGACGCCGTCGATGTGCAGGGTAAGTCCCGCCTTGTCCCCGGGTGCCACCAGTCCGGACACCGTGCTCACCGACAGGGCGATGCGGTGGGGCTGGCCGTCAAACAGCGGTGCAACGGGCACGTTGGTCACGAAGTGCTGACCGTTGAGCCAGATCTCGAAACCATTGCCGCCCGGATTGCCGTAGATCAGCAACTCGTTGTCGGTCCCCGGCACCGCATAGGACAGGAAGGGCGTGTGCAGCATCTCAAGCGGCGCTTTGGCGCGGAACATTACATCGACGGTCAGCGATCCGCCGGGCATGTCGTTGTAACCATTCAGGCCCAGCATCTGATCCCGCGTGGTGCCCGCGTTCATGGCAAAGGCAGGGGTATCATCGGCGTCGCGCAGGGTGTCATTGCCATCCCCACCCGACAGCACGTCATTACCGCCCAGGCCGGTCAGCAGGTCGTTGCCAGCATCGCCGGTCAACTGATTGGCAAGGTGATCGCCCGTCAGGCGGTCATCCGACAGCGAGCCCGAAACATTCTCGATCCCCGAAAACGTGTAGGTATGGGTCGTGCCGGTCGTCAGGTCGGTAAAGCCGCCAATACCGTCGGCAAGACTGATGGAGGCCTGCCCGAGCGTTTGCGTCGGCTGCCAGTTGGGCGTTCCATCCGCCAGTTCACCGGTCTGGTTGGGGCCAAAACTTGCCGTGTCGATCCCGGCGCCCCCCTGCATGTCGCCGCCGCCCAGCCCCACGACCAGAAGGTCATTGCCGCCGCCGCCGCGCAGCGAGTCCTGTCCAGCCCCGGCAAAGAGCACATCGTTGCCACCACCGCCGTCGATCAGGTCATTGCCGCCCAGCGCATTGATGTTGTTGCCAAGGTGATTGCCGGTCAGCGTGTCGTTGTGGAAACTGCCGCGCAGGTTTTCCACCCCGCTGCTCGTGATCGTGGCGCTGCCGCCCTGAGACAGGTCAAAGGTCAGCGGTCCGTCAAAGCCGGAAAAATCGGCGGTGTCCGACCCCGGACCGCCGGACAGTGTCACGGTGCCGGGGCCATTGAACAGGCGCAAGATATCGTCGCCATTGCCGCCGGACATGAAATCCGCGCCGCCGACAGACAGGCTGCCTTCGGCGTTGCGCAGATCGTCGTTGCCGTTGCCGCCGAGGATGCTGTCGTCGCTGCTGCTGCCGATGACTGTGTCATCGCCCTCATCGCCGAACAGGTAGTCCGGGCCGCTGCCGGAATGGCCAAGGATCACGTCGTTGCCGAGCCCGCCCAAGAGGGTGTTTGCGCGGTCATTCCCGGCAATGAAGTCGTTTTGCTTGCTGCCGGTAACCTTCTCGAAGGACTGGATTTCAAGGTAGGACTCGCCAAGCAGGATGTCGTAGTCGGCACCTGCCCCCAAGTGTCGTTGCAAGCTGTCAAAACCGAGATAATCTGTCGGATCAGGCAGATCGGCGGTGCCCGGTTCATGCCCTTCGGCAAGCCCCTTGTAGCCCAGCTTGCCCGGATCGCCGAGGTATTCGCCCGACAGGTCGATGGCCCAGCCCAGATCGCTGCCGGAAAAGTCCAGCCTGTCGCTTTCTGTGCTGCCGGCGGGTTCGGTCCGCTCGCTGCCGTTGACCAGCAGCCAGCCCGGTTCTGTGATCTTGACGGTGTCGTCGCCGCTGCCGCCTTCGATGTTGGTGCGCCCGGCTGTCGGGCGGAACAGGTCGTCCCCGGCGCCGCCGTCATAATAATCATGCACGGTAAAGCTGTTCTGCGGGTCGGTCGTGTCCCAGATCGGTCGATAGTTGCGCAGACCGCCATCAAAGATGTCGTTGCCTTCGCCTCCGTAGTAAAAGTCCTGCCGCGCCGACCCGGTAAAGCGGTCGTTGCCGGTGGCCCCGTGAACAATGAAATGACCGTCCGTGGTGTCGGTGCCGATCAGGGCGCCTGCCGCATCGTATTTGCGGATAAGGTCCGCAGGGCCGTTCACAATGATACGGTCCGGCAGCATGACGTCGATTTCCGCTTGTGAAAGCCCGGCCGAGGAGAGCGACGGGAACCCGGCGAGGGCCTCGTCAAAATCTTCTCCGCCATACCAGATGTAGCTGAAATTGCCGCGCTCATTGACGTAGTGATCATTGCCGGTGCCCGCGATCATGGCCTTGCGTCCGACGGTCGAGGGGTCTGTCGGGTCATAGTCGACAGCGGTGGCAATGACCCTGTCATTTCCCGCGCCGCCGATCATCAGGTCCGTGCCCTGTCCACTGAGCAGAATGTCATTGCCGCCCAACCCGCGCAGCACGTCATTGCCGGCCCGTCCGTCCAGCTTGTTCGCCGCGTCATTCCCCCAAAGCCAGTCGGCGTTGTCACTGCCGGTCAGATTCTCGACGTTGACGTACAGGTCTTCGGAAACAAAGGGCTGGCGCGCATCGCCGGGCGCCAGAAGCGAGGCGAAATGCGAACTGCCCGCTTCGCCGAGGTAAGAGCCGACATCAATATCCGCCCCGCCGTCGATCCGGTCGAACCCGGACCCGCCTTCGAGGAAATCATTGCCGCCGCCGCCATAAATCGAGTCGTCGCCGCCGCGTGCGGTGATGTAGTCGTTCAATGCGTATGAGGCGATGCTCTCGGCGCCATCCGTGCCGAACATGAAATCGCGGGCAGGCGCGTTCGGAACATTGGGCAGAGACAGGCCGTCGCCATCTGTTTCGCCGTTCGCCGCGTCATAGAAGTAGTCGAAATCGCTGATATGAAGCGTGCGGTCCTTGAAGATGAAATAGTCGACGTTGGTGATGACGTCGGTGCCAAGGTCAGTCGCGCCCGGCGCGCCGTGGGTGTGGCTGACCGTGATCGCCCCCGTGACCGTGTCGCGCTTGAAGCTGAATTCGCTGAGGTAGCCTTGCAGGATCACGCCGTCGGTGTAGTCGATTCCCCCGGCGGTATCGTCGCCGCCGCCGTCGATGATGTCATCGCCCGCACCGCCGATCAGAATATCGTTGCCAAAGCCGCCGTTCAGCACATCGTCGCCCAGCCCGCCCGAGATCAGGTCATCGCCGCCCTGAGCAAAGATCTGCGTACCACCGGCAATGATGCCGTTGGGGTCGCGGCTGCCGAACCCGTCGTAGCCGATGGCAAGGTTGGCATTGCCGTCGAGGATGATATTGCCCGGATCGAAGGGCGAGATCAGCTTGCGCACCTCGACCGACAGCCGCCCGATATCATCGCGCAACCTGGCCATCAGATCGGGGTCCAGCGCCGCGTCCAGCCCGGGGGTGTCTACGGTCAGATCGCCGAACTGCGCCTCGAAGAGGGAGAGGTCTGCGTCGATGCCGGTGAACAGGTCGAGTTCAGGAATGAGGCTCTCGATAGCGGCGGACATCTTGTCGAACAGGTCGGTGACGCCCAGACTGTCTAGGATCGGGTCGAGGACCGGGTTGATGACTGCCTTGATCACCGCCTCGGCCGCGTCCAGCGCCCATTGCACCGGTTCCAGCGCGTCGTTCAGCAGGTCCATCGGCGTTTGTAGGAAATCGACCTTGCCGATCATGTCGGTAAAGTCCTTTGCCGCAGAAAGCAGGGTCGAGACCGACGAGGGGAAACTGCCAAAGACGGAATCGATCCGTGCCTTTAGCGTGTTGATGTCATCGGCCAGATCGGTGATGCCCGATGTGGCGCTGTTCAGGTTTCCGGCGATGATGTTCGCCTGATCCAGTGCGTTCTGCAGCTCTGCCGGGATGGAAAAGGCGGTTTCGATTCCTGTCGCCGCGTCGGCGATGCCGTTTTCCACCGCCGACAATTCCGAGACAGAGATTTCCAGCCCGTCTCGCACAACCTCCAACCCGTTGATCAAGCTGTCGACCCGGTCCTTGAAGGTGCCGAACTTGCTTTCGACATCGACGCCGCTTGCTACATCTTCCGCGCGGGCCTCGACCTTGTCGAGGACACGTTTCAGGATCGGGGCGACGCTGGACAAGGGAGGGCCGACTTTGGATACCAGCTTCATTGCATTGCCAAGGCCGCTCGCGATGCTCTCCAGCTTTTCCGCGTCCTCATCGATATCTTCGAGCACTTCGAAGACGTCCTTGACCAGATCAAGCGCGTCAATCGCGCCGTTGACCGCATCCAGCGAGGTCTGCGCGGCCTGCCGGGTGTCCTGAACATTGTCGTTCAGCAGGGAAATCTGGCTGGGCATTGTAATATCTCCTTCAAAACAATTGGCCGCATGTTGGGCTTGGCCCGAAATTACGTTCTGGAGAGAAATGTTGGGATGGGGTTGATCCCCCATTTGGCAGAGGGGGGCAGCAATGGATCCTTTTGCCTGTCGTCATCGCGCGTCGTGTCAGGCGGGTGACGCTGGCCCGGTTACAAATCGGCCGAGGGCGCGATCAGCCCTTCGCGCAGCGCGTAGGCAATCAACTGGGCCACCGAATGGACGTCGAGTTTCTGCATCAGGTTGGTGCGGTGCCGGTCGACCGTCTTGGCGCTGATGCCAAGGATTTCGGCGATTTCACGGTTCGACCGCCCCGCGACGATCAGGTTCAGCACCTGCCGTTCCCGGTCGGACAGCGGCTGGATCTCTGGCGCGCCGTCCAGCATCTGGGCAAAGGCCGTGCCGATACGGCGCTGGCCGCGCAGGATGCCCGGCAGGGCGCCGAACAGCTCTTCATTGTCTTCGCCCTTAAAAAACAGGCCGTCGACGCCGCTGGCCACAAGTTCACTGATCTTGCCGACGGCGGTGACCCCGCTCAGCACCACAACCCGGGTGTCCGGCGACCAGCGGCGCGTTTCGATCAGCACCTCCAGCCCGCCCGCAAGCGGCATCTGCACATCCAGCAGCAAAAGAGCAGGGCGGTGCTGGCGCACGGCGGCGATAGCCGACAGCCCGTCCGCCGCCTCAGCCACCACGGCAATGCCTGCCGGTTCCACCAATCCCGGGCTTTCGAGCGCCGCGCGCAGCCCGGCGCGGACGATGGCGTGATCGTCGGCAACAACGGCATGGAAACGGGGCTTTGTCACTGTATGCTCCGTCGAAGTGACTGGGAGAAACCTATTTGCGAGCAGTATTAGCATTTTTTCTCACCTGTTCGATGGTTCTCTTCTCGATGGTCGATCTGCGGGCGGAGCCACCACCGTTGCTGACACTCGACCCCGAGAGACCGGCACAGGCACTGGGCCCGGCACTGCGCTTTGCCCCGGATCGCGGCGATACGCTCAGTGATCTTGCCGCGCGTTATGCCGAGGGCCAACTTTCGGCTTCCTTTGCCGAAACTGCGGCGCAACTGCAGCCTTACCAGCCACTCTGGGCCGTGGTCGAAGTCAGCAATGGCGCCCCTGCCGACGGGCGACCGCCCGATGACTGGCACCTGGCCTCGGGCATATACGGATTGATCGCGCTGGACGTGGTCCTGATCCGGCTGGGGGCAGAGACCGAACAGTTGCTGGCGCATGACAGTCGCACGCCCTTTGAGCCTGCGGATTACGCGGTCACGCGGCTGGTCAGCGCGCCTTTCGCGCTGAAACCGCAAGAGCGCGCGCTGTTGCTGGTGCGGATTGTGCACGGTCCGGCCGAGGCGCTGGATCTCAGCCTTGAACGGGGGGAAAAGGTGCGCGCCACGGCGTTCGCAAGCGGCCTGTCGCTAGCCGGGTTCTATGCCTTCCTGTTGTCCTTCCTGTTGATCTTTGCGGTGTTCAGCCTGTTGATGCGGGCCGGGGTCGGCCTTGCCTATGCCCTCCTGCTGTTTCTGGGTCTGGGATTTGTCGCCTATCTGGACAGTTTTCTGTTCCGCTGGCTCTATCCGATGCGGCCAGAGGCGCATTTGCCGGTCGGCATCGTCCTGCTGCTGTCGGCGACAGCAGTTGGCTTTCTGACCGCGGCTCTGGCGTGGCAGCGCCTGTCGCGCAATCCCCGCTTTGTTCGCCCGTTAATTGCCTTGGCGGGGCTGGCCCTGATTTCCATCGGTGGGGTCGCCGTGTTTTCCCCGGAAGTCATGGTGACTTGGGCGTACATCCTTTTGACCGGAATGCTGGCGGCGCAGGTCGTGTCCGCCTTTCACTGGGACAAGATGGGAGAGGCGCAGCGCCCGATTACCCGCCTGACCCCGGTGATTGCCCTTGTCGGCCTGGGCGCTGTGGTGGCACTGGCGCTGGCGCGCAGCCAGCCCGGCGACCTGTCGATCCCGTGGATCATCAAGGGCACCTATGCCACGCTCGCCCTGTCGGTCATGGCGGGCCTGTCGGCGGGCCTGATCGACATGAGACGGTCCCACGCCGCCGCACTGACCCGGGAGATGGCGGCTGTCCGAAGGGAGGCACAGACCACGCGCGACCTGCTGGAGACAGAGCGCAATTATGCCCGGATGCGCGATCTGGCGGATCAGCGGCGCATGCAGATGGCCAGCATCTCGCATGACATTCGACAACCCCTGAGCGCCCTGCGCCTGTCGTTCGAACGGATGACCCATGATGCACCACCAGAGACCAAGGAGCATCTGCGTGACGCGTTCGACTATATCCAGAGCCTGACGCGCGGCCATCTGGATGCGGCGCGGGACGAGGTCAGGGCCGAGACATCGGACCCGAACCCGACCCCGCAAGAAGACGCGGCGGAACCTTACCCCCTGTCGCTTGTCCTTGATGCGGTCGGGCAGATGTTTGGCGATGAGGCGCGGGCCAAGGGGCTCGACCTGCGGATCGTGCGCAGCACCGAGGTGGTCACGGTTCCGCCTTTGCACCTGATGCGGATCCTGTCGAACCTTGTGTCCAATGCGGTGAAATACACCGATGCGGGCCGGGTCCTTGTCGGTGTCCGCAGGCGGCCCGACCACCTTGTCCTGCAGGTGCTGGACACGGGCTCCGGCATGTCGGACGATGATATTGTGCGGAACATGCGGGCCTGGAAAAGTGGTGCGGACAGTCAGGGGCACGGGCTGGGGCTGGCCATCTGTCAGCACCTGGCGACGCAGGAGGGGCTAAAGCTGACCGTGACCTCGCATCCGGGGGCAGGGACGGTGTTTTCACTCGGGATACCGGGAAAGGTCGACCAATGACGGGACTTGCCACAGGGGCCGTGTTGCTGTCCGCTTTGTTGATGGTTGGGCCGGTGCATGCACAAACCACCGTGCCCGGGGCAGGCGTGGTGAACCCCGGCGAAGTCGATGCCTTTGTGATGGCCGATGCAAATCGTGACGGGGCGCTGAGTTATCCTGAATTTCGGGTCTTTGTGCGCCGGATGGCGGCAGCCGGCCAGCCGACGGCGATCACGATCCGCAGCTTTGGCGCCTATCGGATTGCGTTCCGCCGGGTGGACAAGGACAGGAACGGGCTGGCCACTCCGGGCGAATTGCGGCGCGCCGACGACGGGTTTCGCGCTGGCGAATAGACGCGTGATCGGGGAATGGGGGATCGCCCTCATTCGGCGGATGCGGATCCTGGGCTAGGGTGGTGGCGGTCCAAGCGGACCGCGCCCAAGGAGACCACATGCGCCATCGCCTTATGATTGCCCTGTACGGCGTCCTGACCTTTTCAGCCGTTCCGGCCCAGACAGATACCTTCGGACCGGCATCAGGTTCCGCGCCGCGCACCGATCTGGTGGAGGCCAGCCAAAGGGCCGTGGTCAGCGGTGTCTACACCGGACAATGGCGCGATGGCCGGATCCTGATCCAGACCGTCACCATGATCACCCCGGACATGATCACCCTGCAACGCCATGCCTATTCTTCCTCTCCGGTGACCTACCGCAGGGCGCAGCCGGATCTGTTTCGGGACCGCAATGGCAATACGCTGACCCTGATCGGTGCCGAGCGCCTGATCTGGCGCGATGGGGCGGCCCGCAACGAGGTCACATATGACCGCGCGGATTAACGGGCGGAGGGGACAGATCGGCTTTGGCCGAACCGCCCCGCCGGGTTGCCACGGCTGGACCCTGACAAAAATTTTTTTCGATCCGCGCGATTTGCGCCAAGGACGCGGACCCCAGATGCGTCGTACAATGGAAGCACGGCCATTCTGCCGTACTCGAACGACCAGGAGCACAAGACCATGACAAAATCCATTTTCCTGCCGGCCCTGATGGCCAGCACCTGTCTTGCCGGTATCGCCTTTGCCTCGCCCGAGATCACGCGGATCGAGCTGGGGCAAGCGGGCATCGCCCGATATACCTTTGTCGCCCCGACCGAGGGCAACACATTGTCCTTTGACGTCCCGATGCGCGATTCCGATGATGTTCTTGCCTCGCTGGTCGTGCGCGATCCCGCAGGCGGTGTGATTGATCTGCAGACCGATACGCCGGGCAGCAGCCTTGCCGCGCTGGCCGACACGATCTTTTCGGCCGGTGTGCCGCGCACCACCGAGGCGCTGGTCAGGGCAATGATCGGCGAAACGCTGGAAGTCACCACCGAACGCGGCGCCTTTACCGGGCGTGTGATGGGCGTGGCGGATACGCAGATCGTCGAGGATGGCAGCGATGTGACCCGGACCACTGTTTTGATGCTGACAAAGGACGGTATTCAGGAAATCGTGCTGACCCCCGGCGCGCAGGTCACTTTTTCCGAGTCCGTGGCCGAGCAACTGGCCCGGGCGATGGATTCGGACCGGCGCGACAGCAAGTCCCGCCGCTTTGACCTGACGCTGGAGGCTTCAGGGGGCCGGGATGTGGAACTGTCCTACGTGACCGAAGTGGCGGCGTGGAAGAACTCGTGGCGGTTGTTGCTGGACGAAGGCAGGTTTCAGGGCTGGGCCACGGTCGAAAACGTCTCGGGTCAGGACTGGATTGATGTCGCCTTGACGCTGACAACCGGGTCGCCCGTGGCCTACCGGCGTGAATTGATCGATCCGCTTTATATTGCACGCAACGATCCGCCGCAGGGACCGCGTCCTGTCACTGCCGCGCCGGACACGGGAGCCTTTGCCCGTATGGCAATGGCGCCCATGGCGGCGATGCCTGCCCCAATGGCAGAGGCGATGGTCTCTGACTACGTTGCGCCTTCGGGGACGGCCCGCGCGGGGGAGGCGCTGAACAGCGCCGGTATCCTGCGCTATTCCATGCCGCAGCCCGTGGACCTGATGGAGGGGCGCACCGCAAACCTGATGTATCTGGACATGGCGATCGAACCGGAGATCCGGGCGCTCTACCGGCCACTGAAAACCGGCGACGATGTGTTGCTGGCGGCGTCTCTGCAGGCGGATCAGGCGCTGGCTCCCGGTCTGGTCTCCGTGCAGGATACCAACGGTTTCGTGGGGGATGCGCCATTTAACGGCATGTTGGCGGGGCAGACGCGGTTGTTGCCCTTTGCAGCGGCAACCGGGTCCGAGGTTCTGACCGACCGCACCCAGAGCCAACGCGTGACCGGCATGATCTCGGGGGGACAGCAGGTGACCGTGAACCTCGTCACCCTGCGGACCACGCGCTATGACGCAACGGTTCCCGAACAGGCCGGGCTTTTCTCTGTCGAGCATCCCGAGGGCTTTGGAGACATCGACAGTGCGCCCGGCGAAGTGTTGCGCGGTGACGGATTCGTGCGTGTCACGGTGCCGGTGGAAGAGGGAGAGGTTTCCCTTGAGATCGTGGAACGCGCCCGCAGCACCCGCCAGTTCACGCTTGGCTCGCAGGAGTTCGAACGGTTTGTACTGGACGTCCGGGCCGGGCGCATTGCGGTGGCCAAACCGATGGCGGCCGCCTTTGACACAGCGCATGAGCTGCTGCGTCGTGACCGGGCTGTCGGGCAGGAAATTGATGCGCTTGGTACTCGGCAACGGGAGCTGTCCTCAGAGCAGGGGCGTTTGCGTGCCAATCTGGACGCGGTCGAACAGGATGCCCTGCGCAACCGCTATCTGACATCCCTTGACGAGACCGAGACGCAGATCGCGGCGGCGGCGGACAAGCTGGACGAATTGCGGTCCGAGCGGACGGCGATCAATGCAGAGCTGATTGCCCTCTTCGATCCGAAGTGATGCCAGCGGCGCGCGATCCGTGATCGTTTGCTGACCTGTGGCCGGCCCCGAGAGGGGCCGGTCCTTCCATATGCGGGCCTATTGGCGCTGACATCCGGTGCCGCCTAGGCGCTGCCCGCGCGACACAGGCAACTGGCCCGGATCGGCACATCCGCACGGGCCAGCGCCTGATCCAGCTGGACCTTGATATGCGGCCGTTCAGCCGTTTCAGAACGGCGGGTCAGGCATTCGTGCAACCCGTGCAGCGCCCAGACATTGCGCGGATGCTGGCTTGGCCGGGGCAGTTTCCCATCCAGACCCAGGTCGGCGCGATAGACGGCTTCGGCCTCTTTGTACTGCCCTGCCTCCATCAGCAGCGCGCCAAGCGCGTGGCGGGTCGGTTGCGGCCAGCCCCAGGGCTCTTCGTACATCAGTCCGTCATCCAGCGCGACGGCGCGGCGCAGATGCTCCAGCCCCTCGGCCCGTCGCCCGGCCTTGAAGGCGATCTCCCCCAGCATCATCTGCTGCGCCACTGCCAGCACGTCGCGCGCCGAATTGTTGAACAGCATCCGCTCCTCCGGCACCGCGTCATAGGCGGCCTCAAAGGCGGTGCGGGCTCTTTCGGCCTCCGCATGGCGGCCCAGATTGGCCAGCGCCACCGCCCGCGCATAGAGGATCAGCGCGTTTGTGGTGGTGTAAAGCACCGTGTCCTCCGGCAGATCAAGGTCCAACACCTCGGACCACATCCCGAAGCGGATATAGACATGCGGCAGGGCCGCGACGAAGGTTTCGAACAGGTCCGGATAGACGCGCACCACCTCTTCCGGAACCTCTTGTTGAAGTCGCATTGCCGCGTCCATCGCGGACTTCTTCTGACCAAGGAACATTGCGCCGTATAGAGCGAAATGCAGGTTGTGAATGCGGTAGAGCGCATAGAAATTCGCGCCGCCCGAATAGGCCTTGTACTTCTCGTCCACCCGCGCAGCGGCAAGGTTGCGCGTCAGCACGCTGTGATAATCGCCGCAGAGCACGTCGATATGCGAGGCCATGTGAACAAGATGCCCGGCGTCCGGCACCAGATCGGTCAGGCGGTCTCCGTGGCGCAGGGCGCGTTCGGGATGCGGCGACATTTCCATCAGGTGGATATACATGTGCAGGAGACCGGGGTGATCCCATGCCGCCGGTGTCTGGCCGAAGGCATGGTCCAGCACGCCCATCGCCGCAAGGGTCGAAGCCTCGGGATTGGGGATGCTCTGCCGAAAATCCCACAGTTGCCAGGGTGTGCGATTCATCAGCGCCTCGGCATAGACAAATGCAATGTCCAGATCGTCAGGGTGGGCCTGATAGACCGGTTTCATCGCGGCCGCGAAACCGTCGTTGAATGGCTGGTAGTCTTCGATGCCCGGATCGCGGGGATAGCGCTGGGCCAGGGCCTGCAACAGCGCCCGTTCGGCCGGTGCTGTCCTGTCCAGCGCCAGCCCGTTGGCGAGGGCTTCATGCGCGCGGGCAAGAGCGGGGGCTTTTTCCTCCGGCGCGAAGACCTCCCAGGGTTTGTTGTAGTTTGGGCCGATGGCGTAGGCGATGCCCCAATGTGCCAGCGCACAGTCAGGGTCACTGCGCAGGACCGTTTCGAAACAGGCGATGGCCGCTTCGTGGTTGTAGGCAAAGAGCCAGTTCAGCCCGCGGTCAAACCAAAGCTGTGCCTCGGGTACGGCGCTGGCCGGTCGACCGTACTGGCCCAGATCGAAATAGTCTGTCACTGCAATGCCCCGCATGAGAAACACCCGCCCCGGTGATAGCACAGTGCTGAGGTTCTCGGGAACGTTTCACGCCGGGGTCCGGCCATTGCGGCGACAGGCGGTTACACCCCCGCACTGCCGCCCGCGCGATCACCAGTTCCTCGTTCGTGGGGATGACCAGAACCCGGTCCCGTGAACGAACCGCGCTAATGACCCGGCCGTTCGCAAGATTGCGGGTTTCATCCGGGTCCGGATCGGGGCGGCGTTTTCCCCGATCCCGCCGGTCAAGACGATGGCGTCCAGCCCCGGTAACGCCACCGCAAGCCCGCCCATCTCACGCTGGATTTTGACGGTGTTCTCTCTTTCATTCGTGTCGGGGTGCTGTCGCCTGTCGCGTCAATCGGCAAGGCCGAGGTGACATGAACCCGTGCCTTGAGTGGATTGAACAGCCAAACTGCCGATTTCTGGTCAGGACCTTTCGATTTGATTGGTGGTAAGGGAAAAGAACACGGAGTGATCGGTGCCGGACGCGAGCCTGTCGCCGGGAGGATCGACCGTCAACGCCGGAGTATCCCAATGAGGTCTTTTGTCGAAGTCATGACACCATCAACCGGTGAGGTTGTCGGTGTCCTTCAGTCCCGGAGGCTGATCGAAGCGCCGAACTGGACACCGGATGCGTCGGCGCTGATCGTCAACGGCGGCGGACGGCTGTATCGCGTCGCTTTGGACAAACCCGCGCTGGAGGCAATCCGCTGCGACGGTCTCGACCGCCTCAACAACGATCATGGGATTTCGCCGGACGGTCAGAGGCTGGCGGTCACAAATTCCAAGGGTCGCGGCACAGCCTTGATCCATACGCTGCAGTCGGCTGGCGCGGTGCCGCGTCAGGTGACTCCGACCGCGCCAAGTTGGTGGCACGGCTGGTCGCCGGATGGAGAGCGGCTGGCCTATACCTGTGTCCGGGGCGGGCAGTTCGGCATTGCGACCTGTCCGGTGGATGGTGGAGCGGAGCAGATACTGATTTCCGGTCCGCACCACTACGACGGCCCGGATTATTCGTCGGATGGTGCGTGGATCTGGTTCAACTCGGATCGCGGCGGAAGGATGGACCTCTGGCGCATCCGGGTCGATGGGCGAGACCTGCAACGAATGACCGATGATACAGAGGTCAACTGGTTCCCGCATCCTTCACCGGATGGACGCCATGTTCTGTATCTCGCCTATGCCCCCGGAACAGAGGGGCATCCGCGCGACCGGGATGTCCGGTTGAAACTTCTGGATCAGGAGACCGGGCAGGTCCGGTTGCTGAGCGAGTTGTTTGGCGGTCAGGGGACGATCAATGTGCCGTCCTGGGCCCCGGACGGGAGGCGCTTTGCCTATGTTCGGTATGCTCCGATTGCGGGGAGCTGATCGGACCATCGGACTTGTCCTGAAACACGACGCCCAATGGGGGGCTTTGCCCGGGACAGCGATGCCAAGCCTTCGTCAGGGGGCGGTACCGGTGCGGGTCCCGGACTGACCCTTATCCCGAAAGGTTGGCGATGGGTGTGACCGTCAATCGGCACAACAGGGGACACGTGCAGAGGGTTTCTCGGGCTGAAGGTCGCCGGAGTGGTTCTGAACAGGATGATTCCAGATCGGACTCAACCCGATTCACTGCCTCTGGTGGATGACCCTGTGCAAAACCTTGTGGGAAACCGGGTGAGAGGAATCGAGTCGCCCCTTCTGAGGTGGGAAATCGGTGTTGTTTACGCAAACATGAGAGGTCAATACGTGCATAACCCTATGAAATTATTATATTTCGGATCTTTTTTGGAAAAAGTTGTGATTGGGATGAAAAAACTGCTTGCGGGTGTTGGGTGATAACCTTAGAACCCCCTTCACCGGCGGCGCTGAGGCGCTGCA
>JAXMNQ010000043.1:0-53200 GCA_034670345.1 Paracoccaceae bacterium | reverse complement strand
TTCTGATCCCCGTGCGGACCGGGGCCCCTTGCGCCGGTCCGCACCCCGCTCGCCCTGTCAGGCCCCAGATCGGCCTGCCACTTGGCCCCGCCTGATCCGGCGGGCCAGAGCATTTTTCACAAGGCTCCGCAATGACCGATACCCCCGCCATCGAGCTCAAGGGCATCTCAAAGGCATTTGGCCCCGTACAGGCCAACAAGGATATCTCGATCCGGGTGATGCCGGGCACGATCCACGGCATCATCGGTGAAAACGGCGCGGGAAAGTCGACCCTGATGTCGATCCTCTACGGGTTCTACAAGGCCGACGCGGGCGAGATCTTCATCAATGGTCAGCGCACCCTGATCCCCGACAGCCAGGCCGCCATCGCCGCCGGTATCGGGATGGTCTTTCAGCACTTCAAGCTGGTGCAGAATTTCTCTGTCCTCGAAAACGTGATCCTCGGGGTTGAGGACGGAGGCCTGCTGAAACCCTCGCTCGCCAAGGCGCGCGGCGTGCTCAAGCAACTGGCCAGTGAATACGAGTTGAACGTCGACCCCGACGCGCTGGTCGAGGATCTGTCCGTCGGTCATCAGCAGCGGGTCGAAATCCTCAAGGCGCTGTACCGCGAGGCGGAAATCCTGATCCTCGACGAACCCACAGGCGTGCTGACACCCCCTGAGGCCGATCACCTGTTCCGCATCCTCGAAGGGCTGAAACGCGAAGGCAAGACGATCATCCTGATCACCCACAAGCTGCGCGAGATCATGGAGATCACCGACACTGTCAGCGTCATGCGGCGCGGTGAAATGACCGCCACGGTCACGACCGCCGAAACCTCGCCCGAACAGCTGGCCGAGCTGATGGTGGGGCGCAAGGTTCTGTTGCGCGTCGAAAAAACGCCACCCAAACCGGGCAAGCCGGTGCTGGAAGTCGAGAACCTGCGCTACAAGGACGACAGCGGTATCGAACGGCTCAAGGGCATCTCGCTGACCGTGCGCGCGGGTGAAATCCTCGGCATCGCCGGGGTCTCCGGCAACGGCCAGTCGGAACTGCTCGAGGTGCTTGGCGGCATGATCCCGGCCACCGGAACGATCCGCGTGAACGGCGAAGAGATCGACCTGACCGGCCGGTATTCCGACGGGCAGAGCCGCCGTCGCCGGGGCATCGCCCATGTGCCGGAGGACCGCCAGAACGAGGGCCTGATCATGCCCTTCACGGCCTGGGAAAACACCGCCTTCGGCTATCACCACGAACCGAAGTACCAAAAGAACAGGTGGCTGATGGACAACGAGGCCATCCGCCGGGACACCGAAGAAAAGATGAAACGCTTCGACGTGCGCCCGCCGAATCCGGCGCTGGCGGCACGCAACTTCTCGGGCGGCAACCAGCAGAAGGTTGTCCTCGCCCGAGAGATCGAAAGCGAACCGGAAGTCCTGCTGGTGGGTCAGCCGACACGTGGCGTCGACATCGGTGCCATCGAATTCATCCATCAGCAGATCGTCGCCCTGCGCGACGCGGGCAAGGCGGTGCTGCTGGTCTCTGTCGAACTGGACGAGATCCAGTCGCTGTCGGACCGCATCGCGGTGATGTTCGACGGCCAGATCATGGGCGAACGCATGCCCGAGGAAACCAACCAGACCGAACTGGGCCTCTTGATGGCCGGCGTGACCGAAATGCCCGACAAACCGCTGATCGAGGCGGTGGACGAGCAATTCGCCGCCAAGGAAGCACGGGAGGCCGCGAAACATGGCTGAAACGCGCGCCTGTCGCTTCTTCTCTCTGAAAATACTCCCTCCGGAGGCATCCCACACCGCCGCCAAGGCCAACGCCCGAACATCTCGCACCGGAGCCCGTCATGGATAAGATGCCCGCCTGGGCCGATGCGGTCCTCGTTCCCCTGATCTCGATCATTCTGGCGGCGCTCCTGTCGGCGCTGGTGATCCTCGCCATCGGCGAAAACCCGATCGAGGCCTTTCAGCTGATGGTCCAGGGCGCGCTGATGCGCTCGTCGGGCTGGGGCTATACGCTCTATTACGCCACTAATTTCACCTTTACCGGCCTTGCAGTCGCCGTCGCCTTTCACGCCCGGATGTTCAACATCGGTGGCGAAGGGCAGGCGCTGATCGGCGGACTCGGCGTGGCGCTGGCCTGCATCTATATCCCCTGGCCGCACTGGACCCTTGCGCTGGTCGGCACCACGCTGATCGCGGCGATATTCGGCGCGGCATGGGCCTATGTCCCGGCGATCCTTCAGGCGAAACGCGGCAGCCATATCGTCATCACCACAATCATGTTCAACTTCATCGCCGCGGCAGTGCTGAACTACGTTCTGGTGAACCTGTTGAGGCCCAAAGGCTCGATGGAGCCCGCCACCGGCGCCTTCCCCGCGGCGACGCATCTTCCCACCTTCCACCAGATGTTTTCCACCTCGGAAACCGAGCTTTTCCGCGGGTCTCCGGCCAATGTCACCTTCTTTCTTGCCATCATCGCCTGTATCGCCGTCTGGCTGCTGATCTGGCGCACCCGGCTGGGCTATGAAATCCGGTCGTTCGGGCATTCCGACACCGCCGCGCGTTACGCCGGCATTTCGCCCGTGCGGACAACCGTGATCGCCATGCTGATCTCGGGCGGTCTGGCGGGCATGATGGCGCTGAACACCACCATGGGAGAGGCGGAGCGGCTGGTCCTGAACGCCTCCGAAGGCGCCGGGTTCATCGGCATCGCCGTGGCGCTGATGGGCCGCTCTCATCCGGTGGGCGTCTTTCTGGCCGCGCTGCTGTTCGGGTTCCTGTACCAGGGCGGGGCGGAACTGGCCTTCTGGGCGAATATTCCGCGTGAACTGGTGACGGTGATCCAGGCGCTGGTGATCCTTTTCACCGGCGCGTTGGACAACATGGTGCGCACGCCTCTGGAAAAGATCTTTCTCGCCATGCGCAGGAGCAAGGCCTGATGCTGGCCGAGTACCTGCCTTCGCTGCTGGTCGCCTGGGGTGTTCATGCCCTCGCGCTCGCTTCTCCGGGGCCGAACGTGCTGGCGGTGATCGGAACCGCCATGCGCACCGGCAGGAAAGAGGCGCTGGCGATGAGTGCGGGCATCGTCTCGGGCTCGGTGCTGCTGGCGTCTGGCACCATCGCCGGGCTGGGTGCGCTGATCCTGACCTGGTCGCAGGCCGTGCTGGTCATCAAGCTGTTCGGCGCGGGGTATCTTGCGTGGCTGGGCTACAAGTCCCTGCGCAGCGCGGCCCAGCCGTCCGGAGACCCGACACTCAACGCGCTGACCGGCAGCTCGGCGAAACTCTATCGTCAGGGCCTGATCCTGCAGATCAGCAACCCCAAGGCCATTCTCGCCTACCTCGCCATCGTCACCCTTGCGCTCGGAGGCACGGCCCCCGCCCCGATCGCGGCCCTCTTCGTCATCGGGGCCGCCGCCAATTCCGCCCTCATTCACGCCCTCTACGCGCTGACCTTCTCGACCCGGCCCATCGTCGCGCTCTACCTGCGCGCGCGCCGGGGCATCGACGCGGCGCTGGGTGTCTTTTTCTGCTATGCCGCCGTCCGGCTGGCGCTGTCGAAAGGCTGACACATGGATCTCAACACGATCATCCAGGTCCTTGAATCGACCATCCGCCTCTCGACGCCGCTCTTGCTGGCCTGTCTGGCCGGGTTGTTTTCCGAACGCGCCGGGATCTTCGACATCGGGCTGGAAGGCAAGATGCTGATCGCCGCCTTCTTCTCGGCGGCGGCGGCCTTCTACACCGGCAATGTCTACCTCGGCGTGCTCGCCGGGATCGCCGCCTCGTTGGTTCTCTCGGCTATTCACGGCCTTGCCTCGATCACCTTTCGCGGCAATCAGCTGATCTCGGGCGTCGCGCTCAATTTCCTGGCCTCGGGGATGACCGTGCTGATCGCCCAGGACTGGTTCCAACAAGGCGGCAAGACGCCGACGCTGGAGGGCGCGGCGCGTCTGCAACCGATCAACTTCCCCTTCGCCGAGAGCATCCGCGAGGTGCCCGTCATCGGCCCGGTCTATGCCGATCTTCTGTCTGGCCATGCTTCGCTGGTCTACGTGTCGCTGCTGCTGGTGCCGCTGACATGGTGGGTGCTGTTCCGTACCCGCTTTGGCCTGCGCCTGCGCGCCGTGGGCGAGGCGCCCGAGGCGGTGGACACCGCCGGTGTCTCGGTCGTGGGCATGCGCTTTGCCGCCGTTGGCATCTGCGGCGTGCTTTGCGGCCTTGCCGGGGCCTATCTCGCCACGGGCCTGCAGCCCTTTTTCGGCAAGGAAATGACCGCGGGCCGTGGCTATATTGCCTTGGCCGCACTCATCTTTGCCAAATGGCGCCCGTGGTACGCCCTCGGCGCCTGCCTGCTGTTCGGTTTTCTGCAGGCGGTTGCGCTGCGATTCCAGAACATCCACCTTGGCCCTGTGACGGTGCCGGTGCAGGTGATGGACGCCCTGCCCTATATCCTGACCGTCGTCATCCTCGCCGGATTTGTCGGCAAGGCAATCCCGCCGCGTGCCGGGGGCGAACCCTACGTCAAAGAGCGATAGCGGCAAAGCGAACCGGTCGCCGTTTCGCGGACACCACCGGCAATGCTGCGCTTGCACAACCCCGTGGAAAGGGGCTAGCTTGAGCCATGCAGGTCTACCTTCCCATCGCCGAGGTTTCGATCAACATTTTCCTCCTGCTCGGCCTGGGCGGGGTTGTTGGTATGCTTTCGGGAATGTTCGGTGTCGGCGGCGGATTTATTCTGACGCCGCTGCTATTCTTTATCGGTGTGCCGCCGGCCGTTGCCGTGGCCACGGGTGCGAACCAGATCGTCGCCTCCTCTGTCTCGGGCCTGATGGCGCACCTCAAGCGCAAGACCGTGGATCTGCGCATGGGTACGGTGCTGCTGATCGGCGGCCTGATCGGCGCGGGGTTTGGGGTTTTCCTGTTCAACTACCTGAAATCGCTGGGCCAGGTCGATCTGCTGATCAACCTGTGCTACGTCGTCTTTCTTGGCATCATCGGCACGCTGATGTTCATCGAGAGCCTGAACGCCCTGCGCAAGTCGCGGCGCGGCGTGCGCCCGGCGCGAAAAAAGCACAACTGGATCCATAACCTGCCCTTCAAGATGCGCTTTCGCACCTCCGGCCTCTATATCTCGGTCTTTCCGCCGGTTCTGGTGGGGCTCAGTGTCGGCATTCTTTCGGCGGTCATGGGCGTGGGCGGCGGGTTCATCATGGTGCCCGCCATGATCTACCTGCTCAACATGCCGACCAAGGTGGTGATCGGCACCTCGCTGTTCCAGATCATCTTCGTCACCGCCTTCACCACCATGCTGCACGCCACTACGAACTACACCGTCGATGTGATGCTGGCGGTACTGCTGATCGTCGGCGGAGTGATCGGTGCGCAGGTCGGCACAACGATCGGCACTCGCCTGCGGGCGGAACAACTGCGCATTCTGCTGGCGGGACTGGTCCTGCTGGTCTGCGGCAAACTGGCGCTGGATCTGCTGCTGACGCCCTCCGAACTCTACCTCATTGCCGAGTCGGGGGGCCATTGATGCGCCGCCTGCTCGCCCTCCTCTTCGTCTCGCTGCTCACCCTGCCCGCGATGGCCGAAGAGGTCGTTCTTGGCCTCAGCCAGGACACCGTGCAGATTTCCACCAATTTCGACGGCTCTGACATCCTGATCTTCGGCGCGGTCAAACGCGACACCACGATCCCCGAAGAGCCCTTGCAAGTCATCGTCGCGGTCGCCGGTCCAAAGCCCCCGCTCACCGTCTGGCGTCAGGCGCGCCGCTTCGGCATCTGGGTCAATTCACAGGCGGTCGAGGTCGATGCCGCGCCCAGCTTCTACGCCATCGCCACCTCGGCACCCTGGCGCGAGACCATCTCGGACACCGAGGACCTGCGGCACCGGATCTCGATCCCGCGCGCCATCCGCTCGGTCGGGGCGCCGATGGACATTCCTGATGCGCAATCCTTCACCGATGCCGTGATCCGCATCCGCACCAATCAGGGCCTGTATCAGCTGCTGGAAAACACCGTGACCCTGCGCGAACAGACCCTCTTCGACACCGCCATTTCGATGCCCGCCAACCTGACCGAAGGCGCCTACCCCACGCGGATTTTCCTCACCCGGGGCGGGGTCGTGATCTCGACCTATGAAACCGTGATCGAGGTGCGCAAGGTCGGCCTTGAACGCTGGCTCTACACCCTGTCGCGGCAACAACCGTTCATCTATGGCCTGATGTCGCTGGCCATCGCGATCGCGGCGGGCTGGGGCGCGTCCTCGGCCTTCCGCATTCTGAGATCGCAATGACCCGCACCCTCCCCGGCACCCGCGCCGACTACCGCGCCTTTCGCACGCTGCCCACCCGCTGGATGGACAACGACGAATACGGCCACATGAACAACGCGACCTACCTGTCATTCTTCGACACCACCATCAGCCTCTGGCAATTGGACAATGGCATCGCCATCCGCGGCTCCGATGCGCTGCGCTTTCTGGTGGTGGAAACCGGCTGCCGCTACCACGCCGAGGCCGGCTTCCCGGATGTGATCCATGCGGGCCTGCGACTCGGCCACCTCGGCACCTCCTCCATGCGCACAGAGGTGGGCCTGTTCCGCAACGACAAGGACACCGCTTGCTCCGAAGGCTTCTTTACCCAGGTCCTGACCGGCGACGACGGCCGGCCCATGCCGATCCCGGACAACATACGCGCCCGCTTTGAGACCCTTCTGATCTGACATGTTTGGGGGTCGCGCCGCCCCAGCCTATCCGCCAAATGCCACCCAAGCTTCTTTGGTTTCAGAAATACCTCGGGGTGAATTGGTCCCGGACAAGGTCCGGGGCCAAAAGGGGCAGCGCCCCTCATCCGCTTGCGGGGTCCTCCCGCAAGCTCCCCCGGTCGCGCCGCAGGCGCGTCCATCGGATCACGCCTTTTCGTGGAAAAACGCGTAGATCCGTTCCGCCAGGGCCTCGCTCACCCCCTCCACCGCCTTCAGATCGGCCAGATTGGCGCGGCTCACCGCCTTGGCGGAGCCAAAATGCGCCATCAGCGCGCGTCTGCGCGCCGCGCCCACACCCGGCACCTCGTCCAGCGGATTGGCCATCTGCGATTTCGCCCGCTTGGCGCGATGGGTGCCGATGGCAAAGCGGTGCGCCTCATCCCGCAAACGCTGCACGAAATACAACACCGGATCGTTGTGGCGCAACGCAAAGGGCCTTTGCCCGGGACGGTGGAACTCTTCCTTGCCCGCGTCCCGGTCGATGCCTTTGGCGACCCCGACAAAGGGCACATCCTCGACCCCCTGTTCCGCCATGATCTCGGCCACCGCAGACACCTGCCCCGCCCCGCCGTCAATCAGCATCAGGTCGGGCCACAGCCCCTTGTCCCGGTCCGGGTCCTCTTTCTGAAGGCGTGTCAGGCGTCGCCTCAGCACCTCCTTCATCATGCCGAAGTCATCGCCGGGCACCAGGTCGTCGCCCTTGATGTTGAACTTGCGGTACTGGTTCTTCATGTACCCGTCCGGCCCGGCGACGATCATGCCGCCCACGGCGTTTGTGCCCTGGATATGCGAGTTGTCGTAGACCTCCACCCGCTGCGGCGGCGCGTCGAGCTCAAAGGCCTCGGCAAGCCCTTTCAGCAGCTTGGCCTGCGCCGCAGTCTCGGACATCTTGCGGCCAAGGCTTTCCTTGGCATTGCGCAGCGCCCCGTCGATCAGTTCCGCCTTTTCGCCGCGCTGCGGGACGGTGATCTCGACCTTGCGCCCGGCCTTTTCGGCCAGCGCCGCACACATCAGGTCGGCATCCTCGATCCCGTGGCTGAGCAACAACAGGCGCGCCGGTTCCTTCTGGTCATAGAACTGGCCAAGGAAAGCCTCCATGACCTCTGCCGCACCCACATCCTCGCCAACACGGGGGTAGAAATCCTGGTTGCCCCAGTTCTGGTTGGCGCGGATGAAAAACACCTGCACACAGGCCTGTCCGCCTTCCATGTGCAAGGCGATGACGTCGGCCTCGGCGGTGGTCTGCGGGTTGATGCCCTGCGCGGTCTGCACCTGTGTCAGGGCGCGGATCCTGTCCCGCATCGCGGCGGCGCGTTCGAATTCCATCGCCTCTGCCGCCTCTTCCATCTGCGCCTTCAGCTGCGCCTGAATCTGGGTCGACCGTCCGGAAAGGAACCGCTGCGCATCCCTGACGCTTTCCCCGTACTCCTCGGGGGTGATCTTGCCCACGCAGGGCGCACTGCATCGCTTGATCTGATGCTGCAGGCAGGGTCGCGTCCGCGTCTCGAACATGGAATCAGTGCAATTGCGCAGCAGGAACGCCTTTTGCAGCTGGTTCAGCACCCGGTTGACCGCCCCCGCACTGGCGAAGGGACCGTAGTACTCCCCCTTTTCCTTCTTCGCGCCGCGATGCTTCTTGATCATCGGGTAGTCGTGATCTGTCACGAGGATATTGGGAAAGGATTTGTCGTCGCGCAGCAGCACGTTGAACTTTGGCTTCAGCTGCTTGATCAGGTTTTGTTCAAGCAGCAGCGCCTCGGTCTCGGTCCGCGTCGTCAGGAACATCATCGACGCGGTGTCAGAGATCATCCGCGTGATCCGTCGCGAGTGCTGCGCCGAGGGGCGGGAATAGCTCGACACCCGCGCTTTCAGGTTCCGCGCCTTGCCAACGTAGAGCACGCGCGACTGCTCATCCAGCATCCGGTAAACACCCGGAGAGCTGTCCAATGTCCTCAAATAGCTCTGAATGACCTTGTAACCTGTCGCGACCGGAGTGGCGCTTTCCTCACCTTGCATTCACCTCACCCGTTAACGTTGTGTTAATCTTTGATTCTGCCCTTGGCTGCAATGGCATCGAGGCCATTTCAAGTCGAATTGCATCCACCGTTTATGTGGATAACTCTGTAGGCAAAATCCCGCCAGTTCCAATTTCTCCTTGTTCTCGGCCTACTTCGAGCAACTGCACAAAAATTAGGCGGCAAATCAAGTGTTTGAAAATAAATATAATTATCCCTGTCGTTACGCAAGCCATTGAGAATGTTAAGCTTTTTGTAACGCATTTGTTAAGGATTTGTGACCGGTGCAAAACTCTTTTGGACAGGCGCTATTCCACCCCGGTGACATCGGGCGTCTGCCATGCCAGATGCTGTCCCCCATCGACGCAAAACAGCTGACCAGTGACACTTTTGGCCGCCAGCAAATAGACCAGCGCGGCGGTGATATCCTCGGGGTCAGAGCCGCGTTTCAGAACCGTGGCGGCGCGCTGCCGGTCAAAGGCCCCGGCGTCCTGCCGCCCGCCTTGCAGCGTCGGCCCCGGTCCGATCCCGTTCACCCGTACCCGGGGCGCCAGCGCCTGCGCCGCCGTCTGCGTCAGCGTCCAGAGCGCCGATTTTGCCAGTGTGTAGGTCATGAACTCGGGCGTCAGCTTGCGCACCCGCTGGTCGATCATGTTCACCACCAGACCCTGCGCAACCGGCTCATTCCGGTCATCGCGCCGTGGCTCGGGCATCTGCGCCGCAAGCGCCTGCATCAGCACAAAAGGCGCGCGCAGGTTGCTGCCGAAATGCCGGTCCCAGCTTCCGCGCGTGGCGGTGTCGATATCGTCATGTTCAAAGATCGAGGCATTGTTCACAAGAACCGTCAATGGCCCACCCAGCGCCCCTGCCGCCCGTCCGACCAGCGCGGCTGTCTGGGCCTCGTCCAGCAGGTCCGCCTGCAGGGCCTCGGCCTGCCCCCCACGTGCCCGGATACCGGCGACCACTTCCCCGGCGGCCTCTTCGGATCCGGCATAGTGGACCGCGACAGCATAGCCCTGTTCCGCCAGCGTCTCGGCCATCGCACGGCCCAGCCGCCGACCCGCGCCTGTCACCAGCGCTCGCCCCTTTACATCGCTCATCCGCGCCTCCTCACAACAATACGATTGTGACATAGCCCAGATAGAGCGCCGTCAAACCGATGCCCCAGGGGCGGGTCAGATCACGGCCGAACAGAACAAAGGGCATCAGCAACAGCGAGGCCCCCAGCATCACCCACAGGTCGAACTGCAAAAAGCCGGGACTGACCTCGATCGGCGCGATCAGGGCGGCAATGCCGATGATGGCCAGCAGGTTGAACAGGTTGGACCCGATCACGTTGCCGATGGCGACATCCGCCTGTCTGCGGATCGCCGCCATGACCGTCGTTGCAAGCTCGGGCAAGGAGGTGCCCAGCGCGACCAGCGTCAGGCCGATCACCGCGTCCGGCACGCCGAACATGAGCGCGATTTCCTCGGCGCTGTCCACCAGCAGATCCGCGCCCAGCGGCAGGCCGATCAACCCCAGCAACAGGAACAGCCCGATCTTCCACCACGGCATGTCCGGATCCGCACCTTCGGGCTCTTCCACGTCGGCCTCGACCCGCCCGGCGGCGCGATGGGCAAGCGCTTCACGCAACTGGCTGAACAGGATCACGGCCAGCGACGCCAGCAGGATCAGCGCCGCGATCCAGTCAAACACGCCGCGAAACGCCAGTGCAATGAACAGCACAGAGCCCGCCAGCATCTGGAAAAAGCTTTTGCGGGTGTCGAAATGGCTGGTATGCATCACCGTGATCAGCGCCGGCACGCCCAGCACCAGCAGGACATTGGCGGTATTGGACCCCACGACGTTGCCCAATGCGATCCCCGGCGCGCCGTCCAGCCCGGCCTTGATCGAAATCAGCAGTTCAGGCGCCGATGTGCCAAAGGCGACGATGGTCAGACTGACGATCAATGCAGGGATACCCACGCGCAACGACAGGTTCACCGCGCCTTTGACCAGCGCGTCACCGGCCAGCAACAGGATCAGCAGACCCAGCGCCGCATAGACGAAAACCATTTCAGCTTTTCCCCTTTCGACAGTCGCAGGGACCTTTGCCGATTTTGTAGCGCCCGCAATGCGGACATTTCCGCGAGCCGAGCTTCGTGCGCTTGCGCAGGGCGTCCAACTGCTTCGCGCCCGGAACACGCAGCTTGCCGAAAAACCCCAGCACGGCGATGAACGCCAGGAAAAGGGCGACGATCTTGAGGATCAAGACAGACCAAACCGCGCGAATTCCGCACGTTCCTCGATCTCGCCCAGCGCGCCTTGCACCGCAGAGGCGCCCAAACGCGGCAACAGCGGCTTGCGCGCCTCGAAGCGTTTGAACCGAACCTTCTCGCCGTAGATCTCTTTCATCTTTGGCACCAGATGGCCGACCCCATCGGCCAGCCCTTCGTCGACCGCCGCCTGCCCGACCCAGACCTCGCCGGTGAACAGGTCAGGATTGTCTGAAAGCTTGTCGCTGCGCCGCGCCTTGACATGGCCGATAAACGTGCCGTGCAACTGCTCCAGCAGCTTGTTCAGACGCTCAACGTCCTCTTCACTTTCCGGGCGGAACGGGTCCAGCATGCTCTTGGACTTGCCGGCGGTATGCACCCGCCGCTCGATCCCCTGCCGCTGTAGAAAGACCGGCAGGCCAAAGCCGGCCGAAATCACCCCGATAGAGCCAATCAGGGAACTCGGATCGGTCCAGATCTCATCCGCCGCGCTGGCGATCCAGTACCCGCCAGAGGCCGCCACATCCTCGACAAAGGCGTAGACGGGAACCTCGTTCTCATCCGCAAGACGCCGGATGCGCGCCCCGATCAAAGAGCTTTGCACCGGGGAGCCGCCAGGGGAATTGATCTCCAGCGCCACGGCGACGGGCTTGGCCTTGAAGGCCTTTTCAAGGACCGGGGTGAGTGACCGGTCGCTCATGCCCGACCGTCCGGCCATACCGATGGCACCCTGCAGGCGCACGACGGAAACCCGCGGCACGGATTTCATGAAAGGGATCCAACGTCTCATGCGCTGCGATGTAGAGGCGCGCCACAGGACAAACAAGACAGGGGGCCAAAAGACACTGTGTTGTGGCGCTTTGGTCGCTTGGCTGAGTCCTTGTTTTGCTCAGGCCCCGGTCGTCCCGCCGTCCCTCAGAAAAAACTCTGCGGGTCGATGTCGATCGCCATCCGCAGGTCGCCCGTCAGACGCACCTGTGCCGCCCAGTCGGAAAGGGCAGCCTGCAAGGCCACCCCTTTGGGAGCCTTCACCAAAAGACGCACTCGGTGTCGCCCCCGCACCCGCGCAATGGGGGCCGGGGCCGGTCCGTAAACCTCGGCCCCGATGTCCCGCAGCACCCTGTCGTTCCGGGCCAGATAGTTGCCGAGGTCAAAGACCTTGCCGACGTCCCCGCCCGACAGGATCACCCCGGCCAGCCGTCCATAGGGCGGCATCTCCACCGCCCGCCGCTCATCGGCCTCGGCCGACCAGAACGCCTCTTCGTCGCCGCCCAGAATGGCGCGGATCACCGGATGCTCGGGCTGGTAGGTTTGCAACAGCGCCTCACCCGGCTTTTCCGCGCGCCCGGCGCGCCCCGCCACCTGCCGCATCAACTGAAAGGTCCGCTCCGCCGCCCGCAGGTCCGACCCTTGCAGGCCAAGGTCGGCGTCGATCACCCCAACCAGCGTCAGCAGCGGAAAGTTGTGCCCCTTGGCCACCAACTGCGTGCCGATCACGATATCCGCGCCGCCGGCCGCAATCGTTTCGATCTGCGCCTTCAACTCGCGCGCGGTGCCGAACAGGTCCGAGGACAGCACCGCAATCCGCGCGTCGGGAAAGGACTCCGCTGCCTCCTCGGCCAATCGTTCCACCCCGGGCCCCACGGCGGCCAGCTTGCCCTCGACCTGACAAGAGGGACAAACCTCCGGCAGGGGCTTGGACTCTCCGCACTGGTGACAGACCAGCCGTTTCAGGAACCGGTGTTCGACCATCCGCGCGTCACAATGGTCACAGCCGATCTGCATGCCGCAGGCCCGGCACAGCGTCACCGGCGCGTAACCACGCCGATTGATGAACAACAGCGCCTGCTCGCCCTTTTCCATCCGCGCCTTCACCGCCCGCTGCAAGCTGGGGGAAATCCAGCGGTTCGAGGGCAGGCTCTCGGCGCGCATGTCCAGCGCCTTCATCTCGGGCAGCACCGCCACGCCGAAACGCGATGTCAGGTCCAGACGTTTGTATTTGCCCGCATCCGCATTGGCCCAGCTTTCCAGTGAGGGCGTGGCCGAGGCCAGCACCACCTGCGCCCCAAGGATGGAGGCCCGCAGCACAGCCATGTCCCGCGCGTTGTAAAGAACCCCGTCTTCCTGCTTGTAGGAGGTGTCGTGCTCTTCATCGACGACGATCAGCCCCAAACGCTGAAACGGCAGGAACAGGGCAGAGCGCGCGCCGACAACCACCTGCGCCTGCCCCTCACCGACCATGCGCCAGACCCGCCGCCGCTCGGTCATGGTCACGCCGGAATGCCACTCGGCCGGTCGCGCGCCAAACCGCGCCTCGACCCGGGTCAGGAACTCGGCGGACAGCGCGATTTCCGGCAACAGGACCAGCGCCTGCCGCCCGGCGCGCAACGCCTCTGCCACCGCCTCGAGGTAAACTTCGGTCTTGCCCGATCCGGTGACGCCCTTCAGCAGGACGGTTTCATACTGTCCCGCCCGCTGACCCGCGCGCAGCACCTCTGCCGCCATGCCCTGATCCGGCGTCAACTCCTTGCCGCCGCAATCCGGATCGAGTGGCGGAAACCCGGTATCGCGCGGCGTGTCCTCCTCAAGGATCGCCCCGCTTTTCACCAGCCCCTTGACGACAGAGGGGGTCACTCCCGCCAGTTCGGCCAGTTCCTTCAACGTCAGCGCCAACCCACCGACCTCCCCCGCGGCGTCGAGCACGCGGCTGCGCGCATCGGTCATGCGCGGCGGCTCTCCCTCGCCCAGCCGATAGACCTTGCGCATCGACGGCGGGTCGCCCAGTCCCGGCGCCCGCGTCGCCAGCCGCAGCATCGCGGGCAAGGGCGTCAGCGTGTAGGCGGCGGCCTTTTCGATGAAGGCCCGCATCTCCTCGCGCATCGGTGCCGCATCCAGCACCCGGTTGACGGCGCGAATCTTCGACGCATCGAAATCTCCGCGCCCCGGCCCCCAGATCACGCCCAGGACCTTGCGTGGTCCCAGAGGCACTTCGACATAGGCCCCAAGCCAGCAACCCCCTTCAGGCGCACGATAATCCAGCACCCGGTCCAGCGGTTGCGTTGTCAGCACACCCACCAGCGCGCCTGCCTCAAAGAATTCCGGGGTAGTGATCGGCATGCAAAAGGGGTAAATCGCTGAACACGAAAGGCCAAGCCATCAAGGAGCGCGCCACATGAAATTCTTTGTCGACACCGCCGAGATCGACGCCATCGCCGAGCTCAATGACTTGGGTATGGTCGATGGCGTCACCACCAACCCCTCGCTGATCATGAAATCCGGTCGTGACATCCTGGAGGTCACCAAGGAAATCTGCGACCTCGTCTCTGGCCCCGTCTCTGCCGAGGTGGTCGCCACCGAGGCCGACGCCATGATCGCCGAAGGCCGCAAGCTGGCCGAGATCGCCGAAAACATCGCCGTCAAGGTGCCGCTGACCTGGGACGGGCTGAAGGCTTGCAAAGTGCTGACGGACGAAGGCCGCATGGTCAACGTCACCCTCTGCTTCACTGCCAATCAAGCCCTTCTCGCCGCCAAGGCGGGCGCGACCTTCATCTCGCCCTTCATCGGACGTCTGGACGATCTGAACGTGGACGGGCTGGAACTGATCGCGGACATCCGCGAGATCTATGACAACTTCGGCTTCGAGACCCAGATCCTCGCCGCCTCGATCCGGTCAGCCAACCACATGTCCGAATGCGCCAAGATCGGCGCTGACGTGGCTACGGCCCCGCCGGGCGTGATCAAGGCAATGGCGAACCACGTGCTGACCGACAAGGGGCTGGCGCAGTTCCTGAAAGACGCGGCAAGCGCGGGCATCAAGATCGTCTGATCGCGCAGGCATCAAACAAAGTCGTGGGGGCGCTGCCCCCACACCCCCGGAGCTATTTCCAGAGAGAAGAAACGGAAAGGGCGTGCCCCTGGCTTCTTCTCTCCTGAAATACTCACTTACCCGCTTCGGACAGGGGGCAACGCCTGAAGCGCGACAAGTCCCGGTACACGCCGGGGTCGCGACCCAGCCGGACTTCAGACGTTGGGCTCTCCTTGCAAACCCAACAGCTTGCGGAAGCCGGTCCAGTAACCGGGCAGTTTCGGCGGTTCCTGCAATCCGGCCAATGCCTCCTCGGTCCAGGGAGCCATTTCACGGGTGGCGAAGTCGCGGCCCCAGTCGAGGTAGGCGGCGGCATGTTCCGGCCGCAAGCGGCAGGCCGACCCGACCAGCCCGACCAGCGTTTCCGGCGGAGAGTACCACTCATCCTGAATGCCCGTGACCCGCCGTTGCATCAGAGGCCCGACCAGCCGCATCAGCCGTTTGTCGGAAAAGGTCAGCAGCATCCGCCCCATCTCCTCTCGTGTGTAATGGATCAGCGGCGGGAAGGTGTCGAAGAACACCGCCTTGCCCTCGGCAATCGCGAAGTTGCGGATCGAGGGGTGAAAGCCGATCCGCGCCTCCTGCCCCCGCGCCCAGAGCCAGAAGCGCGCGATCACCTGGCCCGCCGCCTCCATCATCTGCAGCGTCTCTTCCCGCGATCCGGATTGCAGCCGCGGGCGCATCAGGCTGTCCACCGGCAGCGCCTGTTGCACGATGACCGGCACCTGCGTGCCGTCCAGATCGACCATCAGCATCTCGGTCTCGGGCATTGGCACGCCACCAGCCAATAAGGCGGCGACATAATCGTCATGGCAGAGCAGCAGCCGGTCCAGCGCCGCCGTATCGCGCAGCCCGCGGTAGACCTTGATGACCTTGTCCGAATAGGGCCCATCGGACGGTCGGAAAGGCGCACAGAAATAGCCAAGGCGCGAAATCGTCTGTCCCCGCGCATCGGCGTCGGCGCGGATCAGGCGGGAAAGTTCGGCGGTATCACGCATGGGCAGGTCTCCTTCGGCGCCCGTTTACGCGCTCCCGAGCCGCTGCGCCACCTCCTCGATCAGCGCCGCGATCTCTTCGCGTGCGCGGGACTTGCCCCCCTCATGCGCGCCGCGCCCCTGCCCCATCGCCTCGGCATAGCCGACCCGGTTGCCCAGCGCCGATTTCGCCACATCTGCCCCCAGCCGTGTCGCCGCCTCGGCCACTTCGGCGTTCAGCCGCGTGCCGACGCGTGTGCGGTTCATCACCAGCAGCGTCGGGCAGCGTTCGCGCGACGCGAGGTCCAGCACGCCTTCGGTCGCCCAGAGATCAATGTGGCTGACAGAGACCGGCACAACCACCAGGTCCGCCACACGCAGCGCCGGGCGCAGGTCGCTGTCCGCCTTGGGCGGCGTGTCGATGATGACGATGTCATTGGCCGAGGTCAGCTTGCGCACCTCGTAGGACACGCCCCAAGCCGAGGAGGTGGCGAAATCCATCCCCTCGCAGCTGTCGGGCGCGGCCTCCATGCGGGTCATGAACCAGCGCCCGAGACTGCCCTGCGGGTCCAGGTCGACGAGGGCCACCGATTTGCCCTGTTCGCGAAACCCCAGCGCAAGATGGGCTGCCAGCGTGGTCTTGCCGCTGCCGCCCTTTTGCTGCGCCACCGTGATCACTCGTCCTGCCATGGGCCCCCCTGAGGATTTTGACGGACTGTGCACCCGCCACGTTGCGGAATCCAGCCCCGGGCTATTGGAAATCGCCGATTGGGCGTGCCTGTGCTTTGCCAGGAGCGATTCAGAAAGCGTTAACCAAAGTGAAGATAGGATTACCCAGTGTCCGCCGCTGCCCCGGATCCCAGATGCGCCATGCTGCCAAGATCCTCTTGCCGATCCTTGTCCTGTCCTGCCTTGCCGCATCCGGCGCCGAGGCAGGGGCATGGCCACGCAAGAAGGGTGAGGGTTTTGCCAGTGTGTCGGTTCGGCTGGGGTGGCCGCAGGACATGAAGGACTGGAGGTCGCTGGAACCGACGCAGGATTACTCGACTCTCTATGTCGAATACGGGCTGACGGATCGGCTGACGCTGGGGCTGGACCTTGGCCATTCGGTCTCGGGCAGCGGCAAGACGGTGGCCTTTCTGCAATACCCGCTGAGCCAGCCGGACAAGGGTCCGCGGGTCACGGCGCAACTGGGGTTTGGCATGATCTCCGGGGATCGCGTTGTGCGCCCCGGCCTGTCGCTGGGCTGGGGATTGGACAAAGGCTGGCTTTCCATCGACAGCGTGGCCGAGGCGCATGTGGAAAAGGGCCTGACCGACTACAAGCTCGACGTCACTTGGGGGCGTAACCTGAAGTCGGGGCACAAGATCGTTCTGCAATTGCAAACCGGGCAGCCGGACGGGCGCGACGCCTTTGCGCGGATTGCGCCGTCGATCGTCATCCCGGTTCGGGACCGCTTCAAACTGGAGGCAGGGGCTACAATCGGGCTGAAGGGTGACGATTCGGTCGGGCTAAAGTTCGGGATCTGGACCGAGTTCTAGTCCCCCGAGCAACCGGCCCGCCGCCGGGGACGGTGGGCGGGGCGATGTTGCCGAAGGCGACGAGCGCCGTCCCCGGCCCTCAGGCCGCCACGTCCGGCGCGGGAATGACCTCTACGCCGGCAATCCGCCATGCGCCGTCCACCTCCACCATCTTGTATTCCAGAATGAATCGCCGCCCCTCGGCGTCCGACACCAGAACCTGCTGTGACAGCTGCCCCTCGATGGACCGCAGCGGCCCGAATTCCACGTCACCGGGGCGCCAGACCATCGGGTATCCGCGCCGCACCATGGCGCCGAAATTCTCGGGCGTGCGGAACATGTAGCGGATCGACGGGCTGGCAAAGCCGAAAGCCGCCCCGAAATCATCCTTCAGAAAGGCGTCGATCTGGCTTTGAATCGTGCCTTCTATGGCGGCGTTCGGGGTCAGTATGTCCTGAGCCCAGACCGCTCCGGTCAGACCGATCCCGGCGACCAATCCCAACAGTACCTTGCGCATGGCGTTCTCCTCGTGACTTTCCCAAAGGTAAGCCACGAGGACGCGAGGTCAAAATCACACCGGGGTGAAGGGCTCAACCCAATTCGCCCGCCAGCCCCTTTTCGATCAGCACCACGGTCTCGTTCACGCCGTAAAGCGCGATGAACCCGCCAAACCGCGGCCCCTGGCTCTGGCCCAGCAGCACCTCGTAAAGCGCCTTGAACCAGTCGCGCAGCGGATCGAAACCATGCGTCTTGCCGACGGCAAAGACCATCGACTGCAGGGTCTCGTCGTCGGTCGGGCCAGCGTGCGCCCGCAGCTGCGCGGCCAAGTCTTCCATCGCTGCGCGTTCCTTGTCGTCCGGCGCGCGGAAGGTCTTGTTCGGCAGGACAAAAGTCTCGCAGTATTTCACCGCATGGCCCGCCGCCGCATCCAGACCCGGATGGGTTTCTGCCGTCGCATCGGGCGCGTAGCGGCGGATAAAGCCCCAGAGCGTTTCCTTGTCATGCGCCCCCGCCGCGCTGGCGAGGTTCAGCAACATCGAGAAGGGCACGACCATATCGGAGGACGGGACATTGTGCCCATGGATATGGAACACCGGGTTGTTCATCCGCGCCTTCGCATCCTGTCCGGCGTAAGCCCGCAACTGCTGGTGATATTCATCCACCATCTTGGGGATCACGTCGAAATGCAGGCGCTTGGCGGTCTTGGGCTTGAGGAACATGAAATAGGACAGCGACTCGGTCGATGCATATTCCAGCCACTCGTCAATCGAGATGCCATTGCCCGAAGACTTCGAGATCTTGGCGCCCTCGGCATCCAGGAACAGTTCATAGCTGAAATGGTTCGGCGGCGTCTCTCCCAGCGCCCGACAGATCGCGTCATAGATCTTTTCGTTGGTGGCGTGTTCCTTGCCGTACATCTCGAAATCGACGCCCAGCGCCGCCCAGCGCGCGCCGAAATCCGGCTTCCACTGCAGTTTCACGTTGCCGCCGGTGACCGGCAGCGTCCATTCGCGGCCATCCTCGTCGTCGAAGGTGATCTCTCCCTTGGCGCCATCCACATGCTTCATCGGCACATAGAGCACGCGCCCCGTCTCCGGATGGATCGGCAGGAAGATCGAATAGGTCTGTTGCCGTTCTTCACGCAGCGACTTCAGCATGATTTCCATCAGCCGGTCATAGCGTTCCGCCGCGCGCAGCAGTGTCTCGTCGAACCGGCCAGAGGCATAGAATTCGCGCGCCGAATAGAACTCGTACTCGAACCCGAAGGTGTCGAGGAACCGGCGCAGCATGGCGTTGTTGTGATGGCCAAAGCTTTCGTGCGTGCCGAACGGATCAGGCACAGAGGTCAAGGGCCGTTGCAGATGCCCGGACAACATCTCTTGCTGCGGCACGTTGCCCGGAACCTTGCGCATGCCGTCCAGATCGTCGGAAAAACAGATCAGCTTGGTCGGTATGTCCGAAATCACCTCAAAGGCACGGCGGATCATCGTGGTCCGCAGAACTTCGCCGAAGGTGCCGATATGCGGCAGGCCCGAGGGGCCATAACCCGTCTCGAAAAGCACGTAACCCTTTTCGGGCGGCGCTTTTTCGTAGCGTTTGAGGATCCGGCGCGCCTCTTCGAAAGGCCAGGCCTTTGCACTCATCGCGGCGTCACGCAGATCGGACATTGGGTCGCTCCTGAAGGAAATGTTGCGCGGGCTTCCTATTGCCCCCCCGCGTCGCCGTCAATAAATTGCACGATGCAGGCACATTTCATGAAAAGGCCACCGCATGTCCGACGCCACCCACCCCCTCAGCCCGCAGGACTGCCTTGTGGCCCTGATGATCGCGGTCTCTGCCTCTGATGAGCAGATGCGCACCGCCGAACTGATCAAGATCGACTCGACGGTCAATCACCTGCCGATCTTCGCGGATTATGATGCCGACCGCGTGCGCGCCATGTCGACGCTTGTCTTTGATCTGTTCGAGCAGGAGGACGGGCTGGATGCGCTCTTTGGTCTGGTCCGGGACAACCTGCCCGAACGCCTGCATGAGACCGCCTATGCGCTGGCCTGCGACGTCGCGGCGGCGGACGGCAAGCTGTACGAGGCGGAACTTCGCCTGCTGGAAGAGATTCGGCATGAGCTGGAAATCGACCGGCTTCACGCTGCCGCGATCGAGCGTGGGGCGCGGGCGCGGCATCTTTCGCTTTGACTTTGCTTCAAATCCGGCGAATCCCGCCGCAAGCGTTGCAAAAATCCCATATGTTTCGACGCAGTTAGCGCCTGACCCGGCAAGGTCAGGAAATCCCGCCTGACCGGCGGGTAACCGCATTGTAAGATCTTTTCAGGCAATTTTCCGCCAAAGCTGCCAAGCTTGTTACCTGGAGGGACAAATGAATAAACTGGTTGCTGCCGCGCTTGGCGCGGCATTGATGTGTATTACACCGTTGATGACTTTTGCCGCGCCACTTGTGGCCAAGGTCGACGTCTCAAATCAGACGATGGTCGTGATCTACAACGGTCAGGTGGCCTATCGCTGGCCGGTGTCGACGGCGCGTCCGGGCAAGATCACCCCGCGCGGCCAGTGGAAGGCCCAGTGGCTGTCCAAATACCACAAATCCAGCATCTACAACAACGCGCCGATGCCCTACTCGATCTTCTACAACGGGGATTACGCGATCCACGGCACCAACCAGATCAACCGCCTTGGCCGTCCGGCCTCGGCCGGCTGTGTCCGGCTGCATCCGGAACACGCCGCGGTGCTGTTCAAGCTGACCCAGCAAGTCGGGACAGAGAACATGAAGGTCGTGATTGACAACTGATCTGCCTGACAAGCATTGAAATGCCCGGGCCGGCTCTGCCACCGCCCGGGTTTTTTTCTGTCCGGTTTCAGTCCCTTAGATGGTATACAACACGCCCCAGCGTTCCATCAGCACCTGCTGCAGGCGCTTTGCCCGTCCGTTCCAGCTGCGCCCGCCATCGGGCCGCTCACGCTGGGCCAGAGTCAGGCTGTCACGGCGCGGAATATCGGCCGCAAAGATCGCAAAGACCAGTTCCGTGCCATCTGGCAGGTCGATAAAGCCTGCCAACCCGCTGACGAAATTCAGCGTGCCGGTCTTGGCCCGGACCGTGACCGGGTGCTCCTCGATCACCTTGTATTCCTCATCACGCATCGGGATCGGCTTGAGCAGCGGTTTGATCCCCTGTTTCTGGCGCAGCGCCCGCAGGCACCCCACCATCTGCGCGGCGCTGATGCGGGACTTGTCGCCAAGGCCCGAATGATCCACCAACGCAACACCCGGCACACCCAGCGTTTCAAGACACCAGGAGTTCATAGCCGCCGCGGAATCGCCTAGCGTTGAAGGGGCCGCGCCGGTGCGCGCCACCGTGGCCGCCAGCCCCACGACCTCGGCGGTCAGGTTGGTCGACCATTTCAGCATGTCGCGCAGGATGATGCGCAAAGCCGGGCTCTTGTGGCTGGCCAGGTCCATGCCCTCTGGCGCGGCGGTTGCCATCTTGGGCGAGCCAACCGTCAGGCCATGCGAGCGCAATAGGGTCTGGAACACTTCGCCAGCGTAAAGCTCGGGCTTGCGCACCGGCAACCAGCGCGCGCCGCCATCGCCAAGGGCCTGCCGCGCGACGGTCCAGTTGTCGCGCCCGGCCCGGTCTTCGTAGGTGTAGATCGGCAGTTTGCGATCCGCGAGCACCATCCGCGCCAGTCGCACATCCGGCGCATAAGCAGCAGACCGCGCCTGCATCGTCACGGTGTAATCCCCGCCCGCCTTGCGCCATTCGAAATGCACCCGGTTGTAATTCAGGTTCAGCCCGGAAACCGAGGGGTTGTATCCCACATGGTCCGGCTGGATCGGGTCGATCCCGGGCAAGGTCGGCAGCCCGCCTCCCCAGACATGAAGGTCGCCAGTGATCTTGGTGATCCCGGCCTCGCTCACCGCCTTGGCCAACCCGGCCAGCGCTTCCGTGTCCAAGGTCGGATCGCTGCCACCGGCAAGCACCAGATCGCCGTCAAGGACGCCCTCCTTGATTGGTCCGGTCGCCACGACCCGCGTCACGAAATGATGCCCCGGTCCCAGCGTATCCAGTGCATAGCCAGCAGTCAGCGCCTTGGCGACACTGGCCGGCGGCAGACCCACTGTGGTGTCATGGCTTTCCAGCACCTCGCCTGTCGTCAGGCGGGCCACACTGAAAGACACCTTGCCATTCAGCCGCGCCTTTTCAATCAGCGCCTCTGCGGGTGGCTGGACCTGCTTGAGGAAATCATCGGCCCGGGCCACCGGCCGGAGCGAGGTTGTGGGAGGCTCTGCAAGCGCAGGCAGGGCTGCGCCACTCACGGCGAGCCCCGCGACCCCGCTCAGGAACGCGCGTCTGGAAACACCTCTTTTCATGTTGCCGATCTAAGCGATTCCCTGTCGGCGCGGCAACCAACATATGCACAAGTGGACTTCACGATTTCGCAGCCGTGATCCATTGGCCAGCCTTGCGGATCGCACTGGAACTCAGATCGCTCATCGGGATGTTCACGAAACACCATGCAGGTGGGGTCATGTCGGGCAGGGCCTTGGCGGCACTGCGCGGCAGTTTCGCCGCCCGGTAGATTCGCGCCGCCTGGGCGGTGCGGGCCGCCGTGCGCAGACCGGGCCGCGCCAACACACCCACCGGCACCGTGTTCAGGATCTGCTGCCAGTTGTCCCAACGATGGAACTGCGCAAGGTTGTCCGCCCCCATCAGCCAGACGAACCTAACGCCGCGGTGACGGGCCTTTGCAACCTCCAGCGTCTCGGCGGTGAAGCGTGTCCCGGCGCGGGCCTCGAAATCGCTGATCAGGATACGGGGATGCACTGCCATGGCCTGTGCTGCCGCCATGCGATCGGCCAACGGTGCGGGCGGATTGGGTTTCAGCGGGTTGCCGGGGCTCACCAGCCAGACAACGAAATCCAGTTGAAACCGCTTAAGCGCCTCGCGCGACAGATGCAGGTGCCCCGCATGTGGCGGATCGAACGACCCGCCCAGCAACCCCACCCTTGTCCCGGGCGGCAGAGCCCGGCCCAACAGGACACCGCTCTGGCGCGGCACGCCTCCCCGTGTCGGCAGTTGCACTCTCCTGACCTCCCGTGGCGCGGCGCCTCTCCTGCGCCGGACCCTCGGCGCAAGACGCCGATACGGATATGCGCTCTGGCCTTTGGAGGCAAGCACGCCCCTTGCTCCCGGCCAGCCGCGCGGCCAGACGGGCGCAGGCACACAGGCATCAGCACCGATTGCACCGCCCCACGCTTCGCGATACTCCACCGGGAACAGCGCGCACGCATGACAGGAGCGGATCATGGCCTCGTATCAGTATGTCTACCACATGGATGGCGTCTCCAAGACCTATCCCGGCGGCAAGAAATGCTTTGAAAACATCCGCCTCAGCTTTCTGCCGGGCGTCAAGATCGGGGTTGTCGGCGTCAACGGCGCGGGTAAGTCGACCCTGCTGCGCATCATGGCGGGGCTGGACAAGGATTTCACCGGCGAGGCCTGGGCCGCTGAAGGCGCCAAGGTCGGCTACCTGCCGCAGGAACCCAAGCTGGACGAAACCCTGACCGTCCGCGAAAACGTCATGCTGGGCGTGGCCGGCAAAAAGGCCATTCTCGACAAGTACAACGAACTGGCCATGAACTACTCGGATGAGACCGCCGACGAGATGGCCGCGCTGCAGGACGAGATCGACAGCCAGAATCTCTGGGATCTCGACAGCCAGATCGACGTCGCCCTGGAAGCCCTGCGCTGCCCCCCGGATGACGCGGATGTCGCCAGCCTTTCGGGCGGGGAAAGCCGCCGCGTCGCCCTGTGCAAGCTGCTGCTCGAAGCGCCCGACATGCTGCTGCTCGACGAACCGACCAACCACCTCGACGCCGAGACCATCGCCTGGCTGCAAAAGCACCTGATCGACTACAAGGGCACCATCCTCTGCGTCACGCACGACCGCTATTTCCTTGACGACATCACCGGCTGGATCCTTGAACTCGACCGCGGCCGCGGCGTTCCCTACGAGGGCAACTACTCTGCCTGGCTGGAGCAAAAGGCCAAGCGGCTGGCGCAGGAGGCCCGCGAGGACAAGGCCAAGCAGAAGACGCTGGAGCGAGAATTGGAATGGATGCGTCAGGGGGCCAAGGCACGGCAGGCCAAATCCAAGGCTCGTATCTCGAATTACAACGAGCTGGCCAACCAGACCGAGCGTGAAAAGCTGGCGCGCGCCCAGATCATCATCCCCAACGGCCCGCGCCTGGGGGCCAAGGTGATCGAGGTCGAAGGGTTGAAGAAACACATGGGCGACAAGCTGTTGATCGAGGACCTGTCGTTCTCGCTGCCGCCGGGCGGCATCGTCGGCGTGATCGGCCCCAACGGTGCGGGCAAATCGACCCTGTTCAAGATGCTGACCGGGCATGAAGAGCCCGACGCCGGGACGCTGGAATATGGCGACACGGTGAAACTGGCCTACGTGGACCAGTCCCGCGACGATCTGGAGGCCGGAGCCACCGTCTGGGAGGCGATTTCCGGCGGGGCCGAGCTGATCAAGCTGGGCGACGCGGAAATGAACTCCCGCGCCTATTGCTCGGCCTTCAACTTCAAGGGCGGCGACCAGCAGAAGAAGGTCGGGCTGCTCTCGGGTGGTGAACGCAACCGCGTGCACATGGCGCGGCTGCTGAAAGAGGGCGGCAACGTCATCCTGCTGGACGAACCGACCAACGATCTGGACGTGGAAACGCTGCGGGCGCTGGAAGACGCTTTGGTGGACTTCGCGGGTTGCGCCGTGGTGATCTCACACGACCGCTTCTTCCTCGACCGGATCTGTACGCACATCCTCTCTTTTGAGGGCGAGGCGCATGTGGAGTGGTTCGAAGGCAACTTCGAGGACTACGAAGAGGACAAGAAGCGGCGGCTTGGGGCGGATGCGCTGGAGCCGACGCGGTTGAAGCACAAGAAGTTTGCGCGCTAAGCAGACGACGCGGAGCGAGGTAGGGCGGGGTTTACCCCGCCGCTGCTTTTGGTCTTGATCAGGGGTTGGCGGGGTAAGCCCCGCCCTACGCGGCCCAACGTCCTGCGCGAATGTCCCGGTGCACCGATGAAAAAGGCCAATCCTCGGGCCGCTCGACCAAACCGTGTTTCACCGGATTGGTGATGCAATACCGCACATGGGCATCCAAATCCTGCGGATCACGTATGTGATGTTCCCAGAACCGTTTTTGCCATAGCCCGACTTCGCCCTTGCGTAGGGCGGGGTTCACCCCGCCGCCCGACCCAAATTCCGGAACATTCGGGGCGCGCCCGGCCCGTCGGACAAACTTCGAAAACCGCGCCTTGATCATTCCCCAACGCTGCGAATAAGACGGGTCTTCCGCTGGCAGGGTCCAGACCGCGTGCATGTGATCCGGCAAAACGACCCAAGCGTCGATCCCGAAAGGCCTGCGCGCCCGTGTGACCAGCACCGCTTCACGCAGAATCCCGATCTCGTCGACCAGCAAACGACTATCCCCGTCTGCAAGGCAGACGGTGAAGAAGACGGGTCCTCCGCTAAGATTTGGACGTCGGTAATTCGGCATGTTGCGAATTTTGGACAAAAGCGGTTAATGCCGGGTTAGCGGCGGGGGAACCCCGCCCTACGGCACCCACCGGCGGCCAGTACTCACCCCAAGAGCGCCACACCCCACATCCCCAACGCAAAGACCGTGTGCGCCATGAGGCCCATGCCCCGCGCTTTCCACGGGGTTGGCGTTTTCGCCGCCGCCCAGCCCAGCCCCATGCCCGGTTGCAGAAGGAACCAGCCTCCTGCGATCGTCAGGATCCCCCAGATCCATACCTGCCAGAACACCGGATCGCCGAACCATGTGCGCCCCACGATCAGCGCAAAGACGATCCCGTAGATCACCCCGACAAGGTAGTGGAACGCCCAGCCCAGCGCGCGTTCCCCCCGCACCGGCGCGGCCGCGCCGATATCGTCGTGAAAGACCTTTCCCCTGAACAGCCACCCGACCCAACGGCCCACGTTGCCCCAGTTCGGCAAACCCTGCCCCGCCACCCGGTTCAGCAGCAGCGCCCAGAGGTCCATCGCCACTGTGCCGCCGATGCCGATCAGCACGCCCGCCAAGATCACTCCCATTTTATCCTACCCCAACTGCGTTTCCAAAGCGGCCCGCCCTGCGAGACCGAAAAACCTCACTGGCAGATCACCAGAAACGACGCCAGTTTCTGTTCCACGTCAATCGAATAGGGGTTCAGAACGCAGGTTTCGTTCAGCTTCAAAGTCGTCGCCTGGTAGACCTCGACGGTTTCGCTGGTCGCCGCGAGAACATCTGACTTGGTCAGTCCTACGTAATTTCGCCCCCTGTAGATGTCCACTTTATGCAGCGCAAAGAGCAGCGTCTGCTCGCCCACCGCGCGGCTGTCGCCAATGCCCATCTGAAAGCGGTCGCCGCTCTGCATCACCTCCAGCGGGTCGGCGACCAGCGTGCTGTCGATCACCGCGCGCCCGCTGTCGGCCGCCGTCGCCGCATCCGACACCGCCAGCACCGAGCGCAGGGTTTCGGAGACGCATTTCATGTAGGTCTCCTCGGCATCGTCCACCGGGTTATAGGTCAGCGTTTCCAACACCTTGCCCGCCTGATCCGGGTTTACCGACGACCCGCGCCCGCCACGCAGGACGGAAAAGGCCGTGGTCAGGCGCGTGTCGAACCGGTTCTGGGTTTCAAGGTTGAACCCCGCCGCACAGACCGCCCCCGCCGCCCGGATGATAGAGACGTCAATGTCCTGCGCTACGGCGCCTGACCCAAGAGTGGCAAGGGTGCAGATTGCCCCTGGCAACTGGCGATACGTCATGGAATGCGCTCCTTCGAAATCCCCGGCAACGCTAACAAGTGCGTCCAGTGCTTCCAAGCCCGTTCCTTGGGCGGAGGAAACACCGTCTCAGTTTCCCTTGGAGACCGCATTCCCCCAGGCTGTCCATGGGTGGACACCCTGCTGATGACCGGCTGGGGCCAGAAACATGCTAACCTTGCCTCACGCCCCGAACACGGGGCCGATTCTGGAGGAGAAACTCATGTATTCCATCCGTTTTCCCGCCCTTGCGGCGACCATTGTTTTATTTGCAACACCTGCCCTGTCCGAAACCATCAACGCCGCCAGCACGGGCCACGGGACATCCACATCCACGGCGATGCCGGTGAGCGAGGGCCTTGTCATGGTTCACGCCGTCTCGACATACGACAGGTTCGACACCGAGGATCCCAACAGTCCCTTTGCCACGGCCAAAGGCCCCTGTTTCGGTTCGATCCTGATCGACAAGGGGGCCGTCTCGGGCGACGGTCTGTGCCATTACACCGATGGTGACGGTGACCTCGTCGCGATGAAGTGGATGGCCAAAGGCATGAGTGCCGAGGGTCGCACACTGGGCGAATGGATGATCCTTGGCGGCACCGGCAAATGGGACGGCGCCAGCGGCGGCGGCGACTTTGACGCCGGCGGCGATCCCTATACCAATAATGTTACCGGTGAAATGATCATGAATTGACGCCTTTCGCGCCAGTCCATCTATTTTGACCGGCTCGGGCGATGTGAGTGCCTCATCAGGCCTTGCCCGCCCGAGCCCCAGACCCCCAGCGTGCATTGTACCGACTGCTGCGGCGGTCTCACCCTTCTGGCGGGACAACCCGCTTTTTGCCCGCGTCGTCGATCGCCACGAAGGTAAAGACCGCCTCGGTCACCTTTTCCTGTTTCCCGATTCTGTCGCGCAGCACCCAGGCTTCCAGCGCGATCCCCATCGAGGTCCGGCCGACCCGGGAGATCCGGGCATAGATGCACAACACATCTCCGATCTTGACCGGCCGGATGAATTTCATTGCATCCACGGCAATCGTCGCCACACGGCCCTGTGCCCTCTGTCCGGCGATGATGCCGCTGGCAATGTCCATCTGCGCCAGCACCCAGCCGCCAAAGATATCGCCGTTCACGTTGGCATCCCTGGGCATCGCTATGGTCTGAAGCGTCAGTTCGCCATTTGGCTTTTCCCCATCCATCGCCCTGTCCCTCATGCTGGTTCCGATCCGGAACGATATATCGACCCTGCCCCATAACACTGGGCGAGGCCAGAGCACGCGCTATTTCAGCGCCCGGTTCAGCAAGACACCGACCCCAGCGATCAGCAACCCCATCACGCCCATGCCCAGCGCATGTATCGTGCCGAACAGATCCTGCCTGTTCGCCATCGGCTGCCCGTTCACGATCCGGACGCGGATTTCCGAACCTGTCGGGTTGGCGGCCACAAGCTCGCGGGCATGCGCAACATCGCCCCGCTGGGTCAGCGCCTGCAACCCTTTGACCTGGGTCACCACATCGCTATCGCGTGGCCATTCCACCTTGATTTCGGGAAGGGTTCGCCGGGTGCCATTGCCAACTGGCACGGTAACGACGCTTGCGTTTTCGACAACCAGTGTCGCGCGTGGGCTGAACAAAGAGAACGGCGGAGGGTCGCCCAGACGGGCGCTGACCGTGGCCAACCAGATCAGGACGAGGCCGGCGAACAGAACGCCGTAGCGCAAAACAAGGGTCAGCATCTTCCCTCCTCTCTTTGACAGCCGTCAGACACAGCGCCCGCATGAGCGTACTTATGGTCATACCGGGACCGAGCCTTCGCGGCCCCCGGTGTTTGAGGTCGCTGCAAAGCGTTGCCGCAAAGCTCTATCGGGCTCAAGAGGAGACATGCGCTGTTCTCCGATGATGCAGTCGGATCATGCAGAACCGCTTCGACACCCCTTGCACAGGTCCGGTTCCGGAGTCTTCATGGTCAGGAATTCCGGAGGTTTAACCCATGCTGCACAATATTCCCGCCATCCTGTCCCCCGACATCCTGCATTGCCTGCGGTCCATGGGGCATGGCGACGAACTGGTCATTGCGGACGCAAATTTCCCTGCCTGTTCAATGGGCTGCCCAGTGCATCGGCTCGACGGGATCACCGCGACCGACACGCTGGAGGCGGTTTTGACGCTGATGCCGCTGGACAGTTTCGTACCCGCCCCGGCCCATACCATGCAGGTGGTCGGCGACGCTTCTGCCACGCCGGAAATCGTCAAGCAATTTCAGGGAATTATCGACCAGACCGCCGACAATCCGGCACCCATTGCCAGTCTAGAACGCTTTGCCTTCTACGAGCGGGCAAAGACCTGCTTTGCGGTGATTCAGACAGGAGAAACAAGGCTGTATGGCAACATCATCCTGACCAAAGGGGTCATTCCGCCAAAGTGAACTGCCTGGTACGGTTTTCGTGACTGTCGGGAATCTGCGCGTTGCCCCATCTTTGGAAGCAGAGAAGGAGAGCCAAGATGACCAAGCACAGCCAGCCCCGCCCCGCACAACACAAGACCCCGGTTCCCGGTCACCGCAAGCCCAAGGCCTATCGGTTCACCGATTGGGCGGCCTTCTGATCCGCCCTTTCGACCTGCTGACCAAAAGACATTCTTTCAGGAAGTCATTACCGCCGTCACCGGCATGCAAAGCGCCCGAACCGCAGGGACCGCTTGGCGCCCCCACCTGATCCAACACCTCTTGCCGGTCCGCGATTTACAGGCCCGCAATCTACAGGCCCGCGATTTCGCGAATGCCTGCCACGATCCGGTCCACACCCTCGCCGTGCTTCAGCGCGGAAAAGACAAAGGGTCGCCCGGCGCGGACCCGTGTCGCATCCCGATCCATCACCTCCAGAGAAGCGCCCACGTAAGGCGCAAGATCCGTCTTGTTGATCACCAAGAGGTCCGAGCGCGTGATCGCAGGTCCGCCCTTGCGCGGAATTTCCTCCCCCGCCGCCACGTCGATCACGTAGACCGTCAGATCCGCCAGTTCCGGGCTGAAAGTCGCGGACAGGTTGTCCCCCCCGGATTCGATCAGTACCACCTGCACTTCGGGATGCCGCTTGCGCATCTCGGCCACGGCGGCAAGGTTGATCGAGGCATCCTCGCGGATCGCGGTGTGCGGGCAGCCACCGGTTTCGACCCCGATGACCCGGTCGGCAGGCAGAATCTGCATCCGCATCAGCGCCTCGGCATCCTCCTGCGTGTAGATGTCATTGGTGATCACACCGATGGAAAACTCATCCTTCAACCGCTCGGCCAGACGCGCGGTCAGCGTGGTCTTTCCCGCACCGACGGGGCCGCCAATGCCGATCCGGAGGGGGCCGTTCATCTGTGTCATGACTGGAATAGCCTCGGTTCCAAAGTCTCGTGTTTCATGGCCGCGATGTCCGACAGGAAGGCATTGGACGCCATATCATCCAAACTCATTCCGCCAGTGCGCGCCGCAACCTCCGCGCAAAGCGGAGACAGACGGGCCAGAACGCCCTGCGCTGTGGTCTGTCCCAAAGGCATCAGGCGTTGCGCCGCCGACACCAGGTTGCCGGTAAAGGCCTGCAGGTACAGCGCCGCGACCGCCTCTGCATCCATGTCCATCTGCCGCGCCGCCGCGCCCAGCGCCACAGGCAAGAGCATCGGCGGCAAGTCCAGCGACCAGACCTCTGCCGTGACCTGCGCAAAAGCCGCGCCCTGCCGTTCCGACTCGCGCAGGCGTTCACGGGCGGGTTGCCAGGCCCGCGCCAGCGCATCCAGATCGGCATCTTGCTGATCGCCGCGCCGCGCCAGCCAGATCCACAGGGCATCCGCCTTGCCCGACCCATCCGCCAACACATCACCCAGCCACGCCTCCAGCGTTGCCGCATCCGTGACCCAGCCTTGCCGCACCGCCGTTTCCAGCCCGTGCGAATAGGCAAAGCCCCCCACCGGGTAGGCCGGGGACAGCCATTGCGTCAGCGTCAGAAGGTTGGCGTCAATGGGCATGCGCGGTGTGGCCATGCTCATGACTATGCGTGCGGCCATGTCCATAGGCCCCGCCTTCGGGGGTGAACGGCTCCACCACCTCCACGACTCCGGCCCCAAGATGCTCCAGCATGTGGCGGATTACCGGGTCACGCTGGATCAGCAGGCGGCCTTCTGCGATCTGGCACGGCGTGTGCCGGTTGCCGATATGCCAACCCAGACGCGGCAAGTCACCGGTGATGGCCAGCAGGTCTTCTTCGGCGGCGACCACCTCGATCATGCGCCCATCGGCCCGCTCCAGCGCGTCCCCCTGATCCAGCGAGGTTGTCTGTTCGAGATCCACGACGAACCGCTCACCGCCCACCGTGGTCAGGACCTTTCGGCGCAGAAAGCGTTCCTCATAGGTCAATCGACAGCGGTCATGCGGGCCGGACCACTGTCCGGCGCGGTGCAAGACCTGGGCGATAGGAAGCTCGGTCATTGGCAATTTCCCCTGCTGCAATGGCGATGAATGCGGCCTCCGGTCGATCCGTCGGAACCGCACGACTGTTGACCTGCGGCCGCCATTGCCGTCCTCACCGCGACGTCCTGCGGTCCGATCACTCCATCACCTCGATATCCGAATAGAGGTAACGGGTCGCGCCATCCTCGGCGTCGCTGCCGGCGTAATAGGCGAACCCGAACTCCGGCATGTAATAGAGGTAGTCCACCATTTCCGTCTCGTCCGGGCTATAGCGGACCTCGACCACGATCATCTCATATTCGCAGGCGCCAAAGTTCAGCAGGCTTTTCTGGCCAAAACTGTAGGTCTGACGTTCCTTGTCCAGGTCGCCGGCATAGTTGACCACGACATCGTAACTGATGCTGGTTCCCGGCGTGGGCACCGTCAGTTCTTCGGGTTTGCCCGGAAAGGCGTAGGTAGTGCGCGTGCTCGGGTCCGGATCACCGTCGATGACATCGACGTATTCCAGCAAATAGACACCCTGCCCCAGCAAGTTGCGGGTCAAATCGCCCTCCGCCGTCCTGTAAAGCGCCTCGACGAGGCCGGGCGACATGCGGCGGTATTCTTCGGTATCGGTGCCATCCACGGTGAACCGGATGCCCTTGGTCAGGTCATCGGCAACGGGACAGGCCATCGCCATCGGGGCGGCAATCAACAGGCAGGATGCAAGGATCTGGGAACGCATATGTTTTCTCCGACTATCGGGGCGCGGGCGGTGTGCAGCACGGGGAGCGGCCATCCGCTCGTTACCTTGCGTGACCCGCGACAAAGGATCAAGCATGCAGCGCCCGATCAGTCCGCTCCCCGGCTCTCTGCATTTCGGCACATCGACCACGGCGACAGACAAGGCTCAAAAGAGGAAATACCGCTGCGCCATCGGCAGTTCGCTGGCCGGTTCACAGGTCAACAATTCGCCATCCGCGCGCACTTCGTAGGTTTCCGGGTTTACCTCGACCTCTGGCGTTGCATCGTTCAGCAGCAGGTCCTTCTTGCCGATCCCGCGCGTGTTGCGCACGGCCACGGTCTGTTTCGCCAGCCCCAGCGATTTGCCGATCCCCTCGGCCTGCGCGGCCTCGGACACGAAGACCACCGCAGAATTTTCCACGCTGCGCCCGTAGGCCCCAAACATGGGCCGCGAATAGACCGGCTGCGGCGTCGGGATCGAGGCGTTGGGGTCCCCCATCTGCGCACAGACGATGGTGCCACCGATCAGAACCATTTCCGGTTTCACGCCAAAGAAAGCCGGCGACCAGAGCACCAGATCGGCACGTTTGCCTTCCTCGATGCTGCCGATCTCATGGCTGATGCCATGCGCGATGGCCGGGTTGATCGTGTATTTCGCAATGTAGCGTCGGACGCGGAAATTGTCGTTGTCGCCGGTTTCCTCGGCCAAACGCCCGCGCTGTTTCTTCATCTTGTCTGCGGTCTGCCATGTGCGGATCAGCACTTCGCCCACCCGGCCCATGGCCTGGCTGTCCGACGCGATGATGCTGAAGGCGCCCATGTCGTGCAGGATATCCTCTGCGGCGATGGTCTCGCGCCGGATCCTCGATTCCGCAAAGGCCACGTCCTCGGGGATGGATTTGTCGAGGTGGTGGCAGACCATTAGCATGTCGAGGTGCTCTTCCAGCGTGTTGACGGTGAAGGGGCGCGTCGGGTTGGTCGACGAGGGCAGGACATGCTCTTCGCCGCAGATCTTGATGATATCCGGCGCGTGGCCGCCGCCCGCGCCCTCGGTGTGAAAGGCGTGGATGGTGCGGCCCTTCATGGCCTTCACGGTGTTCTCGACAAAACCGCTCTCGTTCAGCGTATCGGTGTGGATCATCACCTGCACGTCCATCGCGTCCGCCACGGTCAGGCAGCAGTCGATGGCACCGGGGGTCGTGCCCCAGTCCTCGTGCAGTTTCAGCGCGCAGGCCCCGGCCTTGACCTGTTCCTCAAGGGCTGCGGGCAGCGAAGCATTGCCCTTGCCCGCAAAGGCCAGGTTCATCGGAAAGGCATCCGCCGCCATAAGCATCCGCCCGATGTGCCATGGGCCGGGCGTGCAGGTGGTGGCCAGCGTCCCATGCGCCGGGCCGGTGCCGCCGCCCAGCATGGTGGTCAGGCCGGAATGCAAGGCATCCTCGATCTGCTGCGGGCAGATAAAGTGGATGTGGCTGTCAAAACCGCCCGCTGTCAGGATCTTGCCCTCACCGGCAATCGCCTCGGTCCCCGGCCCGACGATGATGTCCACGCCCGGCTGCGTGTCCGGGTTGCCCGCCTTGCCGATCTTGGCGATGCGCCCGTCCTTCAGGCCGACATCCGCCTTATAGACGCCCGAGTGATCCACGATCAGCGCATTTGTAATCACGGTATCCACCGCGCCCGCCGCTCGCGTGACCTGAGACTGCCCCATACCGTCGCGGATCACCTTGCCGCCGCCGAACTTGACCTCCTCGCCGTAGGTGGTGAGGTCCTTTTCGACCTCGATGATCAGGTTGGTATCGGCCAGCCGCACCCGGTCCCCGGTGGTGGGGCCGAACATGGCGGCATAGTCGGCGCGTTTTATGGTGGCTGGCATTTTCGTTCCTCAGATCACGAATTGTTTCATGTTTTCGGACAGTCGACTCGGACGAATTTCAATTCGAGCGGCAATTCAGAAGGATGCTGTGAAACGCCCACAGATTTTTTATTAGTGGGACAGGAAAAGCTCCTGGGAAAACGCTTTTCTGGCCTGATTTCCGGCATATTGAGAGAGATGCCCTGCAATTCGAATTGAGGCTTCCATGTCGAGTACAGCATTTTGGCTTCAGGCCATCGCCTATACGGTCTTCGTAGTGACAATTTTCGGCCAATGGCGCGGCTGGTGGTAACGCTCCGCCCGGCGGCACGCCGGGCAGCCCCCGACCGCCCCCATGGGCGGGGGCTTCACCCCCACCCGCGGCCGGGGACCGCCCGGCTCTGGCGTCCTGCAACGCCCGTGTCATTCCTTGAACACCTCATCGACCGGCACCTGCAACGCGCTGGCCAGCGCGTTGGTCTGGTTCGCCATGCCCAGCACGGCCAGCAGTTCGCCGTACATCTCGGGTGTCATGCCCTTGGCGCGGGCGGCGGCTGTGTGGGAATGGGCGCAGTATTCGCAGCCATTGCTGGCCGAGACCGCGACATACAGCATCTCCTTGACAAGCGGATCCAGCGCGCCGGGCGCCATCACCACCTTCAGCCGCTCCCACGTTGCCTTGAGCAGCGCGGGGTCATACGCCAGAGCGCGCCAGAAGTTGTTGATGAATTCCGTCCCGCGCACCGCGCGAATGTCCTCGAACACCGCCCGCGCCTCGGGCGACAGGTCTTCGTCGGACAACAATCGAACTGTCGACATCAGCCCCTCCCTTTCGGGCCGCGTTTCGCCAGGCGCTTGACGTTGGAGCGGGTCTTGCGCCGGAACGGAGCGATGGCGGCGGACATCACGTTCCCACCGCTCAGCGCCGCCAGGGACGCCGCATTCATCGACTTCGCCAAGGCTGCGGATTTTTCGCTCACCATCAACGCGTTCTCGCGCGGACTGACGGACCAGAGCCCGGCCATCCCCATCAAACGCATTGAAATCACCGCCTGCGCCTCGATCGTCATCCAGGCCAGATGCGTCATGGTCTTCCAGGGATCAAAAGGGGACAACCGGGCCATCACTCACACCATTGCAAAAATACGCGCAGGCCCGCCAGAGCCGCGCGCGTGTTTCGGGGCGCCGACTATCAGGGTTGCCCCCGACGCAGGCACATTGCCAAGGTTGGCAAGGTTTTCGATGCCATAGCGGTTGGTCGGCAACCACGCAGAATGCGCGGCGAAGGTGGCCGAATTGCCGGGATCCAGCGACAGCGTGTCAGAGGCAATCGCCACCGCGCCGGTCTCTTCCAACAGCATCTTGGCCGCCTCGACGTGGAACCCGGGGAAATGCATCACCCCGTCGCCGTCGGCATTCCGGAATCCGTCTCCGGCCACCTTGGCGCCCCAGCCCGAATCCATCGCCACGCAGGCGCCATCCGGGATCTCGCCATGCGCGGCGATCCACGCGGAAATGTCGTCGGGCGTCAGCATCGTATCGGCATCCTCGGCGGCACGCGCCGCGATGTCGATCTTGACCAGCGGACAGATCAGGCGCTCGACCGGGATCTCGTCAACCGATTGGCCGTCAGCCGAGAAATGCAACGGCGCATCCACATGGGTGCCTGTGTGCTCGTTGATCGTCAGGTTGTAGAGGTTGAACCCGTCCTGCGCGAAATCCGCGCCTTTTTCGTAAGATATCCCGGGCGCACCAAAATAGGACGGAAAGCTTTCGTCGTAGGTATGGGTCATGTCCATCAGGCCGCCGCCGTGGCTGGCCGCCTGCGCCGGTTTCGCGCCTGCGCCAATGGCCGCCGCGGCGCCCAGTGCCGCGCTCGCCTGAAAGAATGAACGCCGCGACAGCATCCGTTCCTTGACCGAATTCATCACGCAAATATCGCACATGGTCTTTTCTCCCGGTAGTTGGTCCGGACAGCAGCCACCGACTCAGGCGTGTCAGTCCAGCGCGCCCATCACCTTTTGGTTGAAGCCATAGATTTTCCGCGCGCCGGATATCGGGATCAGCGGCACTTCGCGCGCCTGCCCCGGTTCGAAACGCACCGCTGTTCCTGCGGCGATGTCCAGACGGCACCCGCGCGCCGCATCCCGGTCAAAGTCCAGCGCCGGGTTCGCCTCGGCAAAATGATAGTGCGAACCGACCTGCACCGGCCGGTCGCCGGTATTGGCAACCTTGAGGATGATCGCCTCGCGCCCTTCGTTCAGGGTCAGCGTGCCGGCAGCAGGCATGACTTCTCCGGGGATCATCGACGGCTCCAGATCACCAGCGCGGTCACGATCAACGCCACCGCCGGCAACAGCGCCAGCCAGCTTTCCGCGCCATGCGGATGCAGGTGGCCGCCCTCATGCGCCAGCGCGGGTGTTGCTGCCACAGCCATCCCGAATGCGATCAGTTTCTTCATGTTCTGTCCCCCAGGGTTTCTTCTCTTTGGAAAATACTCAACGATCATCGGATCGGATTGTGGACCGTCACCAGCTTGGTGCCGTCCGGAAAGGTCGCCTCGACCTGCACTTCGTGGATCATCTCCGAGATGCCCTCCATGCATTGTTCGCGGGTGATCACCTCGGCCCCGGCCTGCATCAGGTCGGCCACAGACCGTCCGTCGCGCGCGCCCTCGACCACCGCATCGGTGATCAGGGCAATCGCCTCGGGGTGGTTCAGCTTCACGCCACGGGCCAGCCGCTTGCGGGCCACCTCGGCGGCCATCGAGACCAGCAGCTTGTCTTTTTCGCGCGGGGTCAGTTGCATGGTGTCAGAGTCTCCACGAAATCGGCAGTGAATCCCGGCTGAGCCGGTCAAGTATGGGCAACAGGCTGCGGCGCAATTCCATCCCGTCCTCCGCCAGCAGTCGAACCGCAAGCATGTCGGGACGCAAGAGCGAAACGCCCCCGGTATCGGGCAGCATCCGCCGCAATGGGCCCAGGTGCGCCTCGGCCTCCGGGGCGACAAGGACAAGGCTCGCCATGGCCCCGGCGCCGTCGCTGATGGCGGCGCGGGCCATCCGCGCCTGCAGGTCGCCCGCCAGAGACAGCGCATCCAGATAGAGCGGTGCCCCCTCGCGCCAGACCTCGATCCGGTCGCGAAAGGTGACGTCGCGCAGGCGTTCGCCCATGGCGGTCCGCCCAAAGATCACCGGCTCGACCAGCAACAGCCGCGCATCCCCGGCCAGATCGACCCGCAACCGGCGCTGCAACCGCGCCCCTTCGAAAAGGATCAGTTCCTGCGGCAGCCAATACAGTCGCGCTGCCGGACCGGCTGACAGCCGCGTCGTCACGCGCGCCACGTCGGATGAAGCGCGATAGGCGCGTTCCGCCGCCTGTGTCGTCAGGGTCAGGGCCGTCCCGGCGCCTGCGCGGGCATCCAGTTCAAGACAGTCACCGCCTGTCAGCCCACCCGAGGTATTGATGACAATCGCCTCTACAGCATCGGCCGAACGTGGAAAGAGCGCCCGGACACAGCCCGAGGTCCGCAAACGATCAATGGCCGAAACCGCACCACGCGCCTTGGTCGACAGATCCAGCGTGCCACGCGCGCGGGGCAGCGATACGCCGCCAGTCACGGACATTGCCTCATCTTTGCGCAAATGCAGTGTCACTGTGCCCCTCGCGACCTTTCTTGACCCGATACCGCCACCCCAACCCCGACATTGCAACCAAAAGCGCGGAATTTCTGCGCTGCGGCCCGGGTCGAGTGGTCAAAAATTAATCACACACTGCAAAAACAGATCAAAAATCAGGCATCCCCGAGAGTCACCCCGCCGGACAGCTTCACGTGATTGACCAAACACCAGCGTGACAAGATGACTCGGGACGCCCGGTCCGGGAAGCTGCTGCCGAATGGATGAGGGTGTGTGACGACCCACCGGAATTCCACCTCGAGCGGGCCGCCACACGTTTGCAACATATAGTTGCGGGGGATGACCTAACGCGTCCGGGGGACTTGGCGCAAGGACTCACCCGCGGGGAGACAGGAATGAACCGTTTCACGAAACTGCTGTCCGGTGCCGCCGCACTGGCCATCGTCGCCGGGAGCGCAAGCGCGCAGGACTGCACGATCAAGGTTGGTGTGCTGCACTCGCTTTCCGGCACCATGGCGATCTCTGAAACCACGCTGAAAGACACCATCGAAATGCTGGTCGACCAGCAGAACGACAAGGGCGGCCTGATCGGCTGTGACCTCGAAGCGGTCGTTGTCGACCCGGCCTCTGACTGGCCGCTCTTCGCCGAAAAGGCGCGCGAGCTGCTGACCGTGCACGAGGTCGACGTGATCTTTGGCAACTGGACTTCGGTGTCGCGCAAGTCGGTTCTGCCGGTGATCGAGGAACTGAACGGCCTGCTGTTCTACCCGGTCCAGTACGAAGGCGAAGAATCGTCCAAGAACGTCTTCTACACCGGCGCCGCGCCGAACCAGCAGGCGATTCCGGCGGTCAACTACTATCTTGAGGAACTGGGCGTCGAGAAATTCGCCCTGCTCGGCACCGACTATGTTTATCCGCGTACCACCAACAACATCCTCGAATCCTACCTGAAGTCGAAGGGCATCGCCGAAGAGGATATCTTCGTCAACTACACCCCCTTCGGGCACTCGGACTGGGCCACCATCGTGGCGGATGTGGTCGCACTGGGCGAAGACGGCAAGATGGTCGGCGTGATCTCCACCATCAACGGTGACGCCAACATTGGCTTCTACAAGGAACTGGCCGCGGCCGGTGTCTCGGCAGACGACATCCCGGTTGTCGCCTTCTCCGTGGGTGAAGAAGAGCTGTCCGGTCTCGACACCTCCAACCTCGTTGGCCACCTCGCCGCCTGGAACTACTTCCAGTCCGCTGAAACCGACGCCAATGCCGAGTTCATCGAAACCTGGAAGGCCCGCATGGGCGAAGACCGCGTGACGAATGACCCGATGGAAGCGCATTACATCGGCTTCAACATGTGGGTGAACGCCGTAACCCAGGCCGAAACCACCGATGTCGACGCCGTCCGCACCGCAATGTACGGGCAGGAATTCCCGAACCTGACCGGCGGCACCGCCGTGATGCTGCCGAACCACCACCTGACCAAGCCGGTTCTGATCGGCGAGATCACGGCAGAGGGCCAGTTTGACATCATCAGCCAGACCGACCCGGTTCCCGGCGACGCATGGACCGACTTCCTGCCGGAATCGGCTGTGCTGAAGTCCGATTGGAAAGACCTCGGCTGCGGCATGTACAACACCGAGACCGAAACCTGCGTCCAGATCAAGTCGAACTACTGACCTGATCGCTGCGGGGCGTCCCCACGCCGCCCCGCACACCCGCAGTCTTCGCGCGGGGCGGTTCGCCGCCCCGCCGCTTCCCCTCCTGACAGACAGGCCGTTTCATGCTCCGTGCCCTCCTTGCGGTAACTCTGTTCTTGTGGCTGCCTGCAGCCGGTTCCGCGCAAGACCTGCAATCCATTCTGCAAGAGCATCAGGCACAGGTCGCCAAGCCCTCGCGCAGCAAGGTCACCCCGGTGCTAGAGGCACTGTCAGCCTCCGGTCTGCCAGAGGTGCCCGTCTTTCTCGAACGCTGGCAGGACAAAGAGGTTCATGCCCGCAGCGACGACGGCCTCTTCTATTACCTTCAAAAAACCGGCAAAACGGTCACCCTGCTCGACATTTCCACTGCCGAGCCGGTCGAGACCGAGGTCGATCCCGGCACGCTGGAACAGATCAAGCCCAACGGTGGCGTGCGCAGGCTCATCGCCGAAACGCTGGTGCAGTTCCAGCTCTCCGACCCGGACATCACCCGCCGAACGGACGCCGTCGACGCCATTTCCCGCGGCCTTGACCCCAGCCAGATTCAACCGCTGTCCGCTTCGATCGAGAATGAGCCGGACGCCGCGCTCAAACTGCGCAAGACCCGCCTGCTGAACTACCTCGCCGCCCGCTTTGGCGAGACGCCCGAGGCGCGGATCGAAGCCGTCGAGGCGCTCTCCGAGGATCTCTCGGTCGAGGGCCGCGCCGTCCTCTCCCAGATCCTGGCCACAGAGACAAAGATCGCCCAGACCGTTCCGGCCGGGGACAATGTCAAACGCATCCTCACCCCAGGCACAGACCTGTCCGAGACCGACGCCTATGCCATGATCGCCGAAGTCGCCGGCACCCCGGCCCTGCTCGCCCCCTCCGCAGTACGCCCGGCGCTGGCCGCCCAGGTTGAGGGTGGCAAGGTCGGCGGTCTGACCGTGGCGCAACTCTCCTCCGCCGAAGCGCGGCTGCGCGCCTATGATGTGTTGGCAGCAGAGGGCACCGTCCCGCCGCGCGCCACGCCGGAGGTGATCGCCGAAACCCTCGCCGCATGGACCATCTACGAGGCTTACGAAGAACCCGATCCCGCCATCACAGATGCCGCCGAGAGCACGCAGGAAGTGGTGCAGGCCCGCGTCGGAACCAGCCAGGCCGCCGACCTTGCGCTTGACGCCATTTCGCTGGCCTCGATCTACTTTCTCGCCGCCATTGGCCTCGCCATCACCTTCGGCGTGATGGGCGTCATCAACATGGCCCACGGCGAATTCATCATGATGGGCGCCTATACCGGTTACGTGGTTCAGCTGTTCATCCCCGACTACACGCTGTCGCTGATCGTCGCCCTGCCTCTGGCCTTTGCCGTGACTTTCGGCGCGGGCGTTGCGATGGAGCGGCTGGTCATTCGCTGGCTCTATCATCGCCCGCTGGAAACCCTGCTGGCGACCTTCGGTGTCTCGATCGCCCTGCAACAGCTGGCCAAGAACATCTTCGGCACGCAGGCCCGCCCGCTGACCTCGCCCGGCTGGCTCGACGGTGCGTGGCAGATCAACGATGTGATCGCCATAAGCTACATCCGCATCGCCATCTTCGTTCTGGCCCTGCTGTTCCTGTTCCTGCTGCTGTTTATCCTCAAGAAAACGCGCCTCGGCCTTGAGGTTCGCGCCGTGACGCAAAATCCGCGCATGGCGGCCTCGATGGGCATCAACCCGGACAAGATCAAGATGATGACCTTCGGCCTCGGCTCGGGCATCGCGGGGATCGCCGGTGTCGCCATCGGCCTTTATGCCAAGGTCACCTCGGAAATGGGCGCCGACTACATCGTGCAAAGCTTCATGACCGTTGTCGTCGGCGGCGTCGGCAATGTCTGGGGCACCCTCGCCGGTGCTTTCATGATCGGCACGCTGCAAAAGGGCATCGAGTGGTTCAACCCGTCCAACACGCTGGCGGCGCAGACCTACATGATCCTCTTCATCATCCTTTTCATCCAGTTCCGGCCAAAGGGCATCGTCGCCCTAAAGGGCCGCGCGGCAGGAGACTGAGACCATGCGCACGCTCTTTTGCAGCCATCTCAACGGCGTCCAGGTTCCGCCCTCCCTTTCCGATGGAATGTCCGGACCGGATCAGCCCGGGGGCGGGTTGATCGCCCCCCTGCGCAGGGCCCTTGTTTCTTTGGGCTCCAAATGCCTCGGGGGGGAATTGCCCGCAGGGCAAAGGGGGGCAGAGCCCCCCGCTCTCCGGTCCGCAACAAGGCCCAATATCTGTCAGGGAGTCCACGCATGAACCGCAGCTTCTTCGCGCAGAACCCCTCGATCCTCTGGTTCCTCGCCATTCTCGGCCTGTTCACCCTCGGCGTGACCCTGTTGGCCGAGGCGACGGGCACCGGCCTGATCTCCACCAGCTTCGTCAAGACCCTGGGCAAGACGCTCTGCCTGTGCCTGATTGCCATCGCAATGGACGTTGTCTGGGGCTATTGCGGCATCCTCAGCCTTGGCCATTTCGCCTTCTTCGGCATCGGCGGCTACGCCATCGGCATGTGGCTGATGTATGCCCGGACAGAGGTCATCGTCACCGGCAGCATGGCGGCCCAGACCATCCCGCCCAGCGCAACAGAGGTGCAGGACGCCATCGCCAGCCAAATCTTCGGCGTGGTCGGGGCGTCGGAATTCCCGCCGATCTGGACCTTCGCCCATTCCCTGCCGCTGCAACTCTTGATGGTTGTGCTGGTGCCCGGCCTGTTGGCACTGATTTTCGGCTGGCTGGCCTTTCGCAGCCGCGTCACCGGCGTCTACCTGTCGATCCTGACACAAGCCATGACGCTGGCCCTCGCGCTCTACCTGTTCCAGAACGACTCCGGATTGCGCGGCAACAACGGCCTGTCGGGGCTGCAGAACATCCCCGGATTCGAGAGCACGCCACAAAGCCTGGTCTCGATCATTTTCTTCTGGGTCTCGGCGCTGGCGCTGGCGCTGGGCTACATCCTCTTCGCCTTCGTCACCTCCGGCAAGATGGGCAGCGTGATCCGCGCCATCCGAGACGATGAAACCCGCGTGCGATTCCTTGGCTACCACGTGGAAAGCTACAAGCTCTTCGTCTTCACACTGACCGCCATTGTCGCAGGCATCGCCGGCGCGCTCTATTACCCGCAGGCGGGCATCATCAACCCGGCCGAAATCGCGCCCATCGCCTCGATCTACCTTGCGGTCTGGGTCGCCATTGGTGGCCGCGGTCGGCTCTACGGCGCGGTGCTCGGAACCGTCTTTGTCACGCTTCTGTCCAGCTGGTTCACCGGCGGCGGCGCGCCTGACATCAACCTCGGGTTCTACACCATCAAGTGGACCGACTGGTGGTTGGTCCTGCTTGGCCTGTCTTTCGTTGCCGTCACACTCTTTGCCCCCCAAGGTATCGGCGGCCTCGTCGACAAACTGGTGAGGAAAAAAGCATGAGCAAGACGCTCCTCGAACTCTCCGGCGTCTCCGTCTCCTTCGACGGCTTCAAGGCGATCAACAACCTCAGCTTCCAGATCGGGGAGCCGGAACTGCGCGCCATCATCGGCCCCAACGGCGCGGGCAAGACCACTTTCATGGACATCATCACCGGCAAGACCAAGCCGGATGAGGGCCACATCCTGTGGGGCGACAGGGGCATCTCTCTGCTCGGAATGTCGGAATCGGCCATCGCCCGCGAAGGCATCGGCCGCAAGTTCCAGAAACCCACGGTGTTCGAGGCGCAGACCGTGCGCGAAAACCTCGCCATGGCGCTGAAAAACCCGCGCGGGCCTTTCGATGTGCTGTTCTACAAGAAAACCACCCGGGGCGCGGACCGGATCGAGGAGATCGCAGCCCAGATCGGCCTGTCGGGCGAACTGACCCGCCCGGCCGGTGAACTCAGCCACGGACAGAAGCAATGGCTGGAAATCGGCATGTTGCTGGCGCAGGAACCGCGCCTCCTGCTGGTCGATGAGCCCGCCGCCGGGATGACCCCGGCAGAACGCGAAAAGACCACCGAGATGCTGGTCGAGGCCGCCCGCACCCGCGCTGTCGTCGTCGTCGAACACGACATGGAATTTGTCCGCCGCCTTGGCTGCAAGGTCACCGTTCTGAACGAGGGCTCGGTCCTCGCCGAAGGCACCATCGACCACGTCACAAGCGATCCGCAGGTGATCGAAGTCTATCTGGGGCGCTGACCCATGGGCTTCTTCTCTCTGAAAATACTCCTTTCCGCCCGCGCCACATGGCGCACCGCCCCGATGACAGGGACACCGCCGCAATGCTGAGCCTCTCCGACCTGACCCTTCACTACGGCCACAGCCAGATCCTGCATGGTATTTCGATGCAGGCAAAACCGGGCGCCGTCACCTGCCTGATGGGCACCAATGGCGTGGGCAAGACCTCCCTGCTCAAGGCGATTTCGGGCACCCACCCGCGCTCCGGCGGTGAGATGACCCTGGCCGAGGCCGACATCGCAAAAGGCACGTCGGCCCATGCGCTGGCGCGCGCGGGTGTCGGCTATGTGCCACAGGGACGGGACATCTTTCCGCTGATGACCGTGCGCGAGAACCTTGAAACCGGCTATGCCTGCCTGCCGAAATCCGAATGGGGCATCCCGGAAGAGACGTTCGAGCTGTTTCCGATCCTCAAGCAATTCCTGAACCGGCGTGGCGGCGACCTCTCCGGCGGTCAGCAACAGCAACTTGCCATTGCCCGGGCATTGATCGCCAAGCCGAAACTTCTGCTGCTGGACGAACCCACCGAAGGAATCCAGCCGAATATCATCAAGCAGATCGGCGAAGTCATCAAATACCTGCGCTCCAAGGGCGACATGGCGATCATCCTCGTCGAGCAATTCTTTGACTTTGCCTATGACCTTGGCGATCACTTCGTCGCTCTGGAACGCGGGCGCGTGATCCACAACGCGGCCAAGGCAGAGACCCCGCGCGAAGAGTTGCTGAAAAAGGTGTCGGTCTGATTCACCTTTTCCGACAAGCGGGCAAGGTTTTGCTAACCATCCGGTGGACGCGCCTCGCGGGTCTATCCACTTACTGCCCGGTTTACCGAATGGGCACGCTCGCCCTTATTCCGCCTGTTACAGCAACTGATCGCGCCAGGCGCCGAAGCGATTTGTTGACTGGTCCACTGACGGAGGTTGGATCAAAGTTTAATCGAATATTGAGCAACAAACGCAGCCCCACACCCAGAAACAAGACCGATGTTAAGGTTTCTCGCCTTTTATCCGCTGCACAAGCAATCAGAGCGGAACAGGCAATAACAATGACAGACGACCTGACCAAAAAGCTCGCGCATTTTCAGCTTGATAGTGACAACGGTATTCTTCTGCGCGAAGTCGGACAACTGCTCGAGTCAGATCTCGACGGTGTCCTTGAGAATTTCTATGCCCGCGCCATGGCAGATCCCGACACTGCCGCCTTCTTCAAGGGGCCGGACCGGATCACCTTCGCGCGAAACGCGCAGAAAAAGCATTGGATGCGGCTGCTGGCCGCCGAATTCAACGACGAATACCACGCATCCGTGGACCGCATCGGCCGCACCCATGCCCGGATAGATCTGCCGCTGGACACCTATATGTCGGCCTATTCGCTGGCGACCTCTGACCTCACAGCGGCCCTGATCCGACGTCTGCCCCGGCGCAAACGGTCAAAACTGCCGGCCATGCTGGGCGTGCTGACCCGCGCCTTTGCGCTGGATATCGAACGTGTGGTGGAAACCTGCTTTCGCATCCAGGCAGAGGAGCAATCCATTGCCTTTGCCCAACTCAACGTCGCCATCGACAAACTGGCTGACGGCGATCTGACCCATGTCATCCCCGGCCCGGAAGTCAGCGATTATCCCGCCCGCTTCGATGCTGTGCGGGTCAAGCTGAACGGCGCAACCTCCAGCCTGCGGGAGACGATGACCACCGTGACCGGGACGATCTCCAACCTCGTCAAGATCATCAATGAGGTGTCGACCGCCGCCAATGATCTCTCGCAGCGCACCGCAAACCAGGCAGCCTCGCTGGAAGAAACCGCCGCCGCCGTGCATGAATTGACCGCGAATGTGGCAAGTTCGGCGCAGAACACCTCCGAGGCCAACACAGTTGCCGCTTCGGCCGCGCAGACCGCCATGGAAGGCGCCAGCACGGTCGAGGAAGCCTCGGGCGCCATGTCGCGCATTCAGACCTCATCTGATCAGATCACCCGCATCATCGGGCTGATTGACGACATCGCCTTTCAGACCAATCTTCTGGCGCTCAACGCCGGGGTCGAGGCGGCACGCGCAGGCTCCGCCGGTCGCGGCTTTGCCGTGGTGGCCGAAGAGGTGCGGGTGTTGGCGGGAAATGCCTCGGACGCTGCACGCCAGATTTCCGACCTTGTCTCCACCAGCTCGCGCGAGGTCACCAATGGCGTCGATCTGATCGACACCGCCGCGCGAAGCCTAAAGGCCATCGTCGGCAGTTTCGAGAAGGTCTCGGGTCTGTCCGCATCCATCGCCGCCGCTTCCGGCGAACAGTCCACCGCCCTGTCAGAGGTCAATTCCGCCATCAGCCAGATGGACACCGTTACCCAGCAAAATGCCGCCATGGTCGAACAGACCACCGCCGCCGCCTCAATGATGCGCCAGAATGCGTCACAGGTGGAATCCATCCTCGCCCGGCTAAAGATCGTCGCCTCTCAACCTGCGGCGCAGACCCGCAGCGATGCCGCCTGACGGGCCTCAGCGGATCTGCGGAAAAGCCGCGCGGATCGCCCGGTCCTGCGCCGTGCTCAGATATTCGGGCCGGTGCATGTCCAGAATCCGCCGCGCCTCGGCCCGCGCCCGCGTCCAGGCGTCCTTTGCCCCGGCCAGTTCCCACGTGCGGGGCGCGTCCCGGTCGGCCAACCGTGGATACAGGTAGTCCCGCTCCATTGCCACAAGGGTCTGGGCCGATCCAAGGAAATGCCCTGCGCCCAACACGGCCTCGCGGATCGTCTCGAACCCAAGGCTTTCCTCGTTGACCTCGACCCCACGCAGCACACGGTAAACCGCTCCCAGCATCTCGTTGTCCAGCACAAAACCTTCGAAACTCGCCCCCAGCAAGGCCGCCGTCATGCCAGAGCTTTCGTAGATCAGGTTGCCCCCCGCCAGACCGGCGGCCAGCGCCGTCAGCGCCTTTTCCGCCCCGTATTGCGCATCCACCGCCTTTGCGTCCGTCATCGAAGAGGCCACCCCCGACACCAGACCCAGCCAGTTCGACAGTTGCGCCGAGGCCGCGTTCATCAGCGCCACCTCGCCCCCGCCGCCGGAAAAGGCCCCGGTGCGCAGGTCGATCACAAGGGGCCAGTTGGAAAACACCATCGGATGCCCGGGCCGGATCACATGCACCATCACCAGACTGGCCAGCGTCTCGGCCAGCGATTGCGCGAGGAACCCTGCCAGCGTCGCCGGGGCCGTCGCCCCCGATTGCGCCGCCGTGATGCAGGACAGCGGGATATTATGGTCGATGCAGGCATAGACTACCTCCACCGCATCCGCCCCGTAGCGCATCGGAGAGATCACCGGGCTGATGTGCGCCTTGACGAAAGGCCGCGCGGCAAAGGCCCCTTCGCGCCCCAGAGCCATGTCCATCATTGCCACTATGGGGGCGACGCTTTCGGCCAGGGTGAAGGCTGTCGCCACCGGTTTTGTCGTCCCGGCAAGCAGCGCGTAAGCCGTGTTCAGATCGAGGTCAAAGACCTCTTCCACATCCGTGGCGATGCAGCAGCGCGTGAACCAACTGACATTCTCCAGCGCATCCTGCAATCGTGTGAAATCATGCAGGTCCTGCAAGGTTGAAGGACGGTAGCGCCCGCTCTCCATGTCCAGCACTTGCACCGCCGCGCCCCCGGTGCCGAAATGCACCCGGTCGCGGCCCACCTCGATATCCCGCGCTGGATCGCGTCCATGCAGAACGAACTGACGCGGCGCGTGGTCCACGGCGTCCTCTACCAGTGCGTCGGGGATCAGGACCCGCCCGTCACGCTCCACCGCGCCGGCCTGCAGCAGGTCATCGCGCAATCGTCCGGGCACCTCGCCCATGCCCAACTCAGCCAGAAGACGCTTCGCCGTGCCATAGATCGCCCGCAGATCCGCCTCTGACAGCGGCGCATAGCGCCCGCCGCGCTGCCCCGGTGGCGCCGGGTTGACCGGCCCCACAGCCCGTGCTGCATGACGCGCCCCGCGGCCACCGGAACTTCGCCCGCCCCGGCCCCCGAGCCGGGGCCTCTCTGCCTGAGCCTCATCCATCCACGCACTACGCGGACACATTGCGACTCTGGCAAGCCGGGAAATGCGGCTGAAGTGTTTCGAAAACAAATGTTCCAGAACCCCGAAACCACGCATACGCCCTTGCCGCGAAACCGAAAAACCCGCTCCGATACGCGCAACCCGCGCCCAAGGGAGGCCACATGAAGACATCGACACGCGCCGTGGTGATCGGCGGCGGCATCGCCGGCTGCTCGACCCTCTACCACCTCACGCAAGAGGGCTGGACCGATGTCATGCTGCTCGAACGGGATGAACTGACCTCGGGCACCACATGGCACTCTGCCGCGCAGGTCACCAACTTCGGCATGAACCAGACCATGGTCGGCCTGAAAAGCCACTCCATCGCGCTCTACAAGGAGCTCTCCGAGGACCCCGATTACCCGATCACCTACCACCACGCCGACGGTGGCATCCGGCTGGCCAATACAGAGGCGCATATGGACGGTTACCGCCATTTCGCCAGCATGGCGCGCGGGATGGGCGTGAACTTCGAGGTCATCGACGCGCAGGAATGCGCCCGCCGTCACCCGCTGATTTCCACCGACAACCTGATCGGCGGCCTCTGGGATCCGCTGGATGGCGACATCGACCCGGCGCAACTGTGTCAGGCGCTGGCCCGCCGCGCCCGCAAGGCCGGGGCCGAGGTGCACCGCAACACCCCCGTTACCGCCCTGCGGCAACTGCCCGACGACACCTGGATCGTGACCACGCCAAAGGGCGAGATCCACGCAGAGGTCGTCGTCAACGCCTGCGGCTATCGCGTGAACGAGGTCGGCGTCATGATGGGCGTGCACCACCCGGTCATGTCGATGGAACATCAGTATTTCGTGACCGAAGACATCCCCGCGATCAAGGAAGCGGGCCACCGGATGCCGCTGCTGCGCTGCCCGATCTCGGACTATTACAGCCGGCAGGAGAAAAACGGCCTTCTGGTCGGCTTCTACGAACAGGACTGCAAGACCTGGGGCATGGACGGGATCGACCCGAACTTTGTCAACGCGCTCTGCCCCGATGATCTGGATCGCGTGATGGATGTGCTGGAGGGCGCGTTTGTCCGGATGCCCGCGCTGACAGAGGTCGGCATCACCACCGTGGTCAACGGCCCCATCACCTATACCATCGACGGCGCGCCGCTGGTCGGCCCGATCCCGGGCAAGCGCAACGCCTTTTGCATCATCGGCTTGCGCGCCGGTCTGGGCGAGGGCGGCGGTCACGGCTGGCTGCTGGCGCAACAGATCGTGCACGGCGAGGCGCAGTACGACACTTGGGTCATTGACCCGCGCCGCTACACCGGGCACGCCAATAACGAACTGACCGCCCGCTACGCTGTGCAGGACTACCAGAACGAATTCCGCTTTCACTTTCCCAACGAACACCGCCCGGCGGGTCGCATGGCCAAGACAACGCCGCTGACCCCGATCCTGCAGGCCGAAGGCGCACATTTTGCGCCGGTCAACGGCTGGGAACGGGCGGAATTCTTTGCCCATGATGGCCTGACCGTTACCGCCAGCTATCGCTTTGACGAGGCGCACGCGCTGGTCGGCGAAGAGGTGCAGGCTGTACACACCACCGTCGGCCTCTGTGAGGTCAATGGCTTCAACCGTCTGGAAATCACCGGCGCCGACCGTCACGCCTTTCTTGACCGACTCTGCTGTGGCCGCGTCACGCAGCGCGACGGCCGCGTCGGGCTTGGCTATTTCTTGAACACCCACGGCATGGTCAAGGCAGAGGCGACATTCGCCAACCTGCCCGCCTCTGACCGGGGTCCGGCGCGGGTCTGGTACGGCTCGGCGGCAGCGTCCGAATTCCACGACATGGACTGGCTGATGAAACACAGGCGCGCCGATGAGGATGTGCAGATCCGCAGCCTGACAAACGATCAGACGATCCTCGTGTTGGCCGGGCCCAAGGCGCGCGAGGCGCTGTCAGTGGTGTCGCGCGGCGACTGGTCCGCGCAGGGCTTCCCGTGGCTCTCGGTCCGCGAATGCTTCATCGGCTTTGCACCGGCGACCGTCCTCTCGGTCAGCTTTTCCGGAGAACTGGCCTATGAGATTCACGTCCCCAATGCCTCGCTTTATGCCGCCTACACCGCGCTGCGCGAGGCCGGGGAATCGTATGGGCTACACCTGTTCGGCAGCCACGCGGTTGAATCCATGCGAATTGAAAAGGGCTTTCTGCACTGGAAGGCCGACCTGCTGACCGAATTCACTCCGTTTGAAACCGCGTTGGACCGCTTTGTGACCCTCGACAAGGATTTCATCGGCAAAGACGCCTTGCTGAAACGGCAGGCGGATGGCCCGCGCAAATGCCTTGTCACCCTGTGCCACGACGCCAGCGACCGGCGCGCCACCCCCGGGGCCTCGATGATGCAGGGCGACAAGGTGGTCGGCACCGTGACCTCGGGCGCTTACGGGTTCCGGACGGGCCTGAACCTTGCGCTGGGCTTCATCGACCCGGAACTGGCGGCGCCGGGCACCAAGCTGGAGCTTGACCTGCTGGGGGGCCGCTTTGCCGCCGAGGTCATCGCCCCCAGCCCCTATGACCCGAACATGACCTTGCCACGGGGATAGCACACCGGTCTTGACCCTCCCCCAACCGGAACCCCTATGTGACCTCTGAGACCCGGACAGGTCAGAGAGGGAATGCAAGACATGACACACCAGACCGTTCACCGCCGGAGCGTCCTGCTGGGGGCGCTGGCCACCGCCACCCTACCCGGCGCGCTGCACGCCGCCGCGCCGGAAATCCATGTGCTCAAGGATCGCAACTGCGGATGCTGCAATGCCTGGGTCGGGATCCTTCAGCGCGAGGGATTTTCCGTGACGACTGAGGACACGCATTACGCGGCCCTGGTCCGCTTCAAGATGGACAACGGCATCCCGCCCGCGATGGCCTCCTGCCACACGGCGCGGATCGAGGGCTATCTGATCGAAGGCCATGTCCCCGCCGCCGACATCCGCCGCCTTCTGGCGAACCGCCCCAAGGCGCGCGGCCTTGCCGTGCCCGGAATGCCCTACGGCTCACCCGGCATGGGGCCTGAATCCGAACGCGAAGCCTATGACGTCCACCTGATCCGGAACGACGGCAGCACCGAAGTCTTCAGCCACTACCCCGCCGCTTAATCGTTCGCACGCCCCTTACCGGATGCGGTGCACAGGTGAGCCAACGGCACTGTGCGTCCAGTCTCTCGATGCACAAACGTCTCCGCAGAATGTTCCGGGACGCAGGTGAATTGAAAGACTGCTGTGCGGACAAAGCACCATTTCGCTGCGACTGCATCAATGCCCGCTTTGACGAGCTGTGCCAAAGCTGGGCATTTTTGCGCGATATCGCTTGAAGGCCATTGGGTGAAGTTGGGCCAACTTTGCAAAATGGCGTACTTCCTGAGAAGCGAAGAGAGCCATTAAACTATTTCCGATTCCGCTCGAGGGTGGTTGTTGATGGTGACAGGGGTTTCATAATAACTGAACTCCGGGGTGCTGCCGAAGACGTTCTGAATCCTCTCCTGGAAAGCCGGGCCATGTGCAGCGCGCGCTTCGTCGATCGATGTCCAAAGGTAAACGCCACCTCCCAATCCCTGCTCGGGATCGTAGAGGAAGCTTTTGTGGAGGAGATTTCGGTTGTCCTTCCACGCAGGAACGCTCTTTTCGTAGAGCGCCATGACATCCACCCGCTGTAGGTCATCCCTAATCTTGAACGTGACGATCTCAGTAATCATGGCCGGTCTCCTTTCCGGTTGGCAGCGTGGAATGCGCGTTGATCTGCTTTCAGACTGGCCCAGTTACTGATATCCGTCCAATGGGACCTATCAATAAGAGATATCGCCATGCCCAATATCAGAAGCGTCGATCTAAACCTTCTTGTTGTCTTCGATGCGATTTTTGACGAACTGAGCGTCACCCGTGCGGCGGAGCGGCTTAACGTCACTCAGTCGACGGCGTCCGGAATGCTGCGTCGCTTGCGGGACACTTTTGACGATGAGTTGTTTCTGAGGACATCCCACGGCCTTCTCCCAACGCCGCGCGCCGAAGAATTGGCCGCGCCGGTAAGGGCACTTGTGGAGCAGGCGGACGCCATATTGAGGCCTGGAGCCTTCGACCCGGCGCATTCGAATGTCACGTTTCGGATGAGCGCTAGCGATTACATGCAACGCGCGGTCGTTCTGCCCACAACCCGTCGGATCAGGCAACTCGCCCCCAATTGCCGCGTGGCCGCAATGCCGCGTTCTCCGGCGCGGCTGGCCGATCAACTCATGCGCGGCGAGGTCGACGTCTGCGCCTGCGCGCGCGAAACCGTTCTGGCCGGGATGCGGACGGCCACACTGTTCCTGGAGCGATATGTCTGTGTCGGAAGGAAGAAGCATCGGCTGGACGAAGGCTTTCTGCCCTTAGCCCGACTTGCGGAGTTCGACCACATTCTGGTTGATCCAAGCGGTCGCAGTTTCACGGGGCCCGTCGATACTGCGCTCTCGGAGGCGGGACTGTCGCGTCGTGTAGTGGCTATTCTCCCAACATTCACGAGCCTCTTCAGCCTGCTCAGGGATGAGGATTGCCTTGCCTTCGTGCCGGAGAGGCTTGCCCAGTCGACGCTATCAGAGCTCAAGATATTCGAAACAGAACTCGCCATTCCCGAGTTCGAGGTCGTCGCAATGTGGCACCCGCGCTTCGAAACTGATCCGCGGCACGTTTGGCTCCGGGCAGTCATGCTGGATGTCGCGCGCTGACGTCGGGGCTGGTAGAAACCTTGGTTTTATGAACTCTCGGCAAAACCCCAATTAATATCAATTTTGATCTCGCTCGGCTTAAGCTGCCGTTCAAGCACTTTGCAGTATCGGTCAAAATGGGCTCGGGCGATAAATCGCTCCGCGATAGGGGCGCTTGTGGCGGGAGTTGCGCTGAATAGGGATTTGTTTCGCGTTTTGTGGTGTCGGGTGTGTGCTGTTGATCGAGGTGATCTTGCCTCGATTGACAGAGGACATACCGATGAACATTCAGCAATCAACACCAATGACGCCCCTTCGTACCCGTATGGTCGCGGATATGTCGGTGCGCACTCTTGGACCGGCGTCTCAGACCGGTCACTTGCGCGCGTGCAAGCAGTTTGCGGCCTGGCTCGGGCGGTCTCCGGAGACAGCAACTCCGGATGATGTGAAGTATTTCCAGCAGCATCTGATAGAGAGCGGCACCAGCATATGCACGCGCAACCAGACGCTGACGGGCGTAAAATTCCTGTTCCGCGTGACGCTTCGACGGCATGATCTGGTCGCCGAGGTTTTCAGTCTTAAAGAACCAGTGAAGGTGCCGTGGTGCTCAGTAAGAAGGAGATCAAGCGCATCCTGACCATGGCCCCGAGCTATGCGGGAATTTGGGTGACACGGCCTGATCAAGCGGCGCGGTTTGCGGTGTCGGTTGCAGCGACACCGTCGGTGAATGTGACGCCTTCGATGACCATTGGCAACTGGTTCGCGCCCTTCAGGCGTCGCCATGTCTTCGCGGCGGCCTGAACGAGCTTGAAGACCATGAGTTTCGCGGTCTTCTGCGACAGCGCGCCCTTGGTCCGCACGGTCCTGTGGCGGACGGTGGCGAACACGCTCTCGGTCGGGTTGCCGGTGCGCAGGTGATCCCAGTGATCGGCAGGGAAGTCATGAGACAGGTCAGCAGGGCCTCGCGGTCCTTCGTCAGGCAGGTCACCGCCTTCTCGTATTTGGCGCCGTACTTCTCGGTGAAGGTGTCCATGGCGGTTTCCGCGGCGACCCGGGTCTCGGCCTGCCAGATCTCGCGCAGATCGGCCTTCACTGCCGGCTGCATCGATTTCGGAAACTTGTTGAGCA
>JAXMNQ010000042.1:0-54188 GCA_034670345.1 Paracoccaceae bacterium | reverse complement strand
GTCTCGAGCCGAGATTTGCTCAGCGATACATGCGGTGACAGCTTCGACGAGAGGACTGTGATTGCCTGGGGCGTCATGGTGGCATCCTTTGCCGGGAGGAGTCCTCCAGAAAATCACCTTTCGTAGCCCTCAACCACCCGTGTCGTGCAGTGTGAATCCGTCACCTTCAGCCCGATTAACATACTGAAATATAAAACGTTACGGGCAATCGGCGGCGCGAAAACATCAAGTTACTTGTGGAATGCGGGTACAGGGGGCTGCCCTATCGGGGCTTAAGGGCACTTCCAAAAATTGCTCACCAGCTGACGGCGGAGTATCCTCGGGGTGATGACACGTCAGATGGAGGCTGGGATGGCGCAGATGGGCTTTTTCGACCTTTCGGATCGCTACGCGAGCCTCGATTCCAAGAAAGATCTTCTGGTGGCGATCGACGCCGTGGTGCCATGGGAAGAGTTTCGGCCGGTGCTCGAAGGCGTCTGGCGCAAGTCCGCCGCGCAGCGCAAGTTCCGCGCAGGGCGTAAGCCGATGGACGCGGTGCTCATGTTCAAGACGCTTTTGCTGGGCGCGCTGTACAACCTCTCGGACGACCAGATCGAGTACCAGATCCGCGACCGGCTGTCGTTCATGAGGTTTTTGGGCCTTGGCCTCGGGGATCGCGTGCCGGACGCGAAGACGGTGTGGCTGTATCGCGAGGCCTTGGTGAAGGCCGGCAAGATGGAAGACCAGTTCGCTTTATTTGACGGGTACTTGGCCCGTCAGGGCTGCATCGCACGCGGCAGCCAGATCCTCGACGCCTCCATCGTACCGGTCCCGAAGAACCGCAACACGCGGGATGAGAACAAGGCCATCAAGAAGGGGGACATGCCCCAGGACTGGGCCGACAAGCCGGCCAAGCGCAATCACAAGGACATAGACGCACGCTGGAGAGAGGTGGATCAGAAAACAGTCCGGGGGACTGTTTTCCCACCGAGCAAGCATGGCAAGAGCCATTATGGCTACAAAAACCACGTGAACGTGGACAGGAAGTACAAGCTGGTGCGGCGCTATCACGTCACGGATGCCGCGGTCCACGACAGCCAGGCGGTGGATCACCTGCTGATGCAGGGCAACACCGGCGCGGGGGTGTGGGCGGACGCCGCCTACCGATCCAAGGAGGTGGAAGACAAGCTGCGCGCCCGCAAACTGCGCAGCCGCATCCATCGCAAGGGCGCGCGCGGCAAGCCGCTGGGTGAACAGGCGAAGCGGAGCAACCGCACCAAATCAACCGTCCGCGTCCGTGTCGAGCATGTCTTCGGCGTCCAGACCAACGACATGGGCGGCAAGCTCGTGCGCAGCATCGGCTTCTGCAGGGCGACGATGAGGATCGGCCCGAAGAACCTCACCAACAACATGCGCCGCTTCACGCAGTTGCGGAACCTGTATCCATGCCCGGCTGGAGCCAAGCGGGACGCTGCGGGCGGCCCTGAGCCGGCGCAAACCACATCACACCAACGTCAGGGCCGAAAACGCGCGCCTTCAGCCCACTTGGCATAGCAAGTCGACCGCCGTCACGCCGCACGTGACCCTGCGAGACGCCGTCCTGCGCTCAGAGGCGGCAAAGGGCAGCATTAAATCGAGGTGCCCTTGAGGAGCTTTATGGTCGTGTGCGGTTTGCGTGCCATGTCGATGGAATGAACAAGAGTGGGGCAGCACGGCATTTCAGGATCGACCGTAAAACCGTCGATTGTTCGGCTTGACTAACCGGCATGTCTCTGAAGACACGCTATAAATTTGAGGCTTCACTGGCTTCCACCTGCAGGCTTTCGTAGGATTCAATTGAAAAGGCTGGAGTTTGGGATTCCGCCATGAAGCCCCGTTCGCGTCCTGAAGAACAAGATGATCTCCTCCGGCCTCGCTTGGTCGATATGACCGACATGCGGCACGAGCTGGTGAAGCTCGCCGACCTCTGCCAAAGGGCTCAACGCACAGCTTCGACGGCGCAGCGCGATTGAGCCGGAGATCGGCCACATGAAAATCGACGGCCGCCTCGCGCGCTGCCCGCTCAAAGGGACTAAAGTCGACGCGATCTTCGCTGTGCTGTGCGCCTGCGGGCACAACATCCGCAAGATCCTGGCCCGCCTGAGGGCCAATTTGTTCCTGTTGTTCGAGTGCCTGTCACGGGCGCGCCGCGCAATCGACGATATCGCCGACCGATCAATGGCACCGCAGATCACCGCGTCGGCCTTGTTCAACGTTGACCAAAGGGAGTTGGCTTGCACTTTCGCACCCTCGTTGACAATATCAACGCCCTAGCATAAACCCATATAATTCAATACGTTTCGGGTAACCATCTTGGGGGGAGGGTTGCGTTTGAAAAATCCATACCGGCTCGTCCACAAGAATCCGCAATTTTTTTGTTTACTGCGCGATCGTTTCGTCCGCATTTGCTCACTTCAAGGTACCGGCGCCAATCGCGTCGCCGACCGACATGAACTCGCCGCGTCATGATCGAAAGTTGGCATTGGTCTGGAGCGATCGACCGGCTCACCCTGCCAAAAATCGCGGAGACTGGTGTCATTGGCATTGTCACCGCGCTGCATGAGCCCCCGTATGACGAGGGTTCGGACGTCGAGGCAAATCGGATCCCCATTGCTCTCATTCACGATACTGATCCGGGCCTTGACGGAGGCGCGGCCGAAAGCGTGCCTGCCCGCGAGGACATGAGCGGCAGCGCCAGTTCGGGCAGGTTGCCCGCCGGTTCCCGACAGTCCAGGGCCATCCCCGCAGCCTGCGTCATCATCAGGATCTGTTGTCAGTTCATACTTCTGATCGAATGGGCCCGCACCGATCCGGTGCACCAGCTGAAGCGCGGCGGCACAGGATTGCGGTTCTCCCTGGTCAGAATGGCCGAGTTCAAGAACCGGATCTTTGGTCGCGATCGCACGTCAATTAGTGTCCCGGGTGCATTTCGCAAATCTTCGAAATGTCGGGAAAGACTCTTGTGGGTCTTTGGGCGAAGGACAGTATTTTGGAGACTACAACGAGATGGTGGCCCTTGCCGCAGTTCTGCTGGACGCAGAGGCGCGGCAGCGTACAGTGGGACCGGAAGACGCGAAAACCCCGTTCCGGACTTTCCCCTGCCATGTCTTGCTGTCTGACCATGATCCTGATGCAATCTCCGGATATCCGCCGATTGGCCAGAGGCGCGGGCCGGAGGAAACCAGCGGGGGCATTTCCGCGCTGTTGCCGCCCGTGACGTCCCATTAAACCAAAGATCGGGCAATCGGCAGGTCTGCCTATCCCGACGCACCAAGGAGGAGCGACCATGACTACATCAAATTCTACAGCAGTTGCACGAAGGGTCTTTATGACAGGCGGTGCTGCCGCCCTGGCCACGCCCCTGCTTATGCGGAGCGCCTGGGCGCAGAGCCCATTCGTCTGCAAGGTCGCCCACTCCGAGGCTATCGGCTCTCCGTTCACCAATGCGTTCGAGAAATGGACCGGCATCCTGAACGAGCGCTCTGAGGGACGTATCGATGCACAGCATTTCCCGGCCAGCCAGTTGGGCGGCCTGTCGCAACTGCTGGAAGGCAGCCGTATCGGCACCATCCAGGTCACTGCCGCGGGCCCGGACAGCGAAGAGGCCATTGCCCCCGAAATCGCGGCATTCGGCGGCGCGCCCGGTTTCATCTACAAGGATGAGGCCCACGTGGACCGCGTTCTGCAGGGCGAACTTGGGGAGGAATGCAGCCGGATTGCACGGGAAAAGACCGGCGTGGAATTCATCGCCTATGGCGAGGCCGGGTTCCGCCACCTTCTGACCAAGGATCCGGTGACCGATCTGGACAGTTTGCAGGGCGTCAAGCTGCGGGTGCCGGAGTTGCGCATCTGGGTCGATTTCTGGAAGATGCTGGGGGCCAACCCGACCCCGCTGCCGTATTCCGAGCAGTATTCCGCCCTCTCAACCGGCGTCATCGACGGACTTGATTCCGATTACTTCTCGATCCTGGGCTTCAAATGGCACGAGCAGGCAACCAACATCCTGCCCTCGTACCACTGGTTCCTGCCCAAGGCCATCCGCATGAACGCTGCCTGGCTGGACAGCCTGCCGGAAGACCTGCAGGCCCTTTGCCGTGACAGCGCAAAAGAAGTGTTCGCCGAGCAGCGTACCGCCAACCGCGCAGGCGCTGACAAGGCGCTGGAGGACCTGAAGGCCGTGGGCTGCACCGTGCACCCGTTCTCGGACGAGCAGAAAGCGGCGTGGGAGGCCAAGACAGCACCGCTGTTCGATCAGGTCAGCGCTGTCAGCGCGGAAACCGCCGATATGATCGCGAAGATCCGCGCCCTCGGCTAGGTCGGGCTGCGAAAACAGAAATCGGAACCGCGAAGGGTGAATTCACGGTTCCGATCGAATATTCGCGTGCCAGCCGACAGGCTGTCGTCACAGGAAGTCCCCGCCATGCCCGTCGCCAAATCCCGTTCCGCCCTGATCGCGGCATCCGACAGGGCTTACGGTCTGTTCGACCGAACGCTCGAGACGGTGACAGTGCTGATGGTGCTGGCCTCGGCGCTGATCGCGGTGCTGCAGGTCTTCTGCCGCTACGTGCTGAACGCGTCCCTGCCCTGGCCCGAGGAACTGGCCCAGTTCCTGTTCGTCTGGGCGATGTTCCTGGGGATGGCGGGCCTGGTCGGCCGCAACAGGCACATTGCCATTTCGCTGTTCGTCAAGGCGCTGCCGGAGATACCGCAGCGGGTCCATTCGGTGTTCGTGCAACTGGTGATCGCCACGTCGTGCTGGATCATGGTGATCCACGGCATCGACTTCATGAACCGCGCGATGCAGGTGCTGCCAGCGCTGCGCATACCGCTCAGGTACATGTTCATGGCCGTGCCCGTCGGGGCAGGTCTGGCGCTGGTGTTCCTGGCCCGCCCGACGACATCGCGGGCCATCTGGATCGGCCCGGTGATCGTTCTGGCCGGGCTGGCGGCCTATTATGGCTTGCGCCATGGCAGCGATGTGCTGCTTGGCGGCGCAAAGACGACGACGGTTCTGATGCTGGTCAGTCTGGTGCTGATCTTTGCCGAAGTGCCGATCATGTTCGCGCTGGTCTTCGGCTCTTTCGCTGCGCTGTCGCCGCTGCCCGATACCATGCTGGTGATCATCACACAGAACATGTCGGGCGCGCTGAATTCCTTTACCCTGCTGGCCATTCCGTTCTTCATCATGGCCGCGTCTGTGATGAATGCAGGCGGCATTACCCGGCGCATCGTCGATCTGGCCTGGCATCTGGTCGGCCATTTCCGTGGCGGGCTGGGTCAGGCCAATATCGTCACCAATGTCATGCTGGCCGGCGTGTCTGGCTCGTCTACCGCCGACGCCTCTGCCACCGCCAAGCTGCTGGTGCCGCAGATGGAGGAACACGGCTATGACCGGGCCTTTTCCTGTGCGCTGACTGCGGCCTCCTCGACCCTGGCCAACATGATCCCTCCGGGGCTGGGGCTGATCATCTACGCCGCGCTTGCCTCGGTGTCGGTGGGGGCGCTGTTTGTCGGCACCATTGTGCCGGGTCTGATGGTCGCCTCGGCGCTGTCCATCGTCGTCTACATCATTTCGCGGATCCGCGGCTATGGCGGCGGGCATGCCCGGTCGTCGGGGCGTGAACGGCTGTCGGCGCTGTCCATGGCGCTTCCGGCACTTGCCTTGCCGGTGCTGATCGTCGGCGGGGTGCGGTTCGGTGTCTTCACCGCGACCGAAGCCGGGGCGATGGCGTTTGTCTTCGCGATCTTCACCGGCGCGCTGATCTATCGCGGCCTGACAGTGCGGAACTTCGCCGGCGCCCTGCGCGAGGCGGCCGAAGATACCGTGGCTGTCGCCGTCATCATCGCCGCCGCCTCGCCCTTCGCCTGGATCCTGACGTTCGAGCAGGCGCCGCAAAAGATCGCCGCCTGGCTGGGGTCGCTGACCAGCGATCCGGTGACGCTGTTGCTGCTGATCAACGCCTTCCTGCTGTTCGTCGGGCTGTTCATCGAGATGATCGCGGCGCTGGTGATCCTGGTGCCGATCCTGGTGCCCGTCGTGGTGGCGGTCGGTGTCGATCCGCTGCACTTTGGCATCATCATCGTGATCAATCTGGTGATTGGCGCCCTGACCCCGCCGCTGGGGGTGCTGGTCTTTACGACCGCGCGCGTCGGCGGCGCGGAATCGAGTGCCGTGTTCCGGGCGATCCTGCCCTTTATTGCGGCGCAACTCGCCGTTTTGCTGCTGATCACGTTCATCCCTCAGCTGACATTGACCCCCATCGCACTTTTTGGCCCGTAACCAAGGACGCCCGCCGATGCCCGCAACACCCTATACCCGCCTTGCCGTGATCGGCCTTGGAATGGCAACAAAGCCGCATCTGATGGCTCTGGATCAGTTGCGCGGGCGGGTCGAGGTCTCTGGCGTCTACAACCGCAGCCGTGCCAAGGCCGACGCAGTATCGGAGCAATTCGGGTTTGCGGTGTTCGACAGCCTCGACGCCATTGCCGACGATCCCGGGACAGACGCCGTAATCGTCGCCACGCCTCCGAACCAGAGGTTGGAGATCGTGACCCGGATGGCCAACGCGGGCAAACATGTCCTGCTGGAGAAGCCCATCGAACGCACTCTGGCCGCTGCTACGGACATCGTCGATTTTTGCGAGGCGCGCGGCGTGACCCTCGGCGTGGTGTTCCAGCACCGGTTTCGCAAGGGCGCGCAACGTCTGCGTGCGCTGGTCGAGACGGATGAGCTGGGCGACCTGACGCTGGTTCGTGCGCTGGTGCCGTGGTGGCGCGATCAGGCCTATTACGACACACCCGGTCGCGGCACATTGGAACGTGATGGCGGTGGCGTGCTGATCAGCCAGGCGATCCACCTGCTGGACCTGATGCTGAGCCTGACGGGGCCGGCGCTGACCGTTCAAGCCATGACGGCGACGTCGCGGGCCCACCGGATGGAGACAGAAGATTTTGCCACGGCGGGCGTCGAATTCCGCTCTGGCGCGGTCGGGTCCATCGTGGCAACAACGGCGACTTATCCCGGAGCCGAGGAAAGCATCACCCTGGACGGCACCAAGGCAACTGCGTCGTTGCAGGGCGGGGTCCTGACCGTTACCTGGCGCGACGGTCGGACCGAAACGGTCGGCGAAAGCGCGGGCACCGGCGGCGGGGCCGATCCGATGGCGTTTCCCTGCGACTGGCATCGCGACCTGATCGAGGATTTCGCCATGGCGATTGCCGCGTCCAGACCTCCGGCCGTCACCGGACGCAAGGCGCTTGCCGTCCATGCCCTGATCGACGTAATCACCCGGTCTGCCGCCTTGGGGCGCCAGGTCAATCTACAGGATTCATAATGAACGCTTCAGTCAGATTCGCCGTCCTCGGCCTTGATCATCGCCACATCTACGGAATGACCCAAGGCATGATCGACGCGGGCGCCACCCCCGTCGGCTGGTGGAGCGAGGGTGATCCGCAGCCGCTGGCGGGGTTCGCCAAACGGTTCCCGGACCTGCCGCGCGCAGCGTCTGCCAGTGACCTGCTGGACGATGAAACCGTTGACCTGGTCCTGATTGCCTGCAAGCCGCAGGATCGCGCCGCCCTCGCAGTCAAGGCGATGCATCGCGGCAAGGACGTCATGGCCGACAAGCCCGGCTGCATCACGCCCGCCGAACTTGACGATCTGCGCGCGGCTGTGCGCGACTCGGGCCGGTTCTGGTCGGTCGATTTTTCGGAACGCTTCGAGGTTGCCGCGACAACCGTGGCGACCCAGTTGCTGCGCGCGGGTGAGATCGGCGATCTGGTGCACATGACCGGGCTTGGCCCGCACCGTCTGAACGCCGCCACCCGCCCCGACTGGTTCTTCGATGCCGCGACCTATGGCGGTATCCTGACCGATATCGGCAGCCACCAGATCGAGCAGTTCCTGCATTTCGCGGATCTGACAGAGGCCGAGGTCGTGCATTCCGCCACCGGCAACTTTGCCAACCCGGACCATCCGCGCTTTGAGGATTTCGGCGAGATCGTGCTGCGGGGCGGGCGCGCCCAGGCCTATATCCGGCTGGACTGGTACACCGCCGACGCCCTGCCGAACTGGGGCGACGGCCGGCTTTTCCTGAACGGGACGAAGGGCACGATCGAGCTGCGCAAATATGTCGATGTCGATGGGCGCCCCGGCACCGATCACCTGTTTCTGGTCACCAATGACCGGTGCGAACATATCGACTGCCAGGGCGCCGACCTGCCGTACTTCCGCGATATCGCCCACGATGTCGTTCACCGGACCGAAACCGCCTGTCCGCAAGCGCGGACCTTCACCGTCTGCGATCTGGCGATGCAAGCGCAGGCGATGGCCGAAAAGCGGACGTGACAGCATGCGAGGGGCGCGCCGATGAGCGAACGGTTCAGGCTTGCCCCGGTCGGGATTGCGCTTCCGCCCGGGGCCTTTTCCGGCGGCGGTCGGGATCTGCTGACATTTGACGGCGCACCGCTCTGCGCCTTCACGCGCGCGCGGTTCCGGCCTTGCCTGCACCCGGTCTGGACACCTTCGGGACAGATCGTGACCGCCGAACGGCCCGCCGATCATCCGCATCACTCCGGCATCTGGATTGCATCGGATCATGTCGGTCTGCTGATGCAGGGTCCGGACGGGATCGAGCGCTACGATTATTGTTTTTATGTCGATGATGTTTTCCAGGGCCGCGCGCCCGGGCGCATCGTGCAGACAGGGCTGCGGCTGGCGGCCCAAAGCGATACCGCAGCGCTTGTCGAACAAAAGCTCGACTGGATCGGCCCGGCGGAATGGGGGGCAGATGCCGGGCGGCCCGTCCTGACAGAGACGCGCTGGACCGTGCTGACCCCGATGAAGGACGCCCTGATTCTGGATGTGACATGTGAGGTGACGCCCGCCGGGGAGGTTGCAATCGCGCTCGGGCCGACCCGTCATGCCTGGTTCAATGCTCGCGTGGCCGACGCGCTTGCCCTGCAACCGGACTCTGCGCCGGTGGACAACCGGGGCAATCGGGGGGCCGCAAACATCGCAGTGCGCGACACCGCCCGGGTGGCGTATTCCGGACCCGTTGGCGGGGACGCCGTGGCGGGCATCTCGGTGATCCCGGACGCGGCCGCGCCGCTGGCCTGGTTTGTCGCCGATTGGGGCGTGATCACCACAGGCGCGATCCGGGACACCGCCCGGACCCTGCACCCCGGCGAGACCACCCGGTTTGCCTGCCGTTTTGTCGCCCACGACGGTGTGGCTCCTGTGGATGGCTGGGACAAAACGCCCTTTGCCGCCCCGGAACATTTCAACGGATCAACCGGAGTTACCCCATGACCAAGATCGCGCGTTACCAGGTCGGCAGCGACACATTTTACGGCCATCTGGATGGCAGCATTTTGCGCCGCATGAACGGAACACCGTTCGAAGGCCCGACCCCAACCGGCGACACGGACAGCCTCGACGCCGTCAAATTGCTGTCGCCCCTTGCGGCCCCGCGCATTTTCGGGGTCGGTGCCAACTATGTCGCCCATATCGCAGAAATGGGCATGTCCACACCAACTCGTCCCATGTTGTTCATGAAGCCCGGCACCGCCGTTGTTGGCCCCGGCGATCAGGTAATCTTTCCACCCGAAGGCCAGGTGATTCACTATGAGGCGGAACTTGCGGTGGTCATCGGTCGGAGATGCCGCCGAATTGCACCAGGGGACGCGCCCTCGGCCATTCTGGGATTTACCTGCGCCAACGATATCAGCGAACGGGTGATCCAGAAGGAGGAAATGGATCAGGGCTGCCTGTTGATCGGCAAGGGTTACGACACCTTCTGCCCACTCGGACCTTTCATCGCGACGGGCCTCGATCCGGCGGATCTTCGGCTTGAGGCGCGACTGAACGGAGAGACGCGGCAATCGACAAGCACGTCGGACCTGCTGTTTTCGGTGCCCTATCTGGTCAGCTACATCAGCCAGGCGATAACGCTCTTGCCCGGCGATGTCATCATCACCGGCACACCATCAGGCGTCGGCGAGATTTCGCCGGGCGACGTGATGGAAATTGAGCTTGAAGGCGTGGGAATACTGACCAACCCGGTTGTTGCCGGATAATCGTGGTGAAGCGCCAGGAGGCGCCAGACCGATGAAAACTGGCCAAACGCGCGATGAAGCTCCAGGTAAATATCCAGAACGGTGACGTAATGTTCAGCGTCGATGAGAGCGTCGTCTACGTTACGCCGGTCACTTGGAAGGGCGCAGCATGGGCTACCGCAACCTGTCGCAGTGGTTGACCAGAAGCGCCCAAGGCGCAGTCAGCCAACTCCAGCGCGCCATTGCCCGCATCGGGTAAGCTGAACCGCAGCGCCGATCACCGTGACCGACGACGGCTTTGTGCCGGCTTTGTCGATCAAGAGAACTGGTGGCGTTGCCCGAGCCAATCTGACGGTGATTACTCCAGCAGCCGCGCCAGCGAAACATCGGGGCCCTGCCTTCCCTCAAGTATCGCCTCGACGCCTGATCGCCGGACGCGCGACATGGCAAGACGCTCCGCCCGGATGACGGGCGGCGGTCTGCGGAATTCCCCGTTGCGGGCGCCCCCGATGCCAGTCCGACCAAGGCTCTGGATCGGACGGGACACGCAAAAGGTGCTAGTCTGGGGCTGCGTTCCGCGGCGGGGGCGTATTGTTTGAAACGGATTTGACGATTTTTGCCGCTCGTACAGACCCGGATGCAGTGATCACGATTTTCTGCAAAGGACACCAAACCACGGCAATCATTCTCCCCGGCAACGTGAACACAGCCGTCAACGACGCCCTCGACATCACCAATGCCCAGACCAACAGTACGGTCATCCAGCGCGACGGGTTCTACCTGCTCTCCGACGGCTTCGACGGGATCGACGTCAACACCGGATCGAACGCGCACACCATGCTGATCGACGGCTATGTCGGATCGGACGGCCAGAACGGCATCAACCTCAACGACACTTCGTATCACGAAATCACGATCGGCCTGAATGGCCAGATCGCCGCAGACTTTGACGGCATTCGTGGCACTGGCAGCAACATTCTGCTGACCAACGACGGCGCCATAGTGGCGGGCAGCAATGCCGTCTCGCTGAACGTGACCCCTTAAGGGGGGCCCTGTCCACGCAGTCCATCGTGGGGAACAACGGGTCGATGACCTCGTCATCGACCGCCATCTTCATGGGGGACGGCGGGCAGGTGAGCAACACCGGCAGCATCGTGTCCAGCGCCCACGGCGTTCACCTTGGCAACTTCGACGGCACGACCGGCAATTCTACCTTCATCAACACCGGCACGATCACTGCCACCGATGACGGACTTTACATCGACGGCGCGAATTTCACCGGCACCAATTCCGGTCATATCGTGGGCCAGAGCCGCGGGCTGGAGGTCTCCGGCCTGTCCGACGGCTCGACCTTCGACAACTCGGGCGCGGTCGCGGGCGCGGATGACGGCCTGTTCATCCAGGCCGCCGATTTCCGCGTCAGCAACTCGGGCTCGATCACCGGATCCACCGGCATCGAGTTCACGGACGCCGACACGACGGTCATCAACGACGGCTTCATCACCGGCGAGGCCGAAGAGGCGATCCAGGGCTAAAACAGCCTTGTCGTGACCAACGCGGGCGCGATTTCCGGTGCGACCTTTGCCATCTATGCGTCTTCTTCGACGATAACATCGTCCGGCCTGGGCAACCAGCAGGTGCTGAACACGGGCATCATCCCTCCCAGTCAAACGCCGCGATCTTCTTGCAAGGAACGGACGGCATGGTCGACAACCTTGGCAAGATCATGTCCCAGAATGCCCGCGGAATCGAGATCGCCGGCGATGGCGGGCTTGTGTCGAACGCGGGCGACATCGACGCGCGCGATACCGGCATCTACCTCAACGGCGACAACGGAAACGTGACCAACGCGGGCATCATCACGACGGACGATGAGGGCATTTTCCTCAGCGGCTTCGGAAGTGTCGACAACTCCGGTGTGATCAACACGCGGGCCTCGGGGATCTACGTGGGGGCCGGGGCCGCCGCGACGACCATCACCAACTCGGGCGACGTCACCTCACGTGCCGGCAATGCGATCCAGTTCTTTTCGGACATCGGTTACGCATCTTCCTCCGGGTCGATCACGGCCAGGTTTTACGGGATCTACACCACCTCCGAAGACGGGGGCATCGTCAACAGCGGGGACATCAACTCGACCAATCGCGGCATCTGTCACACCGGGAGTCCGGGGACCTTCCGCATCATGAACTCGGGAAATATCCTGTCCGGCACCCAGGCGATCTTGGCCGAAGGGGGCGACGAGATCATCAACACCGGGGCGTTGAACGGAGAAACCGGCATCTACGTTGCGGCCAACGCCAACACTGTCGGGACAAACGTGGTCAACGGCGCATCCGGCGTGATCGACGGCGAGGCCTACGGCATCTTTCTGCTGGACGGCGACGAATCCTCTGTTGTGGTCAATCACGGCAGCGTGCGCGGCGGCTTCTCGTCGGTCGATTTCAACAACACTGGCGGCACCGGCGTCCTTTTGGTCAACACCGGCACGCTGATCGGCGACGTGAACGGGGAGTCCGGCATCCAGACGTTGCGCAACACAGGCCTGATCTCCGGCGATGTCGCCCTCCAGTCCGGCGATGACATCATGATCAACGGCGGCTCTGTGACCGGCGATGTCGACCTTGGCGACAACAACGACCTCTTCCGCGCCACCGGCAACGGCGTCGTCAGCGGACAAGTCATCGGCGGGATCGGCAACGACACGCTGATCGGCGCCGAAGGCAGCGACGATTTCACCGGGTTCGCGGGCAACGATCTGCTGGCGGGACACGGCGGCGACGACACGTTGGCGGGCGGCGTCGGCAATGACACGATCTTTGGCGGCGCCGGCGACGACAGCCTGGACGGCGGCGACAATGCCGACACGGTCAACGGGGGCTCGGGCAATGACACGGTGCTTGGCAGCACAGGCAATGACATCCTGGTGGGCCAGGACGGCGCGGACCAGCTCTTTGGCGAGGGCGACAACGACATCCTGGATGGCGGCGCAGGTGATGACGTGCTCGAAGGCGGCGATGGCAACGACATATTGCGAGGCCGCGCCGGGGAGGACGACCTTGCCGGTGGGCCGGGCATGGACTTGCTGACCGGCGGCCAGGACGCGGACAATTTCGTCTTTCGCAGCCTGGCCGAAACCGCGGTCGGTGCGAACCGCGACCAGATCCTCGACTTCGAACAGGGGCTGGACCTGATCGTCGTGGCGGGCCTCAGCCCGGGCGTTTTCGAATTCCGCGGCACCGTCGGTTTCGCCCCCTCGGGCAACCCGGAACTGCGGCTGTTCGAGACGCCGACCGGCTCGACCATCGTGCAGCTGGACGCCAACGGCGACGGCACACAGGACGCAGAAATCCGGGTGGCCAATGTCACCGGGCTGACGGCGGAGGATTTTGTGCTTTGAACAACCGTCTTCCCGGATTTGTGGGCGGCTGAGAAGCTGGTCTTCTCGAAGTTACATTGCGCATCCCGGAGAATGAATAGTTGCGCGCGATCCATGTGTTGCAAGCGAGAGCAGGTTCGACGTCAGGCTCATCCCCTCCGCCACTTGCCCTCGCGAAAGCGTTCTCCCGATCCGGCTGTGGCCGGATTTTGTCGTTATTTTCGAGGGTTAGCACAAACCGCAACCAAACGCGGCAGGGTCGCCGGACGACCGGTATGGGATGGAACGAACCCGAGCCATTACCGCTCGAAAATATCCCGGTCGATCAAGGATTCCAGCTTCACCAACTCATGCCGCATGTCGATCATTTCGACCAATCGGGCACGCAGGAGATCGTCTTGGTCCGGGGTGGGCTTTCGCGGCTTCATGTCATGGTTCAAAATTGCAAGGTTCCCACCGAGACAATACCGAAACTGGCACTTATGACCAAAAAAGTCGATCCGTTTGTCAACAAGATCAGCGGCCTAATGGTTGTTCAGGACGAACTGATTCCACTCAACACCCGTTTGTCATCGACACGTGGCTTGCCGTGCGACTTCAGGAAGAAAGGAGAAAGCTTGGCCATCTGTTCGTCGGTCAGCCAGTAAAGGTCGCTCAATTCACCGCTCCGTTTTCCGGGTCGTGAATCACGCACCTCAGCGAACATCAATGCATCCTGACCCTGCAAGCCGAACAGTCAGCACCGGCCATCGAAATCGCGGCATCGAACCCAATCGCAGTGCCGACCTCCCTGTTTTCTGTCACGCGCAGCCCAACAGGCATGAAACCGGCATCGCACTACACCCGCATGAAATCCGTTTACTTGAAAAGTGGCACTGAACGAAGGCCGCGCTGCCGCAGACAACACATTATTTGAGCCTGAGCCAAAATTGGGAGCCCATTGAAACAGCCTTGCCAAGTCGATTCTTGCACGTATTAATCAGTGCCAACTAACGACCCCTGCATTTTGCCGGACGCAATCGTTGTTTGCCGGAGAAAATTGATGAAGCTTGTAAAAATTTGTTCCCGGAACGCGCCTCGTTGTGGGACAGCGCATCGAAAACGAATTGCATCAAGAGTCTCTTTGATTGCCCTTTGTCTTTCGATTCCTGTGGTGGCATCGGCACAAGACACCGACTGGACGGGCGCTACCTCGACCGATTGGTTCCAGCCACTGAACTGGACCAATGGCGTACCCGGTGTTACCAGCGAAGCGATCATCGACACGCTGATCCCAAATGGGGCCGTGATCTCGGTGCCCGGTGCAATAGCCGACGACTTGTTCGTCTCGAACGGCAATGATGCGGTTCTTACGGTGACAGGGGCGGGCACGCTTCAAACTGACACGCTGGCCGTAAACGATGGCACAACGGGCCTTGGCGTCCTGAATGTTGGCAACGGCGCTTCTGTCGTGGCGACGATCAACCTCAATGTCGCGCAGGCCGGTGCTGGCGAACTGAACATCACCGGCGGCGCCACCGTGTCGAGCGCACAGGTCTCTATCGCAAGCGATGTGGGTGTCATCGGGACGATCAATGTAGACGGTCCTGGGTCCGAAATTCTTAAGACTGACGTGACAAACAACAATGTGTTCTCTGTTGGTTTCGAGGGGAACGGCTTTCTCAATGTCACCAACGGGGGGCGGGCCATTTCCGAAGGTCCAACCACGGTTGGGGCTCTCGGGCCTAGCGTCGGCACGGTGGTTGTGGATGGTGATGGCTCGCTTCTGCGTGCGGGGACGGGCCTGACCGTCGGGAATGTCGGCACCGGGATGTTCACCGTCCGCAACGGCGGCACCCTGCAAAGCGGCGGGGCGATTGTCGGGGCCTTCAACAATCCACCGGGATTCCCCGGGGTCGGCGATGGAACGGTGGTGATCACCGGGGCATCGTCGCAATGGATAAATTCTTCCTCCAGCCCCAACGCCCTTCTGGCGATCGGCGCCGAAGGCAACGGCCGCGTGCGTGTGGAAGACGGCGGCCTGCTTGCAAGTTTCACGCAAACGCAGCTTGGTCGTTCGGTTGGCTCAACCGGTTCGCTGACGATCGACGGCGTCAATTCCGGAGTGGGACTTGTCAGGACGATCTTCGTCGGCGTCGAGGGCGACGGCCGGATCGACGTCGTCAATGGCGGGCGGCTGACCACCGGGCTTGCAGGCAGTACGTCCGGGCAAACCGTCCGCATCGGCGACATTGCCGGTGTGAACGGTGTTGTGCGTGTCTCCGGGGCAAACAGCCTCTGGTCAAACCTTTTGCCCGTTGCCGTGGGGAACTCCGGCGCCGGCGCGATTGAAATTGTCGATGGAGGCCGGCTTGAGTTTGCAGGCGGTCTGAGCCTTGCGCGTGAAAGCGGTTCGTCCGGCACCATCCTGATCGACGGTCCCGGATCCAGCATGGAAGAAGTGGTGGACGATGCCATACTGCATCGGCTGGGGCGCAATGGTACGTCGGTCTTCACGATTTCGAACGGCGGCAACGCAACCTTTCTGAACGACCTGTTCCTTGGCGATGACCCGGGTGCAAACTCGACCCTGACGGTCACCGGCGCCGGTTCAAGCCTTGTTCTCGGCGACGGTATTGTCCTGGTCGAAGGCACGACGCGCGTGGCCATCCTTGACGGGGCAACTCTGACGGCCCAGGGCAGCCTGGGATTTGGCCTGGGCAGTTCGACTGGCAGCCACACCATGGTTATCCGTGGCGCGGGGACCACCGCGACATTCAACGATCTGATCTCGGTGGGCCGCAATCCCGGTATGTCGGTCCTCGAAGTGACCGATGGTGCGCAGTTGACGACGACTTCGTTCATTTTCGCGGGCTCCGACCCTGCCAGCGTCTCGACGCTGCTGTTTGACGGCGCCAATACCCGAGTTGTCACCGGTGGTGGCCTGACTTGGCAGTGAAGGCGACTCGACCCTGATCATATCCAATGGGGCGGTCTATACCGGGCCGCGCGTGCGGCTGGGCAATGATCCCGGTGCCATCGGCACGATCAACCTGTCCGGTGCCGGGTCACGCCTGGATGACACCGGCAACGTGTTCAACAACGGAACGGATGGCAGCCGGATCGGCGACGAAGGCATCGGCGTCTTCAACCTGTTCGACGGTGCGGTATACAACCACACCGGCACCGGGGGTGTTACCCTCGCGCTTGAGGCGGGATCGGTCGGACGCCTGAATATCGGCGGGCCAGGCGCCCCAAGCGCGCCGGGTCAATTCATGACCAGCCGGGTATTGTTTGGCGCCGGAGACGGCGCGATCAACTTTAACCACACATCGACGGACTTCACGTTCAACCCAGGCCTCGAAGGGGCAGGTCAGTTGAATTTCATGTCCGGCACAACCCGTTATGTCGGGGACGGCGCTGGATTTACCGGGCTTGCCGATCTGAACGGTGGCAATCTGGCCATCATCGGAACTCTGGGCGGTACGCTCAATGTGCGCGACGGCATCCTTTCGGGAACGGGAACGGTCGGTGATTTGTCCGTGTCGGGCAGCGGCGTCGTCGCCCCCGGTCTGTCCATCGGAACGCTGGACGTAAACGGGGACGTGATCTTTTCCGCCGGTTCGGTCTTCGATACAGAGATTGCCGGGGATGGAAGCAGCGATCTTCTGCGCGCCACCGGAGCGGCGACGATCCAGGGCGGAACGGTGCGCGTCTTCGCGCTGGACCCCGAAACAAGCTATCAGGATGGCCAAACCTACACGATCCTGACTGCCGGTAACGGTGTCACCGGCGCGTTCTCTGGGGCTGTCTCGCAGTCTGCGTTCATCACGCCGACGCTGGATTATTCCAACTCTGATGCCGTGATCCTTGTCATCAATCGGGGTGTCAATCCGCCTCCACCCCCACCTCCGCCGCCACCACCTCCGCCGCCTCCGCCGCCACCACCTCCGCCGCCTCCGCCGCCACCTCCGCCGCCGCCACCACCTCCCCCGTCGCCGGGCCTTTTCCCTGTGGTTGCCGACACGTTCAACCAGCGGCAGGCCGCAACAGGACTTGATGATCTTGACCAGAGCGGCGACGCGCTGGTTGTCTACAATCAGATCCTGATGCTGTCGGCCCCCGCCGCACGCGTGGCCTTTGACCTGACGTCAGGCGAAATCCACGCCTCTGGGCAGCATATCGTCAACCAATCCACAGGACTGTTCTCGCGACTTCTGCGGAACCAGGGGGCCTCGGGGATCACATCCGACCGGGCAGCCCCGCCAGCCGCGCCTGCGCAGCTGGCCTTCCGTGCTGATCCGGTTCAAGGCGGATTCAAGGCGTGGATTGCACCGCTTGGCGCACGCACCATCGTCGATGGTGACGGCAACGCCGCGAAACTCACCTCGCAGTCAGCGGGCGTGGCTATTGGCTACGAAGGCCCGGTCGACCTGGCCCGTGGCGATGCGGTCGTTGGCCTGAGCTTTGGTTTCATCCGCAGCCAAGGCGAAATCGACGCACGCGTGTCGGGATTTGACAGCGACGGGTTCCATCTCGGTCTGTATGGCGGATGGACGGACGGACCGTGGAGACTGTCGGGCGCGATCACATACGCGCAGACCGCGATCACCACAGAGCGACGCATTGCATTCGGGGCCATCAACCGCATCGCAAAGGCCGAATACGACAGTCGGACCTTCGGCCTTTCCGGCGAGGCACAATATGATTTTGCCGTAAGTCCGGCCACAACAGTTTCTCCGCTCTTCACTATCGATGCGAGTTGGTCGCGCCATGATGGCTTCAAAGAGACCGGCGCAGGGGCATTGAACCTCACCGGTGCCGCCAAGGATTGGAACCAGCTCGATGCCGGACTGGGCATTGCGGTCGGTCATGTTGTGATGACGCAAGGCGGAAAACTGACGCTGAAGGGCCGCGCAGTCTATGAACGCGCGTTCGCCGACGTCGTGCCGGTGCAGGCGCACTCCTTTGCGGGCAGCCCAACCTCGTTCACAGTGAAAGGTCCCGGCGCCAGCAGAGATGCTTTCCGGATCGGCGCAGGGTTCAACTTTGACGCCAGCGAAAACCTCAACATCCGGGGTAGCTATGACAAGGTGTTTTCGGGCAGACAGCACGATCAAAGCGCCAGCTTCTCGCTGAACTACCGGTTCTGAGGGCGGAGATATGGCACAGTTCAAAACGACCATCGCAGGTCTTGTCGTCTGGGGTCTGCTTCTTGGGTTCGCCGCGAATGATGCTGCAGCGCAGGCGTTGCCGGGTGGAGCAACCTCTCTCAACGAGACACACGAAAACTGGACGGTCAACTGCGCGACCAAAGACGGGGCGGCCCGTTGCGTCATGGTCCAACAGCAGGTGTTCGGTGAACAACGCCAGCGCCTTTTGACTATTCAGCTTGATCCCTCTGCCGGGGCTGACGGGGTCGAGGGTACGTTGGTCATGCCTTTCGGGCTACATCTCGACAAAGGCGTTGTCCTGTCCGTGGATGAAGATCCAGTCTTGTCCGAAATGCGGTTCCTGACCTGCCTGCCTATGGGCTGTGTCGTGCCTTTGGCGCTCGACTCCAAGGCGCTGGCGGGGTTTCGCTCTGGCACTGCGATCCGTCTTCTGGCGATAGCAAGTGACACCGGACAAGACGTCGCTTTTTCCATCCCTCTGGCTGGATTCAGCTCGGCATTCGACAGGGTTGTTCAGCTGAAGGGCTCCTAAGGGGTAGCAGGGAGCGGGTTACGCAAGATCGTCAACAGGGGTTTTCGCCCCGTGGCCGCATGGTCTGCCCCACTGAGTGGTCCAAGTTGAGTATTGGAGCATGGTCTGTCACGGGTCGACTTGAACGCAAATTTCCACGCCAGAGGGGGATAATCTAAGGCGCTTTGCGGCCTATTGGTGCAGAAAAAAATGTCGCAATCGGTCCAGCCGCTCATCACGGAACGGGAGACGGAGCAATGATATTGGAACCGGTCAAAGTTCGCGGTCCGGCCGCAACCCGCCTCCGCAGCCCGGCGGTAACTTCCGAATGCATAATAGGGCGAGGAGGCTTGAATATATTTCCGGTGAGTTGCTTCATGTGGTATTTTTTGATCTAGGTGTTTAGTCCCAGCGTGTGATGGTCTACTTATCTGTGACCATCAGAAGGACGCACTATGGGACAAATTCTTCACGGCGGCGCCACGACCACGCACGCGATCCGAGCAGCAATACAGCGATCGTGCGCTTCGAACGCGGCGCTGAGCCGGGAGATTTTCAAGGCCAACCGCGCCACCGCTCTCGCCGAGTGGCGCGGTCTCTGCGCGAATTAAGGGAAGGCCCTTCTGCCCTGACTGAGACGAGATTGAATTGGTCTGGCACCACACTTCAATGCGCTCGGCACAGCCGAGATCGTCCGCGTGGCCTGAACCTCAAGAGGGAAAGGGTCAGTCAAGCCTCAGGCAGCCTTTCTGTAACAATACCGGTCGGGACGATATGGCGACGGCTGCGGTCTTTATCTATTGGTCGATCCATCTGTTGCGCGGCGCTGGATCGTCCGCGTCGTACGCTTCGCTGCTGGTGCGAGGTGCGAGGTGCCACAGTGGCTGCCAAAATCCAAGCAATGCCAAATGCAACGTGGAGATGGCCGGCCAATGGAGGTCGTCAGGAAGTCTAACGCTCCGCGAAACCGAGGTCCCGCAATGCAGTATGAACCGTGCTTCTTAAAGCAGGATCACGAAGCGGATATGCCACGAAGAACTGCTCGATCGAGGCATCCGGCCTGAGTTGCAGGGTTCGCTCGGTCCAATGCCGTGCCTGGTCGTTGTTGTCCGCAATCCGGTTGATCGCGGCTGCGATGATCGACACCAGATAATGTGCGCCCGGTTGACGCGATCCTGCGTCGAGCCAGTGGCAAGCCTGGTCCAGGTCCCCCATATGCGCCAGCGAAAAACCCTTCGCCGATTGCATTGCATAGAGAAACGGGTCGAGCGGACTGAGCCTGATTGCGTCGTCGAGCTTGGCGACCGCCTCCGCGCCGCGACCGGCAATCAGGTTCGTGAAGGCATGCGCGTACATCCCGTGGGAAAAGCTGGGACTGAGGCCGATTGCCTTGTCGAGAAACGTCTGCCCGGAATCGTGATCGTTCCGAAGCCAGTATGAGCGGCCATAGGTGAAATTTCCGAACGGGTCCATCGGGTCAAGTTCGAGGCATCTCTCGGCAAATCTGCGCGCGTTGTCGATGTCGACGTCGCGGTCACTGCCGTAATTCACGAACGCCGCCTGGAAGCTGGTGAAGGACCGGGCCGCATGTGCCCGGGCGAAATTTGGATCGAGCGCGACCGCACGGGCAAAATGGTCGGCGGCGATGGCATTGTCGGTCGCATTGAAGCGGTACATGTGGCGCAGCCCGAGGTGATAAAGGCTCCAGGCGTCGAGGGTCTGCGGCGCCCGCAGCCGTGCCCGTTCGGCCTCGTTGAGAGAGATGTGCAGTTCCATCGCCATGGTCACGTGATTGACGATATCGGTCCGCATCTGGTGGACGTCATCGACCTTGCCGGACTGGCGATCGGCCCAGACGATGCGGCCGTCGCGCGTGTCGGCGAGTTCGACCGTCAACGCGAGATCGGACCCGAAGATTTCCACTTCTCCGCTCAGACAGTAACTCGCACCGAGCTTCGTGCGGATGGCGTCCATGTCAGGCATTTCGCCCCGGAACCGGAACGTGGACCCGCGCGCGACCACCTTCAGCCAGCGCAGGCGCGAGAGTGACGAGATCAACTCGGACGGCACGGCGTCGGCGATGGCGCCGTATGTTTGGGTTTGACCGATCAGGCGGAAGGGAAGCACCGCGATCGAGGGTTGCTCGCCGGGCTCCTGCGCCGGACCGCCGGGCGCCGGGTCCGGTGCGGTGTCCCGCCTGACTTCGGCCAGAACAGTCATTTCGACAGTGCCAACGAACCGGAAACCTCGGCCGTGCACGGTGCGGATCAGGCGTTGCGCCTTGCCGTCGTCGTCCAGCGCCCTGCGCGCGGTCTTGATCAGCGTCGAGATCGCCGTGTCGGTGATGAACCGGCCTGCCCAGACGTGTTCGACCAGTTCGTCCTTCGTCACCAGTCGATCCCGGTTTTCCACCAGATAGCAGAGAAGGGTGAACGCACGCGGCTCGACAGCCACCTCCTCACCGTCGCGCGACAACTGCCCGAGCGTCAGATTCAACGAGAAGGGGCCGAAACAGTAAATCATGCCGAATACTAAACTTTCCCCATGAATTCGCCACGAAATTCTCAGGCACTGATCAAGCAAGATCGCCGGCGAAGCCCTACACCGGTTCCAGACGCAACACGCATCAGGAACCACTCAAATGACCCATCCCGCCTCACCGAAACACCCCAGCAATGGCAACGGCTTCGATCGTATTCGAACCCTGTCCTCGCCGGATGCCAGTCGGATCTGGTTCAACGCACACACCCGGTCCCGGGCCCGACCCGCCGAAGACGACGGGAGCTGATCGCGATGTCCTTTCGCTTCATGGCAGGTCGCTTCCGCCGCGCTGCAGCGCCGGCCACCGCCGCACGCATTCGCTTCCCCGTACCGCAGGACAGGTTCCCGATGTCGCCGCAGCCCGCCTGCGACGACCGACACGAGTTGCACGCGCAACTGATTGCGCCGCCACACCTGGCGACGTTGCGCTGACCCACGGCTCTCCGTCCCGGGCCGGGATACGGCCCTAGACACACCCGAACCATCCACCCACCCCCTTCAATCCCAATGGAGCAAGATCATGATGACCACGACCCACGCCCCCGCCGCCGACAACGGCGTCAACACCGAAGCCCTGATCGGCGCCCGCGGCGCCTTTGCCGACATGCCGGAAGCCGCCGCCTTCACATGGCGCAGCACCTGCGAATGGCATGAGGGCACCTACAGCGCGAACACGATCAACGGGTACTTTGGCCTTGGCGAGGAGCACACCCGCAAGCAGACCTTCACGATCGAATCCGATCATCCGGAAGTCTTTGCCGCCCATGACCGTGCCACAACCCCGACCGAGATCGCGCTCGCCGCGCTCGCCAGTTGCCTGACCGGTGGCGTAGCCGCCGTGGCGCAGCATCGCGGCATCCAGCTCCGTTCGGTCCGGGCGGTGGTCGAGGGCGACGTCGACGTGCGCGGGATTCTCGGCATGGATCCGGAGATCCGCAACGGCTTTTCCGCCGTCCGCGTGATGTTTGAGATTGACGCCGACGCGAGTGACGAGGACATCCGCGCGCTGGTCGCCCAGTCGCAGAAACGCTCGGCCATGTTCGACGTCCTGACCAACCCGACCGACGTCGCGGTCAGCGTCGCCTGACACGAACCAAAACCTCTGCCCGGCATCTGTCGGGCAGGCGCCATCCCCCCGAAAAGGCGAAAAGCCATGGAATCAGTGCGAACGATCGTCATCGGCGCGGGCCAGGCCGGCCTTGCCATGAGCCGCTGTCTGACCGAGCGGTCAGAGCCGCGTGTCGTGTTCTACGCGCCCGGGCCGCCGTTCCTGCGCACGCGGCGATCCACCTTTCCGAACCGGGTCGGCGACGATGCGCACGTGCTTGCCAACTACATTGCCGAAACCGGTGGCCGAAAGGCCGCATGATCTGGAGGTACCCGAGATGGACCAGCAAACCCAATCCCCGACCACCGCCAGCGGGCGCGGCGACAGACAGCCCGAGATGCAAGCGTCCTGCGAGGGCGGATGCGCCTGCGGTGCCGTGCGCTACCGCGTGACCTCGGCGCCGATGATCGTGCACGCCTGCCATTGCAGCCTGTGTCAGCGGCAGACCGGCAGCACCAATGCCGTCAACGCGCTGATCGAAGCCGACCGCGTCTTCGTCCGGTCTGGCGAGATCGAGGAGATCCTGCTCGACACGCCCAGCGGCCGCGGACAGCGCGTGGCGCGATGCGCGTCGTGCAAGATCGCGCTCTGGAGCAACTACCTGAGTGCCGAGCGGGGCGACTATCTGCGGTTTCTGCGGGTGGGCAGCCTGGACGACCCGTCGCTCATGCCCCCGGACGTACATATCTTCACAAGTACCATTCAGCCTTGGTACGTTATCGGCGACGGTAAACCCGCTTTCCAGGAGTACTATCACCGCAAGACGACATGGTCGCGGGACAGCCTCCAAAGGCTGGAAGAGCTCGCCGAGAAGACGGCGACACCTTTGAATAGCCGGGGCGAGACGCCTGGTGGCCCTGACCATCGCGACAGGAAAGGAAACGGCTATGTGGCCTGACAATCGACTCTGTGAGCTCTTTTCCATCGAGCACCCGATCATCCAGGCACCCATGGCGGGATGCAGCGGTCTCGACATGGCGCTCGCCGTCAGTTCGGCGGGCGGGCTTGGGTCCTTGCCGTGCGCAACGCTCGATGCCGGGCGCTTGCGGGACCTGCTGTCGGCCGCGCGGGACGCGACGGACAAACCGCTGAATGTGAACTTCTTCGCGCATGCCATGCCACAGGACGACACGGACCGCGACGCCAATTGGCTCGGCAGGCTCTCCGCCTACTACGACGAGCTTGGCCTGGATGTGCCCAGCTCGCTGTCCTCCGGTCCGGTCCGGCCGTTCGACGCGGCGCGCTGCGCGGTTGTCGAGGAGTTTGCGCCGTCCGTCGTGAGTTTTCACTTCGGACTGCCTGAACCTGACCTGGTTTCAAGGGTCAAGGCCGCGGGCTGCAAGATCATCAGTTCGGCCACGACCGTGACCGAAGCCCGGTGGCTGGAGGCGCATGGCTGCGATGCCGTCATCGCCCAGGGCCTGGAGGCCGGGGGCCATCGTGGCATGTTCCTGACCGACGACATCGGCAGCCAGATGGGGACGCTGGCGCTGGTGCCGCAAGTCGCGGACGCGGTTGCATTGCCCGTCATCGCCGCAGGCGGGATCGGCGACGCGCGCGGTATCCTGGCCGCCTTCGCTCTGGGCGCAAGCGCAGTTCAGATGGGTACGGCTTATCTGTTCACCGAAGAGTCCACCATAAGTCCGACCTACAGGCGATGCCTGGAGGGTGCAGCGAAATCCGATACGGCCCTGTGCAATGTGGTGTCCGGCCGACCGACGCGGGTGCTCGCCAACCGGATGGTCCTGGAACATGGCCCGATGTCGGCAGACGCGCCCGCATTTCCGAAAGGATTTTCTGCAATAGGTCCGCTGCAGGCCGCCGCCGAGCGGCTCGATCGCCCGGATTTCAGTGCCCATTACTGCGGGCAGTCGGCCGCGCTGGGGCGTATGACTTCCGCATATTCGCTGACCCGCGATCTGACCGCAGAAGTCCTGATTCACATTGGAACGCTCCACGTCGTGTCCGCATGAACGGTCATCCAGAGTCCAACCGCGTTCGGAAGAGGCAGTGTCAAGTTGAGCAGCTTGAACAGGGCAGGGCTTCCACGTAGCGTCTATTGATAACCAACCCCACCTGTTTCGCGGCTTTCGAACGAGCCCGGAAATCATCCGCATTGCGGTGATGATGTAAATCCGGTTCCCGCTGTCGCTTCGGACCGTCGAAGACCTGCTGCACGAGCGCGGGATCGATGTCAGCTAGAGACGATCCGGTTCTGGCGGCGGGTTCGGCCCGATCTTCGCGTCCGAGATCAGGAAGCGCCGGTGAGGCGGGATGCGGTCAAGCCACTGGCGATGGCATCTCGACGAGGTCTTCGTGAAGATCAACGGGCAGACGCAATACCTGTGGCGCGCCGTGGACCATGAAGGCGAGGTGCTGGAAAGCTTGGTGACAAAGACGCGGGACAAGAAAGCGGCATTGAAATTTCTAAGAAACGCAATTCGAAAGCATGGCCGGCCGGACGCGCTCGTGACTGATCGGCTGCGATCTTACGGCGCCGCTCTTCGGGAATTGGGGAGCGGTTTCCAACAGTAAACCGGTCGCGGCCTCAACAATCGCGCGGAGAATTCTCATCTGCCGTTTCGACGACGGGAACGGGCGATGCTTCGGTTCAGGGGCATGCGAAGTTCGCATCCGTCCATGCCTCCGTCTAAAACCATTTCAACCAGGAACGCGGCCTCTCGGGCCGGGACACATTCAAGGCCAACCGTGCCGCCGCTCTCGCCGAGTGGCGCGGACTTTGCGCCGAATAACAGATCGCGCTTCGTCCAAACTGAGACCGGTTCGAAACAGTCTGACACCACACCTGCGGGCCATGTTTCCGGGTTTGCCATTCGCCATCGCCCAAGAACTTGATCCCACTGCTGTCGACCAGCAGGTTCAGCGGCCCTTCGGCGCGGCGATACGGGATCTGAACGGACAGAGTCTTCTGCCTGCGGCACAGGGTGGAGTAGTCTGGAACGGGCCAGCCCAGTCCTGCCATACCCAAGAGGCTGGCCACCATCCCGGCGGTCTGCCTGAGCGGCAGCTTGAACAGCACCTTGATCGAAAGGCAGAACTGGATCGCAGCATCGGAGAGTACCGGTGGCCGACCCGGACGCCCAGCATTGGGGGCATGCCATACCATGTCCTTGTCGAGCAAGATCAACAGCGATCCACGCCGCTTCAGGGCTTCGTTATGGGACTTCCAGTTCGTCGTGCGGTAGCGGGCAGGTTCTGGCTTGCTCATGCCCAGCGTCTTGACCTGCCGGATTCGCGCCGTGAATCCTTCCACCACCGAGTTCTGCAACAACGCCCTGCCGATCCTGACGGCACAATTCAGTTCGGCTATTCGTTGGTCAAGAGACTATGATTTCGGCAATTTTTTTTTGCGATCAGAAAAAATTGACAAGCATTTGTTGGACAAATAAGCTGACGCGGCGGACACAGAATTCCGCTCGAACAATAATGTCAGCCAGGGGGCACGTGTTGGCGAAGTTTGATCCATCGCGCGGCGATGCCAGTGTCTCAGCGGTTGACGATGTCGTTGCGGGAATCCGAAGTTTGATCAGCCGCGACGGCCTGACGGTCGGCGACAGCCTGCCCACCGAGCGTGAGCTTTGCGACGCTTTCGGCGCCTCACGCAACACCGTTCGCGAGGCGATGCGGATCCTCAAGGCGTACGGCGTGGTCGAGGTGAGGCCCAAGGTCGGCGCCACGATCATCGACAATCGCATGTCCTCGGCCTTTGAGATGTTCTCGTTCAACGTGCAGGTTATCACTCGCGAAACCTTCAGCGATATCCAAGGCTTTCGCTGTCTTCTGGAAGTGTCCTCGGTCGAAGAGATCCTTGACCGGATCACTCCCGAGGACATCGCCGATCTACGCCTGATCAACGCCGGCCTGCTGAACGCCGACCCCATCGACATCGCGTCAGAGACCGATTTTCAGTTCCACACCCGCCTGATCGGGGTGCTGGGCAACAAGGCGATGCTGGATGTCTACGGCCTGATGAAGCCGGTGATCCTGCGGATCATGAAGACCGGAAAGTCCCGCCATACGTTCGAGACCACCACCTTCGACGAGCATGAGGCGGTGCTGGACGCGCTCGAGGCAAAGGACCGGATCGCCTACCAATACCGCATGAAGACCCATTTGAACGGTGGCTACATCCATTTCAACAAGATGGAGCAGCTGGCCCAACAAAACCTTGAAACAGGGCGCGCTGCGATGCGGGACAGTCCGCCCCGGGACAAATGAAACATGACAGATCTCAACAGGGAGGAGAGACAATGAAAAAGTTCAGTCTGACTGCGGTCGCAGCGGGCCTGCTTATGGCGGGTTCTGGAGCATTGGCGGGGCCGGAAGTGGTCGACGGGCCGGGTGTCAATCCAGAGTGCTTTGCACCCTGGGACGCGTCCACCAAATACTTTCAGTGGGAGGCAAAGGAGGGCCCCTACCGGGTCGCCATCGTCAACGGGTTTGTCGGCAACACATGGCGGATCCAGATGATCAAGACCGCCAAGGCCTATGCGGAGGATGCGGCGGTCAAGGACAAGATCGCCGAATTCAAGGTGGTCTCGACCGGCACCGACGCCCCGGCGCAGCTTGGCGCCATCGAGGATTTCATCAACCAGGGGTACGACGCGATCATCACCATCGCGGTGTCGCCGGACGGGTTTGACCGGGTTATCCGTCTGGCCGACCGCAACAACGTGGTGCTGGTGCCGTTCGACAACGTGCTGGACACCGACAAGGTGATGCAGGTCAACGAGGATCAGCTTGCCATGGGCCGCATGTGGGCCGAATTCGCGGTGGAAGAGCTGAAGGCCAAGGGAATCGACGGCGGCAAGGTTCTTGAAGTGCGCGGGCTGCCGGGCAACTCGGTGGACCGCGACCGCTCCATCGGCATCAACGCGGTGTTCGACGAGGATGGCGGCGACTGGGAACTGGTCTCGGTCGTGGGCAATTGGGACGACGGAACCACCCAGAAGGTCGTGGCCGACGCCATCGCGGTTCACGGTGAATTCGTCGCGGTCGTCGGGCAAGGCGGATCCAACGGCGTGATTCAGGCGCTGAGCGACGCGGGCCATCCGTGGGTGCCGGTCGCGGGCGAATCCGAAAACGGGTTCCGCAAGGCCATCGCCATGTACTCCGACGAAGGGCTCAAAGGCATCTCGATCGGCCAGTCGCCCGGCCTCGTGGCTGTGGCGATGAAGGCGGCGATCTCGGCGCTGGAAGGCAATGTCATGCCGCAGTTGATATCGGTCCCGCTGCCCGTGGCGACCTACGAGACCCTGGAAGACGGCAAGAACTTCTGGTCAGACCTGCCCGACAACTTCTTTACCGTCAACGAGTTTCCGCCCTGTGGCGTGAACGTGTCCGGCCCCGCCATCATGGCGCAGGACGAATCCGACGTGAAATGATCCCACAACCGGCAGCGCCCGACGTGGCGCTGCCGGTCTTTTTTTTGCGAGGCAAGCAAATGAGCGGCAATGTTCCGCATGTCGCCCTGAAGGGCGTTTCCCGGTACTTTGGCGGTATCACCGCGCTGAAGGATGTGGATTTCGCCTGCGACCGCGGCACGATTCACGCGATCCTGGGCGAGAACGGCGCCGGAAAATCCACGCTGATCAAGATCATGTCCGGGGTTCTGCCGCCATCCGAAGGGCGGGTGCTGATCGACGGCACGCCCGTGTCCTTCACCTCTCCGGCGGCGGCAAGGGATGCCGGGATCGTCTGCATTTTTCAGGAATTGTCGCTGGTGCCCGACCTGTCGGTCGCCGACAACATATTTATCGATCGCCCGCCGCGCCGGTTCGGCCTGATCGATCGCCGCGCCCAGAAAACCCGCGCCGTCGAACTGCTCGCCCGGATCCGGTGCGAGGATATCGACCCAGACACCAACGTCCGCGACCTTAGCCTGTCGCGCCGCCAGATGGTCGAGATCGCCAAGGCGCTTGGCAAGAACCCGTCTGTACTGATCCTGGACGAGGCGACATCGGCGCTGAGCAGCGCGGATGTGCAGACCGTCTATGATCTGCTGGCCGACCTGCGGGCACAGAACGTCGCGACGCTGTTCATCAGCCACCGGATGCACGAGGTCGACGCATTATGCGACAAGCTGTCGGTGTTCCGCAATGGGCAGCATATCCAGACCTTCGGCAAGGGCGACCTGTCAGAACAAGAGATCGTCCGGCTGATGATCGGCCGGGATCTGGAGGCGCATTTTCCACCAAAGCCGGCCCCAACCCAGGCGTCGCCGGTGCTGAAGGTCACCGACCTGCGCTGGCAGGACCGTCTGAAGGGGGTGAATGTCTCTGTCGCGCCGGGGCAGATCGTCGGGCTGGGCGGCCTGGACGGACAGGGCCACAAGGAACTCCTGCTGGCGCTGTTCGGCGTCCTGCGCGGCGTGACCGGGCGGATAGAGCTGGGCGGCAAGGCGTTTCGTCCAGGCTCTCCGGCGGATTGCAAGTCCAACGCCACCTCGATGGCGTTGGTCCCCGAGGACCGCAAGACCGAAGGGCTGATGCTGCAGCTGCCGATTGCAGACAACGTTCTCGCGCCCAACTATGCCAAGGTCTCGCGCGGGCCGTTCATCGACGCGGGCCTGGCGCGGGCCGCCGTGGCCGAGGCCATCGAGAAGATGCAGATCAAGGTCGGAGATCCCGCCGACAAGGTCGAAACCCTGTCCGGCGGCAACCAGCAGAAAGTGGTCATCGCCAAGTGGCTGCTGGACGATCCCGATGTCATTCTGCTGAACGACCCGACGCGGGGCATCGACGTGGGCACCAAGCAGGAAATCTACCGGCTGATGCGCGAACTGGCCGACGCGGGCAAGGCGATCCTGTTCTATTCGACAGACTACGCCGAGTTGATCGGCTGCTGCGACCGCGTGTCCGTGATGTACGACGGCCGCGTGGTCTCGGAACTCGAAGGCGCGCGGCTGACCGAAGAGAACATCGTCTCGGCCTCGCTGAACATCGGTGAGGGGGAAGCCGCCTAGTGTCCACATTGCGCATAATGATCCTGCGAAACCGGGGGTTTGCCGGGGCGCTGATCCTGTTCACGACGCTGTTTGTTTGCTACCACAGCCTGCACCCGCGCGGCTTTTCCACCGCCGTCTTCATCCAGAACGCGAACGAAAGCGTCGCCATCGCCTTTGCCGCGATGGCACAGACGATCCCGGTCCTGATTGGTGGGCTCGACCTGTCGGTCGGGGCAGTGATGACGCTGGCCAACTGCATCGCCAGCCATGTTGTGACCGGCACCCCGGTGCAGATGGTACTGGGGATGGTGCTGACCCTGGCGGTGGGCACGGCATTCGGCGCGATGAACGGGCTGGTGGTCGTCTATGGCCGGATCCAGCCGATCATCGCCACGCTGGCCACCGGCGCCATCGCCATCGGGCTGGCACTGATCCTGCGGCCGTCTCCGGGCGGCGATATCGACCCCGATTTCAACTGGGCGATGACCAACGCCGTGTTCGATTTCGCCGAGACCTATGGCCTGGCCGACAATGGCAACGCCGCCTGGCTGCAGCCCTTCGCCAACATCCCGATGCCGCTGATCTTTCTGCTGGTGCTGGGGCTGGGCGCCTGGCTGCCGTTCCGCCGCACGGTGACCGGCCGCACCTGCTATGCCATCGGATCGGCGGAAAGCGCAGCCTTCATGTCCGGCCTGCCCGTGGCCCGCGCCAAGATCGCGGCCTTTACGCTGTCCGGTTTCTTTGCGGCCTGCGGCGGTCTGTACCTTGCGATCCAGACCTCGTCCGGCAATGCCGACGTGACCCAGGCCGGGGCCTATACGCTCAATTCCATTGCCGCCGTCGTTCTGGGCGGCACTTCGCTGCTGGGCGGGATTGGCGGTGCCATCGGCTCGATGATCGGGGCGGGCATCCTGCGCGTGATCTCTTTCTATTTCCGCATCCTGTCGATCGACCCGCTGCTTCAACCGCTGATCGAGGGGCTGGTGCTGCTGACTGCCGTCAGCCTTGGCGCCCTGCGCACCCTGCGCGTCAAGAACAAGCTGGAGCTGTTCCGATGACCCTGCTGTCCCGCATTACGCCAGAAAACCGGCCCATCGTGATCGCCCTGTGCTTTGTCGGGGTGATCGTGCTGGTGGGCACCGGGTATACCTTGTCGACCCAGGGTACGGCGCCGATGCTGTCGCCGCCCTACCTGTTGCAGCAATTGCAGATAGGCTCGTTCCTGGGCATCTGCGCGGCGGGGATGATGATGGTGATCCTGATGGGCCATATCGATCTGTCGATCCCCTGGACGCTGACAGCGTCGGCCATGATGGCGACCTCGGTGGGCGGGCCATGGGCGATCCCGGTGGGCCTGTCGGTGGGGCTGTGCGTCGGGCTGGTGAACGGGCTGGGCGTTGCCTGGCTGCGGATCCCCTCGATGATCTTCACGCTGGGTGTGGATTCGGTGCTGCGCGGCCTGATGGTCGCCCATACAGGCGGTTTTGCCCCGCAGACGGCGGCATCGCCGCTGATGCGGTTCCTGGCCGCCGACCGGGTGGCCGGCATCCCGGTGGCGATCTTCGTCTGGCTGGGCGTTTCGCTGTTGATCGCCGGGGTGCAGACGCGCACCGGGTTCGGGCGCGCGATCTATGCCACCGGCGCCAAGGAGGGCGCCGCCTATCTGTCGGGGATCCGCACCCGCGCGGTGATCGTGGGGGCCTTCGTCTGCTCCTCGCTGTGCGCGGCGATGGCGGGGGTGATGCTGGCCGGCTATTCCGCCAAGGCCTACCAGGGCATGGGCAACGCCTTTCTGCTGCCCGCCATTGCCGCGGTGGTGTTGGGCGGCACCCATATTCTTGGCGGGCGGGGCCGCTATCTGGGCACGCTTGTGGGCGTCATCCTGATCGTGTTCCTCAACTCGGTTCTGTCGATCATGCAGATGCCCGAGGCCTATCGCCAAATCATCTACGGTGTTGTGATTGTCGGTATGCTGCTGGTCTATGGGCGCGAAGGAAAGGGAGCCTCGCGCAATTAGCCGAACTGGTGACGATGTAGGTGGCAGGGCCTGAAATCCGACCCGATATCATCCGCTTGCCGCAAAGGTGCGGGTCCGGTTCCCAAACCTGGTTCGCAACCGGGAGAGTGCGCTACATGATTGTGGTAACGCACAGAGCCATTGGGCGGCTCGTTTTCGGTGGCCCGATTTTTCTATTTCCCGGGCTGCCAACGATGCTGGAACGGAACCTGAAGTTGGATGCGATGTTCATGGTCATGAGTGTTCCGCGGTCCATCTCCCTGCGTCGGGCCCCTGAAGCGATCGTGGCCGGAGGGCCAGGAGCTGAAGTGCCGGGACGCTGCCACACCGCGCCAGAATGTTTCTATCTCAGGCTTGGCTGCCTCGCGCCAGACATGGGCGTAACCATGTATCCGCTGTTCAGGTCGCCAGGGCCTGGCCGAAGCGGCGGCCCGCCCAGCCCGCCAAACGAGACCGCATGAGAGACACAGTTGCTAATCAAGCGCGCCGTTTCGCGCGCGGTGAAAAGGTGCACATGTTGATGCAGGACGTGCCCTGCAGCTATCAGGGAGGCAATATCTTCGCAGGCGGTGCTCCGCAGCGTGAGGGTTGATCTGACGCGCCAAACCATTCTGGTTTTCAAATCAATTGTATCCAGAGCCGAACCGAGCCGTTTACTTTGCGGAATGTATGCCCCGGCGCGCCGGTGCGCGCGATGTTTCTACACTATTTCCAAGGAGCCATTTCATGGTCACCGTCATCACCACGCAAACCACCACGCAGGCCCTCTCGGCCAATACCGACTACATCCTGCCAGAATCCAGCCTCGTTACGTCCTCCAGCGTGACCTCTGCGCTCAGTTTCAGCAACGCAAGCAACGTCAATCTCCTTATCAACGGAACCGTTTTCGGCGGCGTCGACGGCGTGCACGACAACTTCGATCCGTCGAGATCAAACAACGCCGTCATCGTGGGGCGGACCGTGTCGGTTTCCGGATCCACAAACGGCATCAACCGGCTCAACTGTTACCAACTTCGGCGAGGTCTGGGCGTTCGGGAACGATGGCATCCAGATCCGCGGCGGTAATTCCACGCTGACCAACGCCGGCAGTATCGATGCCCTCTTTCGCGGTGTTTTCACGAGCGGCGACAACAACAGCGTCACGAACTCCTGTTTCATCGGCGCGACCCAGGGCGTCGGGATTTTCAGTATCAATGCCTTGATAATCAATTCGGGGACGATTTTCGGCTCGGGCGACAAGGACCCAGACATAACGAATTTGGACCTCGATCTGGCCATCGGCGTTTACGTCAATCAATCTGGCGCCGTCATCCAGAATTCCGGTCTCATCGCAGGCCAGGATTACGCGATCTTCACGGGTTTTTCGGGTGGGGCATTCACGTTCAACAACTCCGGCGAAGTGATCGGTGATGTCCAGGGCGACACCGCAGAACAGGCAATCTCCAACTCAGGCGTGATTACCGGCGCTGTCGACCTCCTTGGCGGCGATGACAGACTGGTCAATACGGGCCAGATCGTGGGTGAGGTGGTGCTGGGCGCCGGAACCGATCTCTACAGGGCGTCGGGCAGCGGTGCTGTCAGCGAGGCCGTATTCGGTGGCACCGAGAACGACACACTGGTCGGCGGAAGTTCTGCCGATTTTCTGTCCGGAGAGGAAGACAACGACCTGCTGGCCGGGCGCGACGGCGATGACACTCTGCTGGGCGGGACCGGCTTGGACATGCTGATCGGCGGCGACGGCAATGACTCCCTGGAGGGCGGCACCAACAATGACACGATGAACGGCAACGCCGGAAGCGACACGCTGCTGGGCGGCTTCGGCAACGACGTGCTGGTCGGGCAGGACGGCGACGACCTGTTGGACGGAGGTTTCGGCAACGACATCCTCGACGGTGGCAATGGCAATGACAACCTCGAAGGCGGCTCTGGCAACGACATCCTGCTCGGTCGCGGCGGTGAGGACGATCTCGCCGGGGGCTGGGCCTCGACCTGCTGTCCGGCGGGCAGGACGCGGACAGTTTCGTGTTCCGCAGCGCCGCGGAAACCGTGGTCGGCGCCATGCGCGACCAGATCCTCGACTTTGAACAGGGCGTCGACCTGATCGTTGTTGCTGGCCTCTCGCCGGGGGTCTTCGAATTCCGCGGCACCGCGGGTTTTGCCCCGTCAGGTAATCCCGAGCTTCGGCTCTTCGAGACACCCACCGGCTCGACCATCGTGCAGTTCGACACCGACGGCAACGGCAGCGTCGACGCCGAGATCCGGGTGGCGAATGTCACCGGGCTGACGGCGGAGGATTTGGTGCTGTGATCACCTGGTAACGCGGGCGGGGCATGGGCCGGCAAGGCTCGGACACTACGGCCCCGCCTGTAGGCCAAGGCCCTTCCCGATGTCTTTGAGAGACTCGGCGGGATGTTGTATCCTGGGCGGGTTTACCCGTGCCAGTCCCGCCCGGCGGGGCTGTCGAGTTCATTTCCGACAACGTACTTGCGCCGGTCACCCAGCACCCTTTGCCATGCGGACCGGAATCGCGAAAGGAAACCCTCATGACCATTGTATTTCAATCCATCAGCCAGAACAGCGGTGTCACCGTCAGCAATGGCGATGATCTTGCAATCCTGAAAGATGTCCAAATCTTCACTACGGGTCTGGCTGTGACATTGAGTTCCGGAACGACCCAGACAAGCGTCGTCAACAACGGCCACCTCTACGGCTCGCTCGTCTTCAACGTGAATTCGGATCACTCCCGCATCGTCAACTATGGCACCGTCTCCGCCATTGCGTCTGGGGGAACGGTGGGCGAGGCTTTCAATTTCGGCGGCGCGGCCGGCGCGCACAACATCACGAATTTCGGGACGATCACGGCCGAACGCGACCTGTTCACGACCTACGAGGCGAGTGATGACAGCGTGTACCTCAATTTTACCAATCATGGCAGGGCCGTGGCGGACAGGGATATCCTGTGGGATAGTTCAGGCAGCCTTGTATCCACCAGGATCAACAACTCGGGGTATCTGCAAGGTTATTATCTCAGTATGAACGGCTCTGGCAGTTCAAGCTTGATGAATACCGGTACGCTGCATGCCGGCAGCATCTACATGTACAGCGATTCTGCCGCAACTTTGACAAACCATGGCCTCATCGCAAATGAATTTTCCGAAACCTCAATACATACGAGCCTTGTGGCTGACGTGGTGATCAATTCCGGAACAATCATGGGGGACATCAACCTGTATGACGGCGCGGACCAATACGCAGCCCTGAATGCAGGTGTCGTGTCAGGTATTGTGTCCGGGGACAATGGCAACGACACACTGACCGGCGGCAGGTCCGATGACGAGTTGCGGGGCGGCAACGACCAGGACCTGCTGGTGGGTCGCGACGGCGATGACACGCTGCTGGGCGGGGCCGGGTTCGACCGGCTGGTCGGCGGCGACGGCAATGACTCGCTGGATGGCGGCACAAACAATGACACGTTGAACGGCGACGCGGGCAACGACATGCTGTTGGGCGGCTTCGGCAACGACGTGCTGGTCGGGCAGGACGGCGACGACCTGTTGGACGGAGGCTTCGGCAACGACATCATTGATGGTGGCAATGGCAACGATATCCTCGAAGGCGGCGCGGGCAACGATATCCTGCGCGGCCGCGGCGGTGAGGATGACCTTGCCGGAGGGCTGGGCCTCGACCTGCTGACCGGCGGGCAGGATGCGGATAATTTCGTCTTTCGCAGCGTCGCAGAAACGGTTGTGGGCGCGAACCGCGACCAGATCCTCGATTTCGAACAGGGCGTCGACCTGATCGTTGTTGCGGGTCTCTCGCAGGGTGTTTTTGAATTCCGCGACACCGCCGGTTTCGCTCCATCGGGCAACCCGGAACTGCGGCTGTTCGAAACGCCGACAGGCTCGACGATCGTGCAGTTGGATGCAAATGGCGACGGCACGCAGGACGCCGAGATAAGAGTGGCGAATGTCACTGGGCTGACGGCGCAGGATTTCGTGCTCTGAGTAACCGTCTTCCTGGAAATGTGCGCAACTGGGAAGCCAGTCTTCTCGAAGTTACATTGCGGCATATAAAGAATGCATAGTGTCTCACGATCAATATGCTGAATGACTGAGATGGAGTTGAGGCCGCTCTGCCCTGGGGTCAGGACGCATTGATTGTCGCCGCGCTACGTGATTCACGGCCCGGAAAACGGAGCGGTGACATGAGCGATCTTTTTTGGCTGACCGACGAGCAGATGGCCAAGCTTTCCCTTTTTTCCCGAAGTCACACGGCAAGTCCCGCGTCGATGACAGAAGGATTTTGATCGGGATTATATCCTTCAGTCGCAATGAGTTACGCTGGCGCGACGGTGACGGTCGAGCCGCCATCGGTTCAAGGCCGGCCCGAACGCCGCCTACGGTCCGCACAAGACGCTCTACAGCCGGTGGAAGCGCCTGATCGGTCGCACCAGGGGCGGCATGAACCACTGACCGGCAGGCGATTGGCACAATCACCGAGAGGGGCCAAGCTGCACGCCATTTGCGACAGCCAAAGGTGGCCGCTCGACCTGTTCGTAACCGCCGGCCCCCGCTCGGCAGATTTGGCTTTGCCAAATCGCCTGCCGGGCAATGGGTCAGTGATTACATCGGCGCGCGGGCGTTGCTGAGCAGCTTGCCAAACGTCAAATGGCTGCTCGGAGACAGGGGCTACGACGCCGACTGGTTCCGAGATGCGTTGCGAGACAAAGGGATACGTGCCTGTATCCCGGGCCGAAAACAACGCAAGACGCCAGTGAAATACCCCTCTCGTGACATTGCTGCGCAATGCACTGCCGGGCAAGGGACAAGCGTCGATACAAGCGGCGCAACCGCATCGAGAACATGTTTGGCAGGCTCAAGGACTGGAGGCGCGTGGCGACACGCCATGACCGCTGTCCCAAGGTCTTCCTCTCAGCCATCGCCCTCGCCGCAGTCGTCATTTACTGGTCATGAATCCTGACCCTAATGATGATGTGATCGGCGAGGTCATCGAATGGTGCGATCAACTCGGTCCCCGACGTGCCTTCAATCGCCAGACTTTTCCCAAACAGCTTCGCCACGGCTTTTGTCGAGGGAATGGACCATTCGTGGCGCGCCGCAATGACGGGCGTGCCAGTTGACTTCGCTGCTTCAACCTCGGCAAAAATGTGCATCATGGCGTCTGTCTTCGCAGGTTCGGCGTAGGTCTCAGCATCCCAGAAAGCTGTTTGAAGATCGAACAGGAGCAGGGCCGATCCTGATCGCGTCCCAACGGGGTCGCCGGAGCTGACGGCACCGATCTTTCTGATCCCGTTGGCAAACCAAACGACCACTCCCAGGATGCCAAGGGCGGGAATTATCCATATCATGTCAGTGATCTCCCTGATCTGATTTCAGTTTTACGGGCAGCGCCGTGACTGCATTGTGCGCAACGAAACGAGTGCCCAATTCAAAGAGCTTTAAGTGTGTGGCATTCGTGCGGGCGAGTGGTCAGCCTGCCGTATCAGAGACTGATTGGCCGCCTCGTTTGGGAATGACCTATTCAACCCGTCGCCGAACTGGCGTGCAAGAAACGTCCAGGCCTCCTGGATGACTATTGAACCCATGTGATTCGGTGGCGTTCCGACAGTGCGATGGCGGCGTGGGCAAGGATTGTCTATGTTTTTGCGAACCCATCAATTGCGGCTCCAAAACCGGTTTATTATTTGCCCACATTTGAGTTTTGGTCTGTTCTGCTCAAACGTCACCCCCAAAGACCAATCATGAGGATGCCAAGATTCCCCACAAAGTCGAGCAACATCCATTGGTTCAAGACCGGTTCGATGTACAGGAACCAGAAATTGAAAACGAAGAAGGGGATTGACCCGACCAAGCCGAAAACAAGGAAGGTCGCCGGCGTGAATCGGGCAGTCAGGATGATCGTGTCAGTCAGCACCGCCTGGGCCCCGAAGCAGCCCATGGTGAACCGGGCGCGCTCTGAGGCGACGGCAAGCTCCGGCCGGAACGTCACTTCTATGACCATGCCCGGGAAGAACAGGCACCACGACCCAAGGACCAGAAAGATGAGAGAGAGGCCGATCTGGAGTTTGCGAGCAGTCATGGTGACATCCATGGGTTGAGGTTGAGTTGGCGGGCGCTGACTTGCCCGCCGCTACGCTTGCAAAATCCGATTTTCCTGAAACAGATACCGATCGTCACAGCGCCGGGTTTCAACGTGCTCCAAGTCGGGCGATGTTTCGGTGTCGCCGAAAAGCGGGACGCCATCACCGAGGATGATCGGAGCGCGATTGAGGCGCAGGACATCGATCTGTCCCATGGCCAGAAGCGATCCGGTGAAGACCCCGCCGCCACAGAGGTAGATTGCGCCGGTTGAGTGACGTCTTATCGCGTCGATTGACGCGGTTTCGCAAGACGCTTGCAGGTCGACGTCGGTGGCGTCCGGCAGTTTGAGCGAGGACGAAAAAATGATGGTCCTCATATGGGGATAGGGGTTCTGGCCCGCCTGCATGCCGAACCTGTAGCCGAATTCGTAGGTCGCCCGGCCGATGATCGCGGTTGCGTAGTTTTCAAGGCGGGCGGTGTAGTCCTTTACAACTGTGCCTTCGTGCGCGAACTGAGAGTTGTTCTCGCCACGTCCTCAAATGAATCCGTCGATCGAGACAGCGACGTCATAGATTATGGGATGCATGGAAAACTCCTTGGCTCAGTGAATATCGACCCAAACCCGGGTCGTTTGTTATCTCTCCTGGAACGCCAGCTTTGCGCCCAAGGCGCAGTAGATGCTGCCGACCACCTTCGATTGCCAAATCTGAACGGCCGGGTTTCGCCGGAGGAATCGGCCGACATGCCCGGCCGCAACCGCAGTAACCAGCGTCGCCAGCGTGCCTATCAGGACGAAGAGTATTCCAAAAATCGCAAGCTGAAGGGCAATGCGCCCGAGAGCAGGATCGACAAACTGTGGCAGAAACGCCAGAAAGAACATCGCCGACTTGGGGTTCAGGATTTCAGCGATACAGGCTTGCCGAAAGGCCTGGTGCGTAAGTATCGGGGCAACGGCCTCATGTTTCAGGCGGAGGCCCTCCTCTAAGAATGACCGCAAACCGATATAGATCAGGTACCCGGCACCAAGCAGCTTGATTGTCATGAAGGCCGTTGCCGAAGTCATCAGAACGGCAGATATCCCGACCACGGCCATGACGGTATGGCACAGGTCGCCCAGTCCGATACCAAGGCTTGTCGCGATACCAACTCGCATACCGGATGTGGATGATCGTACCAGAGTGAGCAGAATCGACGGGCCGGGAAAGAAGACGAAGCCGGTCAGAATGGCGATGTAGGTCAGCAGTGTCGTCGGCTCAGGCATGGAAAACTTCCTTGTGCTCGGGAAAGGCAGTCAGCATGGGTCGCAGCGGGACGCGAACCAGCAACGATACCAAAGCGTCCGAAAAATTTCGCGCGGCTCGGAAAAACCCGCTTCCTTAATCAGGTCGCGGGTCCGACCACCGGACAGAACCGGCAATTTCGGGATCGCATCGAGTTCCAGCCGGACCGCGTCTGCTGACACGCCAAAGATATCCGCGTGCGCCCGAAGAGCGGGTGTTAGTCGGTCGAAGTCCTCGCTCTCATCGAAAGACACGTCCGCATGTATCAACTGCCCGCCGGGGGCGAGCCTTTGGTGAAGCCCTCTCAGGTAGGTTAGCTTGCTGCCGTCGTCCGGCAGGTAATGCATCACCAGCAGCGATGTCACAATATCGAAGCTCTCCGCGTCGGGCAGATCATCGACGGTTCCGACGATGAAGCGGACTTGTGGCGATGCGCCACGCGCCCCGGCGACGGCCCGCGCCGTTTCGAGGTTGCGGGCGGACGGGTCAATGGCCGTGATCGTCCCAACGGCTCCGCTGTTTCGGAGTTCTTCGATCTCCCGGCCGCCACCGGCCCCAACGACCAGAACGTGCGGTGCCTCTTTGCCATGGCTGGCGATCAGGGCATGAACGAGCCGATACATCGCGTCGAGGCCGGGAATGGCGCGTTGCATCTCCTTATACATCGCCTGCCGGTCGGTAATCGGTCCTCTCGGATAAGCCATCACGTACACCCCTCCCGATCCAGAGCCTTCTGGACACTTGGTCGAAGCCGAATTCTCGCGGAATGCCGATGCAAGGCCGGCCAGTCGGCAATCGACATGTCCTGGTCCGCAAGCCAGAGGCAAACGGTGAACAAGTATACATCAGCCAGAGAGAAATCGTCGCCCATCAGGTAGGTTCGCTTGGACAGGTGACGCTCGACAAAGCCCAGCCTGCCGCGAAGATGGGCTTTGCCAGGCTGAAGAAAGACGTCCGGTGTCGTTGGCCGGAACAGCGGGCTGAAGCTCTTGTGGATCTCGGTAACGATGAAGTTCAACCATTCCAGCGCCCGCAGACGCCGCAGGCCGGAGGCAGGCAGCAGCCCCGCATCGGGTGCTTCGTCAGCCAGGAACTGCAAGATCACGGGAGCTTCGGTCACGACCTCGCCATCGGCAAGTCGCAAGGCCGGGACAGTGCCCTTCGGATTGATCGCGCGATAGTCGGCCCCGGTTTCGGTTCGCCGCGTCTGATAATCCACCTCGACGAGATCGAACTCCAGGGCGGCTTCGTGCATTGCGATGTGGGGTGCCAATGAGCAGGCGCCGGGCAGGAAATAGAGCGTCACGTCTCACCTCCCGCCGCCGGCAAGTTGCGAAGGGCCAGAACGCAAAGGCCGGAATAGACAACCGTTCCGGTGGCCATCGCGATCCAGATCCCGACCGCCCCCAAGTCGAACATGACCGTGAAGACAGCGATCAGAGGTGCCGAGACCAGCCAGTTTCCGATCAGGGAAAAGATCATGACCGGTCGCGTCACTTCCCTTGCCCGCAACAAGCCCGCAGCACCCGCACCCGCGGGACCAAACAGCTCCGCCACGGCGAGCACGCCGATCACGGTAATCGCGGCGCCGATGGCGGCGGGTGTCGAGCCTTGCAGCGCATAGTTCGCGATCGGGGCCGCGACTATCAAAAGAGTTGTGCAAATCGACAGACCGATCGCGACGCCGACAACCATCGTGTTGCCCACCACGTTATCTTCATGGCTCGACCTCGGATTGACCCGTGCCAGCCGGGTCATCGAGGCCTGTTGCAGGCCGAAATAGAAAGCATAGCCGATGCCCGCCAGTCGGATCGCGACGGAATGTGCGGCGGCATCCGTGACGGACAGCGAGGCGGCATAGATCGTGGCCCCCAGATAGATGCCGACCTCGGCCAGTGTGGCAATCCCGATGGGCACACCGATGCGGAAGATCGCGGCTACATCCCCCGGGTCCACGCGGCCTGGGCCGCTGTCGCCAACGCGGCGCGCCTCCCGCATCAAGGCGGCAAGCGTCAGCAAGCCAACCAGCAGGGACGACACGCCCGCGCCTGTCACCCCAAGCTCTGGCAGACCGAAGGCGCCATACATGAACACGTGGTTGAAAAGGGCATTCAAGGGCACTGCACAGAGGGTTATCCGCAACATCACGCCCGGACGTTCGATGGCCGTCAGCCGTGTCCGCAAGACGCCAACCGCCAGCATAGGGATCAGTGTCAGTGCCATCGCCCGGGCGTAGCCGGTGCCTGCATCGGCAAGGCCTTGATCGATGCCGAGCAGGCTCAACAGCGCCGGCGTTTGCCAGAGCAGGCCACAGATCGGCAAGGCCAGCAGTGCGCAGGTGATGGTCCCCGCCGTTCTGAGCCGTGCCAACCGATCCGCGTCGCCCGCCGCATGGGCGGCCGCATAGAGCGGGCCGAGACCGCCGATGCAGCCGACGGCCAGGTAGAAGAGGATCGAATAAAAATCGCTCGCAACGGCGACGGCGGCCAGGGCTTCCACCCCGAACGTGGCCGTCATCAGCGTGTCGGTGACGCTCATCGCCATGTTGACCAGCGCGAGACCGGTCAACGGCGCGGCAAGCCGCAAGAGGGCCCATGCTTCGGCCTTGCTCACGTTCCGAGCGGCATGTCTCAACGGGCTGCCTTTTGCGCGCGGTATTTCAAGATAAGTCATCAGTTCGCCCTTTGTGGTGGAAGGCGCGGAGCGGAACCTCCGCGCCTTTCCGGTATCGATGGACAGGTCTCAGCCAGCCTCATGGGGCTCCGAGGTCGGAGCGGGCCCGACCGGAAAGCCGGAATCCCATTCCGTGTGGTCCTCTTCGCCGTAGGCGTCTGCTGCCCCACCTCCGAGCTCAATCTGCAACCGCACGCCGTAACCCTCGCTCATGCCAAGCATCACCTGGTCGATCTCGGCCGGCGCATCGGCATAATCACCGGTCCCGCCGGTCACGGCCCGCGTGACGGTCACGCCAGCATCGACGAGCTCTTCTCCGTGGCTGATCAGCAGATCGCCATCGTTGAAACGGTAAACCTGCCGGGTCATCACGATTGCGCCCGTCTGGGTGCGCATGCCGTCGCCGACGAAATAGCCGTCACAGGTCCATTCGCCGATGACGAGCTCCGGGAAAGCCGGGTCGCCGTTCGGCAGCGTGCCCTCGACGCCGCCGTCCAGCGTGCCTGCCGGGTAGATGTAGCCCTGCGTGACGAAGGCATTGCCATAGGCGGGCATACCGTCTTCGAAAACCGGCGCCGCTGCAAAGACGAAGCGCGAGATGTCCTCGGCCACGTCGAAGGCCGCAAGTGGTTCTCCGGCATGTCCGGCGAAGGGCATGACCGCAAGGGCAGCGGCTAGAAGGAGATTGGTACGTTTCATTTCATAGGTCCTTTTCTTGGAGTTTCAGGATGTGGATGCGTCCGCGGGTGCGGGGTGCTGGTGGGCGACATGCGTTTCGCGCATGTCGGGCGTTTCGGGGCTCGCGACGCGGTGTGTGTCGGCGGCAACACCGGTTGCGATGCGCCTGGCGGCAATGCCTGCTGCGTCGAAGAAGCCGGTGTAGATATGCTTGAAACCGGCGAACCAGAGGCCTTTCCGCTTCGGATCACGCTCGCCCAGCGGATGCAACGGGCGGCCGTTCTCGTCGAGCACGTCGAGATGTCCGAGCAGCGGTTCGAGACCGGAGCGATATCCGGTGGCCGCGATCACGACATCGGGTCGGCAGACAGATCCATCGGCAAGAGCGACGGCGTCGCCGGAAAAACCCACGACACGAGGCACGGTCCGGAACCGTCCAGCCTTCAAGGCCGCGACGAACCCGTCGTCGATGGCGAAGGTCACCCCATCGCGCAAGAACCGCGTGCTTCCGCCGTCGGGGTGACTGGTCAGCCCATACCGCCTGAGGTCACCGAGGAAGAGCCGTTCGGTCAGCTTGAAGGCCGGGTCGAGCACAGCGTTTGGCAGTGCCGCAAAGACACGTGCAAGCCCGTGGATCGGATAGCCAAAGATGCTCTTCGGTATGGTCGCCGGTCCGTAGCGAAGCGACACCATCACTTCGGCCGGATTGTGCCGGGACAGGTGGTTCAGCGCGTCCGTTCCGGAGTTGCCCGCGCCCACGACCAGCACACGCTTGCCGTCGAAGCGGGACACATCGCCGAGATCGGCCACGTGCATAAGCTCTCCGGCAAAGGCGTCGCGCCCCGGCCAGTCGGGGATGTGGCGGATGCTTTCCCGCCCGGTGGCAATGACAAGGTTCTCCGCTTCGTACACGGAGGCGTCGGTCGTGACCCGCCATCCGGCTTCGCTGCGTTCGACAGCCGTCACGGCAACGCCGAAGTGGATCGGTGCCTCCAGCCGTGCAGCGTAGCGCTCCAGATGCGCGACCACAGTGTCGCGCTTCAGATACGTGCCGTCCGATTTCGGCGCCTCCTGTCCCGGAAGGCCGGCGAACTTGCGGTGGATGTTGAGGCGAAGCGCCGGATGGCGTTTCCGCCAAGGGTCTGCCACCCGGTCCCGGGCTTCCAGCACAGTAACGGGCAGCCCGCGTTCAGTCAGGGCGTGCGCGGTGGCGAGGCCCGAAAGCCCCGCGCCGATCACCAGCGTACTGCCGGGTTTCATGGTGTTCATTGTCTTTCCTTTTTCGCGGTTTAGAGCCAATGGTTCGGAAGCGTTGGCACATCGGGCGCTGCGTATTGCTCCAGGCCCATGTCCCGGAGGAGGTGGCGGGGGAGGTGAGACAGCCCTTTCATCTCCTTGTGGATGCGCCGCCGCTTCGCGGCTTCTGCCAGCCGGTCGAGGAGGTCCCTTGCTATGCTCGATGGGTGTCGGCGCGTAGCGCCGGCGTGGATGGAAATCATGGTCATGTCTTTGGTCCTTTTCGGAGCCCGATGAGTTGCGGGCGGTGAAGTAGGCGTTCACGGGGATCGCGCGGCAGGCGCGCCGGAACGGAGGAAGGAGGTCAGGCCGCGGTCGAGGGAATCATGGCGTCCGCCATGCAGCCGACATGACGGTGATCCGTGCCGCAGCACCCTCCGACGACTTTCAGCGCCGGGAGCATTCGGGAAAGATCGGCATGGAGCGCCCCGAACTCTTCGGGGTCGCCGTCGTCCAGGGTCTCTGCCTCGTCGAGTTCCGCGTGGCTCAGCCGCGATGCGTTCGCGCGAACACCGCGGATGCGGCGGCACCAGGCTTCGTCGGTCAAAACGTCGCGAAAGTGCTCGGGATGCGCGCAATTGATCATGTAGTAGAGCGGCGCATTCCCTGTTGCGGCGTCCGTCTCGAGCACGGCGCGCGCGAGCGGTGTTCCGTCCGGCAGGCGTCCGTCCGTCTCCACCGTGAAGGAGATCGCAACGGGCACACCGGCTTTGACGCTTGCACGGGCGAACCCGATCGCCTCCGGCATGCTGCCGAAGGTCAGCGCGCTGACCAGATCGACCCCGCATGTCGCGAGCAACGCGATCTGCGGCGCGTGGATTGCCTCGGCGGCGGCCGCATCCATGGCGAGCGTGCCGTCATAGGCGTCACCGGCAGGTCCGATCACGCCATTCACCAGGATCGGCGAAACGCGATCTTGCCACCGGGCCCGGATCGCCTTGGCAAACCGGACTGCTTCGCGGGTGAGGTCCTGCATCTGGACGGGCGAACGCCCGACTGCGTCGGCCCAATGCGTCCCCGAGCGCCAGGTGTTGGTGTCGAGAACAAAGCCGGTTCCAGCCGTCTCGGCCATCGCGAGAAAGCGGTCGAAGTACCGGTCCATCGCCTCGCGGGCGGCGTCGTCTTCGAGCAGGACGCAGGCCGCGAAGGCCGGCAGGTCGAACCCTTCGAGGAACAGCATGGAGGTCTCGAACCCGCCATCGGTCAGATAGGTGCGCGGGTCGGCGAGGTAGCTGCGGGTCACATCCGTGTGGAACGCTGTGATTTGGTTTTGAATGGTCATCTTCTGATCCTTGCTCATGATTGAATGGCCTGATCGGCCGATGTCATGGGCAGGGTCATGGACCTTAGGGGCGAGTCGTGTTAGAAGGCAAAAGGAACAAAGCGGTGATTTTCGGACGTTTGAGTCCTGTTGGAGAGCACAATGACGATCAATACGACGGTAATCGGATCATGCCTTGCCGGCACGTCGGTGCTGTTCTCGATCCTCGACATCCTGGCGTCGGTGGGGCGCGACTGGGAAATGCTGCACGGTCTTCCGATGCAGGTCCCGGTCTTCGATGTCAGCCTCAGAACATCCGATGGTGCCCCGTACTGGGACGTCAACGGGCGCAAGATCACGCCCGATGCCGTGCTTACCGAGGCCCCCGAACCGGATCTCGTCATCGTGTCCGATTTGCATTTCGATCCGAACGCCGGCTTGCCCGAAGACCTGAAGCCGGTCGCGGGCTGGCTGCGAGCGGCCCATGACAGGGGTGCGATCGTCACATCCGTCTGTTCCGGTGCGGTCTTGCTTGGCGCGGCCGGCCTGCTCGACGGCAAGGAGGCAACGACGCATTGGGGCTTCGCTGACATGCTGGGTCGGGAGTTCCCCGAAGTGAAAGTCTGCCGGGACCGCATTCTTGTACCCGCCGGAGAAGGTCACCGCGTTGTCACCGCGGGCGGCGCCTCGGCCTGGGCCGACCTCATGCTGTACCTGATCGCGCGTTTCGCAGGGGCCGGCGAAGCGCGCCGGATCGCCAAGATCTACCTGATCGACCCGCATCTGGACGGGCAAATGACCTACGCGTCCCTCACATCCGGACGCCAGCACGAGGATCAATTGATCGCGCAGGCGCAGGTCTGGGCGGCGCAGCACTATGACATGCCGAGTCCGGTTGCCGCCATGGCAGAGCAGAGCGGCATGACCGAGCGCGGATTCCACCGCCGCTTCAAGAAGGCCACCGGTCAGGCGCCGGGCGATTACATCCAGACCCTCCGGATCGAGGAGGCCAAACAACTTCTTGAAACCAAAACGATGCCGATCGACGAGGTTTCTGCAGAGGTCGGCTACTCCGAGCCATCGAGTTTCCGCTCGGCCTTTCGAAAACGCGTTGGCATCTCCGCTTCGGCATACCGAAAGAAATGGCAGGCGTTGGCACCAATGCATGCGTAGCCATCGCGTTGACGCAGGTCTGTCGGAAAGTCTGACGGTTCCAGCAAATTTTCAGTTGCCCTTGAACGGAACTTTTCAGGCTGTGTTGATTTGCACTTCGCTCATGGATGCTTTTGCATCGGGATCTTGTCACGACGATGAGCATTGAACTTGTATGGCATCTACTTCATCCTCAAGAGCAGAAACCGCGTCCGATATCAGTGATGTGGGGGCCCATGCAGCAAGGCTTTTTTTTGAAGGAATCGCTCTCCGAATGACCATCCGTGCGATGACCCTTGAAGATCTGGACGTTGTATTGCAATGGGCCGCCAATGAGGGCTGGAACCCCGGATTGGAAGATGCCAAGGCTTTTCGTTCTGCCGATCCGACGGGCTTCTTGATCAAAGAAGTTGCGGGTGAACCGGTCGCTTCGATCTCGGTTGTCAATCACGATCCCGATTTTGCTTTCCTTGGTCTGTATCTTTGCAAACCTGAGTTTCGGGGCCGGGGACACGGGATGGAGGTTTGGCGCGCAGGAATTGAACATGCGGGAACGCGCAGTATTGGATTGGACGGGGTACCAGACCAGCAAGAAAACTATGCCCGTTCGGGCTTTGTCAAATACGGAACCACAATCCGATACAAAGGCCAGATCGCCCCATTGGCTGACCCACGCATCCGCCAGGCGTCGCCCGGCGATATCGATACATTGGTTGCCCGTGACATGCGTGCAAGCGGTATAAGGCGCACGGCGTTTGCATTCGCCTGGTTTGCTCATTCACCGATGCGGCAAACAAGGGTGTTGATGGAAGGCGCGGATATTGCCGGGTTTGCAACCTTCCGCCGCTGCCGCCTGGGTAGCAAAATTGGTCCGGTTTACGCGTTGTCCGGGACTGACGCACGTGCGCTTTTGGCCGCCAATCCCTTCGCCACATCTGATGAGCCATGCTTTGTCGATGTCTCTGACGCTAACGCTCCACTTGCAAAGATGATTAAGTCGCTCGGCTTCGAAGCAACATTTGAAACAGCCAGAATGTTCAGTGGTACTCAGCCTACAACCAATTCGGCCCAGTTTCAGGCGATAGCGACCATGGAACTCGGCTAATCCGAAGATCTTTGACGTGGAAAGAACAAAATGGTCATTGATGGCTAAGTGTTTTGCCCCGCACAGCGGCCATCTGACTCAGGCTGACCAATTCCGGATCGATTACGGCCAACGATAGCCGTGCGGTTGACGTGTAAGTCGGAACCGGCCGTTTCCGTGTGCTGAATGACGGTTTGGTCCGCTCGGATGGTATCACCTTCGATTTCAGTGCAGATCGCACGGGCGCCGGCAACAACATTTTCACGAATACAGGCACGATTGTCGGGATGGGAGACGACGCCGTCCGCTTCAACATAGGCGACAGCGCGACGCTCAACATTATCAACCCAGGGACAATCACGGCATATTCCCAAGGAATCGACGTGGGCCGTTCGACGAACGTGTGCACCGCTGACATCGACAAAGGGCCGTCCCACATTCGGCCAGACCAGGCAATCGACGACCGCCCGGTCCTATCGGCAGGCGACACGCACATGCTAACGTGCACGCATCCTCACGCTGTGCCGAAAAAGGCAAGCAAGCAACAGAGAGTGAATATCGCATATGTCTGAAGCCGAACCATTCTTCGGCTTGTCGCCGACACATCTTCTCTTGGCTGCAGTGGGTGCGACGGTTTTCGTGGCCTATCTCCTTCCGGGCATCAGGTTCTTGAGCGCGGCATCCTCATCCGCTCTTCTGATGATCTTCGGGCTGCTTACCTTCAGCTTCATTCCCGGCATGCCAGCGCCGCTCGACCCGACCATAAGTCCCCGCATCTGGGAGCAGGTGAGTGAATTCGTCGTCATCGTGGTGTTGTTTGCCACCGGCTTGAGGATTGACAATATCGGCAGCTGGAAACGCTGGCGCCCGACGGTTTGTCTGCTGCTGATCGCCATGCCGTTGACGATCGCAGCCATTGCGCTGCTGGGATGGGCGTTGGCAGGAATGACTGTTGCCGGGGCCGTCCTTCTGGGAGCCGTACTCTCGCCGACCGATCCTGTGCTGGCCGGCGATGTGCAGGTCGGTCCTCCGGGTGAGGGGGGCGAACATCCGGTGCGCTTCACCTTGACGGCCGAGGCAGGCCTGAACGACGGCCTTGCCTTCCCCTTCGTCTATCTCGGGCTGATCATCGCGGCCCAGGGCGCCGATCCGTCGGACTGGCTGCTGGAATGGGTCGCCCGCGATCTGATCTACCGGATTGCCGTGGGTGCAGTGGTCGGGGCCTTGGTGGGCTGGGTTCTTGGCCAGAGCCTGTTTTCCAGCTGGGGCAGTCCCGCTATCGAGAACGGCGGTCCCGGCGTTCTGGCCCTTGGGGCGGTGCTCCTGTGCTACGGTCTCGTCGAACTGGCAGAAGGCTATGGATTCATCGGTGCGTTCACCGCCGGGCTCATGTGTCGGCACGTCCAGAGAAAGCATCATTTTCACAAGCGGCTGCACGCCTTTAGCGAGGCGCTGGAACACGCGCTGACGGCGATACTCCTGATAATGCTGGGCAGCATCCTTCCCGCGCTTTGGCCATTCCTGGACTGGCGGCACACGCTGATCGGGTTTGGGCTGCTCCTTTTCATCCGGCCTCTTGTTGGGTGGCTTGCCCTTCTCGGAAGCGGAATGCCATCGAACGACAGGTTGATCGTCGGCTTTTTCGGCGTCCGCGGGATCGGATCTGTCTACTATGTGGGCTATGCAACCGGGCACATGGAATTTATTAACGAAGACCCGATCTGGGCGCTGGTGACATATACAGTGTTCGCCTCCGCTCTGATGCATGGTGCGACAAGCTTTCTTGTCGACCGATACGCCTCACCCTGGAGCGAAGAAACAACGTCCGGTAGAGACTCTGTTGACCAGCGCGACGACTAATGGTGCGGGTATCCTAGGTCGGCAATCGGTACCTGCACAGGCTGATCTAATTGGGCGCCATGGCGCAGATCATCGCGAGGCGAGGGTCCGAAAGGCCAGGGCAGATCGCGGACGCTCTATCGCCTAGCCGCAGATATTGTTCCGGCCGGACAGGTTGGCCGTCGTTATTTCAGTTTGGCGTTTCAATGGGTTATGTTGTGCGCATCTCTGCGAGATAAGTTGCAATCGGTCGACCGACGCCGCGCGCGTAGTCCTGCCCGATCGCGGGCCAGTTCAAGTTTCCCGCCCACGCCCAATCAAGTCCCGGATCGTTCGGCGCAGTAGCGGCCCTTCGGGTGGAGGCCGAAGTAAAATCAACCACGCTTCGACCCTCGTCGAACCGGTCGAGACTTTGGCACCATTCATCATTTTGCCAAATAAGCCGCAAAGTTCTCGCGAGGGGGTCGTACTCGCCGGTAAAGAGCGTTCCGAAACCCTCGGCGTAGCGTTCCTGCTTGAGTGGAGCCGTCGTGAAAGCTGCGTGCAGATCGCGCGCGTCGCCCGAGAGTGTCCGAAGGCGATGGTGCCGTTCGTAGGTTCGGGTAAACGGCGCTCGGTCGGGAATAGTCCCACTTTGATGGTTTGTTGCGACGGCATGCGGCATACGCTTCGCCCCGCCCCCGGGAGCCAGTTCGACGCTCGCTGTCGTGCCCGATGCATCCGCAAGGACGAGGTTGTAAGCCATGTGTGAAGGCACTCGGTCCAGAATTTTCAGCGCCTCCTCAACGGTATCGCAGACCTCCAGAATGTAGCGCAGGATCGTTGTGACGCCGAAGCCTTCGCCCGTGTCCGACCGCCCGCCATAGGCCAGCGCGACGCTGAGCCCGGCATCGTTGATGCCGTCGGACAGACCCCAGAGGAACTCGACCATGCCCATGACCGGCCTGCCGGTCCATTCGCTGCGCAACAGCAGACCCTCGTTCAGATCCGGCGACAGGTCGTAATTGCGCAGCAGGCGCACATCGGTGCCGTCCGACATCGCGGCCAGCGAACAGCCGCCAAGATAACGCGGGGGGCACCAGGTGGAGAGGAACCGCGCTGCGCGGTCACCGCCCCCCGCGATCGCAACGAGCTGATCGTAAACCGGCAGCAATTCCGGCATGTGCCGACCGAGTGCGGCGCGGCAGGCCGACCGGTCGGGCCCGGCATCGCCACCGCGGGCGACGAACCAGGCTTCATAAGCGGGCCAGGAACGCTGCCAGCGCTTGTGCCATTTTCCACCGGGAGATCGCTCGCTGACGGCATCGAAGGTCAATGTCATGGTCATGCCGGTCATTCCTTGGGCTCGAGGAAGAAGCGTATCATCTCCGCGCTCGCGTCCGGGCCGCGCGGATCGGTGTAGGAACCGCCGGGCCGGCCGCCGGACCAGGCGTGGCCCAGGCCGTCGATCACCCAGTGTTCAAGGTGATTGCTCCCATCTGGGCCGGTGCAGATCTTGGCGGAGTAGCTTCGACCGCCGGCGGCGCCTCTGCGGGTTGTTTGGAGGCTCGGCGATGGTCCGTGCCGTTCAGCGCACTGTGCGATGCCTTCGCCGTTGGAGACATGGACTGTGCTGTCCGCAGAGCCGTGGAAGATGATCGTGCGGATGCCCGGGAGCTGTGGCTCTGCCGCATCGCCGGGCTTCTGCCCCGCCATGGCGACAAAAGCGGAGGCGACATCCTTCGCTGCCCCAAAGGGTAGGCCGGAATGCGCCCCCACGGCGGCGAACACGTCCGGATAGGTGTGCCCAAGGATCACCGCCATTGCCGCCCCCGCGGAGAGGCCGGCGACGAAGGTGCGCTCCGGCGGGACACCGTATTGCGCCATCGCCGTGCGGGCGATGCCGGCAAGGATCTCCGGCTCCCCCCGATCACGGCGCTGGTCGTTCGGACTGAACCAGTTCCAGCAGGTCTGCGCGTTCGCCCCGCGTGACTGCTCGGGATAGATCACGATGAACCCGTCGCGTTCGGCAAGGGCGTTCATGCCGGTGCCGATGGCGAAATCCTCGGGCGTCTGCGTACAGCCGTGCAGCATCATCACGATACCCGTAACTCTCGCATCGGCCGAGGCCGGCACGTAGGAGCGATAGGCGCGGCTCCCGCTCTTGCCCTGATGCGTGCCGGACAGGAACTGCGCACCCTCGGGGATGTCCGCCTGCCTCGGAGCGGGCCGTGGTGAAGTCGTGCCGTCGCCCGTCGGCAGCACCCGTTGCAACAGGCTCATGAGTCCCTGCGTGTCCGCAGGGGAAGTGGTCGGGGCGGAGGAGGCAAGCCCGTGCTGCGCAAGTGTGCGCTGCACCAGGTTCTGCGCGGCAGTGAGCCTTGTTGCGCGTGCGTCATCGGTCACCGGGCGCCGTGCGCCAGTGTTGAAATCAAACATGTTCCTGGTCCTATGGTGCGGTGTGTCGGTTTAACGAATGCGGTCTGCGAGGGCCTTCTTCAGCTCGGGCGAGGCCTGCAGGGCGCCCAGCACGGTGATCGAGCCGATGGTCTCCAACGCGAGCTCGGGGGTCACGTCCGGAGCGATGCGCGCAAGTCCCACGACCTTCACATGCAGGACCTCTCCGGCATCGCGCAGAGCTTCGAGGTCGGACCGCGTGTAATCGCGCAGGCCAAGTTCCATCGTGTGCCGCTCGACCGACTTGCTGACGACCTCGGCATGGCTGTCGAGCTGGTTGCGTATCGCAGTGCGAATGAAATCGCTGCGGTTGGAATAGAACCCTTCCTGCACCAGCAGATCTACGCGTCCCAGATCGACATAGCCGAGGTTGATGGTAATCTTTTCACTGTCCGGTGCCTTGTTGCGAAGCTGTGTGACGTTTCTCATGCCGTTTTTCCTTCCGTAGGGATGGTATATGGATGTTTTTCTGTCAGGCGCAAGGCCAATATGGCTGCGGTAGGCGTTCTGGGTGTTTGGAGTCGCTTTCCCAGCTCGTGCTCGATGCTGACTGCGGTCGGAAGGCATCACATGTCCGCGTATCCGGATTTTTTGGGCACGCACTGTCCTTGCGCCTCAAGCGAACGCGAGTTCCGATGTGCTGCACCGCAGCATGCTGAAGGCGGGTTACGCGATTGACCGACGATCAGGATGCGATTTTGCAAACGGTGTATTCTGCGCAGTCCAGCTAACCGAGACTACTTCGGCAATTGGCTGTCTGAGATTAGGGTTCAGTGCCCGGCTGGCTGTCAGTACCATCGGAACCGGTTGGCATTCACCGCACAAGGGCAGAAAATAATTACAACATCTTAGACGCCAGAGATGGGATGGACGCCGCTCTCCAATGACGGCATCGCAATGTGCCAAACTCGTCGTGTCGAGCACAAGTGAAGGAGAGGGCATCCATGGGAGAAGTAGCATCGTCGGCGTCGATCTGGCAAAAACGTGTTCCAGCTGCACTGGGCAGCGGCAGACGGTCGGCCGGTGTTCCGCAAGAAGCTGTCGCGGCCTCGGTCCGAGCGGTTCATGGCGGAGCAGTCGCCGTGCGTTACGGAAACCGGTACCTCTGCCAGCGCGGATTATCTCCATTAGACGTCAGACGCGTCAGTGCCGCTTGTCAGTTTGAACTGCGTCACAAGTAAATGAATTCAATGTGTTACGAAATGGAGGTGGGGGGTGCCGTTCTCCCCAGACGGCATCGCAATGTGCCAAGCTTGCGGTGTTGAATCACAAGCTGAAGGAGAGGGTATCCATGGGAGACGTTAACATCATCGGCATCGACCTGACAAAGAACGTGTTCCAGGCACACGGCGCTGCTGCGGACGGGTCTGTCGTGTTCCGCAAGTAGCTGTCACGACCGCAGTTCGCACGCTTCATGGCGGACCAGCCGCCGTGCCTGGTGGCGATGGAGGCCTGTGCCAGTGCGCATCATTGGGCGCGGGAAATGTCCCGCCACGGGCATGAGGTCCGGCTGATCGCGCCGCATTACGTCAAGCCGTTCATAAAGCGCCAGAAGAATGACGCCGCCGACGCCGAGGCGATCGTCGAGGCGGCGCTGCGACCGACCATGCGGTTTGTGGAACCCAAGACCCAGGAACAGCAAGCCCGAGCGGTTGCGTTCCGGACGCGCGAACAGCTCGTGAAGCAACGCACCGAAGCCGTGAACGCGCTGAGATCGCATCTCTACGAGTTCGGCCATGTCGCCCCCGTGGGGATTGGCTATGTGCCGCGCCTGGAACGGGTCATCGCAGATCCTGACGCCGACATTCCCGATCTGGCGCGGGACATCTGCCGCATGCTTCTCGAGCAGATCGCCCATCTGACCGACCGGATCAAGGCATTGAAAGCCAGGATCGCCGCGATGTCGAACGAAGCGGAAATGCCGCGCCAGCTGCAGACGATGCCGGGCGTCGGACCGATTACCGCGCTTGCGGTCGAGACCTTCGCGCCGCCGATGGAGCAGTTCCGGCGCGGTCGCGACTTGTTCGCGGGGAAAACCGTCCCCCGGACGGTTTCCTTATCCCGCTTACCCTGGCTCGGCCTGGTGCCGCGGCAGCATTCGACCGGCGGTAAACAGAAGCTGGGGAAAACCTCGAAGATGGGACAACGGGATATCCGACAATTGCTGGTGATCGGGGCGACCGCCGTGATCCGCTGGGCCTCGCGCCGGGGGGCTCCCGCAGGCTCCTGGCTGGCGCGAATGCTTGAGCGCAAGCCGATTCCGGTCGTCGCGGTTGCACTGGCGAACATCCTCCTCACACATGCAAGCATGTGTTGCCGGACAATGGATGGCGCGCGGCATCTGGGCGATGCTTACGCGCGGTGAAAATTATCGCGATCCGGTGCTGATCGGCGCCTGACACGGCGTTGAACGGGCAACCGGGCCACCGAGTTGTGAGGACGGCATGATCCGAATGGGCACATGATCGACATGATCCGGGTCGGGAAAACCAGAAACCCTCTCCGAGCTTCGAGCGCGCTGTTGAAGATTTGGACCCGGTCCGCGCATCACCATCCCGGCCAGCGGCGCCATGTCAGCCGCACGAACAGGCCTGAAAAAACTACGCACTCGATCACAGGTCCGGACGATCAGAAACTC
>JAXMNQ010000041.1:0-55849 GCA_034670345.1 Paracoccaceae bacterium | reverse complement strand
CCATGTGCCACGTTTTTTAACGGGGTCCAGCCCACCAATAAGCCATCGGCAACTGCCCTTCGGGCACAACATAGCACAGGCTGTTACTACCGCGCACAGGCGGGCTGCGGCCCGGAACGGTTTTTTAATATCTCCCTCTCCTCCTTGAGAATGCGGTTCTCGCGTCGAAGCCGATCATTCTCCTGGGCGAGGCTTAAATCCTCTTTCGACACCACATCCGTGTCTCGATGCGCTGTGATCCATTTGTTCAGCGTCGACATACCGACACCCAAATCATCAGCAACTTGCTTACGTGTTAGCCCACTCGCCAGCGCGATACGCACCGCATCTCGGCGAAATTCGTCCGTCCGTTTCAGTCCCATAGTTCATCTCCTTTGCTGCAGTAAATGCTATCAAGGGAGCGGCATCAAACCGCGACAGGTCCAGTTGATCCGGATGGTGCAGTCGGTCCGGTATCCGATCCATGAAACATGGCGCGGCTGCAGCAAGTAGACCAGATCGAATGAGAAATTTCTGGAGGAGGCCCGTGACGCACCGCTGGTCGTCCATTGACAAACCCTACGCAGACGGACGGGAGGCTGATCTGGCTCCAATGGCACGGGTGAAAATCACTCTGGCCTACCGGGGCTTCGCAGAAGCGGTGACGCATGGTCATGATAGCGAAATCACACTGCACGACACGGGTGGTTGAGGGCTACGAAAGGTGGTTTTCTGGAGGACTCCTCCCGGCAAAGGATGCCACCATGACGCCCCAGGCAATCACAGTCCTCTCGTCGAAGCTGTCACCGCATGTATCGCTGAGCAAATCTCGGCTCGAGACCTTGAGCCTTCTGATCGTGGCGATGGTCAGTGCCCGCACGGTGAACCTCAGCCACCTTGCCTGCGAGCGCGCGGGATCGGTTCTGATTGCATCGACCTATCGGCGGCTGCAACGCTTCTTCCAGCACGTCAGCCTCCCCGAGGACTGGTCGGCAGGTCTCGTGGTTCGTCTCCTCGGCCTGTCCGGGACCTGGCATCTGTGTCTCGACCGGACGAACTGGAAGATCGGCGCGCGCGACGTCAACATCCTGATGCTGGCGATCACGACGCAGCGGTTTCGGGTGCCCTTGATGTGGACGGTTCTGGACAAGGCCGGGAGCAGCAGTACCGAGGAACGCGTCGCACTTATGCGGCGCTACCTTGCCGTGTTCGGCGCCGGATCGGTGAGGCTCCTCATGGCAGATCGGGAGTTTATCGGTCTGGAATGGCTCACCTTTCTCGAGGCACACAACATCCCGTTCGCAATCCGTGTGAAGGTGGGAATGATCGTGGTCACCGAGGACGGGCAGCGATTGAGACTGCGCTCGCTGCTGGCAAAACGCCGGCCCGGGCGGAGATTCCAGGCAACATTCCCGGCCCAAGGCGACGCGGTGGCACTGACACTGAACTTCGCCGCCAAACGCATCAAGGGGGGCGAGTTGCTCATCGTTGCAAGCAATGTGCCGGGTCAGAATACCCTGAACGCCTACCGGCGCAGATGGTCGATCGAATGCCTCTTCGGGGACGCCAAAACCCGCGGCCTGAACCTTGAAGACACCCGGATGCAAACAGCCGAAAAGTTGAGCCTGCTTCTGGCAATCGTCGCTATGGCCATCGCTTGGGCCAACAAGACCGCCTCGGCACTCATCGGTACGGGAAAGCTGACAAGCAAGACTCATGGTCACTATGCGAAGTCTTGGTTCCGCACTGGTTTCGACGAGGTGCGAAGGCTCCTCCGATGCAACCCAATCGCCGCTCTAGATCCGTGGCAGTCCATCCCCAAACGGAAGAGAGTCGTGTAGTGTGTAGCGAAATAGGAAAAATCCCGCAGGTGTCTCTGGCTCCACGCTTTCCTAGCCTTGCAACGACACCTTTCGCAAGGAACGTAGAATTAGGAGCCTAGAAAGAGCCTAAATCGACAACAAAACTACGGTAACCTCTTGATATCAGTGGTGAGCCGTGCAGGGTTCGAACCTGCGACCCACTGATTAAAAGTCAGTTGCTCTACCAACTGAGCTAACGGCCCACTGTGGCGGCTTACCTATGAACATGCCCGGTCCGGGTCAACCCAAAAAATCACGATTCTCGCAGGGATTTTTTCCGCAGGCTTTGGGGCACTGGAAAGCGTCTTCTGACAGGCGTATATGCCCGGCCATGACACAGGACGCGCGCACTCTGCCCTTCATGAAAATGCACGGGCTTGGCAATGACTTCGTGGTGATCGACTCGCGGGAACGCGAGGCGCCGCTTTCGGCCGCGCGCATCAGCGCCATCGCCGACCGCCATACCGGCGTGGGCTTCGATCAGCTGGCCGTCATCACGCAGAACGGCAACCAGCCGCACCTGACCTTTTACAACTCTGACGGATCGACATCGGCGACCTGTGGCAATGCCACCCGATGCATCGCCCGCCACCTGATGGATCAGACCGGACAGACCGATCTGGCACTGACCACCGACCGTGGCACACTTCAGGCGCTGGACGCCGGTAACGGCATCACTTCGGTCAACATGGGGCCGCCGCAACTCGACTGGGACCAGATCCCGCTGGCCGAGGAAATGGACACACTGGAACTGCCGATCGAGGGCAGCCCGACCGCCACCGGCATGGGCAACCCGCATTGCACCTTTTTCGTCGCGGATGCCGAGGCGATCCCGCTGGAGCAATTCGGCCCGCGCTACGAACATCACCCGCTCTATCCGCAGCGCACAAATGTGCAGGTGGCCAGCCTTGTCGGCCGCGATCACCTGCGCATGCGGGTCTGGGAGCGCGGCGTGGGTCTGACACTTGCCTCCGGGTCGTCATCCTGCGCCACCGCCGTGGCCGCCGCGCGCCGGGGCCTGACCGGCCGCAAGGTGCGGATCGACCTGGACGGCGGCACGCTGCATGTCGACTGGCGCGCGGACGGCGTCTGGATGACCGGCCCCACCGCGCATGTCTTTGACGGCGTCTTTTCCGCCCAATGGCTGGATGCCAACCCATGAGCGCGCCCAAATTCACCACGCTTGGCTGCCGACTCAACGCCTATGAGACGGAAGCGATGAAGGACCTGGCCAAGGCTGCCGGGGTCAGCGATGCCGTGGTGGTCAACACCTGCGCCGTCACCGCCGAGGCGGTGCGCAAGGCCCGGCAGGAAATCCGCCGCCTGCGCCGCGACAACCCCGACGCCCGGGTGATCGTTACCGGTTGCGCTGCTCAGATCGACCCGGACAGTTTCGCCGCGATGGAAGAGGTCGACGCCGTCATCGGCAACACTGAAAAGATGGCGCCGGACACATGGCGGGGTCTCGCCGGGGATTTCATCGGAGAGACCGAAAAGGTGCAGGTCAACGACATCATGTCGGTGACCGAAACCGCCGGGCACCTGATCGACGGCTTCGGCACCCGCAGCCGCGCCTATGTGCAGGTTCAGAACGGCTGCGATCACCGCTGTACCTTCTGCATCATCCCCTATGGCCGCGGCAACTCGCGCTCTGTTCCGGCAGGCGTTGTCGTGGACCAGATCAAGCGCCTGCGCGATCAGGGCTATAACGAGGTGGTCCTGACCGGGGTCGATCTGACCTCATGGGGCGCGGACCTGCCCGGGGAGCCGCGCCTTGGCGATCTGGTCATGCGCATCCTGCGGCTGACGGACATTCCGCGCCTGCGCATTTCCTCGATCGATTCGATCGAGGCGGATGACAACCTGATGCAAGCCATCGCGACAGAGGCGCGCCTAATGCCGCACCTGCACCTGTCCCTGCAGCACGGAGACAACCTGATCCTGAAACGGATGAAACGCCGCCACCTGCGCGACGACGCCATTGCCTTCTGCGAAGAGGCGCGCCGCCTGCGCCCCGGGATGACCTTTGGGGCCGACATCATCGCTGGGTTCCCGACGGAGACCGAGTCGCACTTTAAGAACTCGTTGAGGCTGGTCGCCGATTGTGACCTGACTTGGCTGCATGTGTTCCCCTATTCCTCGCGCCCCGGAACCCCCGCCGCGCGTATTCCGAACAAGGTGAACGGTGCCGTGATTAAGACCCGCGCCGCCCGGTTGCGCGCCGCTGGCAATGCGCAGGTTCAGGCGCATCTGGCCGCGCAGATGGGCCAGACCCACGCCGTCCTGATGGAAGCGCCCGACATGGGCCGCACCGAGCAATTCACCGAGGTTCGTTTTGCCACTCCGCAGCCGGTGGGCCAGATCGTGCAAACCACGATCACAGGCGTCGACGGCACCCGGCTGACGGCCTGACCCATGCACCCGAACGCCACCTTTCGCCGCACCGATGCGGCCCTGGCCCAGTCCTTTGCGCGCGACCGGGGGTTTGGCCTGCTGACCACCTCCACCGACGGCGCGCCGCTGATCGCCCATGTGCCCTTTCTGCTGGCAGAGAGTGGCACAGAGGCCGACCTGCACCTTGTGCGCTCCAACCCCATCGCCCGCGCCTGCGGTGACGGTATGGCCGCCACGATGGCCGTCAGCGGTCCGGACGGCTACATCTCTCCCGATTGGTACGGGATCGACGATCAGGTGCCGACATGGAACTACATCGCCGTCCACCTGATCGGCACGCTGCGGCCCCTGCCCGTCGACGACCTCGCAGACCTGCTTGCCCGCCAATCCGCCGCCTATGAAGCGCGCCTGTCCAAGGCCCCCTGGACAATGGAGAAGATGAGCGCGGAGACCAAGGACCGCTTTCTGCGGATGATCCTGCCCTTCCGGCTGGAGATCGCGGAGGTGCAGAGCACATTCAAGCTGGGCCAGAACAAGGACACCGCCGTGCGTCTGGCTGCGGCGGATTCCGTTGCAAGTGGTCTGGGAAGTGAGCTTGATCAGCTTGCCCGGTTGATGCGGGCGCCCCCTGCGGTGGACTGAAAGGGCTTTGCCCCGTCACAGGCTCGCCGCAACACGGATTGACGTGATTTGGCCAAAGCCCGCCCCGGAATGAAAAAGACCCCGCCGTTTCCGGCAGGGCCCTGAAATCTGTCGAGCCAAGGCGCCTATTCTGCGGCTTCTGCCTCGGCAACGCGCGCCTTGTCGGCTGCGCCCTTGGCGTCCACGTCGCGGTCGACCAGTTCGATGATGGCCATCGGGGCCATGTCACCGTAACGGAAACCGGCTTTCAGAACGCGGCAGTACCCGCCCGAACGCTCGGCATAGCGCGGCCCGAGAATGTCGAACAGCTTGGCAACGTCCTTGTCTTCTTTCAGCTGCGCTGCGGCCTGACGGCGGGCGTGAATGTCGCCGCGCTTGCCCAGGGTGATCAGCTTGTCGATGACGCGCTTGAGTTCCTTGGCCTTCGGCAGCGTGGTCTTGATCTGCTCATGTTCGATGAGCGAGCCGGCCATGTTCGCCCACAGCGCCTTGCGGTGCTCATGGGTGCGGTTGAGGCGGCGATAACCTTTTGCGTGACGCATTGTCTAACTCCTAACGTGCCCTCTACGGGCGATTTTGCTTTGTCCGGCCACCGATGCGTGTCAGCGGCTCTCCTTGGGGCAGATGCCCATCCGTTTGCCCGTCCCGCCCCGGACTTGATCCGGGGCGGGATGGGAATTCTCAAATCAGAACGAGTCTTCCAGCTTCTTGGCCAGATCCTCGATGTTGTCCGGCGGCCAGTCCTCGACGTCCATGCCAAGGTGCAGACCCATGCCCGACAGCACTTCCTTGATCTCGTTCAGGGACTTGCGGCCGAAGTTCGGCGTGCGCAGCATCTCGGCTTCGGTCTTCTGGATGAGGTCGCCGATGTAGACGATGTTGTCGTTCTTCAGGCAGTTGGCCGAACGGACCGAAAGCTCCAGCTCGTCCACTTTCTTGAGCAGAAGCGGGTTGAACTCCAGACCATCATCGTCGTCCTGACGCTGGGCCGATTCCGGCTCATCGAAGTTGACGAAGATCGACAGTTGGTCCTGCAGGATACGCGCTGCATAGGCGATCGCATCATCCGGCGTGACCGACCCGTCGGTTTCGACCTTCATGGTCAGCTTGTCATAGTCCAGCACCTGGCCCTCACGGGTCGGCTGCACGTCATAGGCGACCTTCTTGACCGGCGAATAGATCGCGTCGATCGGGATCAGACCGATGGGCGCGTCCTCGGGCTTGTTCTTGTCAGCCGCGACATAGCCCTTGCCGGTGTTCACGGTGAACTCCATGTAGACTTCGGCGCCTTCGTCGACGTGGCAGATCACGTGATCCCGGTTCAGGATCTCGATGCCCGCGGTTTCGGCGATGTCCCCTGCGGTAACGACGCCCGGTCCCTTGCCGCTGACCGACAGGCGCTTCGGCCCTTCGACTTCCATGCGCAGCGACACACCCTTGAGGTTCAGGATGATGTCGGTGACGTCCTCGCGGACACCGGCAACGCTGGAGAATTCGTGCAGCACGTTGTCGATCTGCACCGAGGTGATGGCCGCGCCCTGAAGGCTCGACAGCAGCACACGGCGCAGGGCGTTGCCCAGCGTCAGACCAAAGCCGCGTTCCAGCGGTTCGGCCACGCAGGTGGCCATGCGCGACGGATCAGCGCCCGGCTTGATCTCAAGCTGAGTCGGCTTGATCAGTTCAGCCCAATTCTTGTGGATCATGCAGTTCCCTCCATACCTGCCGGTGCCCCATGTCCCTAAGGCACCGACGCCCGAGGTTTCAAAACGACAACACGAGGCCGGGTGAAAACCCGGCCTCGCTGAATTCTTTGCCTCGGATCAGACCCGGCGGCGCTTTGGCGGCCGGCATCCGTTGTGCGCGATCGGGGTCACGTCACGGATCGAGGTGATGTTGAAGCCAACAGCCGCCAGCGCGCGAAGCGCCGATTCACGGCCCGAACCAGGGCCCTGGACTTCGACTTCCAGCGTCTTGACGCCGTGATCCTGCGCTTTCTTGCCCGCGTCTTCTGCGGCAAGCTGAGCGGCGTAGGGGGTCGATTTCCGCGAGCCCTTGAAACCCATCGTGCCGGCGGACGACCAAGCGATCGCGTTGCCCTGCACGTCGGAGATCAGGATCTTGGTGTTGTTGAAGGTCGAATTCACATGGGCCACGCCCGCTGCGATGTTCTTGGAGACCTTTTTCTTCGGAGCGCGGCGTGTATCGCGTGCCATATCTCTTGTCTCCCCTTACTTCTTCTTGCCGGCAATGGCCTTTGCGGGGCCCTTGCGCGTGCGTGCGTTGGTATGGGTGCGCTGACCGCGCACGGGGAGGTTGCGACGATGGCGCAGGCCGCGGTAGCAGCCAAGATCCATCAGACGCTTGATGTTCATCTGCACATCGCGGCGCAGGTCGCCTTCGACGGTCAGGTTCGCGTCGATGTATTCACGAACGGACAGCACTTCGGCATCACTCAGTTCGTTCACGCGGCGCGCCAGGTCGATGTTGGTGGCGGAGCAGATTTCCTTGGCAACGGCGGGGCCGATACCATGAATATATGTCAGCGCGATCGGGACGCGCTTGTGGGTCGGGATGTTGACGCCGGCAATACGTGCCAAGTCCATGTTCCTTTCGTTGCGAGCCCGTAGCCCCAGGCCCTTTTTTCACAACCGATGACACCGGGCTTGCCGCCGCGGGGTCACCGCTGTTACGATGCATTCCTGAGCCAGGGGTGGCCCACTCATGCCCGGAGTCTCTGTCTGAGATGCGCGTGCCTAGTTTGATTCCTTTCGGTCGTCAAGGCCGGAATGCATTTGTCTGGTCGGCCTCTGATTCAGCTTTCGGTACATCCAGCCGCAGGCGGTCACAACCCCCATGCCACTAGCGCCCGAACCCCCTGAAAATTCCGCCAAACCTCTGACACAGGTCTTCTTTGTCAGCACCGCCACGCACCCGGCCAGCAACCCTGGGACCCGTGATCTGATAGAGGCGACGCGGCGCCGCAATCCCCGCAACAACATCACCGGGGTGCTGTTGCGGACCGACCGCCTGTACATTCAGATCGCCGAAGGCTCCGAAGATGACGTCGAGCGGTTGATGAGCGCCATCCGCAGGGATTCGCGGCACTGGGACATCCGTGAATGGCCCAAGCGGCAGACAACTCGGCGGGCTTTTGCCAACTGGGAGGCGCGGCGGGATCTCCAGTTGCGGGCAGAGCAACTGGCCGGGGAAGCCCGCGCCCAGCAGGGCAACCTGCCGTTCGAGGATCTGATCGAAAAGCTGCAGCACCTGAGCGACAGGGTGGAACAGGTGCAGCCACTCGGGACCGGGTGAAACGCAAACGGGCCACCGCCTGGATGGCCCGCAGAAAATCAGTTCGCGAAGGTGAAGGTCAGGAGTCCAGCTTGCCCGCTATCGCGGTCTGGATCTCATCAATCTCGCCCAGACCATCAACGCGGCTGTGAACCCCGGCGTGATAGTAGTAGCCGATCAGCGGCGAGGTCTGCTTGTAATAGGCCATCAGGCGGGTGCGCAGGCTGTCCTCATTGTCGTCAGCACGGCGCTTGAACTCGGTCCCGCCACACTTGGTACATTTGCCGTCTGCCGGGATCGGCTTGGTGATGTCATTGTAGACCTCACCGCAGTTGCCACAGGTCGACCGGGCCGTGATCCGCTTGACCAGCGCCTCATCCTCGACCCGCAGTTCCACGACCTTGTCCAGCGACTTGCCCAGTTCCGCCAGCAAACCACCCAGCGCATCGGCCTGCTTCAGCGTGCGCGGGAAACCGTCAAAGATGAACCCGGGCGCATCAGAGCCTTCGAGTTTTTCACGGATCAGGCCGATCACGATCTCATCCGTGACCAGTTCTCCGCGCGCCATGACACCGGCGACGATATTGCCCATTTCCGTGCCGCTGTCCTTGGCTTCGCGCAGCATGTCCCCTGTGGACAGTTGCACCAGACCGCGCCCTTCTTCCAGAATACGCGCCTGCGTACCCTTACCCGCTCCTGGCGGTCCCAATAGTATGATGTTCATCGACGCGACGGCGCTCCCCGTTTCTTGCGGCTCTTACCCTTACCGCGCAACTGCGATTTCTGAATAAGACCTTCGTACTGATGTGCCAAGAGATGGCTCTGGACCTGTTGGATCGTATCCATGGTCACGCTGACCACGATCAGAACCGAGGTGCCGCCAAAGTAGAAGGGGATCGCGTATTGTGCGCGCAGGATCTCGGGCAGAAGGCAAACCGCCGTCAGATAGAGAGAGCCCAGCACCAGCACACGGTTCACCACGTATTCGAGGTATTCCGCCGTCTTCTTGCCCGGCCGGATGCCGGGAACAAAACCGTTCTGGTTCTTGAGGTTGTCGGCAACGTCATCGGGTTTGAACGAAACGTTGAAGGTGTAGAAATAGGCGAAGAAGACGATCATGGCGCCGAAGAACAACAGGTACAGGGGTTGTCCGGGGCCAAAATAGGCAAGGATCGTCGACATGATCGGACCGGCGCTGTCTCCGCCCGAGAAGGTCGAGATCGTGACCGGCAGCAGCAACAGCGACGAGGCAAAGATCGCCGGGATCACACCCGCCGGGTTGACTTTGATCGGCAGGTGGCTGGACTGCGCCTCGGTCATCTTCATGCCGACCTGACGGCGTGGATACTGGATCGTGACCTTGCGCAAGGCCCTTTCCATGAAGACCACAAAGGTGATCACCCCCACCACCATCAGCATCACGCCGATGATCAGCGCAGGGCTGATTGCGCCGGACACACCAGAAGAGAAGAACTGGGCAAGTGCGGCAGGCACTTCGGCGATGATGCCGACGAAGATGATTAGCGAAATACCGTTGCCGATACCGCGCGCGGTGATCTGTTCACCCAGCCACATCAGGAACATCGTACCGCCGACCAGTGTGATCATGCACGAGGCCCGGAAATACCAGCCCGGATCGGTGACAAGGTCCCCGGCCTCCAGGCTGACGGCAAGACCATAGGACTGGATGATCGCCAGCGCCACGGTGCCGTACCGGGTGTACTGGTTGATCTTCTTGCGGCCCTGCTCGCCCTCTTTCTTGAGTTGCTCCAGTGCCGGCACCATGGCCGTCAGAAGCTGCACCATGATCGAGGCCGAGATGTAGGGCATGATGCCCAGCGCAAAGATCCCCATGCGTCCCAGCGCGCCGCCGGTGAACATCGACACCATGCCCGCAACGCCCTGCCCTGCCTGTTCCACGAAGTCGCGCAGGGCGGCACCGTCGATGCCGGGCACCGGAATATAGGTGCCAAGGCGATAGACGATCAGAAGGGCGAGGGTAAAGAAGATGCGATTGCGCAGGTCGGTTGCTTTGCCAAGCGCCGCCCAGCTTGTGTTGGCGGCCATTTGCTCTGCTGCGGATACCATGCGGATCTCTCTTTTCGCTAAAACGCCGCCCTGACGGTTTTCCGTCGGGCGGCGCGCATTGGAAAACTGCTGGACATGTAAGCGGCTGAGGCGCTGCTCACAAGTCACGATTACGCCGCAGATGCGGCGCGGGCGTTATTCCGAAGCTGCCGCGGCGATGGTCAGCGAACCGCCCTTGCCTGCAACGGCCTCGACGGCTGCCTTCGACGCGCCGGTGACGTTGATGGTCAAGGCGCCGGTGACGTCACCCTTTGCCAGAACGCGAATCCCGTCCAGCTGACGGCGTACCAGACCCGAGGAAACCAGTGTTTCTTCGTTGATGTTGGCAGCATCCAGCTTGCCCGCGTCGACGAATTTCTGGATCAGGCCCAGGTTCACGACGGCATAGGACTTGCGGTTCGGCTTGTTGAAGCCACGCTTTGGTAGACGTTGGTACAGCGGCATCTGGCCGCCTTCGTAGCCATTGATGGCCACACCCGAACGCGATTTCTGACCCTTGATACCACGGCCACCCATCTTGCCCTTGCCCGAACCGGGGCCGCGGCCGATGCGTTTCTTGGTCTTGGTTGCGCCGGGATTGTCGCGCAGTTCATTCAGTCTCATGTCGCTTCTCCAGTGCCGGATGTGACCCCCGAAGCGTGAACAGGGCCAACCACGGCTTTTCTTGATTGTGAATCGGGTCACTGGGACCACCGGGGGCGTATAGCGGCAGTGCCGAGCCAAGACAAGCCTTCGCTTTGCATCCCCGTGGCACCCCCCGTCAAGGGTAGGGTATCCCGGACGGTCAGGTTTCCCGGCATGGCTCCCCCCGGTCGGGACCGGCAAGGTACGGGCAACGGCGCGTATTGCAGACGCCCCTATCCCGGAGACCTGCCCGATGACATTGACCGACGACTGGCTCGTGCCGCTTGGAATAGCCTCTATCGTGCTGAGCAACCTTGCCTGCCTGCCCTATATCCGCGACATGCTGTCCGGCGGAACAAGGCCGGTGCGGTCCACCTGGCTGATCTGGTCCGTTCTGTCGAGCGTCTGCCTGCTGTCCAACGTCGAAAAGGGCGCGAATGCCTCCCTGCTATATGTCGGAGTGGAAACGGCAGAGACGGTTCTGATCTTTCTGCTGGCGATCCGCTTCGGGATGGGCAGCCTGTTTCACCTGCGCGATTTGTTGACCTATGCGCTGGTCGGCGCAGGGCTGATCCTATGGTGGTTCACCGAAGACGCGCTTTTTGCCATGGCCATCGCCATTTCCATCAGCGCGCTCGGCGGCGCGTTCACATTGGCCAAGGCCTACCGGCAGCCCAGAACCGAAACGGCTGCGTGCTGGGGCCTGTCCGCCGTGGCCGCCTTGCTGGGCACGCTCTCGGTCGGGGAGTGGTCGCCGATCCTGCTGGCCTATCCGGTTTACCTGTTTGTGCTGTATATCGGCATTCTTGGCGCAATCATTCTGGGATACCGAAAGGAGCGTGTCGCGCGTGAAGCAGGGGCTCTGCGCCTTGCCCCGCTGCGCCCGGTGACTGTCGGCGGCCCGGTCGCTGCCTGACGACTTTCGGCGTCCCTTTGTCAGCCCCGATACCCATGACGGTCAACCGTTTCGCCCTTTCAGGCAGCAGGCGGCCAGGCCGGGGGCCCATGCTTTTGCCGCGACTTGCATGCCGATCATACCGCGCGCAATGCAACTCCCCGTGTCCGGCCCCTGAGTCTGTGAAAATCCGATAGCGACTCTGTTGTGACGTTATTGGCAAAGCTGGCATGCCGCATTGCGGCGTAGTGCAGGGACAGGCCTGCGGGCCTGCCTCCCTTATCACCAGCCTGCGACGGATAGGTCACACGATGCCCTTGCCCGACACCCCGCTTCTGTTCGGTCTGGCCGCTGGCGCCATCAGCGCGCTGGCCTACCTGCCCTATGTCTACGCCACCCTGACCGGGCGCTGCCGCCCGCAACGGGCCTCCTGGCTGATCTGGTTGGTCTTGGGATCCGTCGCCCTGTTCGGCCAGATCGTCGAGGGGGCCGGTGCCTCGCTGTGGTTCGCCGCGATCCAGGTCGCCGGCGCGGCCTTGGTGGTTCTGTTGTCCGTGCGCCACGGCGCAGGCGGTTTCCTCTCACGCGGAGACCGGATCGTCCTAGCGCTGTCGGCCCTGGGGCTTCTGACCTATTTCTTCACCGAGACCGCCGCCTATGCGCTGGCGATCACCATTTCCATCAGTTCCCTTGGCGGCATGGCGACAGTGGTCAAGGCGTTCCACTTTCCAAACTCCGAGACGGTGTCGACCTGGGCCGCAAACGCTGGTGCATCGCTTTGCGCCCTGCTGGCCGTCGGCGCGCCCGACGCGCTGCTTCTGGCCTATCCGCTATACATGCTGGTGATGAACGGCGCCGTGGTTCTGGCGATCTACCTGGGCCGGAATCGGCGCAACCGGGGCGGCCTGACCGGCGGGTTTGCCGCATGACCTCGGGGCCATTGCAGCACAAGTCATTGACTCTGATGGCCGGACCCGCCATATGACCCCAGTGCCGCACCCGCCGCGTGAGCGGGACTGACGGGCCAAGCCGCCCTCTCGGCACAAATTTCCCACATGGTTCCCAATTCACGCGGGGGTCCAGAACCGCGACAGGCGCACCGGCACGATGCCGCGCGCCCGCGTCTGCGGTCCCACCCGTGCGCACCGCTGCAATGGCGGTGCATGACACATGCTGTCGCAGGCCCGGCCTGCGCTAAAGGACGATATTTTGGATTTCGACATGCTGGGGCTGCCGCCCCGCCTCTCGGCCAACCTGGCCGCTTTGAACATCACCGATCCCACCCCGATCCAGACACAGGCCATCCCGCACGCCATGAATGGCCGCGACGTGATGGGTCTGGCCCAGACAGGCACCGGCAAGACCGCTGCCTTTGGCCTGCCGCTGCTGACTGCCCTGATGCGGATGCAGGGCCGCGCCGCGCCCAAGACGGCGCGCGGCCTGATCCTTGCGCCGACGCGTGAACTGGCCAAGCAGATCCTCGACAACCTGCGCGCCTATGCCGAAGGCACCCATGTGCGTGTCAGCCTGGTTGTGGGCGGCGCGTCACTGAACGGACAGTCACAGCGGCTGGCCAAGGGCACAGACCTGCTGGTTGCCACCCCTGGCCGGTTGATCGACCTGCTGGAACGCAAGGCCGTAACCCTTGAACAGACCCAGTTCCTTGTGCTGGACGAGGCCGACCAGATGCTGGATCTCGGTTTCATTCACGCGCTGCGCCAGATCGCCAAGCTGCTGCCCGCGGAACGCCAGACCATGCTGTTTTCGGCGACCATGCCGAAGCAGATGGCGGAAATCGCCAGCGCCTACCTCAAGGACCCTATCCGGATCGAGGCATCGCCTCCGGGCAAGCCGATCGAAAAGATCGAACAGAGCGTGCATTTCGTCGAACAGGCGCGCAAGTCCTCGATGCTGGTCGATCATCTTGACCAGCACCGGACCGAGGCGGCGCTGGTCTTTTCGCGCACCAAGCACGGGGCTGAAAAGCTCAAGAAACATCTCGAGGCCAAAGGCTTTGCCGCCGGTTCGATCCACGGCAACAAGAGCCAGGGCCAACGGGACCGCGCCCTCAGCGCGTTTCGCCAGGGCGAGTTGACGGTGCTGGTGGCAACGGATGTGGCCGCACGCGGGATCGATATTCCCACCGTGCGCTATGTCTACAACTATGACCTTCCTAACGTGGCCGACAACTATGTTCACCGCATCGGACGGACCGCCCGCGCAGGCCGCGACGGAACGGCAGTCGCCTATTGCGCGCCCACCGAAATGGGTGAGTTCCGCGCCATCCAGAAACTGATCGGCGATATCAACGTCGCCAGCGGTGAGGAATGGGAAGGTGAGAAGAAACCGGCACGCGGTGGTGGTGGCGGCGGCGGCGGTGGCCGTGGACGCCGCAACGGCGGTGGCGGTGGTGGCGGCGGCTTCCGCAAAGAGAGCGCCAAGCCCGCACGTCCGCGCCGCAGCCGGCGCAAGGCCGCCTGAGGTCTGGATGAAGGGGGGGGCGCTGCCCCCTCTGGACCTGCGGTCCATTCACCCCCGGAGCATTTGGGGAGAGAAGAAACCGCAGGTCGGTGTCCTACCAGGTCACCGGCACCGCCTTTGGGCCGCGAAAGGCCCATCCGGTGAAGGTGACCTCACCGTCCAGGGTCAGGCCCGGAAATGTCTCGAACAGCATCGGCAGCGCCACCTCGGCGACCAGCACACGCGCGGCCGCCGCCCCGGCGCAGAAATGCGGCCCCGCGCCAAAGGTCAGGCTGGGACCGGTGTTGCGCGTGATGTCAAACACCTCGGGCCGGTCAAAGACCTGCGGGTCGCGATTGCCGATTCCGAACATCAAAAAGACGCGGTCACCGGGATCAAAGCGCACCCCTTCGACCACGTCCAGCCGTGCCACCTCACGCGGGCTCATGCCGATGGGCGCGATCCAGCGGGCATATTCCTCGAAAGCATCGCGCCAGGTCGCCTGACCTGAGCGGATCAGGTCCAACTGTTCAGGGTGAGTCAGCAAGGCCCAAGCACAACCGGCAATCGCATCGCGCGGTTCGTTCTGGCCGCCGGAAATTGCCAGCTTGATATTGGCCCTGACCGTCTCCATTGGCAGCCCGGCCTTCAGTTGCACACCCAGCAGGGACATCTCTGGCGGATTGTCCAGTTGCGCCTCGATGGCCGCGTCGATCCGCGCCGTCGCCGCATGACACCGCGCCTCGACCTCCGGATCGCCGGTGTAATTGGCGATCCCGTCCATCATCGCCTGACTGGTGGCGTCCACGTCTTGCCAGCCCAAGCACCGAACCCCGGTCATCGCGCGCAGGGCCTCGCCGGAAAGGCGCATGGCGTAGTCGCGCACAAGGTCACAGCCGCCTTGCTGTTGCAGCTCTGACAGGGTCTGCCGGGCGGCGGCCGCAAAATCCTGTTGCCAGCGGTCGCGCACCGTGCGCGGGCTGAAGGCCGGGAAGGTCGCACGCCGCTCTGCCGCGTGGGCCTCGCCATCCTTGCGCATCATGTTTGCCCCCATGAGCCGTGTCATCAGCCCCTGCGGCTGACGCGAGGAAAAGACGTCGATGCGTTTTTCCTGCACATGGATCACGTCGCGCCGGGTGATCAGCGTCGCCCCCAGTTGCGGGACGAAGCCAATTGGCGTCTCTGCCTGCAGCCGCGACAAAGCGGGATAGGGATCTATTGTCAGTTCGGCAGGGTCGAGATCGACCCTGGGCGCATCGCTCATCTCACCCGCACCGGCAGGGTCGCGTATCCCCGGAACCGGGCCAGCGGCACCCTTGTACGCGGCCCGTTTGCCGCCAGCCGTGGGAACCGCTGCACAAATTTGCCAAGCGCGATCTTGCCCTCGACCCGCGCCAGCGTCGCGCCAAGGCAAACGTGGATACCGGTGATGAAGGCGATATGCCGGTTGGGCTTGCGCGTGATGTCGAGGCGGTCGGGATCCGCAAAAACCTCTGGATCGCGGTTCGCCGCCGCAATCGAGGTGTGGATATAGGTGCCCTTGGGCAGCACGCCGGCCGACAGTTCGATATCCTCGCCCGCCAGCCGGTTGCCGATCTGCAGCGGGCTTTCGACCCGCAGGAATTCCTCCACCGCGCTGCCGATCAGGCCCGGCTGCTGCATCAGCAGGTCATGTTGATCCGGATTGTCCAGCAGGAGGCCCACGGAGTTGCCGACAAAACTTGTTGTCGTTTCGTGACCTGCATTCAGCAGGAAAATGCAGTTCTGGATCAACTCCTCCTGAGTCAGCCGCCGCCCCGCGTGCTCGCCAAATATCAGCGCCTCCAGAACCTCGCCCTGATGGGCGCCTTCGGCGTTGGCGCGGCGATGGTTGATCAGATCGTTCAGGATCTCACCGAATTCCGCGACCGCCGCGTTGCCCTCCTGCAGCCTCTCCTGCGGCACCACCGGGTCCAGCGCCCCGAGGATCGACAGCGAGTAACCGCGCAGTTTGGAGCGGTATTCCTCGGGAATGCCCAGCATGAAGCTGATGATCTCGGTCGGCAGTTCCTTGGCGAAATCCTCGATCAAGTCCAGCTCTCCCAGATCCTCGACCCGATCCAGCAGTCGGTCCACGATGCCTTCGATCAGGGGCTCGAATTCGGCCAGCTTGCGCGGAGTAAAAGCCCCCGAGATCAGCTTGCGCACAACGGTGTGGTAGGGCGGATCGTTGAAGATCAGCGAGGTCGTGTGATGGGTGTGCAGCGGACAGCGCCCGAACTTTTCGCCAAAGGCCTCTGTCTTGTCCGACAGCATGTCACGGCTTTGATAGACCTTCTGGCAATCGTCATGCCGCGTCAGGTAGACCGAGCCGTCGGCGTTGCGATGCACCGGGTCCTCGGCGCGCAGCCGGTGCAGCACCGGATGCGGGTTCTCGATGAATTCCGGCCCTATGCTGTTGAGGTCGAACCCCGCGATATCCAGCATTTGTATTCCTCCCCCGACCATCCTGCGCGCGCCGGACAGGACTGGCAAGAGGCGCGAATTCGGGCCTGCCCTAAACCCGCGCACCTGCTATGCTAAGGTATGAAGTCTATCCTTACCCTGATCCTGTCCTTGCTTTTGATTCTGATCGGCGCGCTCGCCGGCGCACTGGCGGGTTTTGCTCTTGTCATCGGTATCGGTCTGGCGACCGGCACGGATACGCGGGACGGCGGTCTGGCGATGGGGGCAGCGATGAGCGGGGCCCCGTTGGGTGCCCTCGCAGGCGCAATCCTCAGCCTGATCGCGGTGATCCGCTGGCATCGCCGACCGGCGGACCGTCCCTTTTTGTCGCCCACTGCGCTGGCCTTGGTAATCGGGGTGCCGGTGATCGTCACACTGGGTCTGGGCCTGCGGATCTGGACGATCACATCGCCGGAATTCGCAGAGCCGCGCCCGGACCTGATCGTCGAATTGCGGGTGGCCAAAGGGGCCATCGACCCGTCCAATACCACGTGGAAGCCGCTCTGGCCGCGCTATCATCGAAACGGCACCTTTGTTGGCGCCTACAGCCTGCTGGAACAGCGGGAAGATGAGCAATATGACTATGCGCTGCTGCGTTTCGTGATGGTCTTCAAGGTCGATGACCGTGCCATGTCGCTGGAACTGGAGCGGGACCGCTATGCCTATTTCCCGCTGGATGTCGGCAAGACGCCGGTGCCGTCAGACAATTTCACGGATTGGAAAGCCCCGGTCTACACCACCCATGAACCCTGGCGTGAGGAGCCGGTGCGCGGCCCTGCCGACGGTCTGGACATGGCGATCCGCCACAAGGTGCGCTGGGAGGGCCATTGAAAAAGGGCGGCACGGGCCGCCCTTCCAGTTTCGCTCACAGGGACTGAAAGCTCAGCCAAGCTCACCGGGTTTGTACCAGTCGCCCATTTTCACGGTCGCGGCGTCGCCCACCATCTCGGCGAACATCTCCGGATCCTGGGTGCCCCCGTCACGGCCGCGGAAGTGGTAGGGATAGACAAATTCCGGCTTGAAGGTGCGCACCGCATCCGCCGCCGCCTCTGCGTCCATGGTGAAGGGCAGGTTCATGCAGACAAAGGCAAGGTTGATCCCTTCCAGCGCGCGCATTTCCGGCACGTCCTCGGTATCGCCCGAGATATAGACGCGGAAATCGTCCATCGTCAGCACATAGCCATTGTCGCGACCCTTGGGGTGAAAGTTCATGCGCCCTTCTGTCAGGTTGTGCGCCGGGATTGCATCCACCTGCAGGCCGGTCAGGCTGGCCGTGTCGCCATTGGCCAAGGACTTGGCGTTGGCCTTCAACTCTTCCGGCAGCATGTCAAAGACCGCCGGGTTGGTCAGCATCTGGGTGTTCTCACCCTTGATCGCGTTCAGAACATCGGCGTTGTAGTGGTCGCCATGCTCGTGCGTGATCAGGATCAGGTCGGCCTCGGGGTAGTCCGCGTATTCCGAGGCTTCGCCCACCGGATCGACGTACAGCGTGCCGATCGGCGTCTCCATCACGATGGAGGCGTGATGCACCGGATGCACCAGCAGCGTGCCCTGTGACGTCTTGAACTCATTCGGCAGATGCCCCCCGGCGCGGCCCGCAAAGGGCAACACGGTGATTGTCCCCGCGGCGGCGGCGGTTGAAAGGAAAGTTCGACGGTTGAAAGTCATGGCTTGCGCTCCCTTATTGGCTCTGGGGCAATGGTAGCGCGGTTCCGACCTGCGACAAATTGAACTTGTCGCGACGACATGTGCGTTGGCGAAGGCCACCACTCGCGCACGCGCACGAAAAATGCCCCCCGGCCGGGCCGGAGGGCATCAAGATTCAGTCAGGTCGATGCGCTCAGCCGCGCTCTTCGACGATCTCGACCAGATGTGAGATCTTGCGGATCATACCGCGAACCGAAGGCGTATCTTCCAGTTCACGAGTCCTGTGCATCTTGTTCAGGCCCAGGCCAATCAGCGTCTGGCGCTGGATTTCCGGGCGACGGATCGGAGAACCGATCTGCTTGACGACAATGGTCTTTGCCATGGATCAGGCCTCCTCGGTCTCGGCGGCGGGCGCCGGCGCTTCGTCACGCTTGGGCAGGATGTCCGCCACTTTCTTGCCACGACGCTGGGCCACGTTGCGCGGCGACTGCTGATTGCGCAGACCGTCCAGCGTGGCGTGGATCATCGCGTAGGGGTTCTGCGAGCCGGTCGACTTGGCGACAACGTCCTGAACGCCCAGCATTTCGAACACGGCACGCATCGGACCACCGGCGATGATACCCGTACCTTGCGGCGCGGTGCGCATCGTCACCTTGCCGGCACCGGCATGACCTTTGACGTCATGGTGCAGGGTGCGGCCTTCTTTCAGCGGCACGCGGATCATCTTGCGTTTGGCTTGCTCGGTCGCCTTGCGGATGGCCTCGGGGACCTCCTTGGCCTTGCCCTTGCCAAAGCCGACGCGACCCTTCTGGTCGCCGACGACGACAAGCGCGGCAAAGCCGAAGCGCTTACCGCCCTTGACGGTCTTGGACACGCGGTTGATCGCGACAAGGCGATCTGCGAATTCGGGTGCCTGTTCTTCGCGGCGGCCGCGGCCACCGCCACGGTTGTTGTCACGTTCTGCCATCTGGCATTCCTTCTTTCGTGGTGCCCAAGAGCACCGAATTTGTTCAATCGCAGTGGGCCGTGACCGGCCCCTCGATCATCGAGGCGCTTGCGCCTGCAAAGCACGGTGGATTTGAAAACCCACCCTACGCCGGGCCGAAACCCGGTGACAAAAAAGGTATTGGGTGGGTTTCAAACCCACCCTTGCCTCAGATTTTCAGGCCACCTTCGCGCGCGGCGTCGGCCAGGGCCTTCACCTTGCCGTGGAAGAGGAAACCCCCACGGTCGAAATAGGCCTCTTCGACACCCGCTGCCTTGGCGCGTTCGGCAATCGCCGATCCCACCTTGGCGGCGGCTTCGATGTTGTTCTTCCCAAGCACACCCAGCGACGGCTCGAGCGACGAGGCCGCGGCCAGGGTACGGCCTGCGACGTCGTCGATCAGCTGGACCGAGATGTTCTTGTTCGAACGGTGAACGCTGAGACGAACGCGACCCGCGTTCACCTTGCGAAGTTTGTTCCGGACGCGCAGACGGCGCTTGAGGAACAGTTGACGTTTGCTGCTTGCCATGTTCCCGATCCTTACTTCTTCTTGCCTTCCTTCTGGAAGATGTATTCGCCCTTGTAGCGGATACCCTTCCCCTTATACGGCTCTGGCCGGCGCCAGTCGCGGATATTGGCCGCGACCTGGCCCACCTGCTGGTTGTCGTGCCCCTCGATGATGATCTCGGTGGGCCGCGGGCAGGTGATGGTGATGCCGTCGGGGATCTGGAAGTCCACATCATGCGACAGGCCGAGGTTCAGCTTCAGGACATTGCCCTGCAGCTGCGCCCGGTAACCGACGCCCTGGATTTCCAGTTCCTTCTTGAAGGTGTTCTGAACGCCGTGGACAAGGTTTGCGACAACGGTGCGGGACATGCCCCACTGCTGGCGCGCACGCTTGGATTTACCACGCGGCGTCACAGAGATGGCGTTGTCTTCGACTGTGATGGTCACATCGTCGGTGGCGGTGAAGGTCTGGGTGCCTTTCGGCCCCGTCACTTCGACGGTCTGGCCGGAGACGCTGGCGGACACGCCCGAGGGCATTTCGACCGGCTTCTTACCAATACGAGACATTGATCAGGCCTCCTTAGAATACGGTGCAAAGCACTTCGCCGCCGACGTTGGCTGCGCGTGCATTTGTGTCCGACATCACACCCTTGGGGGTGGAGACAATCGACACGCCCAGACCCTGACGGACCTGCGGGATGTCCTTGACGCTCATGTAGACGCGACGACCGGGTTTGGAGACCCGCTTGACCTCGCGAATGACAGGAGTGCCATCGAAGTATTTCAGGCTGATTTCCAGCGTCGGGTGACCGTCGGTGCCGGTGCCCTTTTCATAGCCGCGGATGTAGCCTTCGTCCGCCAGCACGTCCAGAACCCAGGCGCGCAGCTTGGAGCCGGGCGTCGAGACAGTGGACTTGCCGCGCATCTGCGCGTTGCGGATCCGGGTGAGCATATCGCCGATAGGATCGTTCATCACATACCCTCCCTTACCAGCTCGATTTCACGACGCCGGGCAGCTTGCCGTTCGAGCCAAGCTCGCGCAGCATGATCCGGCTGATTCTCAGCTTGCGATAGTACGCATGCGGACGACCCGTCAGTTGGCAGCGGTTGTGCAGCCGTGTGGGCGAGGAATTGCGCGGCAGCTTGGCCAGCTTGAGGCGGGCCTTGAAACGCTCTTCCATCGGTTTGGATTCGTCGTTTGCGATTTCTTTCAGTTCAGCGCGCTTGGCGGCATACCGGGCCACCAGGCGCTCGCGCTTCTTCTCGCGCTCGATCATGGATTTTTTTGCCATGTCTTGCTCCTTTTACGCCTTGGTGAACGGCATGTTGAACTGAGCCAGCAGTGCCTTGGCCTGCTCGTCAGCGGTGTGCTCGCCAAATTGCTTGGCGTTCGTGGTGATGATGATGTCCATGCCCCAGACTTCATCGACCTTGTCGAACTCGATCTCGGGGAACACGATGTGCTCTTTCAGACCGGTGGCAAAGTTGCCGCGGCCGTCGAAAGACGCCTTCACACCTCGAAAGTCGCGGATACGCGGCATTGCGATGGTGACAAGCCGATCCAGGAATTCATACATGCGCACGTCACGCAGGGTGACCTTGGCGCCGATGATCATGCCTTCGCGCAGACGGAACGGCGCGTGGGAATGCTTGGCCTTGGTGCCGACGGCCTGCTGGCCGGCGATCTTGGTCAGGTCCTCGATGGCCGATTTGGCCTTCTTCGAGTCGCGGACCGCCTCGGCGCCGCAGCCGATGTTCAGAACGATCTTTTCCAGACGCGGGATCTGCATGTCGTTCGTGTAGCCGAACTGCTCTCTCATCGCCGCCTTGATGGTGTCCCGGAACTGGGCCTTCAGGCGCGGTGTATAGGTCGCGGTATCAAGCATCGATCACGTCCCCCGTGGTCTTGGCAAAGCGGACCTTCTTGTCACCTTCCATGCGGAAGCCGACGCGGGTCGCCTTGCCATTGGCGTCGACGAAAGCAAGGTTGCTGATGTCGATCGGCAGCGCCTTGGGCATGCGTCCGCCCTGGCTTGCCTGGCTCTGGCGGGTGTGCCGGATCGCGACATTGATGCCGTCGACGAGCGCCTTGCCCTCTTTCGGCATGACAGCGGTGATCTCACCGGTCTTGCCCTTGTCCTTGCCGGACAGGACGATGACCTTGTCACCCTTTTTCAGCTTGGCAGCCATCTTACAGCACCTCCGGGGCGAGTGAGATGATCTTCATGAAGTTCTTGGCACGCAGCTCACGCACAACCGGCCCGAAGATACGGGTGCCGACCGGTTCACCTGCGTTGTTCAGGATCACGGCGGCGTTGCGGTCAAAGCGGATCGAGGTGCCGTCTTCACGGCGGACTTCCTTGGCGGTGCGCACGACGACGGCCTTGCGGACGTCACCCTTTTTCACGCGACCGCGCGGAATGGCCTCTTTCACCGAGACGACGATGATATCGCCGACCGATGCATAACGACGGTGCGACCCGCCGAGGACCTTGATGCACTGAACTTTCCGGGCTCCGGAATTGTCAGCGACATCCAGATTGGTCTGCATCTGGATCATTATGGTTTCTCCCGACCTTCGGAGGCTGTTCTGTTGTTGGCCCCCGGGTTTCGATCAAACCGGAAAAGTTCCGGGTCTCAGGCCTCTGCGGGCTGATCGACCAGAACTTCCCAGCGTTTGGTTTTCGACTTCGGCGCGCATTCGATGATGCGGACGGCGTCGCCGACATTGAACTGCTCGTGTTCGTCGTGGGCGCGGTACTTCTTGGACTTCTTGATCGTCTTCTGAAGAACCGGGTGCTTGAAGCGGCGAACGATCTGGACCGTCACCGTCTGCTTGTTGGCCGTGGAGGTCACGGTGCCTTGCAGGATACGCTTGGGCATGCGTTACGCCTCCGCCGTCGAGGCCGCAGCAGCGGCTTTTTCATTCAGGACAGTTTTCACGCGGGCCACGTCACGACGGACCTGACGAATGCGCGAAGTATTTTCCATCTGGCCGGTGGCCGCCTGGAAACGGAGGTTGAAGGCCTCCTTCTTGAGCTGGACAAGCTGATCCCGGAGTTCGTCCGGTGTCTTGTCACGGAGTTCGTGGGCGTTCATGCGCCTCTCCTCTTTATACAACATCACCGGTAGGCCCCTGCCTGCAGGCACGCAGGGTCACCCTGATTCCGGTGGAGTCCGTGGATGAGCGGTTCGCATAGTCGCGAATCCGGTCACTTGCAAGCGCTTTCTGGGAAGCACGCGGAGCGCACCTGGCGGGGAAGGGGTTCGCCCCCGTCAACCCGCAGGTCAGCCGCCGCGCAGGTGGGGTCGGATAGGCGGGGATCACCCCCGCCGTTCACCCTGCCCGTCTGTGCGTTACCGCAACAGTTCCAGCGCTACGCTCGCCGACATATAGCTGAGCTGTGCCTGGTAATAGAAGGCCGAAACCTGATGGCCCGACGCCGGGGCGCCGGAGTCTTCTTCGTCCGGTTCCGCAGTCTCGACCGCCGCCTCGACCGGGGCCGCATCCGCCATGCCCTCCGTCTCGACCGGGTCCGGTGGGACCGGGGCTTCGGCAACCGGCACGTCCTCGGTGACAGTGGTTGCGGCCGCGCCGGTCAGGGACAGGGCCACCATGGTGTAGGAAACGTTGACATAGACCGCCTGCATCATGGCTTGCCCGCTCGGGATGCCCCGCGCGATCGACGAGGCGGCGTCCCCCTGTGTCCGGCATCCGCCGCCGTGGCCGCAGGTCTCGGCGCGCAGGGCCTTGGCCCGATGGCCGACCGATTGCGCCGATTTCCCGCGCCAGCGGTCACCTTCGCCCACATCATGGTGGCGTCTGTGATGGCCGTGCTGATGCGCCTGTGTCGCGGCGCCAGAATAGGATTGCGTTTCCATGAAAACCCCCGTTTTCGCTACAGGCTCATCCTCCCGGAGAGGGGTAAACATAATGGGCCGAGAGGCTGTGCAATCTCCGCTCAATTTCAGGCGCATTTGGCTGAAGCCGACAGAGAATGACCGTTTGCAAGGCTCGCAAAGTGCCGCGACCTAGTGGTAAAACGCGCTTCGAAGCGCGTTTGCAAGGGCTTTCGAAAGCCCTTCACCCGCCCCTACGCCACGGACGTACCCAGGAATTTCGGTCTGCCCCGCCCGTTCCCCCCTCAAACGCGCCCTCGGAGAGTTTGTCGCGCCGGGCGCAGACAGGGGCTCACTCCCACTTGTAGTTGAAGCTGACCGAGATCCGGTTGTCCTCGCCCATGTTCAGCGGCACCTCATGCCGCAGCCAGCTTTCCCACAGCGCCACGTCCCCGACTTCCGGCCTGAGGTAGACAAAGCTCCGCAGTTCCTCACGGCAGCCTTTCCTGCGCGTCGGCGCCGCCATCATCATCGCCAGCCGCGGGTCCTCCAGCTTCAGCGCCGAGGCACCCTCGGGCATGGCCACATAGGTTGTCCCCGAGATCACTGAATGGGGGTGGATGTGGCTCGAATGTGTGCCCCCCTCGGGCAGGATGTTGATCCAGAGATCCTCCAGCACCAGTGCCTTGTCGCCCAGGTCAAACTGCAGGTCCTCGGCAAAGGAGGCCACGTGCTGATCCAGCGCCTTGACCAGATCGGCGAAGATCGGGAACCGCCACGGAAGATCCGTCAACGAGGCGTAAGAGGTGTAGCCCGGGTAGCCCTCGGTCTCACACCAGACCTGCCCCGCCTCGTCATCCTCGGCGATGGAATAGCAGGAAGACTCCAGCTCTGCCGGATCGATCCGCGGATCGAATTCGGACAGCTTGGCATGATAAAGGCGGGTGGCGAAGAGCGAGCGGATTTTGGACATGACGGCGCTTTAGCGCGCTGCCGGGCGCGGGGCAATGGAATCTCAACCTCTGGCGGGCAAACTCCGCGCCGAACCGGAGATGCGAACAGAATGTTCCCGACACGCCTGATCCTGCTGTGCCTGCTGGCCCTGCCCGCCCGCCTGCCCGCCCAGACCGCCTCGCTCTTTGCCCATGCAGGTGATACCGCCGCGCGCAAACCCTTTGTCGCGCTGCGCGCCGGTCCCACGGCCCCTGCCAGCGCCGCCAGCCTGTTTGCCGGGACCGCGGGGAACAGCCTTTTTGCCCCACTCCCCGATCGCGCGCCTGACCGCGTGACATCTGTTCGTCTGCCCTCCGGCCCGCTAGCGGGCAGCTCCGTTGCTGATCAGGTCCGCCACATCATTGCCGAGGCAGAGGCTGGCCGCGCCGGATACGATGCCGTCAACGGCGGCGCGCGGGTGAAGCCGCCAAAACCGCCCAGCCAGATGACCGTGCAGGAAATCTATGACTGGATTGCCGTCACGCCCGGGCAACCGCATGCCATCGGTCGTTACCAGTTCATCCCAGACACGCTGCGCCGCCTCGTCTCAGCGCAAAAGGTCGACCCGCAGACCAGGTTCGGCCCCGCCCTTCAGGACCGACTGGCCGATCAATTGCTGCTGGAGGCGGGTCTCCTGGCGCTGCAGCGGGGCGAAATCACCCGCCGAAGTTTCATGTACCGGCTGGCCAAGGTCTGGGCCGGGCTGCCCCTGCCTTCCGGCGCCTCCTATTACGACGGCTACGCCGGCAACAAGGCGACCATGACCTGGACCCGGTTTGACAGCGCCATGTCAGAGATCTTTTCCGGCTGACACCAAAGAAAAACCCCCGCCGCTTTCGCGCCGGGGGTTGTGTTCCATAGGGCGGGGTATACCCCGCCGCTTACCAGTCCTCGCGGACCACGACGCGGGTCTTGATCGGCAGCTTCATCGCCGCCAGACGCAGCGCTTCACGAGCGATATCCTCGTTCACGCCGTCGATCTCGAACATCACGCGGCCCGGCTTGACCTTGCAGGTCCAGCGGTCAACCGACCCCTTGCCCTTACCCATTCGAACTTCGATGGGCTTGGCCGTCACCGGGGTGTCCGGAAAGATCCGGATCCAGACGCGGCCCTGACGCTTCATGTGACGCGTCATGGCACGACGGGCAGCTTCGATCTGGCGCGCGGTCACGCGTTCGGGCTCGAGAGCCTTCAGACCGTAGGCGCCGAAGTTCAGATCCGAACCGCCCTTGGCATCACCCTTGATGCGGCCCTTGAACATCTTCCGGAATTTAGTGCGCTTTGGCTGAAGCATGGTTACCTCCGATCATCCCGGCGGCCGCCACCGGCGCCACGAGGGGCCGGGCCGTCCTGGATTTCCTGGGCCTTGCGATCACGGGCCTGCGGATCATGTTCCATGATCTCGCCCTTGAAGATCCAGACCTTGATGCCGATGATGCCGTAAGGCGTGGTCGCCTCGACGCCAGCATAGTCGATGTCGGCGCGCAGCGTGTGCAGCGGCACGCGGCCCTCACGGTACCATTCGGTACGCGCGATTTCCGCACCACCCAGACGACCTGCAACGTTCACCCGGATACCCTGGGCGCCCATGCGCATGGCGTTCTGCACGGCCCGCTTCATTGCGCGGCGGAAGGAGACACGGCGCTCCAGCTGCTGGGCGATGCTCTCGCCGACCAGCTGTGCGTCCAGCTCGGGCTTGCGGACCTCGACGATGTTGAGGTGCAGTTCCGAGTCGGTCATCGAAGACAGCTTCTTGCGAAGGACCTCGATGTCCGCACCCTTCTTGCCGATGATGACGCCCGGACGCGCGGTGTGAATGGTCACACGGCACTTCTTGTGCGGACGCTCGATGATGACGCGGCTGATGCCGGCCTGCTTCGGCGGGTTCTTGTACTCGTTGAAGATGAACTCGCGGATCTTCAGATCCTCGAGCAGCAGATCCCCATAGTCCTTGGTATCGGCGTACCAGCGGCTGTCCCAGGTGCGGTTCACCTGCAGGCGCATGCCGATCGGATTGGTCTTGTTACCCATCAGGCTTGCTCCTCAACTTGACGCACTTTGATGGTCAGTTCGCTGAACGGCTTGTTGATCCGGCCGAAACGGCCACGCGCCCGCGGGCGACCGCGCTTCATGACCAGGTTCTTGCCGACATAGGCCTCGGCCACCACCAGTTCGTCAACGTCCAGACCGTGATTGTTTTCAGCGTTGGCAATGGCCGACTGCAGGCACTTGCGCACGTCCTCGGCGATCCGCTTCTTCGAGAAGGTCAGGTCCGTCAGGGCCTTGTCCACCTTCTTGCCACGGATCAGCGCGGCGACGAGGTTCAGCTTCTGCGGCGAGGTGCGCAGCATGCGCAGCTTGGCCATCGCTTCGTTTTCCGCCACGCGGCGGGGATTCTTATCCTTGCCCATGGCTTACTTCCTCTTCGCTTTCTTGTCGGCGGCGTGACCGTAGTAGGTACGGGTCGGTGCGTATTCGCCGAACTTCTGGCCGATCATGTCCTCGGACACGTTGACCGGAATGTGCTTCTGGCCGTTGTAGACGCCAAACGTCAGGCCCACGAACTGGGGCAGGATCGTCGAGCGGCGCGACCAGATCTTGATGACTTCATTGCGACCCGACTCGCGCGACTTCTCTGCCTTCTTGAGGACATAAGAGTCGACGAACGGACCTTTCCAGACGGAACGCGACATGGATTACCGCCCCTTCTTCTTGGCGTGACGCGAGCGGATGATCAGCTTCTGCGACGCCTTGTTGGTGTTGCGGGTGCGCTTGCCTTTGGTCGGCTTGCCCCAGGGCGTCACCGGGTGACGACCACCCGAGGTACGGCCTTCACCACCACCGTGCGGGTGGTCGATCGGGTTCATGACGACACCGCGGACGGAGGGGCGCTTGCCCATGTGGCGGACCCGGCCAGCCTTGCCGAGGTTCTGGTTCGAGTTGTCGGGGTTCGAGACCGCGCCAACCGTGGCCAGGCATTCCTGACGGACCAGGCGCAACTCGCCCGAGCTGAGGCGGATCTGGGCATAGCCACCGTCACGGCCGACGAACTGGGCATAGGTGCCCGCGGCGCGTGCGATCTGGCCACCCTTGCCGGGCTTCAGTTCGATGTTGTGGACGATGGTACCGATCGGCATGCCGCTGAAGGGCATGCAGTTGCCGGGCTTGATGTCCGCCTTCTTGGACGAGACGACCTTGTCGCCAATGCCAAGACGCTGCGGCGCCAGGATATAGGTCTGTTCGCCATCATCATACTGAACGAGCGCGATGAAGGCGGTACGGTTGGGGTCATATTCGATGCGAACCACGATGCCGTTGACATCGAACTTGTTCCGCTTGAAATCGACGATCCGGTAGAGACGCTTTGCGCCACCGCCGCGGCGGCGTGCCGTGATACGTCCGGTGTTGTTCCGGCCGCCCTTTTTCGTCAGTCCTTCGGTGAGGGCCTTGACGGGACGTCCTTTGTACAGCTCCGAACGGTCGATCAGCACCAGCCCGCGCTGGCCCGGCGTCGTAGGTTTGTACGACTTGAGTGCCATGCTTTCTGTCTTCCGTTAGCTAACGCCCCGGACGTGATCCGGGGCTATGTAGGGCGGGGTTGACCCCGCCTCTGGTTAAAGGCCCCTCGACAGATGTCCGCAGGTGCCCGGTGGTATAGGCCCCCGAAGGTGCCCGAATCTGTGCCCCCGCAGACAATAACAAAGCCCCGGACGAATCCGGGGCTGCTGCGGATGGGGTCTGTTACGGGAGGATGCGGGTGGGGTCAAGGTGTTTGCATTTGGTATCTGTACTGCGTTCAACATCTCAAGCAAGATCCCAGTTGGAGCGGGACTTCGAAAACTATTTCGTCCACTGAAAAGCCGACTGGCCCCGGATTAATGAACTCGATCCCCTTGACTGTCCTGGCCATGTCTTTCGTCATCCAAGTATAGCGGCCAAATTCCGTGAGCAGCACGGGCTCGAACAATTCTTCTCCGTCTTGCCCATATAGCCTCATGAAGACCAATGGGGGCAGATTGGCGTCGTTAGAAATCTGGAGCAGATCGAACCCGAATGAGAACTGCCTATTCGAAAACTTCAAGACAACCACTCCGAAGCCGACTTCGTCGCTGGATCGCGGTTTGTTCGGAACGAACGCGCTGGAAGTCAAGCTCTGGTTCGGATCATCACCCTCTATGGCCAATGCGTGAAGATGGGAATAGCGGCTCCCTCTTGCTGTTTCCTTCAAATCGGTAGCAGGAGCGCCAGCATTTTCTCCGTATGGGCGAAAATCGCCAGTCCGAAGTATTGAGATTTGTCCGACGAAACGCGTTGCTGCAACCAATCCATGAAATGGTATTCGCGATTGATATCGTGTACCTGGCATCGGGCTTGCAGTCAGGTTTTCAAAATCGACACGTCCGTGTAGCAGCTCTATAACGTCTTCCCGATTTACCGGGACCAGGGAATTAGCCAGCAGTTGGCGGGGCAGGATGACACAAAAGACAATGGCACAGACTACGGCGCAAGCGGGCAAGCGCAAGCCATTCGGAAAAGGCATTAGTCAATTTACCCCGTGAAAGCCATCAACAGTCGCGTCGGCGCGCACACTGCCTCGATTGGCCAAGGAGCTCAAGTCGTGCCAGAGACCGCGAGCCGCCAATAGACAAGCCGTAGGGCGTGTGCTTGCACAGACTACTCTTGCCTCAAATCCGCGCCTTAAGACCACCCGGAAAATGAAGATGCCATAAAAACCGCCCCCGTAGACCCTTGATGCAGAATTCCACCTAAGCCGTCCACGCGTGGACATGCTCAAAACCGAAAAGGCCCCCGCATCTCTGCGAGGGCCTCTCCGAATTCCGTAGGGCGGGGTTCACCCCGCCGCCACACTCACAGACCGGTGTTCACGTCGATCGTGTTGCCTTCTTCGAGCGTCACATAGGCCTTCTTGACGTCCCGGCGCTTGCCGAGAGAGCCGCGGAACCGCTTGACCTTGCCCTTGGTGATGGTGGTGTTGACCGCCTTCACCTTGACACCAAAGAGCGCCTCTACGGCCTCCTTGATCTGCGGCTTGGCCGCGTCGATCGCCACTTCGAAAACCACCGCGCCGTGTTCGGACGCCATGGTGGATTTCTCGGTGATGATCGGCTTGCGGACCACGTCGTAATGTTCTGCTTTCGCGCTCATTTCAGCCGGGCCTCCAGTGCTTCGACTCCCGCCTTGGTCAGCACGAGCGTGTCGCGCCGCAGGATGTCATAGACGTTTGCGCCCTGGCTCGGCAGCACATCGAGACCGTCGATGTTGGCCGCGGCGCGGGCAAAGTTCTCATTGACCGCGGCGCCGTCGATGATCAGCACGCGCTTCCAGCCGAGGCTTGCAACCTGCTTGGCCAGCGTGTTGGTCTTGCCGTCGGATTCCGCCGCCTCGATCACCACCAGCGTCCCGTCCTTCACCTTGGACGACAGCGCATGCATCAGGCCCAGCTTGCGGACCTTCTTGGGCAGGTCATGGGCGTGCGACCGCGGGGTCGGGCCCTTGTAGATGCCACCCTTGCGGAAGATCGGCGCGTTGCGCGACCCGTGACGGGCGCCACCGGTGCCCTTCTGGCGGTAGATCTTCTTCTTCGAGTAGCTGACTTCCGAGCGGGTCTTGACCTTGTGGGTGCCGGCCTGCGCCTTGTTGCGCTGCCAGCGGACCACACGGTGCAGGATGTCGGCGCGCGGTTCGAGACCGAAAAGCGCCTCGTCCAGCTCGACCTCACCAGCTGCAGAGCCGTCGAGATTGATCACGTCGAGTTTCATTCGTCGCCTTCCTTCTTCTCGGCTTCGATTTCAGCTTCGGCTGCCTTCAGCGCCTGAGCTTCTGCGGCGGCCTGCTCTTCGGCCAGGCGCTTGGCTTCGGCTTCGGCCTCCGCTGCGGCTGCGGCTGCGGCTTCTTCGGAGGCTTTCATCGCTTCACGCTTGGCGCTCATCAGCGCGGCGGGCAGGATCGCGTTCTCCGGGAAGGGCTTCTTGACGGCGTCCTTGACGGTCACCCAGGATCCTTTCGGGCCCGGTACGGCGCCCTTGATCATGATGATGCCACGGTCGCTGTCGGTCTTGACCACCTGCAGGTTCTGCGTGGTGACGCGAACGGCCCCCATATGGCCGGCCATCTTCTTGCCCTTGAACACCTTGCCGGGGTTCTGACACTGACCGGTCGAGCCATGCGAACGGTGGCTGATCGACACGCCGTGCGTGGCGCGCAGACCGTGGAAGTTGTGACGCTTCATGCCGCCGGCAAAACCTTTGCCGATGGTGATGCCGCTGACGTCCACGAACTGACCTTCGAAGTAATGGTCGGCGATGATTTCCTCGCCCACTTCGATCAGGTTGTCCGGTGAAACGCGGAACTCGGCGACCTTGCGCTTGGGCGCGACATTGGCCACGGCAAAGTGGCCGCGCATGGCCTGGCTGACGCGCTTGGCCTTGGCTGTGCCTGCACCCAGCTGAACGGCGCTGTAGCCGTGCTGGTCATTGGTGCGCTGCGCAACAACCTGAAGGTTGTCCAGCTGCAGCACGGTGACGGGGATCTGCTTGCCGTCGTCGAGGAAGAGACGGGTCATGCCGATCTTCTTTGCGATCACTCCAGAGCGCATATCAGTCAGCCCCCCCTTAAACCTTGATCTCGACATCCACGCCGGCGGCGAGGTCGAGCTTCATCAGGGCGTCCACGGTCTGCGGAGTCGGATCGACGATGTCGAGAAGACGCTTGTGCGTCCGGATCTCGAACTGGTCGCGCGACTTCTTGTTGACGTGCGGACCGCGCAGAACGGTGTATTTCTCGATCTTGTTCGGCAGCGGGATGGGGCCGCGGACCGTTGCGCCGGTGCGCTTGGCGGTGTTGACGATTTCCTGGGTGCTGGCGTCCAGCACGCGGTAATCGAACGCCTTCAGCCGGATACGGATGTTCTGGTTCATTGAACAGCCTTGTTCACGAAGTTGGGGTTGAGAGGAGGATCTGCGACCACCGCAAACCCTCGTCGAACCCGGAATGTGGAGGGCGGGGATTGGTCCCCGCCCTCAGATCTTCTGAGGCTTGCGCCCGGCCCGTTTCCAGGCGCGGCGCGCGCCTTACTTCAGGATTTTCGAGACGACGCCCGAGCCGACGGTGCGGCCGCCTTCACGGATGGCGAAGCGCAGCCCGTCTTCCATCGCGATCGGCGCGATCAGCTCGACGTTGAACTTCAGGTTGTCGCCCGGCATCACCATCTCGGTGCCCTCGGGCAGCGTCACGGTGCCGGTCACGTCGGTCGTGCGGAAGTAGAACTGCGGACGGTAGTTCTTGAAGAACGGCGTGTGGCGGCCGCCCTCTTCCTTGGTCAGGATGTAGACCTCACATTCGAAATCGGTGTGCGGGTTGACCGACTTCGGCTTGCACAGCACCTGGCCGCGCTCGACGCCGTCACGGTCGATGCCGCGCAGCAGGACGCCGACGTTGTCGCCCGCTTCGCCGCGGTCCAGCAGCTTGCGGAACATCTCGACACCGGTGCAGGTCGTCTTGCGGGTGTCCTTGATGCCGACGATTTCGAGTTCGTCGCCGACGTTCACCACGCCACGCTCGACCCGGCCGGTCACAACCGTGCCACGACCCGAGATCGAGAACACGTCTTCGATCGGCATCAGGAACGGCTGGTCGATCGCACGGGCAGGCTGCGGGATGTAATCGTCAACCGCCTGCATCAGTTCGCGGATCTTGTTCTCGCCGATTTCCGGCTGGGTGCCGTTCATGGCGTGCAGCGCGGAGCCCGCGATGATCGGAATGTCGTCGCCCGGGAAGTCATAGGCCGACAGCAGTTCGCGGACTTCCATTTCCACCAGCTCGAGCAGCTCCTCGTCGTCGACCTGGTCAACCTTGTTGAGGAAGACGACCATGGCGGGGATGCCCACCTGGCGGCCGAGCAGGATGTGCTCGCGGGTCTGCGGCATCGGGCCGTCAGCGGCGTTCACGACCAGGATCGCGCCGTCCATCTGGGCGGCACCGGTGATCATGTTCTTGACGTAGTCGGCGTGACCGGGGCAGTCGACGTGGGCGTAGTGACGCGCCTCGGTCTCGTATTCCACGTGCGCGGTCGAGATGGTGATGCCACGCGCCTTCTCTTCCGGCGCGCCGTCGATCTTGTCGTAGGCCTGGAAGTCACCGAAATACTTGGTGATCGCAGCCGTCAGCGTCGTCTTGCCGTGGTCAACGTGACCAATGGTGCCGATGTTGCAGTGCGGCTTGCCGCGTTCAAACTTTTCCTTACCCATAGGTAGGCTCCTTCTTCTTTTCGGATGGCGGGGCAGAACCCCACCCTACGGTGGTGGGTAGGGCGGGGTTCACCCCGCCACCCGGCTTATGCGTATTTGGACTGGATCTCGTCCGAGATGTTCTGCGGAACCGGATCGTAGTGGTCGAACTGCATCGTGAACTGCGCCCTGCCGCTCGACATCGAACGCAGGGTGTTGATGTACCCGAACATGTTGGCCAGCGGCACAAATGCGGCAATCGCCACGGCATTGCCGCGCGGTTCCTGCCCCGACACCTGACCGCGACGCGAGGTCAGGTCGCCGATGATAGACCCGGTGTAATCTTCCGGAGTGACCACTTCGACCTTCATCATCGGCTCAAGCAGTTTCGCACCCGCTTTGCGCATGCCTTCACGCATGCACATACGTGCCGCGATTTCGAAGGCCAGAACGCTGGAGTCCACGTCGTGGAACTTGCCGTCGATCAGAGCGACCTTGAAGTCGATCACCGGGAAGCCTGCCAGCGGGCCGGAGTCCATGACGGACTTGATGCCCTTTTCGACGCCGGGGATGTATTCCTTCGGCACCGAGCCGCCAACGATCTTGGACTCGAACGAGTAGCCTTCGCCGGGCTCGGTCGGGCTGATGACCAGCTTGACTTCACCGAACTGACCAGACCCACCCGACTGTTTCTTGTGGGTGTAGGTGTGCTCGACCTCGTGACCGATGGTCTCGCGGTAGGCCACCTGCGGCGCACCGATGTTGGCTTCGACCTTGAACTCGCGCTTCAGACGATCGACGAGGATGTCCAGGTGAAGTTCGCCCATGCCCTTCATGATGGTCTGACCGGACTCGATGTCGGTCTCGACGCGAAAGGAGGGGTCTTCTGCTGCCAGACGCGCAAGGCCCGCCGACATCTTTTCCTGGTCACCCTTGGTCTTGGGCTCGACGGCGATCTCGATGACCGGATCGGGGAAGGTCATCGTTTCCAGAACGACCTGCGCCTTGGGGTCACAAAGGGTGTCACCGGTGGTGGTGTCCTTCAGGCCACCCAGTGCGATGATGTCGCCGGCGAATGCCTCTTCGATCTCTTCGCGGTTGTTCGAGTGCATCATCATCATACGACCGACGCGCTCTTTCTTGCCTTTGGTTGAGTTCTGCATCGTGACACCTTTTGCAAGGTGGCCCGAGTAGATCCGGACAAAGGTCAGCGAGCCGACAAACGGGTCGTTCATGATCTTGAACGCCAGGCCCGAGAACGCCATTTCGTCATCCGCGCGGCGCGGGATGTTGCGGGTCTCGGTCTCGTCGTCCGGCGCAAAACCCATGTAGTCGACAACGTCCAGCGGGCTGGGCAGATAGTCGACCACAGCGTTCAGCAGCGGCTGCACACCCTTGTTCTTGAACGCCGAACCGCAAAGCACGGGAACGAATTTCAGCGCCAGGGTACCCTTGCGGATCAATTTGCGCAGGGTCGGGACGTCCGGCTCTTCGCCTTCGAGGTAGGCTTCCATGGCGTCGTCGTCCATATCGACGGCGTTTTCCACCAGCTTGCCACGCCACTCGTCCGCCAGTTCCTTGAGGGAGTCGCGGATCGGCTGACGGGTCCAGGACGCGCCCAGGTCTTCGCCCTTCCAGGTCCATTCTTCCATGGTGACCAGATCGATGATGCCTTCCAGCTCGTTCTCGGCACCGATCGGAATCTGGATCGGTGCGGCGATTGCGCCGGTGCGATCCTCGATCATGTGGACACAGTTGAAGAAGTCGGCGCCGATCTTGTCCATCTTGTTGACGAACACGATGCGCGGAACCTTGTAGCGGTCGGCCTGACGCCACACGGTTTCGGTCTGCGGTTCAACGCCGGCGTTGGCGTCGAGAACCGCAACCGCACCGTCGAGCACGGCTAGGGAACGTTCGACTTCGATGGTGAAGTCGACGTGCCCGGGGGTGTCGATGATGTTCATCCGGTACTTGGTGTCGGACGTGCCTTCGGCGGTCGGGTCTTCCTGCCACTGCCAGAAGGTGGTCGTCGCAGCGGAGGTGATGGTGATCCCCCGCTCCTGCTCCTGCTCCATCCAGTCCATCGTCGCGGCGCCGTCATGCACCTCGCCGATGTTGTGCGACTTGCCGGTGTAGAACAGGATGCGTTCGGAACAGGTGGTCTTGCCGGCGTCGATATGCGCCATGATACCGAAGTTCCGGTAACGCTCTAGGGGATAATCGCGTGCCATAGGGCTTGTCCTCAGAAGAATTGTTTACCAGCGGTAATGGCTGAACGCCTTGTTGGCGTCGGCCATCTTGTGGGTGTCTTCGCGCTTTTTGACGGCAGAGCCGCGCGACTGAACCGCGTCGATCAGTTCACCGGCAAGACGCTCTTCCATGGTGTTCTCGTTGCGGGCGCGGGCGGCGTTGATCAGCCAACGGATCGCCAGGGCTTCGCGGCGCTCGGGGCGCACTTCGACGGGAACCTGGTAGGTGGCACCACCAACGCGGCGCGAGCGAACCTCGACCGACGGCTTGATGTTGTCCAGCGCCTCGTGGAAGATTTCCACCGGCGCGCGCTTGACCTTGTTTTCGACCCGGTCAAGGGCGCTGTAGACGATGCGTTCGGCGGCGGATTTCTTGCCGTCGTACATCAGGTTGTTCATGAATTTTGTCAGCACCCGATCACCATACTTGGCGTCGGGCAGGACTTCGCGCTTCTCTGCGGCGTGACGACGAGACATCTGATAATCCTCTTACTTCGGACGCTTCGCGCCGTATTTCGAACGACGCTGCTTACGATCCTTGACGCCCTGGGTATCGAGGACACCGCGCAGGATGTGGTAGCGCACACCGGGAAGGTCTTTGACACGGCCGCCACGGATCAGGACCACCGAGTGCTCCTGCAGGTTGTGGCTTTCGCCCGGGATGTAGCTGATCACCTCGTAGCCATTGGTCAGACGCACCTTGGCCACTTTCCGCATGGCCGAGTTCGGCTTTTTCGGGGTGGTGGTGTAGACGCGGGTGCAAACGCCGCGTTTCTGGGGGCATTGCTCAAGGTGCTGCGACTTCGAGCGCTTGACTTTGGGCTGCCGCGGCTTGCGGATCAGCTGTTGGATCGTGGGCATTCCGGATATTTCCCCGTGCTTCTCACATATGTGTTGCACGGGCCGTCCCGTGCGGAGTTTCAGTTTGTGGCCTCACGCGCGTGTGTGCGGACCGGTTTGACTGCCGATGCCAAATCTTGATGGCAAACGACGAAAAAACCGCATCCGTTTCCGTACCGAGGAAAACGACGCGGTGGTGGATCAGAGGATCGGGGCGATAATGGCCCAGATCATGACTACCTGGTTCTGTAAGCACGCGTGCAGCCAAGGCAGACGCGGATTAGCGCGGCGTATATGGGGAGTCGGGGGGCTTGTCAACAGGCCTCGGGGGCTTGCCGGGACGGCGCCGCGATGCCATTCAGGGACCAGCGCATCGCACATGGGAAACGAGGATGCAAGTCATCGGATTCTGCCGGTTTTCCTACCCCGCCGAGGGCGGTTTTCAGGTCGAGCATGACAGCCTGGCCGACCGCATGGCCTACCTCTATGCCCCCGCCCGGATGGAGGAACGGTTCCGCCATTTCGAATGCCTCTGCCTGCCTGGACTGAAGGCACAGACCGACCCGGACTTCATCTTCGCCATCCTCGTGGGCGAAGACATGCCGCACCATTGGCTGGAACGTCTGGCGGCGCTGGTCGCGGATTTTCCGCAGGCGGCGATCATCGCCCGTCCGCCCGGCCCGCACCGACAGGTCTGTCAGGAGGTCATCAACGGGCTGCGGGACATGTCTCAGCCCTGCCTTGAATTCCGCCATGACGACGACGACGCCCTCTCGGTGCATTTCGTGGACCGGCTGCGGCAGGCGGCAAAGGACGTTGCCCCCCTGATCGGGAAGAACCGGCTGGTCGGGCTGGACTGGAACCGTGGCTACGTTGGTCGTCCGGACGCTCAGGGCCTCTGCGCCGAGGTTCAGGTAACCCCCTACTGGGGGGTGGCGCAGGCGGTCGCTGTGCGCGCCGGGGCCAAGCAGACGGTGATGAACTTTGCCCACAACAAGCTGAACCAGTTCATGCCTACGGTGACCTTCACCGATGAGGTCATGTACCTGCGCGGCCACAATGACCACAACGACTCGCGCCAGAAGAAACACGTCAGGCCGGTCTCCCTGCCCCGGCTGGACAAAAATGGCGAAGCAGAGCTCAGGGCCCGCTTCGCCATAGATGCCGATCACGTTCGGCGCGTCTTCGCGCTATAGGTCAGCTTTCGCCACCGCTGCGTGTGACGTGCACGATCCGGCCGTCCTCGTAGTCGGTCGCGATCAGGAAGGAGCCGTCCTGCAGCACCTCCACGTCGCGCACGCGACCGTATTGGGTCAGCAGGCGTTCCTCTTCGGCAACGCGGTCACCGTCCCAGCCAAGGCGCACGATGCCCTCGGCCACAAGGCCGCCAATCAGCAGATCGTCCTGCCAATCCTCGAACATCTCCCCTTGGTAAAAGGTCATGTCGCCCGGCGCGATGACCGGATCCCAGTAATAGGCCGGTTGCTGCATCCCGTCCTTGACGGCAATGCCCTCACCCACGTCGGAGCCGTCATAGTTGACCCCGTAGGAGATCACCGGCCAGCCGTAGTTCTCACCCGGTTTCGGCAGGTTGATCTCGTCGCCGCCCGCAGGACCGTGTTCCAGCGTGACCAGCGTGCCATCCGCACGCATGGCCGCACCCTGCACGTTGCGATGGCCATAAGACCAGATCACATCCAGCGCATCGGACTGACCCACAAAGGGGTTATCTTCGGGCACGGAGCCATCAAGGTTCACACGGACGACCTTGCCATAGGTGTTGTCCAGCGTCTGGGCCTTCTGGCGTTCCTCCACCGTAAAGTGTTCACCCGTGGTGATGAAAGCATGGCCTGCATCGTCAAAGACGATCCGGCTGCCATAGTGCATGGCCGTTTCGCTTGCCGGGGTCTGGACAAAGATGTCCTGCACCTCCGTCAGTTCCGTCATGTCCTCGCTCAGCTTGCCGCGCGCGGCCGCCGTGGCAGAGGCGCCGCCATCGACCGGCTTGGCATAGGTGAAGTAGATCCAGCGGTCCTCGGCAAAGTCAGGACCAAGCTTGACGTCCAGCAGCCCGGCCTGCGTGCCGTTCCCGGTTCCCTTGTTGAAGATCTCCGGCAACCCGGCGATCGGATCGGAAACGGTGCCGTCCATCGTCACGTGACGCAACCGGCCGGGGCGCTCCGTCACCAGCACGCCCGCATCTCCGGGCAGCGCCTCGATGGCCCAGGGGTGCTCGATGCCCTCTGCCAGCGTCTCACTCGCCAGCGTCACCTCTGAACGGGTCAGCGGCGCGCGGGTCTGGTTTTCAAAGGCGGGGTCGAAATCGGCCTTGGCAGTGCCCCATGTATGGGTCTGCTCCTGTGCCAGCGCGGGTGCGGCGGCAAGGGCGGTGATCGCTGTGAATGTCACAAATGCGGTCTTCATGTGGACCTCCTTTCGTTGTCGGTCTTGTCCCGTCAACGCGGCGCCGCCGCCCGGTTTCCATGCCCTGACAGAACCGTGATCTGCTTTAGGGCAGGCGCGGGCGATGGCAGGCCGAAGGTCAGGGAATGCCAAGCCGGTCTCCGCAACCCTTTGATTTTAAGTGCCTGCAAACGTATCGACGCTTGAACATCCGCCCCGGACAAGAAAAAGCCCGCCTCCTTTCAGAGACGGGCTTTCGCATACTTTCAGACCTGGGAACCGCTTATTCGCGGCTCTCGGGCGTGTCCACGATCAGGGTGTCGAACTCGTCGCCACCCACCACGTCGGCACTGCCTTCCATCGCCTCCGGCGCGGCCAGCGCGGCGGCTGCTTCGGCCTCTTCGCGACGCGCCTCGATCACCACGTTGTCACGCTGCTGCGCGACTTGGCGAAGCTGCTGGGTCGCGCCGCCGGTGCCCGCCGGGATCAGGCGGCCCACGATGACGTTTTCCTTCAGGCCGACAAGCTTGTCTTTCTTGCCCTGCACAGAGGCCTCGGTCAGCACACGCGTCGTTTCCTGGAACGATGCCGCCGAAATGAACGAGCGGGTCTGCAACGAGGCCTTGGTGATGCCCAGCAGGATCGGCTCGCCCTTCGCCGGGCGTCCTCCCTTCGACTCGGCCTTTTCGTTGGCCGTGTCGAACTCGATCTTGTCGACATGCTCGCCCTTGAGCAGCGTGGTGTCGCCCGAGTCCTGGATCTCCCACTTCTGCAGCATCTGGCGCACGATGACCTCGACGTGCTTGTCGTTGATCTTCACGCCCTGCAGACGATAGACGTCCTGCACTTCGTCGATCATGTAGTTGGCCAGCGCCTCGATCCCCATGATTGCGAGGATGTCATGCGGGGCCGGGTTGCCGTCCATGATGTAATCACCCTTCTGGATGAAATCACCTTCGGCGACCGGGATGTGCTTGCCCTTGGGGATCATATATTCCTTGGGCTCGAGGCTGTCGTCCGACGGTTCGATGCTGATCCGGCGCTTGTTCTTGTAGTCCTTGCCGAAGCGCACGTAGCCGTCGATTTCCGCGATGATGGCGTGATCCTTGGGGCGACGCGCCTCAAAGAGTTCGGCCACACGCGGCAGACCACCAGTGATATCCTTGGTCTTGGCGCCCTCACGCGGGATACGCGCCACAACGTCACCGGCCTTGACCTCCTGCCCGTCTTCACAGGACAGGATCGCGTCCACCGACATTGTGTACTTGATCGGGTTGCCCTGATCGTTGCGCAGCGGCTCGCCGTCGGCATCCATCAGGATGATTTCCGGCTTCAGCTCGTTGCCTTTGGGCGCGGCCCGCCAGTCGATCACGATCTTCTGGGTCATGCCGGTGGCATCGTCGGTTTCCTCACGCACGGCGACGCCGTTCGTCAGGTCCACATGCTTGGCGATACCGTCCTTTTCGGCGATGATCGGCAGGGTATAGGGATCCCATTCGAACAGCTTGTCGCCGCGCCTGACCGACGTCCCTTCGCTCACGAACAGCTTGGAGCCATAACCGACCTTGTGCGAAGAGATCTCCTCACCCTGGTCGTTCATGATCAAGATCTGCATGTTGCGGTTCATGACGATCGGCTCACCCGCTGCGTTGTCGATGGTCGACGGGTTCGCAAAGACGATCTTGCCGTTCTGGCTGGCTTCGAGGAAGGACCGCGACGAGCCCTGCGCAACGCCACCCATGTGGAAGGTCCGCATGGTCAGCTGAGTGCCCGGTTCCCCGATCGACTGCGCCGCGATGATGCCGACGGCCTCGCCGGTGTTCACCTTGGTGCCGCGCGCAAGGTCACGCCCGTAGCAGGTGGCGCAGACGCCCTCTTCGGCCTCACAGGTCAGCGGCGAGCGGATGCGCGCCGTCTGCAGGCCCGAGTCTTCGACGATATCGGCCATGCGCTCGTCGATCAGTTCACCCTCACGGACCAGCATGTCGCCGCTCACCGGATGCACCAGATCCTCTGCCGCAGTACGGCCCAGGATGCGCTCGCCAAGGGTAGACACGACTTCGCCATCGTTCACTGCCGCTTCGGCGGTGATCGCGCGATCGGTTCCGCAGTCATTCATGCGAATGATGCAGTCCTGCGCCACGTCCACCAGACGACGGGTCAGATACCCCGAGTTCGCCGTCTTCAACGCCGTATCCGACAGACCCTTACGGGCGCCGTGGGTGGAGTTGAAGTATTCAAGAACGGTCAGGCCTTCCTTGAAGTTCGAGATGATCGGCGTTTCGATGATGTCGCCGTTCGGCTTCGCCATCAGGCCGCGCATCGCGCCCAGCTGTTTCATCTGCGTGACCGAGCCGCGGGCCTTGGAGTGGGCCATCATGTAGACCGAGTTCGGCTCCATCTCGGCGCCGTTCTCGTCCTCACGCCGGGCCGAGATGGTGTTCATCATCGCCTCGGTGACCTTGTCGTTACACTTCGACCAGGCGTCCACGACCTTGTTGTACTTTTCGCCCTGGGTGATCAGGCCGTCCATGTACTGCTGTTCAAAGTCCTTCACCTGATCGCGTGTCTCGTCGACCAGTTCCCACTTGTTGTCAGGAATGACCATGTCGTCCTTGCCGAACGAGATGCCCGCCTTGAACGCCTCGACAAAGCCCAGACGCATGATCTGATCACAGAAGATGACAGACTCTTTCTGACCGCAATACCGGTAGACGGTGTCGATGACGGTCTGAACGTCACCCTTGCGCAGCAGGCGGTTGACCAGTTCGAACGGTGCCTTGGCATTGAGCGGCAGCAAGCCCCCCATACGCACACGGCCCGGGGAGGTTTCGACGCGCGACCAGACTTCGTTGCCCTCTTCGTCGATCTGCGGCATCCGACAGGTGATCTTGGCGTGCAGATGCACCTCGCCCGCGTCCAGCGCGTGCTGAACCTCTTCCGGCGAGGAGAAGATCATGCCTTCGCCCTTCATGCCATCGCGGGCGATGGTCACGTAGTACAGGCCAAGGATCATGTCCTGCGACGGCACGATGATCGGTGCGCCGTTGGCGGGCGACAGAACGTTGTTCGTCGACATCATCAGGACGCGCGCTTCCAGCTGGGCCTCGAGGCTCAGCGGGACGTGCACGGCCATCTGGTCACCGTCGAAGTCGGCGTTGAAGGCCGAACAGACCAGCGGGTGCAACTGGATCGCCTTGCCTTCGATCAGGATCGGCTCGAACGCCTGAATGCCCAGACGGTGCAGCGTCGGCGCGCGGTTCAGCAGGACCGGGTGCTCACGAATGACCTCGTCAAGAATGTCCCAGACCTCGGGGCGCTCTTTCTCGACCAGCTTTTTCGCCTGCTTCACGGTGCTGGAAAGGCCCTTGGCCTCCAGCCGCGAGTAGATGAAAGGCTTGAACAGTTCGAGCGCCATCTTCTTGGGCAGACCGCACTGGTGCAGCTTCAGCTCGGGACCGGTCACGATGACCGAACGCCCGGAGAAGTCGACCCGCTTGCCCAGAAGGTTCTGGCGGAAGCGGCCCTGCTTGCCTTTCAGCATGTCGGACAGAGATTTCAGCGGACGCTTGTTGGCGCCGGTGATGACGCGGCCACGGCGGCCGTTGTCGAACAGCGCGTCGACCGATTCCTGCAGCATCCGCTTTTCGTTGCGGACGATGATGTCAGGCGCGCGCAACTCGATCAGCCGCTTGAGGCGGTTGTTCCGGTTGATCACGCGGCGGTACAGGTCGTTCAGGTCAGAGGTCGCAAAGCGGCCACCGTCCAGCGGCACCAGCGGGCGCAGTTCCGGCGGGATCACCGGCACGACGGTCAGGATCATCCACTCGGGTCGGTTGCCCGACTCGAGGAAGCTCTCCACCACCTTGAGGCGCTTGATGATCTTCTTGGGCTTGAGCTCACCGGTCGCTTCCTTGAGATCGGCGCGCAGGTTTTCTGCCTCGGCCTCAAGGTCGATGGCGGCCAGCATCTCGCGGATCGCCTCGGCGCCGATATTTGCGGTGAAGGCGTCCATGCCGTACTGGTCCTGCGCGTCGAGGAACTCTTCCTCGGACATCATCTGGCCATAGGTCAAGTCGGTCAGGCCCGGCTCGATCACCACGTAGTTCTCGAAGTACAGCACGCGTTCCAGATCGCGCAGCGTCATGTCCAGCATCAGGCCGATGCGCGAGGGCAGCGACTTGAGGAACCAGATATGGGCGCAAGGCGCGGCCAGTTCGATGTGGCCCATCCGCTCGCGGCGGACCTTTTGCAGAGTGACTTCAACACCGCATTTCTCGCAGACAACGCCGCGATACTTCATGCGCTTGTACTTGCCGCAGAGGCATTCGTAATCCTTGATCGGGCCAAAGATACGCGCACAGAACAACCCGTCACGCTCGGGCTTGAACGTGCGGTAGTTGATGGTTTCCGGCTTCTTGATCTCACCGAAGGACCACGAGAGGATCCGCTCCGGCGAGGCCAGCGACACCTTGATCTCGTCAAAGACCTTGGGCGGGGTCAGCGGGTTGAACGGGTTGTTGGTCAGTTCCTGGTTCATGTCAGTTACCTCTCGCGCCAAGAGTGAAATAGAGGGGGCCGGTGGCGGCCTGTATCTGCGGGTGCGCCGTGCATCTCATGTCTGGCTCCTTTTGCCTTTGAGCGCAAAGCGCGCATGTCGTTCCCAGCGGGTCAGGGTCTTGCGGAGTCGCTCCGGCAGGCTGCCCTCGGCCCGGTAGTCCGCCTGCACCCTGTCCAGCAGGGGCGAGGCGGGAAAATGATGCGGCCGGTCGAGGTGCTTGGAAAAGCGCCCCAGCTTCAGAAAGCCGCTGCGGAATGTCGGCCAACAGTCTTCGGCCATGTAATGCGGTTCCGTCAGATCCGCATCGGGGTGTTCGAACTGCCAGGGGCTGGATTGCCCGGTGGCGAGTTTGTGATCCAGAACGGCGCGCAGGTGGCCGATTTCCCAGTAGCAGGCGACAAGGCAGTTGAAGGCCGTCGCATCATCCGCGACCCGGCGCAGACCCAGCCGCGCCGCATCCGCGCCGAATGTCTCCCCGGCAAGGGGCAGCGCCCGCTGTTTGCCCGACCCGTGGCAGAGCACGTTGAAGAACTTTCCGCCCTTGTCACGCACCGCCGTTTCAACCGCCCTCAGGTAGGGCTCATCCACCGGTCCCAGAGGCGCGAGGTCCTCCAGCAGCAGGTAGACGTAACGCGCCCGAGGTTGCCGCGCCGCCAGATCCTCCAGCGCCTGACAAAGCAGTTGCGCAAAGTTCAGCCCCGGATGGCACAGGACGTCCTGACCGGTCAGATTGCCGTCAGTCACCACATACATCGATGGATGGTTCGGCCAGAACAGGTCGATGTTCTGCCGCGCCGGCTCGATGTATTTCTCGTTCTTCGCATAGGTCATCAGGAAAAGGGCCGTGTCCTGCGGCCAGGTTTCAGAACCCGGCAGCCGGCGGCCTTCTTTCACGAAGATCGAGTTGGACCCTGTTTCGGTCATATAGGTGTCGTTGTCTCCACTGGCAGCGGGCTCTGCCTTTCGCGGCGCTGCGGCCCAGGGGCCGCGGCAAGGTGCGCATCGGGGTCGCGGGTGAGGGCCGATCATTGACCGGCCCTCACCGCAGTCCCTTACTCGTCCTCTTCGGCGTCGAGGAGTTCCATGTTGAGGCCGAGGCCCCGGACTTCCTTGACCAGAACGTTGAACGATTCAGGCACGCCGGCCTCGAAGTTGTCCTCGCCCTTGACGATCGACTCGTAGACCTTGGTCCGGCCTGCCACGTCGTCCGATTTCACCGTCAGCATTTCCTGCAGGGTGTAGGCGGCGCCGTAGGCTTCCAGAGCCCAGACCTCCATCTCCCCGAAACGCTGACCACCGAACTGTGCCTTACCACCCAGCGGCTGCTGCGTGACGAGGGAGTACGGACCGGTGGAACGGGCGTGGATCTTGTCGTCGACAAGGTGGTGCAGTTTGAGCAGGTATTTCACACCCACAGTCACCTGACGGCTGAACTGTTCGCCGGTGCGCCCGTCGAACAGATCGGACTGGCCGCTCTGGTCGAAACCGGCGCGCTTGAGCGCGTCGTTCACATCCGCTTCCTTGGCGCCGTCAAAGACCGGAGTCGCGATCGGCACGCCACGGGTGACGTTGCCCGCCGCTTCCAGCAGGTCATCTTCGGACATCGGCGCAAGGCCTTCGTCATAGACCTCGTCGCCATATGCGATCCGCAGCGCTTCGCGCACCGGGGTCAGGTCACCCGACCGGCGGTACTCTTGCAGCGCCTCGTCCACTTCGATGCCCAGACCGCGCGCGGCCCAGCCCATGTGGGTTTCAAGGATCTGACCGACGTTCATCCGCGACGGCACGCCCAGCGGGTTCAGGCAGAAGTCGACCGGCGTCCCGTCACGCAGGAAGGGCATGTCCTCCTGCGGCACGACGCGCGACACGACACCCTTGTTGCCGTGACGGCCAGCCATCTTGTCACCCGGCTGCAGCTTGCGCTTGACCGCAATGAAGACCTTGACCATCTTCATGACACCCGGGGGCAGGTCGTCGCCACGGCGGACCTTTTCGACCTTGTCCTCGAACCGCGCGTCCAGCGTGCGCTTCTGGATCTCGTACTGCTCGTGCAGCGCCTCGACGTGCTTGGCGTCCTCTTCTTCACCCAGCGCCAGCTGCCACCACTGACCACGGGTCAGCGTATCCAGCAACTCATCGTTGATTTCCGAGTTCGGCCGGATGCCACGAGGACCCTTCACCGCCGTCTTGCCAAAGATCATCCCCTTGAGACGGGCATAGATGTTGCGGTCGAGGATCGCGAGTTCGTCGTCCCGGTCACGGGCCAGCGCCTCGATCTCTTCGCGCTCGATCTGCAGGGCGCGTTCGTCCTTTTCGACGCCGTGACGGTTGAAGACGCGGACTTCGACAACAGTACCGTAGTCGCCCGGCTTGACCCGCAGCGAGGTGTCGCGCACGTCCGATGCCTTTTCGCCAAAGATGGCGCGCAGCAGCTTTTCTTCCGGCGTCATCGGGCTTTCGCCCTTGGGCGTGATCTTGCCCACCAGAATGTCGCCCGGCTCCACGTCGGCCCCGATATAGACGATACCGGCCTCGTCGAGGTTGCGCAGGGCTTCCTCGCCGACGTTCGGAATGTCGCGGGTGATCTCTTCCGGGCCAAGCTTGGTGTCGCGGGCCGCCACTTCGAATTCCTCGATGTGGACGGAGGTGAACACGTCATCCTTGGCGATCCGCTCGGAGATCAGGATCGAGTCCTCGTAGTTGTAGCCGTTCCAGGGCATGAAGGCGACGATCACGTTCTTGCCAAGCGCCAGTTCCCCCAGATCGGTCGAGGGACCGTCTGCGACAACCTCGTTCTTGGACACCTGCTGTCCAACCCTCACCAGCGGCTTCTGGTTGATACAGGTGTTCTGGTTCGAACGCTGGAACTTGCGCATCCGGTAGATGTCGACGCCCGGATCGCCCGGCTCCAGATCCTCGGTGGCGCGGATCACGATACGCTGCGCATCGACCTGGTCGATGACACCACCCCGCTTGGCCAGAACCGCCGCGCCGGAATCGCGTGCCACGACTTCCTCGATGCCGGTGCCGATCAGCGGCGCCTCGGCCCGCAGCGTCGGCACAGCCTGACGCTGCATGTTCGAGCCCATGAGGGCGCGGTTGGCGTCGTCGTTTTCAAGGAACGGGATCAGCGAGGCCGCAACAGAGACCAGCTGTTTCGGCGAAACGTCGATCAGGTCCACGTTGTCCGAGGGCGACAGTGTGTAATCCCCGGACTTCCGGGTCGACACCAGATCGTTCTCGAACCGACCGTCTGCGTCCAGCTTCGCGTTGGCCTGCGCCACGGTGTGACGCATTTCCTCGGTCGCGGACATATAGTGCACTTCGTCCGTGACGTGGCGATCCTTGACCACCCGGTAGGGCGTTTCAATGAAACCGTATTTGTTCACGCGGGCAAAGGTGGCCAGCGAGTTGATCAGACCGATGTTCGGCCCTTCCGGCGTTTCAATCGGGCACATCCGGCCATAGTGGGTCGGGTGCACGTCGCGCACCTCGAAACCGGCGCGCTCACGCGTCAGACCGCCCGGTCCAAGCGCCGAGAGACGGCGCTTGTGCGTCACTTCGGACAGCGGGTTGGTCTGGTCCATGAACTGCGACAGCTGCGACGAGCCAAAGAACTCGCGCACCGCGGCGGCCGCCGGTTTGGCGTTGATCAGGTCCTGCGGCATGACGGTGTCGATCTCGACGGAGGACATGCGCTCTTTGATGGCGCGTTCCATCCGCAGCAGACCGACGCGGTACTGGTTTTCCATCAACTCGCCGACCGAGCGCACCCGGCGGTTGCCGAGGTGGTCGATGTCGTCGATGTCGCCCTTGCCGTCGCGCAGGTCCACCAGCGCCTTGATGCAGGCCACGATGTCATCGCGGTCCAGCGTGCGCTGGGTGTCCGGCTTGTCCAGCGCAAGACGCATGTTCATCTTCACGCGACCAACGGCCGAGAGGTCATACCGCTCGGAGTCGAAGAACAGCGTGTCGAACAGGGCCGAAGCGGCCTCGACGGTAGGCGGCTCACCCGGGCGCATGACGCGATAGATGTCCATCAGCGCCGTGTTGCGGTCGAGGTTCTTGTCGGCCGCCATGGTGTTGCGCATGTAGGGACCGACATTGATGTTGTCGATGTCCAGGACCGGGATCTCGGTGACACCCGCGTCCAGCAACTCCTTGAGGGTGCCGCCGGACACTTCGCCGTCCTTGTCAACGGTCCAGGTCAGCTCGTCACCGGCCTCGACGTAGATCGCGCCGGTTTCCTCGTTGATGATGTCCTTGGACACGAACTTGCCGACGATATGCTCGAACGGCACCAGCAGGTTCTTGACCTTGTCTTCGTCGATCAGCTTCTTGACCGCGCGCGGGGTCATCTTCTTGGTGGCCTCGCCGATCACCTCGCCGCTGTCCGCGTCGACCAGATCAAAGGTCGGACGGGTGCCGCGCACGCGTTCGGGGAAGAACTTGGTCGCCCAGCCCTCGCCACGGCGATACTCGAATTTCACCGTGTCGAAATAGGCATCCATGATGGATTCCTGATCGAGCCCCAGCGCATAGAGCAGCGTCGTCACCGGCAGCTTGCGGCGACGGTCAATGCGCGCAAAAACGATGTCCTTGGCGTCGAACTCGAAGTCCAGCCAGGAGCCGCGGTAGGGGATGATCCGGCAGGCAAACAACAGCTTGCCCGAGGAATGTGTCTTGCCCTTGTCATGGTCAAAGAACACGCCCGGCGAACGGTGCATCTGGGAAACGATGACCCGCTCTGTGCCGTTGACGATGAAAGTGCCGTTGGGCGTCATCAGGGGCATGTCGCCCATGAACACGTCCTGTTCCTTGATGTCCTTGACGGATTTCGCGCCGGTATCTTCGTCGATATCGAACACGATCAGGCGCAGGGTGACCTTCAGCGGTGCGCTGTAGGTCATGTCGCGCTGCATGCACTCTTCGACGTCGTACTTCGGCTTTTCCAGCTCGTAGTTGACGAATTCAAGAACGGCGGTTTCGTTGAAGTCCTTGATCGGGAAAACCGACTGGAACACGCCCTTGATGCCCTCACCGTCCATCGGCTGCGGCTCGTCGCCACTGTCGAGGAACAGCTTGTAGCTGGATTTCTGAACCTCGATGAGGTTCGGCATTTCAAGAACTTCACGGATTTTTCCGTAATAGCGACGAAGGCGTTTCTGACCGAGGAAACTTTGCGCCATGAGTGGACACACCCTTTCGATTTCTCTGCCCGCGCTGGCCACCTGTCGGGGACCACAGAAACCGGCGCGTCAGTGATGACAGCTGATCGGATCCATTCTCGGTCCGCGTCCCACCGCGGGCCTCTCGATCCGGCTCTCCCTGTCTTGGGAAACCCCTTCGCAAAGGGGCTTGCCAACACCGGGACAACGGGTTTTCATTTGAGTTCAGTACCGGTTCGGCACCTTGATCCACCGTCTAGACCTGCTTATCCAAAGCGGCTTGAACAGGTGGGTGGCAAGCTCTGACGCTTCAAGGGACCGTGCACACACCTCATGTTTCGAAACGGACAAACAGCGGATTCGAATCACTCGAACCCGCAGGAGATTTCCGAATATTCGGTGAAGCATGCGAACGCAAGCCCCCGTCGTGGGATTTGCGTTTTACCAGACCCGCTGAAGATGCCAAAAAACGCCCGAAAGGTCAAGCAGATATGGCCGGGGCCGCGATCGGATGCGCAACCCTGCATGTCAGAGCGCTCCGCTCACATTTGCGTGGTGCCATGAAAAAGGCGCTCCCGCGTGCTGCGGAAGCGCCCCGAAGTGACAGGAGGCCAGGCCTCCGGAAATCACTTGACCTCGACTTCGGCGCCTGCCTCTTCGAGCTTCTTCTTGATTTCCTCGGCTTCGTCCTTGGAAACGCCTTCCTTGACAGCCTTGCCACCGGCTTCGACCAGGTCCTTGGCTTCTTTCAGGCCCAGGCCGGTGATGCCGCGGACTTCTTTGATGACGTTGATTTTCTTGGCGCCCGCGGCCTTGAGGATCACGTCGAACTCGGTCTGCTCTTCGGCAGCTTCGCCAGCGGCGTCACCGCCGGCCGGTCCGGCCATCATGACAGCGCCGCCTGCGGCGGGCTCGATGCCGTACTCGTCCTTGAGGATGGTTTTCAGTTCCTGGGCTTCCAGGAGGGTCAGGCCAACGATTTGTTCAGCCAGTGCTTTAAGATCAGCCATTTTGAGACTCTTTCCGTTTAGATGTGCATTCCAACGTCAGGGGGATTTCCCCACGAAGGTCAGTTCGGGTTGCCTTACGCCGCTTCCTGCTTTTCCTCGATGGTCGACAGGATGGAGGCGATGTTCGAAGCAGGTGCGCCAATGGCACCGGCGATGTTCGAAGCGGGTGCGCCGATGCAGCCGACGATCGAAGCGATAAGCTCATCGCGCGACGGCATTTTCGACACGGCCTCGACACCGGCCCGGTCCAGAGCCGTTCCACCCATCACGCCGCCAAGAATTTCGAACTTCTTGTTGTCCTTGGCGAAGTCTTCGACGACCTTGGCCGCAGCCACGGGATCCTCGGAGAAGGTGAGAACGGTCATACCGTCCAGCAGCGATGCGATAGCTTCGCATTGCGTACCATCGACGGCAATCCGGGCGAGCCTGTTCTTGGCGACACGGACCACGGCATCCCCGTTACGGGCACGACCGCGCAGATCCGTCATTTCGGCAACCGTGAGACCTTCGTAGCGGGCAACCACCACGACGCCAGAGCTTTCGAAGATCTGGCCGAGTTCCTCGACCACCTTTTCTTTCTGAGCTCTATCCACAGTTTCACTCCAGTTTTTGGAGGGCGGACCCTCCGGCTCATTTTGCCCGGGGTTCAGCCCCGGACGGAATGTCCGATGAGGGTCGACGCATCACGGAAAGGCCGGGGCCGGTCCGGACGGAACGGGTGGAGCCGTTCCGATAAAGATGTCTCTTCCCGTCTCAGGCAGGAATTACAGGCTTGCGGCCAACCCACCGTCTCGGACGAAATACATCAGGGGTCACGAATCGCGGCCCTTGGTGCAGGCCTTCCTTTATCATTCTTGGCGGCGATGCCAAGGGGCGATGTCGCGCAGGCAGTTCTTTCGCGTCAACCGCCGGTCATCCGCGCCTCCAGCGCCTGCGAAAAGGCCCTTGGCTCTGCGATGTCGTACAGTTCGCGGATCACCCCCGAGATATGCGCCGCGGCATGGGTGTCTTCAAAACTGCGCGCGTTCGAGATGAAGCCCTGCTCATACAGGAATTCATCCGCGTAACCGGTCAGGAACCAGGCCTTGTTCAGCGGCACGGCATCCGCAGCGATCTTGTTGACCGTGCGGGCCAGAACGTTTGTGCAGTTGGAAAACAACGTGTTGTACCAACGCGGCTGCGCCTCGATCTCGGCGGTTTCGGCGAGCATCGCCTTCAGCACGGATTTTTGCTGCGCCAGCGGGATGTCCAGCGCGTAGCGGTACAGCGCATCGCCCGCCATGAATTCGCTGTTGCCGTACATGTCCCGCTCGGTGGTCCAGACAAACATGTACTCGAAGATCGGCAGCACCGCCGCCTTGGCCGCTGTGTAGGCCTCGCCGACCTCGCGCCGTGCTTCGATCGAGGCGACATAGGCAGAGCCGTCCGTGAAGGTGAAGACCAGCATGGTATGGGCGATGGCCTGCGCACCGCTGAAAGGCTCGACAAGGAAATAGGTCTGCGCCAGCGTGTCGGGGTCGATCTCCGCCTCGATCCACTCTTCCCGAGTGACAGAGCCATCCTCGGCATAGTCCCAGTTGCGCGTGTTGGCGACGCGGTACAGGCCATCCTGTTCGGTGACCGAGGGCAGACGGCTATAGTCCGCGCGCCAGTCGCGTTCATGCGAGGGCCTCGCCAAATGCCAGTTCAGAACCAGTCCGCCGATCACGATCAGCGGCAACAGCAGGAGAAATCGTTTCATGGCACAGGTCTATCCCATCCGGCCCGGCTCAGGAAGACGGGACGCGCGGCAATTATCCGGCCTCGGTCACGCGCATTCGCGGGGTCACGGGTGATGGGAATTCCCGCGCCAACGTCGCCATCAGGTCACGTTTGGAGACCGGCTTGCCCAATACCTGATCCATGCCCGCCTCGCGGTACTCGCGCACCTGGTGGCTCAGAACATTGGCGGTGACGGCCACGATCACCACCGGCTCTGCCCCGGATTGCATTTCCATGCGCCGGATTCGCCGGGTTGCGGCAACACCGTCAAGGACCGGCATCTGCACGTCCATCAGGATCACGTCGAATCGCGCAGAAAGCACGGCATCAACCGCCGCCTCGCCGGTCTCGGCGAAACAGATATGTGCCCGGGTCGGCTTGAGGAACCGAGACAGGATCATCCGGTTGGTGGCATTGTCGTCCGCCACGAGGATATTCAAGCCTTGCAGATCGGGCGGCTTGACCGGTGTACGCCTTGCCTGCTTGATTTGGTCGCCGGTGGCCGCCTTAATGGGCAGGTCACAAAAGAACGTCGCGCCATGTCCGGGACGGCTGACAAGGGACAGATCGCCGTTCATCGTCTGACACAACTGGCGCGAGATCGTCAGGCCCAGACCGCTGCCCCCGTGTTTGCGTGTGACCCCGGCGTCGGCTTGCAGGAAAGGTTCGAATATGCGGGCCTGTGCCGCGCGGTCAATGCCGGGGCCGCTGTCCTGCACCGAGATCACCAACCGAGATCCGCCGAGATCCGGCCGCACCTGCACCTTGACCCCCCCTTTTTCGGTGAATTTCACCGCGTTGGCGATCAGGTTGTGCAAAACCTGTCGGATCCGCACTGCGTCCCCGACAAGGACAGGCGCAAGATTTTCCTGCACCTGCAAGGTCAGAACCAGCCCCTTTTCGCGCGCCCTTGCGCCATAGAGCGCGCAGGCCGCCTCGACCAATTCCCGCAGATCAAAGGGGTGTTCATCCACCAGCAACTGCCCGGCCTCGATTCGCGACAGGTCAAGCACGTCATTGATCGTCCCCAGCAAGACGCTGCCCGATTCCTCGATGATTTTCAGGCATTGCGCCTGATCCGCTGTCAGCTCGGTCTCGCTCAGTTCCGAGGTCATGCCGAGGATGCCGTTCAGCGGCGTCCGGATTTCATGGCTGACATTGGCTAGGAACCGCGATTTTGCCGCATTCGCCTCTGCCGCGGCCATGCGCAACGCCCGCTCCTGCTTTTGTCCACGGCCGGAAAAATACACTTCGGCCACGACATAGGCCAGAATGATCAAGACAAGGATCATCGCGACATATTCGGTGGTGCCCACGGAATGCTGGGCATTCACGGCCGAAAGAACCCTGCTGGCGGAATTCTGCGTTCCGAAGTTTTGTGACCAAAGCTGACGCGACTCGATGGTCAGGGCCTCCACGCGATCAATCATGGACATGACATTTTTGCGATCCGGAATACCGTCTCCGAAAATCAACGGGTCAGCTTCTGCAAGAAAGGCGTCAAATTCCGCGACCATTTCATGAAAGCCGGTCCCGTGTTTGAACCGTTCCACCCGAACCACGTCGACACGGCTCCACAAGACATCGAAACGCAATCGGACCATTTCGATATCGGACTGGCCATTGTGCAGGCCCGCCAGCGCCGTGATCAGCCTCTGGCTCTCAAAGTTGAGTTCGCTGATGCTCCACAACATGGTGTTCAGGTTGCGCACAGTGGTTTCGCGTGCCAGCGTATTCGACCGCTCGAAATTTATCACCAGCACCGCAAGAATGACTGCGACGGCGGTGGCGACCAAGGCGCGCAGCGCACGCGCATTTTCGCGAATCCATCGCATCCCGACCAATCAGGGCTCAACCGTGATGTGCGTCAATTGCCAGATCATACGCGAACTGTGCAGTTCGTTGACGTCTTCCGGCACCTCGGCGGGATAGATCACCCAGATCGGCCCCTTTTCCCGGACACGCATCGGCTTGCCATTGCGCTGCAAGGCAAGAATGACACCGAATTCAGCGGCATCGCCGACGGGTATGCGGATCACGTAATCATCCAGCGCCACGGCCCGCAGTTCGCCAGATGTCACCCCCAGCGCCTCAAGCAACGAGGCAAGGCTTGGGCCCGCGAAACGCTCTATCCCGTCGCTGAAATCGGTGTAACTGTCGATCTCACGCCATTCGAGGTCATGCATCATGGCGCGATCGAACACCGCCCTGTCACCATCGTTTGTCACCCCGATGGCGCCATCGACGGTCAGAATCGGGGCGGTTTGCGGCGGGTCCAGGGCCAAAGCCGGCATGGCCAACAGCGAAAGAGTGATAAAGAGGACTGTGCGCAGACAGGGCATGTGGGTCTCCGTTGAGGAACTGCACTTGACGGCTTCCCGAATACGTCAACGCCCTTAACGGCGGGTTTCGCCCGCAAAAGAAAAAGGCGGGCCAAAGACCCGCCTTTTCCCCTGTTCTGTCGATCGGCCTCAGTTGCCGGTCGCGCTCAACACGTCGACGGTCACGCCCGGACCCATGGTCGAGCTCAGCGCGATTTTCTTCATGTAGGTGCCCTTGGCTCCGGCAGGCTTGGCCGCCGAAACCGCGCTGACAAAGGCGCGGATGTTCTCGACCAGCTTGGCCTCGTCAAAGGACGCCTTGCCGACACCTGCGTGCACGACACCGGCCTTCTCGGCCTTGAACTGCACCTGACCGCCCTTGGCGTCGGTGACGGCCTGCGCCACATCCATGGTCACGGTGCCGACCTTGGGGTTCGGCATCAGGTTGCGCGGGCCCAGGATTTTGCCCAGGCGACCGACGATCGGCATCATGTCCGGCGTCGCGATGCAGCGATCGAACTCGATCTTGCCGCCCTGGATTGTCTCCATCAGGTCTTCGGCGCCGACGATGTCAGCCCCGGCGGCCTGTGCTTCCTCGGCCTTTGGGCCACGGGCAAAGACAGCCACGCGCACGGTCTTGCCGGTGCCGTTGGGCAGGCCGACGACGCCGCGGACCATCTGGTCCGCGTGGCGCGGATCGACGCCCAGGTTCATCGCGATCTCGACGGTCTCATCGAACTTGGTGTTCGAGTTCGACTTGATCAGGCTGACGGCGTCTTCGACGGTCAGGTTGTCCTTGCCGGCGAAGGAGTCGCGCGCTGCGCGGGTACGTTTTCCAAGCTTTGCCATGTGACTTACCCTTTCACCTCGATACCCATCGAGTTGGCGGAACCAACGATGATCTTCATTGCCGCTTCGATGTCATTGGCCGAGAGGTCTGTCATCTTGGCTTCGGCAATCTCGCGGACCTGCTTGACGGTCACGGTTGCGATGGTTTCGCGGCCCGGGGTCACGGCGCCCTTGGGGCGGTTCCGCTTGCCGACGGGCTTCAGGCCGGCAGCCTTCTTCAGGTAGTAAGACGCGGGCGGCGTCTTGACTTCCATCGTGAAGGATTTGTCCTGGTAATAGGTGATCTCGGTCGGGCACGGCGCACCCGGCTCCATGTCCTGCGTCTTGGCGTTGAACGCCTTGCAGAATTCCATGATGTTGATGCCGCGCTGGCCCAGGGCGGGGCCCACGGGCGGCGAGGGGTTGGCTTTGCCTGCAGGGATCTGCAGTTTCATCTTGCCGGCGAGCTTCTTGGCCATCGGCTGTCTCCTGTTCCATCTCCCCTTAGTCGCGACCTTGGGGCGTTGATGTGGCGTGGTCCGGTCTGGGACACGCGTGTCCCTCGCCTCCCACGATTCCCGCACGGTTCCCCGCACGAAGCGCCCGCGTAGTCCAGAATATCGAGAAACACAAGAGGCGCGCGCGACGCGCCCCTATTCCGCGGCCTCCAATGTGCCTTCGGTCCCGGCGTCCTGCGCCATTTCCGCAAAGACCCAGTCCCGAAAGGCGCGAACCATCGGATCTGCCGCCCGTGCCTCCGGGTAGGCGACAGAGTAGATCGTGACAGGCATCGTCACCGTATCGAAGAGGCGGATCAAACGGCCGCTGCGCAACGTGTCCCGGACCATCATGTCATAAGCCAGAGCGACGCCCTGCCCCTGTTCCGCCGCCGTCGTCGCCAGTTCGCAGTTCGGCAAGACCGGACCGCGCGGCATGGCCGGAGGCTCCATCCCCGCGGCCCGAAACCAGTCACCCCAGGCGTCCAGCACCTCGTCATGCATCAGCTTGAGACGCAAAAGGTCTTCGGGACACCTGACATCCTCGCTGGCCGACAGCTCCGGGCTGATCACCGGGTAGCGGCAGGTCGTCATGAAGGGTTCTGTAACAACCCCGGAAACGGGATCATCCGACCACTGTATCACCATGTCGCTGTCATTGGCGGCGAAGTCTGTCGACGGTGCGCCGACAGACACGCGCAGGCGCAGCCCGTCGCCAAACGACAGCCGGTCCAGTCGCGGCACCAGCCATCGCGCGGCAAACCCCGGTGTGCAGAGAACGCGAAAGCTGCGTTCGCCCGCGTCCCGGACCGACCGTGTGCTGTCGTCCAGGGAATCCAGCAGGCCCGTCAGCTTTCCCGCATAAGCGCGCCCGGTCAGTGTCAGGCGCAGGCTGTTGCCCTGACGTTCGAACAGTTTGGTGTCGAGATACTCCTCCAACGCACGGATCTGGTGGCTCACAGCGGAAGGCGACAGGCACAACTCGTCGGCGGCCTGCTTGAAACTCATATGGCGGGCGGCGGCCTCGAACGCGCGAACCGCAGCAAAAGGCGGAAACCTGCGTCCCATGATTGAAATCCTTTCACCCGGGCATGAAAATTGGCCTTTTGCGCTCTGAATACGGCGCAGGCTAGCATTTCACGCAGACTAGGGGCTGTTGACGTTCAGGATTCCCAATTCACCTGACTTCTGATTCAAGGTTGCGAACAGAGGAGAGCAGCCTTGACCCGAAGAGTCCTGACCGATGCCCAGTGGAGCATCATTGAGCCATATT
>JAXMNQ010000040.1:0-60809 GCA_034670345.1 Paracoccaceae bacterium | reverse complement strand
CCCCCCCCCCCCCCCCCCCCCCCCCCCCCCCCCCCCCCCCCCCCCCCCCCCCCCCCCCCCCCCCCCCCCCCCCCCCCCCCCCCCCCCCCCCCCCCCCCCCCCCCCCCCCCCCCCCCCCCCCCCCGCCAACAACGGAGCACGACATGCCCGATTTCGCCATCTACCCCAGCCTCAAGGGCAAGACCGTCCTGATCTCCGGCGGGGCTGCCGGCATCGGAGAGGAAATGGTCCGCGCCTTCGCCGCGCAGGGCGCGCGCACCGGTTTTGTGGATTTCAACCGGGAGGCAGGTGAGAAACTCGCCACAGAGACCGAAGGTGAGGTCGGCTTTGAGTTCTGCGACCTGCGCGACATCGCCCAGTTGCGGGACGCCTTTGCCAGGCTGGCGGACAGGCTTGGCCCCGCCACCGTGCTGATCAACAACGCCGCCCGCGACGACCGTCACGACTGGGCGGAGGTCACGCCCGAATACTGGGATGAGCGCATGGCCACCAATCTCCGCCATATGTTCTTTGCCATTCAGGCGGTTGCCCCGGGCATGATCGCGGCAGGCGGTGGGTCGATCATCAACATGGGGTCGAACAGCTGGTGGGAGGCGGGAGGCGGAATGCCCGCCTACACCACCGCCAAATCCGCCGTTCACGGGCTGACCCGGACCATGGCGCGCGACCTCGGCGATCACCGCATCCGGGTCAACAGCATCGTTCCGGGCTGGATCATGACGGAACGGCAAAAGGATCTCTGGGTCACGCCCGAGGCGATCGAGAAACACCGCCAGCGGCAATGCCTGCCGGACCTGATCGAACCGGTCTACCTTGCCCGCATGGCGCTCTTCCTTGCCAGCGACGACAGCGCCATGTGCACGGCCAGCAACTACATGGTCGAGGCGGGCTCGATCTGATCGCCCGTATTTGACACCGCTCAAACACGCCCCGGGCGGGGCGTGTTACGCTTTTGTTCGACCCCATTGCCGAACAGGAGACCAAATCATGCGCCTTGCCATTGTTCTTGCTGTCTTTGTCACGCCTGCGCTGGCGAATGACTGTCTTTATTCCGTGACGCCCAACGCCGGGATCCCGGGCTTCAATGACGAGGTGATCGGCACCCCGTCCGCCGCCGCCTGCCTGACCGCCTGTTCGAAACGGGACTGGTGCCGGTCGGTGGATTATGAGCGTGCCAAAGGCAACTGCTATCTGCAATCGGCGGGCCGCCATGACGAACCGCTGCAATTCGATTACGCGGGCGATCCCTACGACCATTACACTTGCGAGACGCGGGAGACGACACAGGTCCCCACACACGATCCCGGCTGCACGTTCTACATGGTGCAGGACGCGGGCATACCGGGCCACAATACAGAGGTCATCGGCAGCCTGACTTTAACCGCCTGTCAGGCGGCCTGCGAAAACCGGCCATGGTGCCGTTCTGTCGATTTCGAGCGCGGGCCAGGCACCTGTTACCTGCAGGACGTCGACATGCATCAGGCGCAATTGAAACATGACTACGGAGGCAATCCCTACGATCACTACACCTGTGCGCGGGATTGACCCGTGCGGGTGCCCGGCCCCGAAAGGCCGGGCAGTATTGCCTTACTCGGCCGCCATCTGACCATAGGGCGTGGACATCGAGATTTCGCGCTCTTCGTCGGTCATGTCCTCTGCCACGCCTTCGAACAGCGGGGTCGAAAGATACCGCTCTCCGGTATCCGGCAGCATCACGAGGATTGTCGATCCGGCGGGCGCGTTCTCGGCCACCTGCATCGCCACGGCAAAGCTGGCGCCGCCCGAGATGCCGGTAAAGATTCCCTCTTCCGCTGCCAGCCGTTTCGACCAAGCGATGCTGTCCGGGCCGGAAACCGGCAACAGCTCGTCGTAGTAGCCTTTGTCGATGCTCTCTTGCAGGACCCAGGGGATAAAGTCCGGGGTCCAGCCCTGGATCGGGTGCGGATTGAAATCCGGGTGACCCTCGGTTGGCTGGTGTTCTTCGTTGCGGGTGTTCACATAGCCCGAGCCGACGATGGCCGCGTTGGCAGGCTCGCTGAGGATGATCCTGGTGTCGGGGCGTTCCTTGCGCAGAACACGCGCCACACCGGTCACAGTGCCACCGGTGCCGTAGCCGGTGACGAAGTAGTCCAGCTTTTCACCCTCGAAATCGGCCATGATCTCGCGTGCCGTGGTGCTTTCGTGGATGTCCGCGTTGGCCGGGGTCTCGAACTGGCTGGCAAGGAACCAGCCGTTCGCCTCGGCCAGTTCCTTGGCCTTGGAATACATGCCGAACCCCTTCAGCCCCTTGGGGGTCAGCACCACCTTGGCGCCAAGAAAGCGCATCAACCTGCGGCGTTCGACCGAGAAGCTCTCGGCCATCGTCACCACCAGCGGATAGCCCTTGGCGGCGCAGACCATGGCAAGCCCGATGCCGGTATTGCCGGATGTCGCCTCGACCACGGTCTGGCCCGGTTTCAGGGTGCCGTCCCGCTCTGCCGCCTCGATGATGTTGACCGCCAGCCGGTCCTTGACCGAGGCGGCGGGATTGAAAGCTTCGGCCTTCACGTAGACCGTGACATGCTCTGGTGCGATGCGGTTGATCCGGATCACCGGCGTATCGCCGATGGTGTCCAGCACGTTGTCGAAACGGCGGCCGCGCCCGCCAGTGGTCCGTAGAGTCATGGTGGTCTCCCTGTTCGCAGAGCCGCATGTGTCACGCGGCGTCCTGTCAGGGACAGCCTAACTGATTCTCGACCCGCGCGCCCACCACTCAGGCGGGTTTCGCGATCCATTCATCCAGTACGGCCCCCAGCGCGGCCCAGTCGGTGTATTCGTGATCCGCATCCGGGTCGGCCTGCGGATCCTTGGCCGCCACGATGCGGCGCATGACGAAACGGCGAAAGATGTCGTATTCCGATGGCTTGTAAGCCCCCGCCACCTGCACGGTGCGCGCCGGTCGCCAGCTTGTCGCCTGCGCGAAATCGCGCATGATACGGTCCAGATCGGCCCATTCCACTGCCTCGTGACCGGCTGCGGCCAGCGAAACCGACAGGAACAGCGTCGGGCGATGGTCCAGCGCATCGGCGCGTTCGGCCACGAAATCGCCCATCTCGCGCTGGTAGTGGCCGAGATGGACAGAAGCGGCAAGGATCACCCGGTCGAACCGGGACAGGTCAATATCCCCGGCCTCGCCCACCGGCAGCGCCTCTATCGCGTGGCCTGCATCGGCGAGGCGATCCATGACGAAACGCGCAACCTTGCGTGTCTGGCCCTCGGATGAGGCATAGGCAATCAGCAGCTTCATGGGCATCCCTCCGTTCGCGCGGAGGATGACCCAGGAACGCCAGTCTTACTTTGACGCAGGTCAACCAGGTATCAAACCATGCGCCTGCCCCTTGACGGACAGGCGCGCGCCTCAGTTGACCGGGGTCACCAATGGCTTGCCCTCAAGGAAGGCGGTCACATTGGCCAGTTGCAGTTCGGCCATGGCGGTGCGCGTTTCCACCGTGCCCGACCCCTGGTGCGGTTGCAAAACCACGGTTTCAATCTTCGCAAAGCGCGGATCGAGGTTGGGTTCGTTTTCGTACACGTCCAGAGCCGCGCCCGCGATCTCGCCCGCCTCCAGCGCATCCAGCAACGCGCCTTCGTCTATCGTTGTGCCGCGCGAAATGTTCACGACGACGCCGCGTGGCCCAAGCGCCTGAATGGCCTCACGGGTCACATGCCCCTTGGTGTCCGGGCCGCCCACAAGGGCCACAACCAGAAACTCCACCGCCCCGGCCAGAGCGACGACGTCGCCGTGATAGGTCCAGCCCGGCGTCTCTTTTTCCGAGCGCGAGGTATAATGAATGTCACATTTGAACGCCGCCAGACGGTCGGCGATCTCTCGCCCGATGCGGCCCAGCCCGACAATGCCCACCGAAGACCCGGACACCTTGCGGTTGAGGGGGATTTCCCCCTCCTTGGCCCAGCGGCCCGACGCGGCATGCGCGTGTCCACGGATCATTGTGCGCGCCTGCGCGATCATCAGCCCCACAGCCAGATCGGCCACATCGTCCGACAAGACATCCGGCGTGTTGGTGACGCCGATGCTGCGCACGCTGGCCGCGGCGACGTCGATGGCGTCGTAGCCGACACCGAAATTGGCAATCACACCCAGTTGCGGGAACAGGTCCATCGCCTCCGCCCCAAAGGGTTTGTGCCCCTTGAAGGCAATGGCGCGGATGCCCGAGCGCGACGATTCATCCAGCCCGGCCATCTCATCCGGGCCAGCCACGAATAGCGCTGGATGTGCTGCGCCCAGCCTGTCACGCTCGACCTCCGTGAATGCCGCCCCGCAGATCAAAAGTTGTGTATCACTCATGTCTCAGCCTCCTGCCGTCAGCAATGCGCGCATGCGCGAAATCGCTTCCAGAATGTTTTCCGTCGAATTGGCGTAGGAGAACCGCAGGTATCCCTCGCCCCATGCGCCAAATGATGTCCCCGAGACCGTCGCAACACCCGCCTCTTCCAGCAACCGGGTTTCCGCCTGTTTCGAGGTCAGCCCCGTGCCTTCGATATTCGGGAAGGCATAAAAGGCCCCCGCCGCATCCGCACAGCGCACACCGGGCAGCGCGTTGAGTTCGCGCACGATGACCTCGCGTCGCTTATCAAAGGCGGCGACCATATCCAAGACCGCGTCCTGCGGCCCCTCCAGCGCGGCGATCCCGGCGTATTGCGTCGCCGCATTCACGCAGGAGTGGTCGTTGATGCACAGCCGCGTGGCGTGATTGACCAAAGCGTCCGGCCAAACCGCGTAGCCCAGCCGCCATCCGGTCATGGCATAGGTCTTGGACCAGCCGTCCAGCAGGATCAGCCGGTCGCGGATTTCGGGGTAGTTCAGCAAAGAAGTGTGTTCGCGCCCGCCGTAGAGCATGTTGGAATAGATCTCATCCGACATCAGCGCCACATGCGGGTGATCGGCCAGTCCCGCGACGAGCTTGTCGATCTCTGCCTTCGGCGTCACGCCGCCAGTCGGGTTCGCAGGCGAGTTGATGATGATCAGCCGCGTCCGTTCCGTGATCTGGCCCAGAACCTCTTCGGCTTTGAAGGCAAAATCATTCTCTTCCTTCAGGGCAATCGGCACCGGAGTCGCGCCGGAATACTTGATGACGCTTTCGTAGATCGGGAATCCGGGGTTCGGATACATGATCTCGGCCCCCGGTTCACCGAACATCAGCACGGCAAAGAACATCGTCGGCTTGCCACCCGGCACGACCACCACGTTGTCGGGGTTCACCTCAGCCCCGTGGCGGCGGTGCAGGTCGGCGGCCACCGCCTGCCGCAACGCCGGGATGCCGTTGGCGGGCGTATAGCCGTGATGGCCGTCGCGCAGCGCCTTGATCCCGGCCTCGACGATATGACCGGGCGTCTGGAAATCCGGCTGTCCGATGCCAAGGTTGATGATGTCACGCCCCTCGGCTGCCAGTTGCCCGGCCCGCGCCAGCACCACAAAGGCCGATTCTGTGCCCAGCCGCGACATGCCTGCGGCAAGTTTCAAATCACTCATGATCCCTCCCGTGGCCCAACCGGGCCTTTTGGAATTTTGGTATACCAATGCCTGCGCAAGGAAAAGCAGCAATGCCGGTGTATGCCACAGCCGGACTGACGTTGACTCGCGCGCGGCAAGTTGTTTACTTGGAAACGAAATTGCGCTGAACCGGCGCATCAGGGGGAGGAAGGTTTCGCAATGACGGAACACCATGAGTCCATGGGTGACGGGCTGATCACTTACGAACTTGACGGCGACGTGGCGCTGATCGGCCTCAACCGCCCGGACAAACGCAACGCGCTGTCCGACCGTTTCGTGACCGCCATCGGAGCAGCCATTGCCCGCGCCACGTCCGAGGCCCGCGCCGCCGTGATCCACGGCCACGGAAAACATTTCTGCGCCGGTCTGGACCTTGCCGAACATTCGGAAAAGCCGCTGTTCGAGGCGGTCAAGGGGTCGCGTCACTGGCACCGCATCTTCGAAACCATCGAGATGGGTGAGATCCCCGTGATCTCTGCCATCACCGGGGCCGCCGTGGGCGGCGGCTTTGAACTGGCGGCCAGCACCCATGTCCGTGTTGCCGAAGAAAGCGCGTTCTTCGCCCTGCCAGAGGGCCAGCGCGGGATCTTTCTGGGCGGCGGCGGCTCTGTCCGCATCACGCGCCTGATCGGCCCGGCACGGGTGGGTGACATGATGCTGACGGGCCGTTCTGTCAGCGCAGCGGACATGGAACGCTGGGGCGGCGTCTCTTACGTCGTGCCCGATGGCACTGCACTGACCAAGGCGCGGGAACTGGCCGCCCGCGTCGCCACCAACGCGCCGTTCACCAATTATGCGGTGATGAACGCCCTGCCCCGGATCGCCGACATGTCGGCTGACAGCGGGCTGTTCTCCGAGGCGATGGTCGCCTCTCTGGCCACCATGACGCCGGAAGCCCAGCAACGCCTGCGCGACTTCCTGGAAAAGCGCGCCGCAAAGGTGCAGGCTCCCGGAAATGACTGAGGCAGCCCCCGAACGGACCACCCAAGAGGATGTCCGATTGGGGCCCCTGGCCGGCAGCCTTGGCTATCTTCTGCGGCTGTCACAGCTGCAGGCGTTTCGCGATTTCTACAGCTCCTTCGAGGACCAGCAGATTCGCCCCGGCGAATTCACCGTACTGATGCTGATCGCGGAAAACCCGGGCATCCGGCAGGGGGTGCTGGCCCGTGCCCTGTTGATCAAGCGCGCCCATATGACCAAGATGGTGCAAAGCTTCAATGAAGCCGGGCTGGTCACGCGCACCGTGCCGGACAGCGACCGGCGGGCGGTAGAACTCTGGCTGACCGAAGCGGGCTCGGCCCGGATGAACGCCCTGCGCGGCCCCTTCATCACTCACGAAAAACGCAAAACCGCAGGTCTTGATCCGCAGGACGCGGCCGAACTGCGGCGGCTCTTGCAGAAATACCTGCGGCTGAAACCCGAAACGGAGGGCACGTCATGAACGTCGACGACCTGATCGCCATCGACATCCACACCCACGCCGAAGAACCCTGCTGTGGCCCGCGCGACGACGGCTACGATGACTTCCAGGCCGGCATGGCAAAGTATTTCAAGAACCCGGCGGGGGCCTCGGGGATGCTGCCCTCGGTCCAGGAGACCGCCGACTATTTCCGCGAGCGCAAGATCGGCGCGGTGATCTTTCCGGTCGATGCAGAGCGCGAAACCGGCTTTCGCCGCTATTCGAACGAGGAAGTGGCCCAGATCGCCGCCGACAACGACGATATCCTGATCCCCTTCGCCAGCATCGACCCCTCCAAGGGCAAGGCCGGCGCGCGCGAGGCGCGTCGCCTGGTCAAGGAATTTGGCGTCAAGGGGTTCAAGTTCCATCCGACCATGCAGGGGTTTTATCCCAATGAACGCTGGGCCTATCCGCTGTACGAGGCGATTGCCGAGGAAGGCGCGGTGATGCTGTTCCACACCGGCCAGACCGGCGTCGGCTCGGGGATGCGCGGCGGCATGGGGATGCGGCTGAAGTATTCCAACCCGGTGCATGTGGATGATGTCGCCGTCGATTTCCCCGACACACCCATCGTGCTGGCCCACCCGTCTTTCCCATGGACCGAAGAGGGTCTGATGGTCGCCCAGCACAAACCCAACGTCTATATCGACATGTCGGGCTGGTCGCCGAAATACTTCCCCAAGATATTCGTGCAATACGCCAACACGATCCTGCGGAAAAAGATGCTCTTCGGCTCGGACTGGCCGGCGATCACACCGGACCGCTGGCTCAAGGATTTCGAGGATCTGGACATCCGCGAAGAGGTCCGCCCGCTGATCCTCAAGGACAACGCCCGCCGCCTTCTCAATATCTGACAGGTCGCGACCTACCTTCTTTGGTTTTGCAAATACCTCGGGGGAGGCTCGCAGAGCCGGGGGCTGCGCCCCCTCCCCGGTTTCCATTCACGACGACGGACCGCCGGTCCACGTAGGTGGGTTTCCAACCCACCATCCCAAGACGGAGCATCCCATGACCCAACCCCGTGTCCTCATCGCCGGCGGCGGCATCGGCGGACTTGTGGCCGCGCTCACCCTGCACCAGATCGGCCTGTCCTGCACGGTCTACGAGCGCGTGCGCGAACTGAAACCGCTGGGCGTCGGCATCAACATTCAACCCAACGCGGTGCGCGAACTGTACGATCTGGGAATCGGGCCCGAGGTGTTCGAACGCGTCGGGCTGCCCGCGCGCGAGTGGGCGCTTGTCGGGTTGAACGGGGCAGAGATCCACGCCGAGCCGCGCGGGCTGGAGGCCGGGTACAACTGGCCGCAATATGCCGTCCACCGGGGCCGTTTTCATATGGCGCTCCATGAGGCCGTGCTTCAGCGTCTGGGCCCTGACGCGGTCCGCACCGGATGCCGCGCCACCGGGTTCACGCAATCGGCCGAGGGTGTGACCCTGTCCCTTGAGGGACCAGAGGGCACCTTCACCGATACCGCCGACCTGCTGATCGGTGCCGAAGGCATCCACTCGCCGATCCGCGCCCAGATCTATCCCGATCAACCACCCATCCACTGGGGCGGCGCATTGATGTGGCGCGGCACGACGCGCGCCCGGCCGATCCGCACCGGATCCAGTTTCATCGGCCTCGGCACCCATCGACACCGCATGGTGATCTACCCGATCTCGCATCCCGACGCGGATGGCCTTGCCGAAATCAACTGGATCGCCGAACGCACGCTGGAGGACAACGAAGACTGGTCCGAAACCGGCTGGTTCCGCGAAGTCCCGACCGACAGCTTTGCCGCACATTTTGACGGGTTCCGCTATGACTGGCTGGACGTGCCCGCCCTGATCCGCGGGGCCGAACGCGCCTATGAGAACCCGATGATCGACCGCGATCCGATTCCCTCATGGGTGCAAGGACGGGTCGCGCTGCTGGGCGATGCGGCGCACCCGATGTATCCCACCGGATCGAACGGTGCGAGCCAGGCGGTGATCGACGCGCGCACGCTGGGCGCCTGTCTGTCGGCGCAGGGCGCAACTCCGCAGGCCCTGTCCGCCTATGACGACAGGCTCTGTGCGTCGGTGTCGAAACTGGTGCTGCGCAACCGGGGGGCCGGTCCCTTTGGCCTGTTGAATATGGTGAATGAGCGATGTGGCGGCGTCTTCGTCAATATCGACGAGGTGATCCCGCCGGAGGAACGGGCGGCTTTTCTGGCCGACTACAAGGCCGCCGCGGGCTTTGCCATGGAAACGCTGAACGCCGCCCCGCCGATCATTCCCCAACCTCGGGATTGATCCCGTCGTGTGCGAGAATCGTGATGGAATTCTATCAGACCTGACTGCAATGCTCCCTCAGGCCTGACAGAATGTCGCAAGTTCGGACGCCAAAAGACTCGACGCTGCAAGTTTGAACCGTTAGCGATACCAGAACCCGCAGCCGGAAAGTGGAGGTGTCTCGCCTTTCAAGGCTGACAAGTTCCGGCGGTGTTGCTAGGTTCGGAACCGGGATCAAGGCCCGGCACAGGGCCGACCCGAATTGACCAGCCCGATGAATGGGTTGGCATCCAGTGGAGGATACACGATGAAGAAGCTTTTCCTGGCCGCGACGGCCGTTGCAGCGCTTGCCGCGCCTGCCTTTGCCGAGCGTTACGTGGTGATCACGCATACGCAGGGCACGGATCCGTTCTGGCCGGTGGTTGAAAAGGGGGCCAAGGACGCCGGAGCGGCGATTGGCGCTGAAATCGAATACAACTACGATGTATCCGGTGACATGTCCGCCATGGCCAAGCTGATCGAAGCCGCCGCCGCCACCGGGCCGGACGGCATCATTGTCTCGCTGCCCGACGCAGACGCTCTGGGCGGTGCGATCCGCAGCGCCGTGGATTCCGGTATCCCGGTCATCACCATCAATTCGGGTCTCGAGGCGTCCAAGGACGTCGGCGCGCTGATGCACATCGGTCAGCCGGAAAAGCTGGCAGGCACCGCCGCGGGTGAGCGCGCCAAGGCCGAAGGCGTCACCAATGGCCTCTGCCTGAACCAGGAAGCCTACAACACCGCGCTGGTCGACCGTTGCCAGGGCTACTTTGACGGGATGGGGGCGGATCTGAACATGATCGACGTGTCGAACGACGTGGCACAGATCAAGACCCGGACCGCCGCGGCCCTGCAGGCCGACGAGAGCATCGACGGCCTTCTGGCGACCGGCCCGCATGTCTGCGAAGCCGCTGCCGCCGCAATCGAGGAAGTGGGCGCGGACATCCACCTGAGCTGCTTTGACCTCAGCCCGGGCGTGATTGACCTGATCAACGCGGGCGACGTGGCCTACACTATCGACCAGCAGCAGCGCCTTCAGGGCTACCTGCCGGTCATGTTCCTGCACCTCTACAACACCAATGCGGGCATGCTGCCGGGCGCCAACGTGCCCTCGGGCCCGGGCTTTGTCGATGCGTCCAACGCCAGCGACGTGGCCGAACAGGCCGGTGTGAACCGCTGATCTTTCGAGAGAAATCGATCTGAAAATCGGGGGACAGGCGGACGTTCGGCTGTCCCCCTTTTTGCAAGCAATTCCATGCTATTCACGCCCCGCGCGCGGGCATTCAGGGAAGGAGGGCATCAACATGTCTGATCGCAGCGAAGCGGACAGGCTTACCAGTGAAACAGGCCTGCAAAGGCTGATGCGGCGGCCCGAGATCGGCGCGTTTTCGGTGATGCTCGTCATCATCGTGGCGCTGGCCATCGCCTCGGACGGCAAGGCCTTCAACCCTCTGGGCCTCAAGAACAACATCGCCATCGTCGCCCAATACGGCATCATCGCAACCGGCGCCTCGGTTCTCATGATCGCGGGAGAGTTCGACCTCTCTATCGGGTCGATGATCGGCTTTACCGGGATGATCATGGCGATGATCCTGAAATACGGCTTTTCGCCCTTCGGGCTGGAACTGATCGGCCCCGGATCGCCTGCGGCGGCCTTTTTCATCGCGCTGATCTTTGCGCTGATCATCGGTTACATCACCGGCACCATCGTCGTCCGATCCGGGCTTTCCTCGTTCATCGTGACCCTGGCCTTTCTGTTCTTCCTGCGCGGAGCGACCGAGGCCTCCTATCGTCTCATCAACCAGTCGACCCAGATCTCGGGCCTGGAGGATTTCAAGGAAACCTCGTGGTTTGCCGACATCCTTGGCGGCGAGGTCTTTGGCTGGTTCTTCGATCTGTGGTTTGCCATGGGCGGCAACCTGAACCGCAGGGACGAGCAATGGGTGACAGGATTCGATGCGCGGTTCCTGTGGTGGCTTTTGATCGCCGGTGTGGCGTGGTTCATCATGTCCCGTACACAGCTGGGCAACTGGATCTACGCCACCGGCGACGACAAGAACGCGGCCCGCGCCAACGGTGTGCCGACAAACAAGGTCAAGGTCGGCCTGTTCATGTTCACCGCCTTCTGCGCCACCATGTTCGCGGCCTGTCAGGTCTTTGACACCAACACCGCCGATGCGGCCAAGGGCAACCTGCTGGAGCTGTTCGCCATCGCCATCGCAGTCGTCGGCGGTACGCTGATGACCGGCGGGTTCGGCTCTGTGCTCGGCGTTGCCTTCGGCGCGATCACCGTGGGCCTGGTGGCCAACGCGGTGTTCTTCATCCCCTGGATCGACGGGTCGTGGTTCCGCGTCTTCGTCGGCACCATCCTGTTGGCGGCGGTCTTTGCCAACGAACGCATCCGCAAGCGCATCACGGGAGGGATCTGACATGGCGGCTCACCCTTATCTCCGCGTCGAGAACGTCGTGAAGAAATTCGGCCCCTTCACCGCGCTCAACGGTGTGAACCTCGAAATCCACTCGGGCGAGGTCCATGCACTGCTGGGCGACAACGGTGCGGGCAAGTCGACCCTTATCAAGACGCTTGCCGGGGTTCACCAGCCCACGTCCGGGCAGCTCTATGTCGAAGGCAAGCCGGTCAACTTCCGCACCCCGCGCGACGCGACAGCAGCGGGCATCGGCACGGTGTATCAGGATCTGGCCCTGAACCAGCTGATGTCCGTGACGCGCAACTTCTTCATGGGGCGCGAGTTGAAGGGGCCGCTGGGCACCCTGCGCATGGCCGAGATGGATCAGATCGCCTACGAAGAGATGAAGAAGATCGGCATCTCGGTCTCTGATCCGACGCAGGCGGTGGGCACCATGTCCGGCGGTCAGCGCCAGACACTGGCCATCGCCCGCGCCATCTACTTTGGCGCCAAGGTGCTGATCCTGGACGAGCCGACCTCGGCGCTGGGTCAAAAGCAGCAGATGGAAGTGCTGAAGACCATCATGAAGGTGAAAAAGCGCGGCGACATTGCCATCATCTTCATCACCCACAACGAGATCCACTCTCAACTTGTGGGTGATCGCTTTACCTTCCTCGCGCTTGGCGAAGTCATCGGGGCGGGCAAGGCGGGCGAACTCAGTCATGACGAGATCCGCCGCCTGATGGCTGGCGGGACCGAGATGAAAGATCTGGAGGGCGAACTCGCCGCCATCTGATCAACTGGCTCCAAAAAGCCCAAATTTTGGCCCGTCCTCCGCTGGGAGGGCGGGCTTTTGCCTGCCCATGGGCGGAACCCGGCGCACGGTCAATCGTGCGGGTTGTTGGAATGGCAGCACATCCATAGGCTGAGTGAAAACAATACAGGTGCCTTCATGTTACAGTCTTTGGGCGACGGTCTATGGACCGTCGATGGTCCGCCCATACGGGGTGCGGCCGGGTTCATGTTTCCCACGCGGATGTGCCTAGCACGGATGCCCGACGGAGGCATCTGGGTGCATTCCCCCGTCGCGCTGAGCGAGGACGTCCGAAGCGAGGTCGCCTCGCTCGGACCGGTCCGGCACCTTGTTGCGCCCAACGATCTGCATCACATCCACCTGCCGCTCTGGTGTGCCGCCTACCCCGACGCGCGGGTCCATGCGGCCCCCGGCGTGCCGATGAAATGCCCCTTTGCCGGCGAAGACGCCACCTTGGGCGACACGCCCCCGGTCGACTGGAAAGACACCTTTGATCAGGTGATGTTCTCGGGCAACCTGATCACCACCGAGATCGTCTTTCTGCACCGACCCAGCGGCACCGCAATCTTCACCGATCTGCTGCAACAGATGCCTGCCGATTGGTATTCCGGCTGGCGCGGCACGGTTGCGCGGCTTGACCTGATGACCTCGGACGCGCCGGAAGTTCCGCGCAAATACCGCCTTGCCTTTCGTGACCGCCCTGCCCTGCGCGCAGCACTCGCGCGTATTCAGGCATGGCCGATCCAGCGGCTTGTCATGGCGCATGGCCCGGTGATCGAGACAAACGCTGGCGGCCTTGTCGAGCATGCCTTTGAGTGGGCCGCCTGAGGCGTCTTACGGAAAAGCGGCTGCGGTCGCCGGATAGGTGATCGCCAACTGGTCCTCGGAGAAACTGTCAAAGGACTTCCGCCAGGACGCCCCCGGCCAGACCAGTTCGACTTCACGCCGCTTCGGGCGATAGGAGGCCGTGTAGAGCGTGCCGAAGCCACGATCGAAGGCCAGCGAATACAGCGGCGGCTTGAGGAAGGCGCCGACAAATTTCTCCTGCGTTTCCGGATGCAGCGAGAGCCGTTGCAGCAGATAGCGTTCGCGTTCGACCGTCGCCGTCACCCGCGCATGGCTTTTCCACTCGACCCGTTCCTGATGATTGGTCGCCACCGCCGCATGGGTGACCAGCGGCGTCCGGTCCGGCGCAAGATAGGCCGTGACGAAATCACGTTTCGCATCCAGCACGGTCACGTTGTAGCTCATGTGACAGGGCACACGCTCCAGCACCTCGCGCGCTTCCTGCGTCGTCGAACAGGTCTGCAGGATATAGCGCAGGATCAGCGGCACGCCGAACCCTTCGCCCGCCGCCAGCCGCCCGCCAAAGGTCAGCGAGACGACCAGCCCGTCATCGTTCATGCCGTCCACCAGCCCGAACAATCCGTCCGAGGTGCCGATGACCCGCCGCCCCTGCCACCCGGTTTTCAGAAGAACCGCATCCACCGCATGGGGGTTGTAGTCGTAGTTGCGCACCAGGAGCGGCTCATTGCCGGACCAGATCGCCTGACTGCACCCGGTCAGATAACGCGGCGGGCAGTAGAAACTGAGGAACCGCGCCTCCATGTCGCCGCCGCCCGCCAGTTCGCAAAGCTGTTCCCAGATCGGCACCAGTTCGGGCATGTGGGTGCGCAAAGCGCGACGGCATTCCAGATAGGTCGGACGGCCGGACAGCCCCTCACGCGCCCACCATCGCAGGTAGGCGTTCCGGTATTCGGCAAAGAGCCCGGCCCATTTCGGGCCAGGCCTGCTTTCCGAGATCGCTCTGAACGTAAGGGACATATCCCTCCTACATGATCTTGAACGCCGGGTCCTGCAGTGCCTGCGCCGAAGGCAGCGGGCGGGCGGAATAGGAGTTCTTGATGCCGGTAATCCACTGCTTGGCTTTCGCGGTCAGCTGGAAGCTTTTGGTCATGGACCGTCCGCGCGTCACCAGAATGCCAAGGTCTGCGCCCTCGTAACGGTAATCGCCGACGTTGGAAATCCGCAAAAAGAACGCCTCGTCCTCGGTCTCGACCGCGCGGCGGTGATAGTCGAAGCGGTCATAGACCACCCGCCCGTCCGGCAGCATCTTGTAGATGCCAGACTGCGGCGCCTGCGTGATGATGTCGACGGTGTCCTCGGTATGCTTGATGACCATCTGCGACCAGCTGTCGATCATGTCCGGATCGGCCCAGCGGGCGTTCAACTCATCCACGCCCAGTTTGAACGGTTTCTTCGAGAATTCCAGCAGGTGGAACAGGAACAGCGGCGCGTCCGCATGGGCAAAGGCTGCGTGGTTGGTCATTGACGACGCGCCGGTGATGCGCGGGTTAAGCTCTCCCAGCCAGATATCGTCGTTCTTCTTGTCGATCAGGAAATCGAGTTCGAAGTAGCCGCGATAGCCTTCCTTGCGCAGCTGTTCGCCGAACTGGAACGTCAGCTCACGCGCCTTCTGGCGCTGCTTGGGGCTGAATGCGGTCGAGAAGATCTCATTGCCGCACCAACCGCCGCGATAGGGCGTCAGGTCCTTGAAGCCCACAAGCTCGGTCATCAGCGGACCGACAATAGTGCCCTGGGAGGTGGCGCAGGCCTCGATCGCCGATCCACGGCAATCAATCCGCTTCATGACCTTGATCTCGCCTTCGCCGACGATCTCATGCTCATGCTTGCGGAAATCCGCCTCGGAATTGATGAAGAAGGTGGTGTGGCCGGAGTCGCCAAAGGCCGATTGAAGAACCAGGTCGTCGCCGATCCCCGCCTTCTTGGTCAGTTCCTGCAGGTGGGCGTAGTCCTTGACTTCGGACAGGGTGTTCGGCACCGACGGCACCCCCGCCTTGTTGCCGACCCGCACGGTCTCGATCTTGTTGTCCATCGACTGGCGCAGCTTGGCCTTGGGGAACCAGACTTCGCCGCCCAGTTCCTTGGCCAGCTTCTCGGTCTTTTCATCGAACATCAGGAAGACGAACTTGGGCTTGCCGCCGCGCGCCTTGACGTAATCCACCACTTCCTTGTGCTGCAGCAGATAGTTGTTGATGTCCTCGATGGACTGGAATTCGTCATGCGGCATTTCCGAGGGGCACAGCACGTTGGGGTGCCGCCCGTCGAAACAGTCCATGTAGCAGATATATTTGAAGTTCTTCACCCATTCATCAAGCCCGAGCAGGTTGAAGTTCGTCGCCGAGACAAAATAGATCGGGTCCTGATTGGTGTGAAAATATCTCCGGATCTCGGAAATATTGGCCAGAGTCTTCTTTGGCATCGTTCAGCCCTCTCCCTTGGATTTCGTCATGAGCGCTTGGAGCGCCTCTGTGGTGAACACGCGCAGGCCCAGATCGTCGCGGTAACCGTGGATCTCGCTCACGTCGAGCGCCTGCATGAAGGACATGATTTCCTTGCTGATGACCTGCCCCGGCACCAGGATCGGGAACCCCGGCGGATAGGGAATGATGAAACTGGAGGACACCAGTTCCTCACCCGCTTTCAGCCGCGCCATGGTGTCATCAAGCGACATGTAATCGCAGTTCTCCTCATCATAGGACAGGAAGAAGGCAGAGCGGATGTTGCCCTCCGGTGTGTCCGGCCCCATGCGGAATGCATCGTGAAAGCGGCTGAAATCCGGCAAGGGTGGCACGTGTTCCACCAGCGCCGAAACGCGGTTCTCGAAGGACCGTTTTTCCATGCGCGAGGCATCGTCCAGCAGGTCATCCAGCTCATGTGCGATCTCGACCAGAACCTCGATCAGGTAGGCGACCGAGGACCGCGTGGTGCCGATGTTGGTCATGAACAGCACGGTGTTGCGCGAGGTCTTGTTGATCTGGATCCCGTATTTGTCCATCAGGATCTTGGTCTTGAAGGTATCGCCATCCCAGCCGGTTCCGCCCACGGCCAGGGTGATGCGCGTCGGGTCCAGCACGAATTCGTCCAGGTTCCAGACGTTCCATTTGTCGACCCAGCCATGACCGGGATCGAAATAGCTTTCGATCCCGCTTTCCCGGTAGTCTTCGGGGATCATGTCCTTGGCAGTCAGCACCTGGAAATATTTCTGCAGCAGGGGGTGCGAATGGATCGCCCGCCGGATCGACATGGCGCTTTCCACCTGCCGCTGCACAAATTCGAACCCTTCCAGTTCCACCTGACGGCGCCCCACATCCAGAGACGCGATGATCTGGTAGTTCGGGCTGGTCGAGGTGTGGGTCATGTAGGCTTCGTGGAAGCTCTGTTCGACCTCACCTTTGAAGTCCTGATCGTTGACGTGGATCATCGACCCCTGACGCAGAGAAGTCAGCGTCTTGTGCGTGGACTGCGTGGCATAGGCCCGCACCCGTGCGTCCGGCGGCGGCACAAGCCGGGTGTTCAGCAGGGTTTCCTCATCGGCCCCTTCCAGTTCCTTCTGCTGTTTCTCCCAGGCGGCCGCGGCCTCGGGCGTGCGCAGGGTCTGGCGCAGGGTATTGGCCACCCCCATCGCCGTGCGCTGGCGGTAGACCGGGTTGAACCGGGCAAAGGCAAACCACGCCTCGTCCCAGAGAAATATCAGGTCCTTCTTGATGGCAAGGCATTCTTCCATCACCCGCTGGACGTTGTAGACCAGCCCGTCAAAGGTGCAATTGGTCAGCAGGACCATGCGCACCTTGTCCAGCTTTCCGGCAGCCTTGAGGTTCAGAAGGGTATGCTTGATCTCGCGCAGCGGCACCGCCCCGTACATCGAGTATTGGTGCAGCGGATAGCTGTCCATATAGGCGACACTCGCCCCCGCCAGAACCATGCCGTAGTGGTGCGACTTGTGGCAATCCCTGTCGACCAGCACGATGTCCCCGGGCCGGACCAGCGACTGCACGACGATCTTGTTGCAGGTCGATGTGCCGTTGGTGGCAAAGAACGTGTGTTTCGAGCCAAAAGCCCGCGCCGCCATGTCCTGCGCTTCCTTGATCGGGCCGCGCGGCTCCAGCAGGCTGTCCAGCCCTCCGCTGGTGGCCGAGGTTTCCGCAAGGAAGATGTTCGGCCCGTAAAAGGTCCCCATGTCCTGAATCCAGTGCGACCGCGAGATCGACTTGCCCCGGCTGATCGGCATGGCGTGAAAGACACCGGTGGGCTGGCGGGAATATTCCTTGAGCGCGGTAAAGAACGGCGATTTGTAACGTCGGTTGACGCCGCGCAGGATGTTCAAGTGCAGTTCCTGAAAGTCCTCCTGATTGTAGAACACCCGCCGGCACAGACCCAGATCCCGCCCGGCGATATCTTCGGCAGAGCGGTCAGTGATCAGGTAGGCGTCCAGTTCCGGCCTGATCTTGGCAATCAGGCGGCAGGCCTCGGGGCCGTATTCATGTGGCTCCAGCGCATCGACGTCTTCGTTGTCCGCGACACGGGTCAGGTATTGGTTCAGGATCGGCAGTTCATTGAGCGACTTTAGGCTCAACCCTGGACGCACGACGACGGCCTGAACGTTGTAGTTGAACAGAACCCCGATCAGCGCATCTTCGAGCGACGGCACGACCACGGTCTCGTAGATGAACGGATCTTCCGAGCGGCGCATCCGTTGCAGGCTGTTCCGCAGAAAACGCTCGTGCTGTTCATTGGTGTCATCGACGATCAGGATCTCGAAATAAGGCCGGCCAAGGGCCCGCGCCTCGGGTCCGAGAGAGGCTTCGTCCTCATAGTCGTCGTTGTCCGCCTCATCAGCACCCAGCGGAATCGTCCTGCGGCGGTAGGCACCAGAGGCAAGCGCCCGCGCAACCCGGCGCACGGAAACCGACAGATCCTCGATGTTATCGTGTTGCAGCATGCGCCTGAGGTGTTCGAAATTATGCGCCCCCGGAAACGCCCAGTAGCGTTCGATCGGTTCCAGCGCGTCGAACAGCATTTCGATCGTGGCGCGCAGTTTCTTGCCCTTTGCGCCCTTGCTGCCGTGGCGGTGCAGGCCTTCCGCTGCTTCGCGCAAGGCGCTCCACCGATCCGCGCGCAACTGTGTTGCGCTGTAGTAGTCCCGGATCGATGGGAGATTGCCTTCCGAAGATTGCACGTCCATGTCGTCGCCTCCCTGTGGGGCCGGTATGAGGATCATCCGGCCCCGTTCTGATTTCAGTCTGCTCCCGTCTTGCCGTGATAGACCGAGAAATTATGCGGCTGTGTATCCGGCCGCTCGACATAGCCGAGCGCGGTGCGCGGATCGACCTCTGCCTGCCCGCGCGGGGACCCCTTGGTCGGCATCTCCAGCGCGCCCAGCGTGTGCAGATAGGCATCCGAACCGCTGGCGCGGTCGTAGACGCTGAAATCCGCATCGCGGTCCCGGAAGCTTTTCAGCACCTGTCCCAGCCCCTTGAGACCGGTTTCCCGCTGGCGGCGGACAAGGTCCATGTCCACCTCGATGGGGAACATGTCCTCTTGACCGGCCGACTGGTGCAGCACCGTGGCCGACGGATCAATGACACAGGACCGCCCGACTCCGCCGGCGGCCAGCCCGTTGACGTCAAAGACGTAACACTGGAACTGCGCCGCCGTGGCCCGAGCGATGGCCAGTTCGGCATCGCGGTCGGTGGTGCCGGTCAGCACCGGGTGCAACAGCACCTCGACGCCCTGACTGGTCAGTTGCCGGGTGGTTTCAGGGAACCAGATGTCATAACAGATCGACAGGCCGAACCGGCCAACCTGCGGCACGTCAAAGACGCAAAAGTCGGTCCCCGCCGTGATGCCGGTCTCATAGGGCCGGAACGGAAACATCTTGGAGTATTTCGCCACGATCTCACCCTCGGGGTTGATCACGACAGAGGTGTTCCTGATCTTGCCGTCCTCGGTCTTTTCGAACATCGAACCGGGGATCAGCCAGATGCCGTACCGCTTGGCATCCTCCTGAAACTGATAGAGCGCATCGTTTGGAAATGGCTGCGCAAAGCGGTCCAGCGGACCGTAGGGCGCCAGTTCCGAAAACAGCGCCATCTGGGTCCACGGGAACCGTGCCATCAAAACGTCGAGCCTGTGCCGCATGGCTTCGACGTTGGAATGCAAGGCCGCGACGTGCATCTGCACGCCGGCAATCGCGAAGGGAGTCATTCTTGTTGTCTCCGAATGAGGGGCGTGGACTGCTCTCCATCGCCCCCGAGTTTCTTTGTTTGACGTCCGGCCGGAGGCGCCTTTCAGCGCACGACCATCACAGGACGATCCGCGTGGCGTACAACGCGATCCGCGTTGGACCCGACGAGGAAGGTCATCAATTCATCCGGCGGATGCGAGGCCATGACGATCACGTCCGCCCCCACGGCCCGCCCCGCCGAGATGATGTGTTCGGGTACATGACCATGCCCGACATGGGCAATGGCTGTCGTCCCCTCCGGCACGTTCTGGCCGATGAAGGCCTCGATGTCCGCTTTCATCCTTTCCAGCGCCTTCTGTTCGAAATCGGCCGGCAGATAGGACGCGATGGAGGCGGCACCCAGATCGTGCACGATTCCCAGAACATGCAGGGTGCCGGACCCGCCGCACAGTTTTACGGCTATGGGCAGGGCCTTTTCCCAGGACGTCGGGTGGTTCGGGTCGATGGGCAAGAGGACGTTCTCGAACATGGTTTTCTCCTTCACGCCGATGCCGGGACCGGTTGGACCCGGCGCCGCTGCATGAACACCACCAGCGCCAGCAACAGCAAGGCCGGAATGTACATCAGGTATTTCGACGGCTGGGACACCGGCGACAGCACGTCGACAATCTCCTGATCCCAGTCGAGCCCCGCCTCCGCCGCGGCGCTGCCAAAGGCGACGTTGTCGATCATCACCTTGCCATCGTTGTCGACCACCTCGATGCCGGTCGCCGCCAGTCGGTCGGCCCCGGTTTCACCTGCCGGCACGTTCAGCGGCGCGGTAAAGGTCACCGGGTCACCCACGGCGTTCATGCCGGCCACCGTAAGGCGAAGCTCCTGCCCCGGTTCGGCATCACCCAGTGCCTGCTCGAACTGTGCCGGAGGCACGTTCTCGAACGGCGGGGCAACCATGTCCATCCAGAAGCCGGGACGGAAAAAGGTGAAGGCGATCACCAGCAGCAGGACGGTTTCGTGGATCTGGTTGCGCGCAAGGAACCAGCCCTGTGTCGCCGCCGCGAACAAGAGCATCGCCAATGTCGCCGTTATGAAGACGAATATCCCCTGGAACCACGTGACGTCGATCAGCAGAAGGTCGGTATTGAAGATGAACAGGAACGGCAGAGCGGCGGTTCTCAGCGAGTAGAAGAAGGCCACGACGCCGGTCCGGATCGGGTCCCCCCCCGACACGGCGGCGGCGGCGAAACTCGCCAGACCCACAGGGGGTGTCACATCCGCCATGATGCCGAAGTAGAAGACGAAGAGGTGCACGGCGATCAGCGGCACGATCAACCCGTTCTGCTGACCCAGCGTCACGATGACCGGGGCAAGCAGCGCCGACACGACGATATAGTTCGCCGTAGTCGGCAGGCCCATGCCAAGGATCAGCGACAGCACCGCCGTCAGCGCGAGGATGGCCATGATGTTGCCGCCCGACAGCACTTCGACCACATCCGCCAGCGCCGACCCGACGCCGGTCTGGCTGACTGCGCCGACGATGATACCGGCGGTCGCCGTGGCGATGCCGATACCGATCATGTTGCGCGCACCGGCTTCCAGCCCCTCGATCAGTTCGCGGATGCCGCGCTTGACGGCGCCACCCAGTTCGCCCTCACCCCGAAAGATCGACTCGATCGGACGCTGGGTGACCAGAATGAAGACCATGAAGGCGGCCGCCCAGAAGGCCGACAGGCCAGGGCTGAGACGGTCGATCATCAGCGCCCAGACAAGGACGACCACGGGCAGCAGGAAGTGCAGGCCCGAGCGGATGGTCGGCCCCGGCAACGGCAGCTTGGTTACCGGCGCATTGGGGTCCTCAAGCTTCAGCCGGGCTTCACGCGACGAGACGTAGATCAGCCCGACATAGACCGCGACCAGCAGCGCAAAGACCACGTATCCGGCAGAAGCGCCGAAGGCAGGCCGGATCCAGCCCATGCCGAAGTAGACGGCAAAGGACAGCCCGCAGATCACCGCGATGGTGAAGGACAGCGAAATCAGCCAGGCGACCAGCGGCTTGGGCGCAACGGCGCGCGGCAGACCCTGCATGTTCGCCTTCATCGCCTCGAGGTGCACGATGTAGACCAGCGCGATGTAGGAAATGACGGCCGGCACAAAGGCGTGCTTGACCACGTCGAAATAGGGAATGCCCACGTATTCGACCATCAGGAAGGCCGCAGCCCCCATGACGGGCGGCATGATCTGACCGTTCACCGAACTGGCCACCTCGACCGCGCCCGCCTTCTCCGAGGAGAAGCCCACGCGTTTCATCAGCGGAATGGTGAATGTGCCAGTGGTCACGACGTTGGCAATGGACGAGCCCGAGATCAGGCCGGTCATGGCCGAGGAGACAACCGCCGCCTTGGCGGGACCGCCGCGCATGTGACCCATCAGGCTGAATGCCACCTGGATGAAGTAGTTGCCCGCGCCGGCCTTATCCAGCAGCGAGCCGAACAGAACAAAGAGGAAGACGAAGGAGGTCGAGACCCCCAGCGCGATGCCGAACACACCCTCGGTCGTGATCCACTGGTGGTTCACCACTTCGGACAAAGAGTTGCCCTTGTGCGCGATGATGCTGGGCATATGCGGCCCGAGGAAGGTGTAGACCAGAAAGACCGAGGCGACGATCATCAGCGCGGGGCCAAGCGCCCGGCGTGTCGCCTCTAGCAGGATCAGCAGGCCGATCACCGCAAAGACATAATCCTGCAGGATCGGGGCGCCAACCCGCGTGGCGATCTGTTCGTAGTAGACGAAAAGATAGATCGAGGTCGCAGCGCCCAAGATGGCCAGCGCCCATTCCCAGGGCGGGACGCGGTCCTTGGGCGAGCCCAGGAAGACGGCCGCGATCATGGCAATGCCAATGATCGGGATCCACCAGATCGGCGTCCCCTCCTTGGCCCCGTACATGAACAGCACGGTCAGCAGCAGCGGCACCACGATCCCCAACCCCAGTTGAAACGGACTGCGCGCCGCAGGATAGGCGAGGAAGGCCAGGAAAAGAGCAAAGGCAAGGTGGAAAGAGCGCGCCTCGGTGTCGTTAAGGATCAGCGCACTGCCAAGATTGCTCACGAAGTCGATGCTGCTGCTGTTCATCATGAACGGTAGCGGACTGGCGATCCAGAGCTGAAACAGCGACCAGACGATCGCGACGATCATGATGAACTTGGTCATCGCCGCCGAGGGTGACCGGCCACCGGTATCCGAAGAGGCGACGAGTTCGTCGAGCTCCGCCTGACTGAGTCCGCCCCTGCCAGCGGCGGAATTTTCTACGGCGGCTGCCTCGAATTGCTTGTCGTCACTCATGATCGGTCCCCTGTTCGCGAATAGGCCCGGCGAATTGTTGTGCCTTGGGCTTGGTGGCCATGGCCCCGTTCACAAGGGGCCACAGCATGTTTTCACGGTCGAAGAAGGATCACTCGATCCAGCCGCGCTCTTTGTAGTACTGCTCGGCGCCCGGGTGCAGCGGTGCGCTGAGACCGGCGGCGATCATGTCTTCTTCTTTCAGCGTGGCAAAGGCCGGGTGCAGGCCCTTGAAACGGTCGAAGTTGTCAAAGACGGCCTTGACCACGGTGTAGACCACGTCATCCGGCACATCGGCGGAGGTCACGAAGGTCGCCTTCACACCAAAGGTCTCGACGTCCTCGTCGTTGCCCTTGTACAGGCCACCGGGGATAACCGCCTTGGCGTAGTAGGGGTTGTCGGCGATAAGCTTGTCGATCTCTTCACCGGTCACATTGACCAGCTTGGCGTCGATCGTCGAGGTCGCTTCCTGGATCGAACCGTTCGGGTGACCGACGGTGTAGACGATCGCATCGACCTTGTTGTCACCCAGTGCGGCAGACTGTTCCGCCGGCTTCAGCTCGGATGCCAGCGAAAAGTCTGCGTCCGACTTGCCCATCGCTTTCAGCACGACGTCCATCGTGGCGCGCTGCCCCGAGCCCGGGTTGCCGACGTTCACACGCTTGCCAAAGAGATCGGCAAAGGACGAGATGTCGGAATCGGCACGCGCGACAACGGTGAACGGCTCACCGTGCACGGAAAAGACCGCGCGCAAGTTGTCGAACTTGTTGTCCGCAAATTGCGAGGTGCCGTTGTAGGCGTGGTACTGCCAGTCGGATTGGGCGACGCCCATGTCCATGTCGCCCGCCATGATGGCGTTGATGTTGGCGATCGAACCACCGGTCGACGGCGCGGTGCACTTCAGGTTGTGGTCTGACGTGCCACGGTTGACGAGGCGGCAGATCGACTGCCCCACCACGAAATAGACGCCGGTCTGACCACCGGTGCCGATCGTGATAAAGCGCTCTTGCGCGGCCACCGCAGTCGCCGACAATGCGATCGTTGCCGCCACAACGGCTTTGGTTACATTGAACATTTATTACTCCCTTGTTTGCGCTATTGTTTGTCTTCAGGCACAGCGCTGCCTTTTGTTACGCTATCAAACTGACGACTGCCTTCAAGTTGATCGACAGTTTACGTATGGGAACCGAAGCACCCGAACGCGGTTTGCCCCCCTTTTTCAGGGCTACATCTTGTCCGCCGATCAAAAACTGGGCGGCGTACAGGCACTCACCACAATACATCGTTTATCGCCCAGGTTGCGAAACCTGTGCGGCAGGCGGCTGTCAAAGAGGTATCCGTCACCCGGATTCAACACGCGCACATCGTTTCCGACGGTCACTTCGACGATTCCCTCGATCACGATACCCGCTTCTTCGCCCTCGTGGCGCAGTAAATCTGGTCCGGTGTCCGCACCGGGCGCGTAAGTTTCGTGCAGAACCTGCAATGAATGGCGCGAAGCATCGCCCACTTGCCGTAGAGAAAGCCGCGATGCCTTTTCCCCGAAACCCAGATCCTGCGGCGACAATTCCACGAATTCATCGCCGGAAAAGAAGTACTTGGGCGTATCCGTCTCTTCGACCTCCGAAAAGAATTCGGACATTGTCATGGGGATCGCGTCCAACAGGCTTTTCAGGGACGCGACCGACGGACTGGACTTGTTTTGTTCGATCAGGGAAATCGCCGCGCTGGTCAGTCCGGCCCGGGTCCCAAGGTCCCGCTGGGACATGCCCCGCGTTTCCCTGATTGCCCTCAAACGGCCGCCAACATCCATATTCGATTCGCCTTTGCAGTTGTCAAGAAAACTTGGCAGAGGTTCCATCGAACGGTCAAGGGAAAATCACCTTTTTGATTTTGCACACAAATTGGACGCGTGCAGATCGGTTTGACAAATAAAATATGCGCGTGATAATAATACTTATCACACGCACGCCGAGAGGAGAGCCCGGCCATGACCACTTCAACAAGGAAAACGTCCCGGTCGCGAAAAAGTTCCACGACGGCTCAAACGGCCCGCTCTGCGGCCGCCAAAGCTGCCGCGGCATCCCGGGAAGAGACCGCAGTCCAGACGGAATCGCTGGCCGAAACCCTGACTGTTGCCCCCGCCATCGCCGAGCCCACAGCCGTGGAGGCCGCGCCTGTATATGATGCATATGCCGAAATCGCCCCGGTCGAAGTCGCGCCTGTCGCCCCGGCCTTCACCGCCGGCCTGACCACCAACGCCACGCTCTGGGCGCGCCGCGAGGCGGCCGTTGCCCGTGGCGTCGGCTCTGCCGCGCCGGTTTTTGCCGCCCATGCGGAAAACGCCGAGCTTTGGGACGTCGAGGGCAACCGCTATATCGACTTCGCCGGTGGCATCGCCGTTTTGAACACTGGTCACCGTCACCCCGGCGTTGTCGCCGCGGCCAAGGCGCAGGAAGACCACTATACCCACACCTCCTTCCAGGTCGTGCCCTATGAACCCTACATCGCGCTGGCGGAAAAGCTGAACGCGCTGGCGCCGGGCGACTTCGCCAAGAAAACGCTGCTGGTCACCACCGGCGCCGAAGCCGTTGAAAACGCCGTCAAGATTGCCCGCGCCCACACCGGCCGCCCGGGTGTCATCGCTTTCAACAGCTCATACCACGGCCGCACCCTTCTGACGCTGGGCATGACCGGCAAGGTCAACCCGTACAAGAAAGACGTCGGCCCCTTCCCGTCGGACATCTTCCGCGCGCCCTTCCCTGACGCCCGTCAAGGCGTCACCGTCGAGGATTCGCTCAAGGCGCTGGAAATGCTCTTCCTCACCGACGCGCAGCCTGATCGCGTGGCCGCGATCATCCTTGAACCCGTGCTGGGCGAAGGCGGCTATCACCCCGTCCCCGCCGAGATGTTCCAGGCGCTGCGCGCGATCTGTGACAAACACGGCATCCTGCTGATCTCGGACGAGATCCAGGCCGGTTTTGCCCGCACCGGCACCTGGTTCGCCATCGAACATTCCGGCGTCGCGCCGGACCTGATCACCTGTGCCAAATCCATGGCGGGCGGTTATCCGGTCGCCGGTGTCATTGGCCGCGCCGATGTCATGGACGCACTGGCCCCCGGCGGTCTGGGCGGCACCTATGGCGGCAACCCGGTGGCTTGTGCCGCGGCGCTCGCCGCAATCGAGGCCATCGAGGCCGAGGGCCTGCTGGCCCGCTCGACCGCGCTGGGGGAAACCATGCGCGCCCGCTTTGCCGACATGGGTGCGCGCGTCGCGCCCTTCCGGATGTGGGACATTCGTGGTCTGGGCGCGATGCTGGCCGTCGAATTCGTCACCGACTTTGACACCGCGACGCCCGATGCCGCACTGACCAAATCTGTGATCGCACATGCGCTGAAACGCGGCCTGATCCTGCTGTCCTGTGGCATGCACGGCAACGCCGTCCGCATCATGGTGCCGCTGACCGCGTCGGACGCGATCATCGAGGAAGGCATGGCGATCTTCGAGGCTGCGCTGGCCGATGCCGTGGCCGCCGAACTGCAATTGGCGGCGGAATAACGCCACCATCCGGCGACAAGTCAGGCGGCGCGGGGCGACCCGCGCCGCTATTGGCGACAGGCACCGGGCTTGAACGACTCGCCCAGACGTAGTCCCATGCAGATGCGACCATGGAGGGCGCGCCATGTCCCATATCTTCCCCCGCCACACCCGTCAGAGCCTGCCCGTCGCCGTCGGCGGCGAAGGTTGTTATCTTTTCGACACCACCGGCAAGACATATCTCGACGCCTCCGGAGGCGCGGCGGTGTCCTGCCTTGGCCACAACGACAGCATCGTCGTCGATGCCATAAAGGCCCAGCTTGACCGCGTGGCCTTTGCCCATACCGGCTTTTTCACTTCCCAGCCGGCCGAGGAACTGGCCGATCTGCTGATCGCCAACGCACCCGAGGGGCTGGACCGTGTCTACCTTGTTTCCGGCGGGTCCGAGGCGACCGAGGCGGCGATCAAGCTCGCGCGCCAATACTGGGTCGAAAAGGGTGAACCGCAGCGCTCGAAACTCATCGCCCGCAAGCAGAGCTACCACGGCAACACCATCGGCGCGCTCAGCGCGGGCGGCAACGAATGGCGCCGCGCGCAGTTCGGACCGCTGCTGCTGGACGTCAGCCACATCGACCCCTGTTACGAATACAGGCTCAAGCGTGACGACGAGACCTCCGAGGACTACGGGTTGCGCGCCGCACAGGCGCTGGAGGACGAAATCCTGCGCCTTGGTCCCGACACGGTCATGGCCTTCATGGCCGAACCGGTCGTCGGCGCGACCGCAGGGGCGCTGGCCCCTGCCCCGGGCTATTTCAAGCGGATCCGCGAGATCTGCGACAAGTATGGCGTTCTGCTGATCCTCGACGAGGTCATGTGCGGCATGGGCCGGACCGGGTCGCTGTTCGCCTGCGAACAGGACGGGATCGCGCCGGACATCGCCTGCATCGCCAAGGGGCTGGGCGCCGGTTACCAGCCCATCGGCGCGATGCTCTGCTCGGCCGACATCTACAAGGCCATCGAACAGGGCTCCGGCTTTTTTCAGCATGGGCACACCTACATCGGCCACCCCACTGCCGCCGCCTGCGGGCTGGCCGTGGTCGGCAGCATCCTTGACCGGGGCCTTGTCCCGCGTGTCCGCGAACAGGGTGACAAGCTGGCCGCGCGGCTCCAGGACCGCTTTGGCCAGCACCCGCATGTGGGCGACCTGCGCGGGCGCGGGTTGTTCCGGGGCATCGAACTGGTGGCCGACCGCGACACAAAGGCGGTCTTTGACCCGTCGCGGGGCGTGGCGGGCAAGATCAAGAAAGCCGCCTTTGCCGAGGGGCTGATCTGTTACCCCATGTCCGGCACCATCGACGGCAAACACGGCGATCACATCCTGCTGGCCCCGCCCTTCATCATTGAGGACGCCCAGCTGGACGAACTGGTGGACAAGCTGTCCACCGCCATCGCGGCCGTGATCTGAACCGGGGGCGCAGGTGACATCCGACACAAACACGCGGATCGCCCCGCTGGACGATGCGCACTGGCCCGAGGCGCTCGCTGACATGCGCGGCGGGTTTGCCGGTGGGTTGAACGTCTATCGTACCATGGCGCATCACCCCGAGTTGCTGCGCTCCTGGGCGCCGCTGCGCGATCACATCGTCAACCAGACCACCCTCGGTCCGGAACTGTCGGAGGTTGTCATCCTGCGCACCGGTCACCGGCTGGGGTCCAGCTACGAATGGCAGCAACACATCGAGCGCGCGCGCAAACGCGGGCTGACCGACGCCCGCATCGCCACCATCGCGGGCAAGCCCGAGGAGATGGCCCCGCAGGACGCCATTCTGGCGCGCGCGGTTGACGAATTGATCGACCGCCACAATCTGTGTAGCACAAGCGTTGCGCAGATCGCGCAAGATCTGGGCCCCAAGGCGGTCTTTGATCTGATCGCGACGGTCGGGTTCTACTCGGTTCTCGGCCATCTGCTGAACACCTTCGACGTGCCCCTGGATGCGGACATCGCCGATGTCCTGCGGCAACGCCCCCTATCGCCGGGCGATCACTGATCGCTCCGACGCAGACAACTCACAATCAAGAAAGGTGAGACATGCTGAAATCCGTAACCGGTCTCAAGGACCTGCTGAAAGATCCCGACCTGCTGAGAACCCGCGCCTATGTTGCAGGTGAATGGGCCGATGCCACCGACGGGGCGACCTTTGCCGTGACCAACCCGGCGCGTGGCGACACCATCGCCGAGGTCGCGGACCTGACCCGCGAAGAAACCGCCAAGGCCATCGACGCGGCCTATGCCGCGCAAAAGGAATGGGCCAAGTGGACCGGCAAGGAGCGCGCCGCCGTTCTGCGCAAGTGGTATGACCTGATGGTCGAGCATGCCGATGACCTTGGCACCATCCTGACCGCCGAACAGGGCAAGCCCCACGCCGAAGCCAAGGGCGAGATCATGTATGGCGCCAGCTTCATCGAATGGTTTTCGGAAGAGGCCAAGCGCGTCTACGGCGAAACCGTCCCCGGCCACCAGCGTGACAAGCGCATCACCGTCATCAAGCAGCCAATCGGTGTCGCCGCCTCGATCACGCCGTGGAACTTCCCCTGCGCGATGATCACCCGCAAGGTCGGCCCCGCGCTGGCCGCAGGCTGCGCCTTTGTCGCCCGCCCTGCGGCTGAGACGCCGCTCTCGGCGTTGGCGCTGGGGGAACTGGCAGACCGCGCAGGCATCCCCAAAGGCGTGTTGTCGATCATTACCTCTTCGCGGTCCTCTGACATCGGCAAGGAATTCTGCGAGAACCCCAAGGTGCGCAAGCTGACCTTTACCGGGTCGACCGAGGTCGGCCGCATCCTGCTGAAGCAGGCCGCCGATCAGGTGATGAAGTGTTCGATGGAACTGGGTGGCAATGCGCCCTTCATCGTGTTTGACGACGCCGATCTGGACGCCGCGGTAGAGGGGGCGATGATCTCCAAGTATCGCAACAATGGCCAGACCTGCGTCTGCGCAAACCGCATCTATGTGCAGTCCGCTGTCTATGACGCCTTTGCCGAGAAACTGGCCGCAGCGGTGTCCAAGATGTCCGTCGGCGACGGTCTCTCGGGCACACCCCAGGTCGGCCCGCTGATCAACAAAGCGGCCGTCGAAAAGGTTGAAGAGCATATCGCCGACGCCAAGGCCAAGGGCGGCAAGGTCATTCAGGGCGGCAAGCGGCATGAGCTTGGCGGCACCTTCTTCGAGCCGACGATCATCACCGGCGCGACCAGGGACATGGTCTTTTCGCAGGATGAAACCTTTGGCCCGATGGCGCCGCTGTTCAAGTTCGACACCGTGGACGAGGTCATCGAACTGGCCAATGACACCATCTTTGGCCTCGCCTCGTATTTCTACGCCAAGGACCTCAGCCGCGTGACCAAGGTCCAGGAAGCGCTGGAATACGGCATGGTGGGCGTCAACACCGGCCTGATCTCGACCGAGGTTGCGCCCTTCGGCGGCGTCAAGCAGTCCGGCCTCGGCCGCGAAGGCAGCCAGCACGGAATCGAGGAATTCCTCGAGTTGAAATACATCTGCACCTCGGTCTGACCGGGACAGAGGCGGGCCGGGAAAAACTCGGCCCGCATCCCCCTACTCGGACAGTGCCTGTGCCGCCAGACGGGTAAACAGCGCGCGGTCCTGCGCATCCAGCCCTTTCAGGATCTCCGCCTGCGCCTCTGCCACCAGCGGACGCGCCTTGGCCAATATTGCCTGCCCGGCCTCGGTCAGATGCAATACGCGGGCGCGCCGGTCGGTCTCACTGACCTGCCGTGCCACCAGCCCCTTGGCCTGCAACCGGTCCACCACCCCGCCAATCGTCGCCCGGTCATAGGCAATCGCCGCCGCGATCCGCGCCTGATCCAGCCCCGGCGAAGCCGCGACCGCCTCCAATGCGGCGTATTGCACCGGCGTCACCTCCAGCCCCGCCGCCTTCAGCCGCGCGGATACCACCGCGACGGATTGCTGATGCAACCGCCGGATCAGGTGCCCCGCCATTGCGCTGATATTCAGATCGACTGTCATGCCGTCTCCTGCAGGAATGCGTTGACAGATTTATAGTATGCACGCATATCATTTGTCCACGCCGCATCCGACACCGCTGCACAGACAATGAGGACACCATGAACGAAGACCTCGACCACGCCAATGTCGCCCACGCCATGCAACCCGATGACAGCCCGGAACTGCGCGCGCTCTATCAGGGGTTCAAGGACACCCACCTCAACCCGCTCTGGACCCAGACCGGCGACCTGATGCCGATGCACCCCAAGCCCAAGGCGCAGCCGCATGTCTGGAAATGGTCAGACCTGATCCCGCTGGCGCAGGCGGCGGGCGATCTGGTGCCGGTGGGGCGTGGCGGCGAACGTCGCGCCATTGGCCTCGCCAACCCCGGTCTCGGCGGCAAGGCCTATATTTCCCCCACCCTCTGGGCCGCCGTGCAATACCTCTGCCCGCGCGAAACCGCGCCGGAACACCGCCACTCACAAAACGCCTTCCGCTTTGTCGTCGAAGGTGAAGGCGTCTGGACCGTGGTCGATGGTGACCCGGTGCGCATGTCCAAGGGCGATCTGCTGCTGACCCCGGGTTGGCAGTTCCACGGCCACCACAATGACCGCGACGCGCCGATGATCTGGATCGACGGACTGGACATCCCTTTCTCGCAACAGATGGACGTGGGTTTCTTCGAATTCGGCGCCGACAAGGTGACCGATTATGCCACCCCCAATTTCTCGCGCGGCGAACGGCTCTGGGCGCATCCGGGCCTGCGCCCACTCAGCCAGTTGCAAGACCGCGTCTCCAGCCCGCTTGCCGCCTTCCGCTGGGAACACACGGATCGCGCCCTGACCGAACAGCTCTTGTTGGAGGACGAAGGTCAGCCCGCCACCGTCGCCCCCGGCCACGCCGCCATCCGCTACGTCAACCCGACGACGGGCGGCGACGTCATGCCCACCATCCGCTGCGAATTCCACCGCCTGCGCGCGGGCACGCAGACGGCCGAAATCCGCGAAGTCGGCTCCACCATTTTCCAGGTCTTCGAAGGGCGCGGCGCGGTCACCCTCGCCGGAGAGCGCAAACCGCTGGAAAAAGGCGATATCTTCGTCGCGCCTTCCTGGGTGCCCTGGTCATTGGAGGCGGAGACGCAGTTTGACCTGTTCCGCTTCTCCGACGCCCCGATCATGGAGCGTCTCGCCTTCATGCGCCGCGAGGTCACGGGCGCATGAGCGACAGCGCCCGCGACGCGCTGAAAGCCCGTCAGGGCTCGGGCGCGCGCTACGATTCCCCCGAAGCGCCCGCTGAGGCCCTGTTGCAGGCACGACGGGGCACCTCCTTTTTCGCGCGAAAGCTGTCCAAATTGCCCGACGACGCGCTTACCGGGCCCTCGCGGATACCGGACGTCAGCCGCGCACGCCTCGTGGCGGGTATCTGCTACGACGCCCGCGCCTGGTGCCATCTGCTCGACGCACTGACACAGGGCGAGACCCGCCCGCTTTGGGCCAATGAGTCCGACCGCAACGAACGGCTCGACTGGGGCGAAAGCCTGCCGCCGCGCGCCCTGCGCTCGCTCTTCGACCACACGCGCGTGCATCTCGATGTCACCTGGCGGGATCTGCCCGGATCGCTCTGGGATCTCAGCATCCGCAATCACGGGGCAGAAATGCCGCTCCGCGACACCCCGATGCTCCGCGCCCGCCAGCTCTGGCAGGGCGCGCGCGACCTGAACAATGGCGCCCGTCAGGCGGATCTTCCGCCAGCGTTCCACTCTGGCTGATCACCCGGCGCAAGCTTGTTTGCCGGTGAACTCACAAGTGGTCAACGGCGCCAAAGGCGCCGTCCCGGCGTCTATCTACAAGGCAAAATCGTCCGCCGTCAGCCCGATCACATTCGCCACACGGATCTCGGCCTCGATCGTCGCCGTGTTCGCGTCGGTGTTGATCTGCACGATGGTCGAGCCGCTGGGTGTTTCGAACATCCGGATCTGGTTGACCCCGGAAAAGGGCGAAGTGCCGCGAAAGGTGAAGGCGGGTCCGATCATCGACGTCAGGTTGATGATGTCGACCCCCGGTTCGAAATCGAGCACCTGGTCGCGCAGCGCGCCGACGCCTGCCGCCGCGACGGACTGGAAGATGAACATGTCCGCATCCTGCCCACCGGTCAGGAAATCGAGCCCCAGGCCCCCGGACAGGTCATCCTCGCCCGCGCGCCCGCGCAGCACGTCACTGCCCGGGCCGCCTTCCATCACGTCGTTGCCCGCGCCGCCATCCATGATGTCGTTGGCGGCTCCGCCATCCATGTTGTCCGCGCCGTCCTGTCCGACAATCAGGTCGGCGCCCGCGCCGCCCTCCATCGTGTCGTCGCCCGCGTTGCCGATCAGCGTATCGGCATCCGCGCCGCCCTCCAGCGAGTCGTTGCCATCGCCGCCGATCAGCACGTCTTCGCCGTTGTCACCTCGCAGCAGATCATCACCGCCACGGCCGACCAGCGTGTCGTTGTCGTTACCGCCCGAAAAATCATCGGCATAGGCACCGCCGCTCAGTTGATCATTGCCGTCCAGCGCCTGAATCAAACCCGTTCGGCCCGCCGCGCCCTCAAATCGGTCGTCGCCCTGGGCAAGTGTGCTCCAGCCGTTGATGACACCCGAGTTGTAAATCGACGTCGGTCCGTCATGAGAGTCGAACCGCAGACCATACACACCTCCGGAAATCGTGCCGCTGTTGCCCATTTGCAGAAAAGTTGCCCCCGGATCGGAAAAGGCAGCCACTCCGAACCCGCCCCCCGTGATCGAACCGGAATTGACGAAATAGGTGCCGCCGGTTTCCATGTGCAACCGCATCCCTTCCTGGTTGCCTGCGATCGTGCCGCTGTTGTTGACAGTCAGGCCGTTGGCACCACCGCCTGCCGTGACGTTCAATGCCAAATACCCGGTAATCGTTCCGGTATTGGTGACCCGGGCACTGCCGGCCCCGGCGTCCAGTCGCGCACCTTCCACGCCGCCCTGGATCACCCCTGAGTTCCGGAGGGAAAGACCCGCGGATGCGCCGCTGGCAGCGGCGTAGACGCCCCATCGGTCATTTGCCTGGATGGTCCCGGCGTTGGCAATTGCGACGCCAGAGCTTGTCAAACTATTGACCGCAACCCCCCGCGAAGACTGGATCTGACCGGTCGCCCCGACAGTCAGATTCATCGCCCCCCCGTTGTGCAATATGGCCGAGCCCGAGGATGGCGTGATCACCGCTCCGTTGATGACGAGGTTATTCGTCAAGGAGCTTAGCGAATTGTCCACCTCGATAGCCGAACCGATGTCGACAAGCAGAACGGCGTCTGCATCGGTCAGCACACCGTATTCCCCGCCGGTCAGTTGTCGAGGTATCAGGCTTGAGCCTGTAAGATAGAAATCTGCCATATTCCATTCCTTCCGTCACAAAGGACGCGTCAAGGTGGAAAATCGGAAACCAAAGGCAAGACCGCGAAGGCGGTCGTTCATAACGTCAAACGCGCCATTCCGCCATGGAACGCCTCGAAAAGCGGCCCGTCAAGCCCGACAGTTGGCGCCGCCGAGGAACAGGCGGCGCGAAACGATCTGCAAAATCTGGTCAATCGTCGTAATCCAGCAAGAATGCTTTGTAACCCGTTGATGACGCCAAATCATCAATCAGGTCCACTGGTGGACACCCTTGGGACAGGCTCAGTAGTCGCGCTCGAAAAACACGCCCAATCCGCTCGACCCGTCCGAACTGAGCCGCCCGCGCACCGTCACATCCGGGGTCAAGTTCAGGTTCAGGTTGATCTCGCTCTCGCCCTTCGCGTTTACCGTCACATCGCTGTAGATGTTCTCACCCAGGTAGGCCCCCACGCGGGCCTGTGCCGTCCCGTCATCGGCGGTGCCAATGTCCAGATCCGACACGCCCAGACTGCCACGCAGGCTCTCGGTCAGACCCAGCCCACCGCTGCCAGACAGCGTCCGGATGGCAGAGGCGAGTTGCACCGCCTGCAGGGCGGACAGGTTGGTCACGGACTTGCCGAACAGGAAAAACGACATTGCTTCATCCTCGGGCAACTCCGGCGAGGATCCCACCGAAAGATCGGGCGAAGACGCAGGCCCCTCGATCGTGATGGTGATATCGGTATCCTCGACCCGCGTGGTCGCCACAAAACGGATCACCGGATCAAAACTGCCGCGCAGGAAAACCGACCCCTCGGTCAGGTCCAACCGCCGCCCCAGCAGATCCAGCCGTCCGCGGATCAGGTCGAACTGGCCCACCGGCACCACGTTCGCGGTTGTCCCCGTCAATCGCAGCGAGCCGCCCAGTTCCGCATCCAGACCACGTCCCCGCACAAAGATCCGGTTGGTTGCCTGGACCGTCAGGTCCAGCGGATAGGGCCGCATGGCCGCCCCACCTCCGCCGCCGCCGCCGCCGCCCTGCGGAGACTTGTCCAGCCCGGCAAATTTCAGGGTCAGTTGCACATCACGGGGGGTGTTCACATGCTGCAACCCGTCCAGCGCAGCATAACTCGCCCCGATATTTGGAATGCGCGCCTCGACGGTGCCAAGTTCCACCACACCGCCGATCCGCGCGCCGCCGGTCAAAGGTCCGTCGACTCGGATCTGCCCGTTGGCGGTGGTCTCGAACATCCCGGCCTTGCGCAGACCGGCTTGCCGCAATTCCACCAGCAGCGTGCTGTTGAACGGCGGCGAAAGCGTCACCGGACCGGACAGGACGACCTGCCCGCCGCTGTTCAGCGTACCACTGAAATTCAGCTCGGCCCGTCCGCCGGTCAGTCGCGCCTGCCCCGTCAGATCGTTCAACACAATGGCCTGCGTCGGAACGGCAAAACGCGCGCCATTTGTCGATACCGTTCCGGACAGGGAAGAAAGCGCCGGCGCGCCGTTCACCGACAGATCGAATTGCGCAACCCCGGAAACCACCTGCGGCGCGATCGGCCCGTTGGCCAGCGACAACGGGGCAGACCCGTTCAGCGTCAGGTTCAACTGGCTGAAATCGCTCGAGGCCGTCCCGCCGACCCGCGCGCCGATGCCACCCGGTCCGGTGCCGTCCAGCGCCACCCGCCAGGTGCCGTCCACTTGCCGCACCGTTCCCGACACCCGCGCGGCGCCCGGCAGTTCCGGGACGATCACACCGATATTGGGCATAGAGACGTCCAGCCGCAGATCCGCCGCTGTCCCCGGTCCGTAGGTGCCGGAAACGCTGCCATCGACTCCGGTGGCGTCCAGTGTCAGCTGGTTGATCCGCAAAGCCTCGCCCGAGGCCCGCGACAGACTGACGTCCAGCCGCGACGCGCCGCGCAACAGCGGGTCCAGCATGGCCTGCCCGATGGCCAGCCCCTGCCCGCGCACCGTGGCGTCAAGGTCAAACGTGCCGCTCAGCACCGCACCCGCGGCCGTCGCCTCGATCTGCGCCGCGCCGCGCAGTGGCATTCCTGCCAGCCGCGACATGGGCGCAAGGGACGCCGCACTGGCGCTCAACTGCCCGTCCACCCGCGGTCCGCCTTCGACCGTGGGATCGACCGTCCCGCTGAACCGCGCGTCCACAACACCATCCAGTGTGAAGGTATCAACCCGGTAGAGCCCGGCATCCGTCCGTGCCAGATCCACGTCCAGCCGCGTCTCGCCATTCAGCAAGGGGTCGATATCCGGCAGGCCCAGCGCCAGACCTTGTCCGCGCACCGAGGCCTTCAGCGCAAGGGCTCCTTGCAGAATACCGCCGGCGGCTTCGGCCTCGATCTGGGCCGAGCCGCGCAATGCACGCCCGGCCAGACCGGACAAGGGGGCCAGCGAGGCTGTGCTGGCGGTCAACCGCCCGTCCACCTGCGGGCCGAATTCACCCTCCGGCGTCACAGTCCCGGAAAAGCGCGCGTCCACGGGACCGTCCAGTTCCAGCCGTTCGACCCTGTATGTACCCTGTGCGTCGCGCTCAAAGCTGACGTCCAGCCGGGTTTCACCGGCCAGCAGAGAGTCGAGATTGTCCATCCCGATGCCCAGCCCCTGCCCGCTGACAAAGCCGGTCAGGGCAAGCGGTCCTTCGGTCACGCCGCCGTTGACCTGCGCCTCGATCTGCGCCGCACCCCGCAGGGTGCGCCCCGCCAACCGGGACAGCGGCGCAAGTGAGGCCGTGTTGGCGGTCAGCGTGCCATTCAGATCGGCCCCGCGCAGGCCCTTGGGCGTCACCGTGCCTTCATACCGGGCATTGACCGCGCCGGTCAGTTGCAGCGGATCAAAGGTGATCGGCCCGTTGGCCGTGCGCGCCGCGGCGACGGTCAGTTGGGTCTGCCCGCGCAACAACGGGTCGACCTCGGGCAGGCTCAGGCCCACATCCTGCAAACGGCCCTCGGCGTTGATACTAAAGCTGGCCCCATCCACGCGCCCTTCGCCGGTCAGGGTGATCTGCCCTGCCCCGCTCAGACGACGCCCGGCGAGATCGGAAAAGCCGTCCAGCCGCGTCAGCGCCGCATCCAGCCGTCCAGCCAGAAACGGCACTTCGCCGCCCAGATCGACGGTTCCGAGGTAATCCAGCCGTCCGGCCTCGGCCAATGTGCCCTGCGCCTCCAGCGACCAGACATCGCCAGCCTGCTCGGCACCCAGCGTCAGAACGGTCGGCCCGCTGAGGTCTGGCAGCACAACTGCCGTGTCCTCGATCCGCACGGTCAGCCGTGCGGTACTGGCCCCGGTGGCAAAGCTGCCGCTTCCTTCGATCCGCGCCTGAGACGAAACCAGCAACAGCCGGTCCGCCCGCAGCCCCGCCTCATCGCGCACCGCACGCAGGGTCAGCGTGGCCGCCCCTGCGATCAGCGGATCGACCTGTTCGATCCCGGTGCCAAGATCCCGCGTCGTGCCGTCGAACGTCAGGTCGAACCCCCCGGTCAACGGCTGTGCCTCGCCGTTGATGTTCAACTCAGCCGCGCCGGACAGCGCCACGCCGGCCAGCCTGGCGAACCGGGCAAGGTCCTCGGCCGCCAACCGCAGACTGGGAGAGACGAGCGGGTTCAGCGGTTCGGCAGTGTCGATCGTCACCGCCCCGGTCAGACCGTAATCCGCGCCGGAGAGGTCCATGTCGCTGACGGTCAGGGGCGCACCGGCCTGCCAGTCGAAATTCAGCGACCCGCGCAGGCTTTCACCCAGGGCTTCGGCCAGGGCCGGATCGGCCGGGGCAAGCTCTGCCGCGGTCAGCCGCATGCCACCCGTCACGCGGCTGGACGCGCGGTCGATCTCGCCAGAGGCGTTCAGCTGCAGCACTCCGGCTGCGCCCAGATCCGCGGTCAGCCGTTCCCCGTTCAGCGTCAGTTGCCAGGCATTGCTGCGACTGGCGTCAAAGTTGCCCGACAGCTCCGCGCCGCCCAGATAGACTTTCTGCCCCGGCAGCGGCAGCAGCACCTCTTCGCCCGCCGGCGGCACAATCTGACCGGACAGGTCCAGCCGTTGCGGCCAGCCGTCGCCGCCAATGGCGGCACTGCCCTGCAACCGCAGCGCCTGCGCCCGCAGATCTAGATCCTGCAGTTCCATCGACCCGTCGGCCCGGCGCAGGGCTTCGGCGGTCAGGGAAATGTCACGGCCCAGAAATTCACGGTAGTCGGGCGCCAGCACCGGCGCAAGGTCACCGCCAAGGTCCAAAGACAGCCGCAGCGTGTCCGCATCTCCATCCGCCCGCAGGACAATTTCCCCGGCCAGACGCTCTTGCCCGTCGGTCGCCAGTCGCAGATTGGCGGCGAAATCGTCGATGGGCGCGTCACCGGTCACGCTCAGCACAACCGATGGCTCCCCTGGCAGGCCCAGCTTGCGCGCCACGAATCCGCCCGCCGGTTCCTGGAACCGGGTATCCAGCTTCAGAACCCGCGTGCTGTTGCTGTACGCACCCGACAAACGCAGCACACCGCCCGCATCCAACCGCTGTACCGACAGTTCCGCATCGCCTTCGCCGCCGGAAAGCTCGGCATTGCCGATGACTTGCAGCAGCAGCGCCTCACCGGCGATGGCGGCCCCCAGATGCACTTCGCTCAGCGTCAGATCCGCCAGCATCAAGGAGACCGGCAGTTCCGGCAGGCTGAACGGGCTGCCCGCCTCCGGCGTTGGAGGCGCGTCTTCGGAAACCGTGACCGGCAGGCGCGAAACCTCGATCCGGGCCGCGCTGAGTTCGTCGATCTCGACCTCGCCGAGCAGCAGCGCCGAGCGCGTCCAAGTCATCGCAACGTCAGTCATGGTCAGCCAGACGCCATCGTCGTCGGCCACCGTGATTTCGTCAATCGTGGCGCGCGAACTCAGCGCCCCGGCAAACCCGATGATGCGCACTTCACGCCCGGCATCGGACAGCGCGTCCTCCAGCAGACCCTGAATATATCCACGGTCATCTTCCTGCGCGAAACCGGCCAGCGGCCAGATCAGCAGCAGCACAAAAACTCTCAAGAAACGCATCAGAACGCCTGTCCGATCCCGATATAGATCTGCACACCATCGCCGGTGTCTCCGGCCACCGGTCCTGCCACGTCGAACCGGATCGGCCCGACCGGCGTATCGTAGCGAATACCCAGACCGGCTCCGGCGTGCCAGTCTCCATCCCCATCCGGGAAACTGGAGGCGCCAACATACCCCGCATCCGCAAACGCGACGGCGCCGATGCTGTTGGTGATATCCACCCGCACCTCGGTCGAGAGACCCGCGAAACTGCGGCCGCCCAGGCGGGTGCCGTTGTAGTCCACGTCCAGAGAACGGTAGGGCTGGCCCCGAACGGTGCCGCCGCCGCCGGAATACAGCAGGAACCTGGGCGGCGCGTCCCCGGCCTCTGGCCCGACCAGCCCGGCAAGCTGCAAGCGCCCGGCCAGAACCACACCCTCTTCCGCGCCAAAGGCCCGGTAGCCACGCATGTCGATTGAATATCGTGCGCCGTATTCACCGATATTGGTGATGCTGAATGGCTCCAGTTCGGCGCGCAGGAAAAAGCCCTCTGTCGCGCTCAACGGATCGTCACGCCGATCCAGTGTCACGGCTGTGGGAAAACTCAGCAGGGTCAGCAGGCGCACCGGATTGCCCGGCAGATACAGGTCGGTGACCTCGGACCGGCTGAACGCAATCCCCAGTTCCGCGCTCAACTGGTCGGAAAACTCGCGCGTGACCCCGGCGCCCAGTGAGAATGTCTTCTCGAGGTGATCCGGCTCATCGTTATAGCTGAGCCCGCTGGTGGCATAAAACATCGTGTCCGCGCCATAGACCGCCGGTTTCTCGAACCGGGCGGTGATGTCGAAGTCCGGTTTCGCCCCACCCGTACTGGCAAGTTGCCGCGCCTCGCCGCCGATGCGGAACCGCTCAGCCCCGCCAAAGATGTTGCGATGCAGCCAGAACCCCGACAGGGCCACCCCCTCGGTCGAGGACACTTCGGCCCCAACACCGAACCGGCGCGGTTTGCGGTCTGTCACCTCGATCAGGATATCCATGGTGCCATCGGGCGAGACCTGCTCGGCCTCGGTCAGCGTCACCGCGCGGAAGGTGCCGGTCGTGCGCAGCCGCGAGGCGGCCTTGTCGACCACGGCGGGGTCAAAGGTCTCTCCGCGCGGAATGCCGGCGATCTGACGGATGCGTCCGGGTTTGACCGCGCTGTCCGAGGTCACCACCACATCGCCAAAGCGCAGTTTCTGCCCCGGCGCGACGCGCAGGCTGACATCCAGTTGCGCCGCCGCGTGCCGGGCGCTGATCTGCTGATCGGCAAGCTCGGCCTTGGCATAGCCCAGCGCCCGCCATCCGGAGACCGCAGCCTGCGCCGTGTCGCGCACGACCGTGGCGCGGGCAACCTCTCCGGACTTGAAGCCTTCGGGCAGTTCTGCCCGCTTGTTCAGCGGCGTGACTTCGGCCCGGCCAAAGGTAAAGCGCGGGCCGGGATCAATCACAACATTGATCTGTTGCACGCTCTTCGGCGCCTCGAAGGGTGGGATCAGCGCCGCCTCGCGTCCGTCCAGCGTGATCCGCACGGTGCTGGAATAATAGCCCTGCGCATACAACGCCTCGACCACGCGGGTGTAATCGCTCTGCGCGGCGGCCAGCAGATCCTGCGCAGTTGTGTCATCCTCGCCCTCCAGACTGGCGAGAATCGATGCGCTCTGCACAGCGGACATGATCGCGTCGTCTTTTTGGCCGGTGAGCGTGAAATTGACCCGGTCAAAACTCGCCGCAGGAACAGGCAGGCTCAGGCAAACACCTGTCACGGCAACAAAAACACTCCGGCGAAGTGCATCTGACCGGCAGCCCGCGAATTGGCGGCGTTTCCTGTGCGACTTGCGCATATCTAGGCGTTTCCCCATGCCACCACCCTATAATATGTAGCGGTGTCTGAAAGGGGCATTTTCAACGAAAGCCTCAATTCGCAGTGATCCGCCACCGCTGTGTCGTAAAGTCTACTAACCTACAGTCTAGTGCAGATCGGGACCGGGGAAACCGCCAAATTTTTCCGCCCGCAAGAACAGCCGCGATCAGGAGTTGTTCTGCCGAGCGAACGCCTTGAACGCCTCCACCTCTGCCGGATCCGGATGCACACCGGAAAAGCAATAGAGATAGCCCGCGACCCGCGACAGCCGCACTTCCAGTGTTTCGCCCAGTTCCAGCGCGTAATACCCGATCTGCTGATAATACAGGACACGGGCGCGAATATCGGCCTCTGCTGGCGCATATCCATGGCGGGTGAACATGGCCGCGATGGCCGCATGTCGCGCCGCGTCGCTGCGGTCGATGACCTGCCGCACGCTGCCGTCCCGCCGCGCCCATTCCCGCACGGCGAAATCCAGCCGCGCATCAAAGCCCGCCGGATCGACGATGCTGCGAAAGAAATTGTTGAGCGCCTCTATGATCCCGCCCGCCGGCAACTCGGCATGGGCCACCAGCGCGCCGGTATTTCGCTGCTCCCAATCCTGCAGCAATTGGTTCAGCAGGTCCTGCCGGTCGCCGAAATACCAGTAAAAGGAGGAGCGCGAGACCTTGAGCCGCGCACTCATGGTCAGCACCTTGACCGATTGCGCCCCGTCGGAAACCAGCAGGTCCCGGGCCACGCGCAGCCAGTCGTCGCGCGTGACCTTGGTATTGCCGGGCAGGGCCTCTGGAACGTGTTCCACCATCTCAATCCGCGGGCGCGGCGCCCCCCTCCCGGCTGCGTTGGTCGATGAAGGCATCGAGTGCCCCGATGCGGTCAGGCGTGGCACAGGCGGGCGGGCGATGCGCGGCAAGGATCTCCTGCCACAGCACCTCGGCCCGCGCATTGGCGTCCATCCCGCCGCGTTCCCTCCATGTGCCGAAGTTCGACCAATCCGCCACCAGCGGTTCGTAGAACGCAGTCGCGTAACGTTCCATCGTATGCGCACAGCCAAAGAAATGCCCGCCCGGCTGCACCTCGGCCAGCGCATCAAACCCGATCTCCGTGTCTTCAGAGGGGGTTGCAGCGCAAAGCTCGGCCATGACCTGAACCATCTCCATATCGGTGATGAACTTTTCATAGCTGACTGTCAGCCCACCCTCGATCCAGCCCGCCGCGTGAATGATGATCGTCGCCCCCGACATCAGCGCCCCCCATGCGCTGATCTCTGTCTCATGCGCGGCCTGCGCGTCATTGGTGTTCGCAGCGCATCCGGCCGCATTGCGCCACGGCAGCCCGATCAGCCGCGCCAGTTGTCCGGCAGCAAGGCTCGCCTTGACCTGTTCAGGCGTGCCAAAAGCGGGCGCGCCGCTTTTCATGTCGACGTTGGAGGCGAACGCACCATAGCAGACCGGCGCGCCGGGATTGGCCAGTTGCGTCAGGGTGATGCCCGCCATTGCTTCGGCATGGCTGAGGGTGATCGCCCCCGCCACCGTCACCGGCGCCATCGCGCCCATCAGGCAAAAGGGTGTGACGACAGCAGGCTGCCCATGCCGCGCAAAGTCGATCAGCCCCTGCGCCATGGGAATGTCGATCTGGCGCGGCGAGTTGGTGTTGATGATGGTGTAGCAATGCGGCTGCGCCCGGAACGCGTCCTCGGACAGCCCGCGAAACCCGGCGATCATCTCGAAGGCGTCCAGCGCCTGCCCTTGGCCGCGCGAAAAGACAAAGGGTACCTTGTCCGACACCGTCAATTGCATCCGGGTAAAGGCATAGTGGCGCAGGTGAACGGGAATATCCTGCGGCTCGACCCCCGGTGCCAGCATCTGGATCGCGTCGAAATGATGCACCAGCTTGGTCAGTTCCGCCACATCGCCCAGCGTCCCCGGTCGCCGCCCGCGCAACCGGTCCGAACAGTTGGGCGCGCCCGCCCCCGACTGAAATGCCAGCGACCCAAGCGCCATGTCCAGCGCCCGTTCAGGCGCACCGCCCTGCAGGGTGAACCGTCGCGGCGCCGAGGCCAGCGCCGCCGCCACGATCTCACGCCCGATGCGGACCATCTGGCTGTCGTCATCCACCACCGCGCCCGCCTGTCGAAACAGCGCCCGCGCCTCGGGCAACAGAACCTTTATGCCCAGTTCCTCCAGCACCCGCAGCGCGGTTTCGTGGATCGCGGCGACGCGATCTTCGGAAAACACCTCCTGCGGGGTGAAAGGGTTTGTCAACTGCCGGTAATTGACCTCGCGTTTGGCGGCGGGCGCGGCGCCACCGCGTCTGCGGCGGCGGCGGCCTGTGTTCTCGGTCAGGGTGGCCATCACGCTTGAACCGGCAGGCCACGCATCGCGAGGCCCTGAGGATCATAGGGCGACGGCGCGATCACCCGTGCGGAACAATCGACCCCGACGACATGCACAGTGAGATCCGTCCCCTCTGCGGCCGCATCGGCATCCAGCATCGCCATCGCCAAGGACTTGCCCAGCGTGTGCCCATAGCCGCCCGAGGTGACAAAGCCGACCTTTTGTCCGTCCTTCCAGACAGGCTCGAACCCGCTGGCATCCGCGTCCTTGGCATCAACTTCCAGCGTGACGACCCGCCGCCTGGCCCCGGCCTCCCGTTCGGCCAAGGCCGCCGCGCGCCCGATGAAATCCCCCTTGTCCCAAGCGATCCAGCGGTCCATGCCGGTCTCTCCGGGTGTGTACCCTTGGGTGAATTCCGCCGACCAGATGCCAAAGGATTTCTCCAGCCGCAAGGACAGCATGGCGTTGAAGCCGTATTCGCGCAGCTCATGCCCGGCGCCGGCCTCCAGCAACAAGTCCCGAAGCTTTATGTGGTCGCCGTAACGTACGTTGATCTCGTACCCCAGTTCACCGGCCACCGACATGCGCGCCACCCGCGCCCGGAACAGCCCGACGTCCAACGCCGCGCAACTCATGAAGGGCAGATCGCCCGCACCTTCGCAGACCTTCTCGATCACCGCCCGCGACCGCGGCCCGGTCAGGGCAAAGCCGCAAACCTCCTCGCCCAGATCGCGCACCGACACCCCGTCCTCCATGTGATCCTCGAACCAGCGCAGATGCCATTCGCGCAGGTAATAGGACCCCATGATCCACCACGTGCCATCGCCCCAGTTGCACACCGTCAGGTCACCCTTCAGACGCCCGTCCTCGGCCAGCATCGGGGCCAGTTTGGCGCGACCCGGCTTGGGCAGTTTCGACGCCATCAGCCGGTCCAGCCAGCTTTCGGCATTGGGACCAGTGACCTCGAACCGGGAAAACCCGGTGATGTCCACCATGCCCACCTTCTCGCGAATATGGCGGCATTCGGCGCCCACGATGTCAAAGGCGTTCGACCGTTTCAGCGTCGGGTTTTCGACAAACCCCTCGGGCGCGAAATAGAGTGGTGTCTCCAGATCCCAGCTGACGCCCCAGCGGCAGCCTGCCGCGTCCATCGCCGAATGCGCGGGCGAGGTCTTCAGCGGCCGGCCCGCTGGCAGTTGTTCGTTCGGGTAGGTCATCACGAAGCGGCGGGAATAGAACTGCCCCGTGGTTTCCTTGATATAGCGTTTGTTCTGCGCAAAATCGCCATAGCGCGCCACGTCCATCGACCATGCATCCGCCTCCGGGTGGCCGTGGATCATCCATTCGGCCAGCGTCTTGCCGACGCCGCCACCCTGCAGGAACCCCGCCATGACCGCGCAGGCGCACCAGTAGCCACGTTTGCCGCGTACCGGCCCGACCAGCGGGTTGCCGTCGGGCGAAAAGGTGAAAGCCCCGTTGACCCAAGTCTTGATGCCGACGTTTTCCAGCGCCGGATAACGTTCATAGCCGCAGATCAATTCCTTTTCGATGCGGTCGGTCTGCTCCTGGAACAGCTCCATCCCATAATCCCAGGGCGCGCCGTCCATCGCCCAGTGTTCGTGATCTACCTCGTAGATGCCGACCAGCAGGCCCTTCTGATCCTGCCGCGTGTAGGTGAACCCCTCGAGGTCCACGGTCATCGGCACCTCGAAATCCAGTTCGGCGATCTCGGGCACGGTGTCGGTGATGAAATAGTGGTGCTTCAACGGCGACACCGGCAATTCGACGCCCGCCATGCGGCCCACCTGTTTCGCCCAGAGACCGGCGGCGTTGACCACATGTTCGCAGGACACCGTGCCCTTGTCGGTCACCACCTTCCAGCCATCGGCGGTCTGTTCCAGCGACTCGACCTTGGTTTGCTCAAAGTAGCTGGCGCCGCGTTTTCTGGCGGCCCGCGCATAGGCATGGACGGTGCCTGTGGTGTCAAGATAGCCCTCACGGTCCGCCCACATGGCCCCCAGAATACCCTCCGTGGACATGATCGGGCAGCGTCTCTGCGCTTCTTCGGGGGTCAGCAACTCACAGTCCTCGATACCGATGGACTGAAACACGCGGTAGGCCGATTGCAGCCATTCCCAGCGGTCTGGCGTGCCCGCCAATGTCAGCCCGCCGGTCATGTGCAGGTTGATGTCCTGCCCGGATTCCGCGCCGATCTCGGACAGCAGGTCGATGGTATAGGCCTGCAGAGCGGCCATGTTCGGGTCTGCGTTCAGCGCGTGAATGCCCCCCGCCGCGTGCCAGCTTGACCCCGCAGTCAGGACAGAACGCTCCAGCAGGCAGACATCGGTCCAGCCGAACTTGGCAAGGTGATAGAGGACAGAGGCGCCGACAACGCCACCCCCGATGACGACCACGCGGTAATGAGTGTTCATGAACAGTCTCCCCGGAAAGCTGTTTTCCGGCAGCCTAGGAGGGCAGATCGCGAAGTGCTAGACAGAAATGTCCAGAGTTTTGTACGAAGGCGACATGGCGCATTTTGAAAACCGTATCTGCGCCGCGCAGGAAAAGGCGCCGTACCGGGGCACGACGCCTGCTTGATTACTTTGGCAATGGCTTGGGGACGGTCGCCGTGTTCAGATCACATCTGTGCCGTCCAGCAGGTCTTGCTCTTCTTCTTCTGGCGTGTCCAGCGCCGCCCATTTGTCGGCCCCGGAGAGCATGAACTGTTCGTACAGCCCGCCGGGGTCAAAGGCCCCGCCGGGGGCTGCGGGACCGGGATCCGGTGTGGGATCGGGTCCCGGGTCAGGCGTGGGAGCGGGGTCCGGTGTTTCTGCACCCCAATTCCCGACAGCCTCGGACAGGAATTGCTGATACGCCCCCCCCGATCCAAAGGCATCCGGCGAGGGATCGGGATCGACGGGGTCGATGGGATCAGGATCATCCGGATCTGGCTCGGTCGGGACCACCGGCACGGTGCCAAGCCCGCCGAGCAATTGACCAATGGCACCATCCGCCCCGTAGAGGTCAGTCGTCCAGTCGCTGACCGGCGCAGGGTCCGGGTCTGGTGGCGCCGGATCGGTTGGTCCGGGTTCAACCGGCTCTTCGGGTTCAACCCGGTCTTCGGGTTCAACCGGTTCCTCGGGTTCAACCGGTTCCTCGGGTTCAACCGGTTCCTCGGGATCAATCGGATCAACCGGGTCCGGATCCGCAACCCGCTCGCCATCAACGACCTGATACTGATCGGTCACGTATTCGCGCAAGACCCACTCGGTATAGGGGGGCCGCACCGCACCGGTATCGTCGATCACCACCTCGTCGAAGGCGGCATAGGTTTCAAAGACAGAGGTCGCCAGCGCCGCATCTTCAGGCGACAGGTTGGCCGGGGCCTGCGCGCTGTCATAACTTTGGAACAGGGTCACCGACACATCGCCGCCATAGACGGGCAAGGCCTCTTCGACCAATTCGGACACATGCACGTGGTCGGTATGCTCTCCTGGTGCGCTATCATCCTGCAACAGGATTTCTTCCGGGGCATGGCGCGCCATCAGCGCGCCGATCACATCCGTCAGTTCACCCGCCGAATAACTGGTTTCACCGTCCACCGTGCTGACCCGGTCAATCGTCCCGTCCAGCAGCAGTTCAAGGCTCTGGTTGTCATAGGTCACGGTGCCGTCGCCATCGTCGCCGTCCGGCGTGCGCAGGAAATACAGCCGCACCCCCGGCGCGCTTTCAAGGTAGCTGCTGACCACCTCGCGCGCTTCGCCGCCCACGTCCAGCGTCACCACCTCGTCGACCCAATCGTCCACCCCGGCCATCTGGGCATAGGCAGCCTTGACCCCCGCCTCGCGTGCGCCCCAGTAATACAGGTCACCCCCAGCGTCCCCGGCGGTCACGTAGACCGTGGTCATCGGGTCCCCCTCCGCGATGGTCTCGGCGATGGTGGGGTTCATAAACAGCAGGTCATCGTCCTGATGGGCGACAATCGCCATCTCCCCGCCCGCAGGCGCGGGGCTGAGCGCGGTCACCGTCAGATCAATCACCTCGGGATCGAACGCCGTGCCCTGCCCGGTCAGATCCTCCACCGGAAGCGCCAACGGCACAACACCCTGTATTGAGGCCAGTTCGACGCCATCCTTGGCGATGGTCATCAACCCGAGATCGTCGATTTCGGCAGAGAAACCCGCCGTTTCCCCGGCCACCAGCGCGTCCTGGGCGATCACCTCGAAACTCTGGTCCCCCTGCGTCAGGGCAAAGCGCAGATCCTCCGTTGCGCCGACCTGCCCAAAGACCAGACGCGGCGCCTCTCCGACTTCGCCCAGCGCCACCAGGGGCTGCGACTCCCCACCACCCAGCGCATCAAAGCGCAGTGCGATGTCGATCCGCAGCGGTCCGGTAAATCCTTGGTCACTCACAATCAGTACCATTATTGACTGTCTATCCTTGCCAGCAGGGGGCCGTCAAAGCCGCGACCGATTTCCGTATTGGACACCAATGCGCCCGGAACTCGTCATGAAAAAGTCACACTGACCACCGTGAACAACTTACACGGTCATAGAACCGCGCCTCCGGTTATTCCCCCGGAGGCTTGGAAACACTGTGTTCTCATTCCGAATGCAAAATAATCGGCATTTCATTCAGTGGATTGTATCAGGTTCATGACCTGAGTAAGCCGCCTGTCCGGCAATTTGTGCATCCAGAACACGGTCAGCGGGGATCCTTTGGGCGAATCGCAGGGGACAGCGTCACGCGACCGGACGGCCCCAGTCAGAAACGAAAACGGGCCCGCCTTGGGGCCCGCTTCCTGTCAGAGCGTCAACTTGTCTCTGGAAGCTATTGAAGTCGTTACCTCAACGTCGCGTCCACGTGACCTCAGCCCAGATCGCCCGGCAGCAAGGCGTCGGGGAAGTTCTGATAGCAGACCGGGCGCAGGAAGCGCCGGATCGCCATCGTCCCGACAGAGGTCGCGCCAAAGTTGGTCGAGGCCGGGTAAGGCCCGCCATGCACCATCGTGTCGGCCACCTCGACCCCGGTCGGGAAGCCGTTGACCAGCAGTCGGCCCGCCTTGCGTTCCAGCACCGGCATCAACCGCTGCGCCAGCGCGGTGTCGCCCTCATCCATATGCAGGGTGCAGGTCAACTGGCCTTCGAAGCCGCGCGCCAGATCCTCCATCTCATCCGCGCCCGAAACGCGAACGACCAGACCCAGTGGCCCAAAGACCTCTTCGCCCAGCGCATGATCCTGCAGATAGTTGGCGGCATCCGTCTCATAGAGGTTCGGCGAGGCATTGCGCCCCTCGCTGGAAGTCACCATGACCGGCTTCACCGCATTGCGCCCCTCAAAGCGCGACTTGCCGTCCTTGTAGGCCGAGGCGATGCCATCGGTCAGCATACACTGGGTCGTAACACCTTTCAGCGCCTCTGCCGCTGCCTGAACAAAGGCGTCGCCTTCTGCCCCGTTCTGCACAACCGCAATACCCGGATTGGTACAGAACTGGCCTGCGCCCATGGTCAGCGATCCGGCCCAGCCGGTGCCGATGTCAGCGCCGCGCGCCTTGACTGCCTCGGGCAGCAGGAACATCGGGTTGACGCTGCCAAGCTCGCCGAAGAAGGGGATCGGCTCGGGCCGTGCCGCGCACAGGTCGAACAGGGCGCGTCCGCCGCCGAGAGAGCCGGTAAAGCCCACCGCCTTGATCAGCGGGTGCTGGACGAGGGCCGTGCCCACGTCCCGCTTTCCGCCCTGGATCAGGCTGAAGGTGCCGGGATGCACGCCGCAGGTCTTGATGGCGGCATGAATCGCCTCGGCGACGATTTCGCCGGTGCCGGGGTGGGCCGAGTGGCCCTTGACCACAACCGGGCAGCCTGCGGCCAAAGCCGCAGCGGTGTCGCCGCCCGCGGTCGAGAAGGCCAGCGGGAAGTTCGACGCGCCAAAGACCCCAACCGGGCCGATCGGGCGCTGCACCATCTTCAGGTCCGGACGGGGCAGCGGCGCGCGGTCCGGCAGCGCCTCGTCATGGCGGCGGTCGAGGTAGTCGCCCGACAGGATATGCGACGCGAACAGGCGCAGCTGGCCCACGGTGCGGCCGCGCTCACCCTGAAGGCGCGCTTCGGGCAGACCGGTTTCCTGGGTGCCGATCTCGGTAATTGCCTCGCCGCGCGCGTCGATCTCATCCGCGATTGCGTTGAGGAAGGCGGCGCGCTCTTCGCGGGTGGAGTAGCCGTAGGACCAGAAGGCCTCTTCGGCAGCCTCGCAGGCGCGATCCACCAGCGCAGGCGTGCCGACGCTGTAGTCATGCGCCGGGCCGTGCGCCGGTTCCGATGAGAACGTCGCGTCTCCCGCGACCCACTCGCCTGCGATCAGGTGCTTGCCGTGGGGGGTGAAAACGGATTTGTCGAGCATGGAATGTCCTTTCCTTAGCCTGTGACCCCGATGGGCCAGGGTACGAATTCCTCGGCGCCGACTCCCAGCGCCTCGCTTTTCGATTTGCGCCCCGAAGCGATGGCCAGGATCTCGTCAAAGATCTCCTGCCCCATCGCGTCGAGCGTCTTGTCGCCATCTAGGATGGCGCCACAGTTGATGTCCATGTCGCCGGTCATCTTTCGATACATCGGCGTGTTGGTGGCCAGCTTGACCGTCGGCGCCGGGTAAGAGCCGAAACAGCTGCCGCGACCTGTGGTGAAGCAGATCAGGTTGGCGCCACCCGCGATCTGGCCGGTGGCGGCCACCGGGTCATAGCCCGGTGTGTCCATATAGACCAGCCCCCGCGCCGTCACCGGCTCGGCGTAGCGATAGACCGCCTCGATCCCGGTCGAGCCGCCCTTTTTCGCCCCCCCCAGCGCCTTTTCGATCACATTGGCAAGACCCCCGGCCTGGTTGCCCGGCCCGACAACGCCCTGCATCTGCACGTCGCGTCCATCGGTGTAGTCCAGCCACCATTTAACGCGGTCGAGCAGCGCCCGGCCCGTGGCCTCGTCCCGGGCTCGCGCGGTCAGCGTATGTTCGATGCCGTAGAGCTCGGGCGTTTCAGACAGGATCGCAGTGCCCCCGTGCCGGGCGAGCATGTCCACCGCGCGGCCCAGCGCCGGGTTGGCGCTCAGCCCCGAGAACCCGTCAGAGCCGCCACATTGCAGGCCGATGCAGATGTGTTCGGCGGATTGCGGGGTCCGCACGGCCTTGTCGGCCTCGGGCAGCATCTCGCGGATGGCCTGTTTCCCGGCCTTGATCGCCTCGGCGGTGCCGCCGACGTCCTGCATCCGGACCGTCCTGAGCATCGTTCCCGTTTCAAGCGCCGTGTCAGTAAAGAACCGCTCCAGCGAGTTGCGCTCACAGCCCAGCGAACAGACAATCGCCCCGGCAAGGTTCGGGTGGCGGATATAGCCCGACAGGGTCCGGTGCAGCAGCGCCATCGGTTCACCCGTCGCCTCCATCCCGCAGCCCTGCTGGTGGATGAAGGGCACGACGCCGTCGACGTTGGGAAACGCCTCGAGCCGCTCGTCGTCAAAATAGGCGGCGATCTTGCGCGCCACCGTGGCGGCGCAATTCACGGTGATGAAGACGCCGATGTAGTTGCGCGTGCCCACCCGTCCGTCCGCGCGCCGGATGCCCATGAAGGACGCACGCTGATCCTCTGGAAGCAGGTCCGCCGGGACATAGTCCTGCGCAAAGCGGTAATCCTTCTGGATTTCGTCGACCAGAACATTGTGCACATGCATCCATGTGCCCGGCGCGATGTCCTCACCGGCATAGCCAATGACGGTTGCATATTTCAGCACCGGTGCGCCCTTGGCGATTTGCGTGGCGGCGAGCTTGTGGCCCGCCGGCACGTCCTGTTGCGCGGTGATCCCTTCGGTCGGCACATTGGTCCCTGCGCCGATCGCGGTGCGCGCGACAACCACGTTGTCACGCGCATCAAGGCGGATCACGTCTGACGGCGCCTCGCTCATTCGCAGGTGAAACTCTCGTGGCTGGCCGGATCGCTTCCGGTGTAACGCGCCACCTGCGGATAGGGGCAGAGCTTGCGCGTGACATCGCCCAGTGCGGCGCGGCCTTCGGCGTTGTCCTCGGTCACTCCGGCGACAATGGCATCAGGCGCCTCGCCGGTCTCGACCCAGGCCACCAGCGGGGTCAGCAGATCGTAGTCGTCGGTCGACGGCCCGCCTGCCCCATGCGGCATGCCCGGGTTGCGGTAGAAGCGGACAAACGCATCGGCGTCGCCGCCGTTGTTGAAGGTCAGCCGGTCATACCAGCCCTCGGTGTCGCGGACCGAAAAGACGGGGTCCGAGACGCCGTGCAGGATCAGCATCTTGCCGCCCGCGTCGCGGAACTCGAACAGCCGGGGATCGTCTGCGCCCGGCGGCGTCATGACGTCCATCGCGCTTTCGGTATAGGTCGTGTCGGAGGCAAAGATCTTTTCCGCTTCAGCCGCGATGTCGAAGTCCAACAGGAATTGTTCCAGCGCCTCCGGCGAACCGTCGACCGGGGTTGGCGGCGTGGTGAAGATCTGCGCCAGAGAGGCCGCGCCCATCACCGCGATGATTGGCTTGTTGCCCCAGGGCGGGATCGGGCTTTCCAGTTTCCAGAACCGCCAGTTGCCAGACGCAATCCCGCTGTCCCAGGCCCAGTCGGAATAGAGCTGCTCGCCACCCGCGCCTTTCGGCCCGGCGTGGATGGTTTCCAGCGCGGCGGTCTGCGCGGCGCTCAGACAGGCCGAGTTCTGTCCCTCGGCGCAGGTGAGGCTGGCCGGGTCGAAGGTGTCCTGACAGGCGTTCGTATCGGCGATCCAGCCGTCCTTGAGCCCGTCGAGCCCGTCGCAGGCGGCCAGCACCTTGTCCGCCACCAGTGTCAGGTCGTCCCGTGAAAAGGCGGTCCTGAGGTCGTCGGAAACCGAGCGGAAGGCCTGCACGTCCAGCGCGTGCTGAAGCGCCGCGCGCGGCAGGTTGAAACCGGGATACCCGACCAGCAGACCGTCGAAAGCCTCGGGCATCCGCGTGGCGGCGACCATCGCGTGACGGCCCCCGTTCGAGCCGCCGATGCCATAGCTGTAGGCAATCGGGCCGCCGTAGTACCCCTCGACCAGCGCCTCGGCCACCGGGTTAAGATCGCGCACGGCGGTATAGCCATAGGCCGCCCGCGCTGCCGGATCAAAGCCGAAGCGGGCGCCCCCCGCGAGACCGAAGTCCTTGAAGTCTGCCCCTTCGTGGCCTGCGTTGGACGACACCACCGCATAGCCGCGTGACAGCGCTGTGTCGTTCTTGTCACCGCTCAGCAGCGGGCCGACCGCCGGTTTCACTTCGCCGTCGTTGCCACCGTTGAACTGGTGCACGAAACGCCCGTTCCAGTTGTCTGGCAAACGCAGTTCGAAGTCGAGCGCATAGGGCATCCCCTCGGCACCCTTGCGTTCGTTCATCCGACCCGTGACCCGGCAATGCGGCAGCGGGCTGTCGTCGCCTTCGGGCAGGGCTTCGGCCCCGGTGATCGTTACACCGTCATGAGATAGCGCATCGATGCTGCAATCGGCCGCCAAGGGTCCGGCCAGCACCGCTGCGGCCCAGAAGGCCGCCCATCCCTGAAGTTGCATTTATTTCCTCCTCCGCAAGGGCGGCCAGTTGACTCACCGCCCGTTATCAGCGCGCCACTTGGCGAAAATCTCCAGATTTTCTTCCTTGGTCGCCGGATACAGCCCAATGATAGACGCACCATTCTGCACCTGTTCAATGGCAAAATCCTCGTAGGCGGTCATTTCGATGGCCTCGTCGGCAATCTCGTCGGCCAGATGCGCCGGGACGATGATGATACTGTCATCGTCGCCAACCACGATATCCCCCGGAAAGACCGGCGCATCGCCGCAGCCGATCGGCACATTGATGTCGATGGCCTCATTGGTGGTCAGGTTGGTCGGGCTGGAAGGACGCGAGTGATAGGCCGGCATCTCCAGTTTGGCGATGTTCATCGCGTCGCGGAAACCGCCATCGGTCACCACACCGGCACCACCGCGCACCATCAGGCGGGTGATCAGGATGTCTCCGGCGCTGGCGGCATAGGCGGATTTACGGCTGTCCATGACGAATACATGGCCCGGCGGGCATTCTTCGATGGCCTTGCGCTGCGGATGATCCGGATTGCGGAACTCGACCAACTGGTTACGGTCCTCGCGCGCCGGCATGTAGCGCAGGGTAAAGGCCGGGCCGACCATGTTCTTGCCCTTCTGGGACAGCGGGTGCACGTCCTGGATAACCTGGTTGCGCAGCCCGCGCTTGTAGAGGGCCGTGGCCAGCGTGGCGACGGACACCTGTTCCAGCTTGGCTTTGGTTTCGGGTTTCAGGGGATGTTCAGTCATTTTCGTTTCCTTGGACTCAGATCAGGCCAGTATTGATCATGAAGCTGCGCAACCGTGCACGTTGATCGTCAGAAAGGGGCCATGCGGCGGGCGGGCGAGCGGTGCCGCAATCCTCGCCCATCAAGGCCAGCGCGGCTTTGACGCCAGGCACGTTTGCGCCGCCTTGTTCCTCGGCGCGGATGTCCTCGAACACCTGCATTTCGCCGATCAGGCGGCGGGCTTCGGCATAGTCGCCGCTTTCGAGCGCCGTGTTGATGGCGACCGAGCGTTCCGGCCAGACGTTGATCAGGCCCGAGGTGAACCCGCGCGCGCCGACCGCGTAGAAGGTGGGCGCCCAGACCTCTGCCAGACCGCCGGTCCAGGTGATGTGGTCCGGGCAGGCCTCGATCGCGGCCTTCAGCTTCATCGGGTTCGGCGTGGCCCATTTGACACCGGTGACGCCGTCGATCTCGCACAGGGCGCGGATGGCCTCGGTGCCGATGGTGTCGTTGCGCAGATACAGGATGATCGGCAGCCCCTGCCCCGCCTCGCGGACCGCCTCGACATAGCCCACCAGACCGCGCGGCGCGACAAAGGGATCAGGCGGCTGATGGATCATCAAGGCGGTGGCGCCCGCCGCTTGCGAGGCCTCGGCCAGGCGTTGCGCGTCCCGGACTCCCCGTCCGACCCCGGCCACCATGGGCACCCGGCCCGCGATATGCGCCCCGGAGGCGGCCACCATGGCGCAGGCCTCATCCACGGTCAGCCCGTAGAATTCGCCGGTGTTGCCATTGGCGGTCAGCACATGCACTCCGGCGCCTATGGCCCGGTCGACAATTGGTTTCTGCAGATCCGGCGCGATCTCGCCCGCGCCATCGAAAGGCGTGACAAGGATGCCCGATACACCTTGAAGAGCGTTGGCAAGATCGGTCATGTCCGCGCTCTCCCGTCCCGGGCCGGCCCCGGGACCTCCCGGCAGACCGGGCAGTGGCCCCGGATCACGTCCGGGGCGGTGGTGTCCTGTTGCATCAGTTGATCTCCGGTTCCGGGACCGGCGCGCCGAACTCGGTACGCAGGAAGTCGAAATCGCAGCCCTTGTCCGCCTGTTCGATGTGCTTGGAGAACATCCAGCCATAGCCGCGCTCGAACCGCGGTTCCGGCGCAACCCAGCCTTTGCGGCGTTCGGCCAGTTCTTCGTCGGTCAGGCGTACGTTCAGGGTGCGGTTGGGCACGTCGATCTCGATGATGTCGCCGGTTTCGATCAATGCCAGCGGTCCGCCGACATAGGCCTCGGGCGCGACGTGCAGGATGCAGGCGCCGTAAGACGTGCCCGACATGCGCGCATCAGACAGCCGCAGCATGTCGCGATGCCCCTGTTTCAGCAGCGCCTTGGGCATCGGGATCATGCCCCATTCCGGCATCCCCGGCCCGCCCTGCGGACCGGCGTTGCGCAGGACCATCACATGGTCCGGCGTCATCAGGTAATTCTCGTCGTTGATGATGTCCTTCAACTCGGAATAGCTGTCGGCAACGATGGCCGGGCCGGAATGTGTCTGGAATTTTGCATCCATCGCGGCGGGTTTGATCACCGCGCCGTCGGGGGCGAGGTTGCCCTTGAGCACAGCCAGCGATCCCTCATGATAAAGCGGGTTCGACAGCGGCCGGATCACGTCATCGTTGTAGTTCACTGCATCGGCGATGTTCTCGCCCACGGTCCTGCCATTGACCGTCATCGCAGAGAGATCGAGCTTGTCGCCAAGCTCTTTCATCAGCGCCGGCAGGCCACCCGCGTAGAAGAAATCTTCCATAAGGTATTCCTTGCCCGAGGGCCGGATGTTGGCGATCACCGGTGTGCCGTGGCCGATCTCGTCCAGATCTTCCAATGTCAGCGGGATCCCGGCGCGGCGGGCCATCGCGATCAAGTGGATGATGGCATTGGTGGAACAGCCGGTGGCCATGGCGACAGTCACCGCGTTGCGCGTCGACTCCGGCGTCATGATCTTGTCGGGTGTCAGGTCTTCCCAGACCATTTCGACCGCGCGGCGGCCGCAGGCGGCGGCCATGCGCTTGTGTCCCGCATCCGGTGCCGGGATCGACGACGCCCCCGGCAGGGTCAGGCCCCAGCCGTCGGCGATGCTCATCATCGTCGAGGCGGTGCCCATGGTCATGCAGGTGCCGTAACTGCGGGCGATGCCGCCCTGCACACCCATCCATTGTTCCTTGCCGATGGTCCCGGCACGGCGTTCGTCCCAGTATTTCCAGACATCCGTGCCGGAGCCCAGCTTTTGCCCCGCATAGTTGCCGCGCAGCATGGCCCCGGCAGGCATGAAGAGGAACGGCAGCCCCATGCTGACCGCCCCCATGACCAATGCCGGGGTGGACTTGTCACAGCCGCCCAGCAAGACAACCCCGTCAATCGGATGGGACCGCAGCGTCTCTTCGACCTCCAGCGCGCCCATGTTGCGATAGAGCATCGAGGTCGGTTTCAGGAACTGCTCGGAGAACGAATGCACCGGCATCTCGACCGGCATGCCCCCGGCCTGATAGACGCCCTTCTTCACGAACTCCGCCCGGTCGCGCAGGTGGTGGTGGCAGGGCGACAGGTCGGACCAGGTGTTGATGATGGCGATGACCGGCTTGCCTTCCCAGTCTGCGCCGTCCAGCCCCATCTGCATGGCGCGCGAGCGGTGGCCCATGGACCGCAGATCGTCGGGGGCAAACCAGCGGGCGGAGCGGAGGTCTTCGGGTTTCTTGGACATGGGAACTCCTTCAGGAAATCGGTGTGGCTAGGCCGAACATGAGGCCGACGATGAGCGCGACCAACGCGAGGCCCAGAACCCAGGGCCAGACGCCGTAGCCGTCGATATCATCACGTGAATCTCTTCCGATCATGTCAGTCTCCTCAATTCAGAAGTTCGGGCAGCCAGAGGGCGATCTGCGGGAAGAACATCACCAGCAGCAGGCCCACGATCTGCAACCCGATGAAGGGCAGCACCGAGAGAAAGATCTCCTGCAGGGTCACATCCTTGGGCGCGACCGATTTCAGCCAGAAACACGCCGGGCCGAAAGGCGGCGACAGGAAATAGATCTGGATGTTCATCACGAAGAGGATGCCGAACCAGATCTTGGCCTGATCTTCGGTCAGGCCGAGGTCGGGTGCAAGGGTCATCACCACGGGGGCAAAGACCGGCACCGTGATCAGCACGATGGCGATCCACTCCATGAAGGTGCCCAGCACCATCAGGATCAGCATCATCACCAGCACCGTGCCCATCGCCGACAGGCCCAGCCCCAGGAACAGCGAGCGCATGAAGTCCCCCCCGCCCACCAGGTTGAAGATGCCGACAAAGCTGATGGCGCCAAGGATCAGCCAGATGATCGTGCCGACGGTGGCCATGGTCCCCATGAGCGCGGCGCTGAGCACCTCCCATTTGAACTGGTTGCGCACGGCGGCCACGAACAGCGCGCCGATACAGCCCACCGCGGCGGCCTCTGTCACCGATGCGACACCGCCATAGATCGAGCCCATGACGCATGCGATCAGCAGGATGCAGAGGAAGACGGCGATCAGGCGGTCCTTGGTCAGGCTCTGTTCCTTGCCGGTCATCTGCGCCACTTCGGCGGCGGTCGGCGCCAGCGAATGGTTGAGGTTGACGCGGATCAGAACGTACCCGGCATAGAACACCGCCAGCATGATTCCCGGAACGGCACCCGCCATGAACAGATCCCCGATGCCCACCTCGGCCGAGAGGCCATAGACGATCATGATGATCGACGGCGGGATCAGCGTGGCCAGCGCACCGGCGGCGCAGATCAGCCCGATGGTGATCTTGCGGTCATAGCCAAGGCGGAACATCTGCGGCAGGGCGACAAGGCCCAACATCACGATCTCGCCGCCCATGACGCCCGACATGGCGGCCAGGATCACCGCGACAACGGTGGTCTGCACCGCAACGCCGCCACGCAGGTTGCCCGCAAAGATCGACATGGCGTCGAACAGGTCCTCGGCGATGCCCGCCCGTTCCAGGATCGAGGCCATGAGCACGAAGAAGGGCACCGCGACGAGGCTGTAGTGTTCCAGCAGGCCGACGGCATTGGACGAGACAAGGAACAGGCCGCGCGGCCCGAAGAAGCCGATGGCCATGATCACCGAGACGATCAGCGTCACGATGCCCAGCGGCATGCCGGTCATCATCAGCGCGATCAGCATCACAACCATGATGATCGAGACGGTGCCCAGATCCATCTTGCGCATTTGCAGCGCCTGGGACGGGTCCATCGCCTTGCCGATCTCGGAGATGAAGCCCGAGAAGGCGTTGGCCACCGACCAGTCGAGATACTGGGACAGGAAGGCCGAGACAAAATACACGACGAAATATGCGGCGATCAGCTTGACGATCAGCTTTGCGGCGGAAGAATTGACGTGCCGGTGCAGGTTCACCATCAGCTGCGTCAGATACATGAAGGCGCCGATCACCATCAGCGATTTCATCATCATCGGCAGCGGCGAGTTGAAGGCCGAGCCGGACTTCTCGACGCGCTCGATGGAGACATAGGCGCGTATCGGGGCGTCGGTCAGCAGCATGTAAAGCGCAAAGATACCGACCAGCATCGCAATGAGGTCCAGCCACCACTGCTGGCGCTTGGTGGTGATCCCGTGGATCACCGTGATGCCAATGTGGCGTTTCTTCAGGGTCACATAACCCGCCGAAAGCATCCAGGCGGCGGCGACGGTGACCATGACGGTCTCGAAGGCCCAGAATGTCGGTGCGTTCAGAACGTAGCGCGAGAAGACTTCGACCAGAGTGGCCAGCGCCGCTATCAGGTAAAACGAGGAAATCGCGATGCCGACAACATGGCTGAAGTGATCGACCGGCGTGTAATCCGCTCTGGACAGGTCGGGCTCGTCATGATGCAGCGGGTCCTGGTCGGCGATTGCCGGATTGCTGGACGCAATCGCCTTGTCGATGTCCTGGGTCATCGCGTCGTCTCCTGAAATGGGTCGTGGTCGCTCGGCGCGCGCCCGTCGGGTCGGCTTGCCGGTTTCGCCTCTGATCCGTGCGGCGCTCTCGCCGGGCCGCATCGCGAACGGACGCCCCGCAACCGGGGCGTCCGAAATTCACTGCAAGGGGCTCAGAGCAGGCCGGCCTGCTTCATGAACTCGATGTGCGCATCGTAGACTTCCTTGGCCAGATCAGACTGTGCCGCGAAGTCGGACCATGCTTCCTGGGCGATGACACGCAACGCGTCGCGCTCAGACTGGGGCCAGTCGATGATCTCCAGCTCGCCGGCGGCCTTGTCACGCGCGACCAACTGACGGTCGAGGCGATCAAAGTGCTGGCGCAGGCCGTTGTAGGCCGCAAGATACCAGGTCTCCAACGCGACCCGCTCTTGCTCGGACAGCTCTTCCCAGACAATTTCAGAGACGGTGAACTGCAGGATCGGGGTCGAGTGGATGCCGGGGAAGATCGGGTATCTGGCGATCTTGTGCATGCCGTTGGCGTCGTTGTTGGCGTAGGCCGAGTTATCGGCCGCGTCGATCACGCCCTTGTCCAGCGCGCCGTAGGTTTCCGAACCGGACATCGACACCGGCGCCGCGCCTGCGCGCTTGAACACGTCAGCGGCCAGTCCTTCGGGCGAGCGGATCTTCAGGCCCTTGAGGTCAGCCACGCCGCGCACCGGAACCTTGGAGACAAAGGCTTCGCGGGCATAGGCGCCGCATCCGACGACATGAACGCCCTCAAAATGCGCATCAAACAGTTTCTGCAGCATTTCCTTGCCGCCGCCCTGGGCGCAGAACGCCTGGATCTGGTCAGCCGAATCGTAGCCTGCGATCAGGTCGCCCATCAGCGCAAAGGCCGGGTCGACACCGGCGAAATAGTTGATCGACGTCAGGTCGCCGTCAAGAATTCCGACAGAGATCGCCTCGGCCGTCTCGCGGCGCGGCACGACCGCGTCGACCGGCAGCAATTCGACACCCAGCGAACCGCTGGTCATGGCCTCCAGTTTCGGCACCCATTCTTCGTTCAGGTAGGCCAGCGATGCGTGGCTTGCATTCGACGATGTCTGGATCTTCAGCACGCGGTCCGCAGCGGTCGCGCAGGTCGCGGTCGCCACGACAACCGCGGCGATGGCCCCGGCCCGGCTCAGACCCTTCAGCATTTCGAATTTCATGATTTCCTCCCATTTTCCTGCCCCGGCCATGCCTCTTCCGCATGACAGATCCGCAGATGCCCAGACTGATATATTAGTTGCCCAGACAGGTCAATCCTGATTGAATGACGCCAAAGGGATAGCGGCCTCCACCGGAACAGAGAGACCTGCGAGAGGAGACTTTGGCCATGGCATCGCTGGGGCAAGACTTTGGAAAACCTTCCGAAACCGCGCCCGCCTCGGCGGCAAGCACGGTCTATGACATCCTGCGCGCCAAGATCGTGACGCTGGAGTTCCCGCCCGGCACGATTCTGTCCCGCAATGCTCTTGCCAAGGATTTCGGCGTCTCCTTGACCCCCCTGCGCGACGCGATGCAGCGTCTGGAGGAGGACGGGCTGATCAAGATCATGCCGCAGTCCGGAACCGTGGTGAAACGGATCGACGTTGGCCAGATACAGGAGACGCAATTCCTGCGGGTCTCGGTGGAGACCGAAGTCGTCCGCCGCTTGGCCCTGACGCCGGACCCGGAGATGATCCCCCGTGCTCAGGCCTTTGTTCAGATGCAGCAGGCGCTGTTGGGCAATACCGGGCAGTTCGACATGTTCGACGACCTCGACCGCAGCTTTCACCGCGCCCTGTTTGCCGGCGTGGGCATGGTCAACCTTCAGCGGATGCTGTTGCGCAGGCTGGGTCACCTCACACGCTGCCAGCGGCTGGACCTGCCGTCCGAAGGCAAGATGGCCGATATCGTCGATCACCACAGGCGCATTCTTCAAAGCATCGCTGACGGCGACCCGGACGCCGCCGCCGAAGCCATGCGCAGCCACCTGTCCGGCACCATCAGCCGCCTTGACGCCCTGCGCACGGATTATCCGGATTACTTCACCGAATAGGTCGTGACCGCGGGCGTAGCTGCACTCATGCACGCCGAAAAAGAGCCGGTCCAAACGGTAGGATCACAACGAGAAGCTTGATTTTAGTACTAAGTTGCGTTCTGAAAAACAATCTTGCAGGAAGTTCGTACCGCCATTCATCCCCGCTTGCAGCAATCGGAGGCGCATCGAATGGTCACTGCGTGCAAGCAAAACAGATTGAACCACGTCACAGCCGAGACCTGACCAATAAATTACGCCCCCCTTTACTCGCGACGACAACGAAAAGGGCGGAGGGACGAAGCCGCTATCGCGGCAATGGCGCTTGCGGCTGGGGTATTGAGCTGATCCGAAGGCCGCGCATTTTG
>JAXMNQ010000039.1:0-61259 GCA_034670345.1 Paracoccaceae bacterium | reverse complement strand
GGACACTCTGATCGGCGGCGTCGGCGACGACCACCTCATCGCCGGGCTGGGCGCCGAGCGACTGGACGGCTCGCCCGGCGGTAGTGACACCATCGACTATTCCGCGGCCACCGGCGCGGTCCAGGTCCGGCTGTTCAACGACACCGTCTTCTCTGGCGACGCCATTGCGGCCGGCGATACGATCGTCAACTTCGAGAACGCGATCACCGGCGATGGCGGCGACCTGATCACCGGCAACCATCTCGACAACCTGCTGATCGGCAACAACGGCAACGACACGCTTTTCGGCTCGGACGGGACGGATACCTTGCGGGGCGGCGACGGGGCGGACTACCTCGATGGCGGCATGGGGGATGACAGCATCACAGGGGGCCTTCAGGACGACACCCTGAACGGTGCCGGTGGCAACGACACGATGGATGGCGGCGACGGAGCGGACACTCTGATCGGCGGCGTCGGCGACGACCGGCTGATCGGCAACACCGGCGCCGAGCTGCTGGACGGTTCACCGGGGGACAGCGACACGCTGGATTATTCCGGTGCCACCGGCGACATGACTCTGCGGATCTGGAACAACACCGTCTCTGGCGACACGCTCGCCAGTGGTGACACGATCCGCAACTTCGAGAATACCGAAACCGGCAGCGGCAACGACCTTATCGCCGGCAATTTCCAGGACAATATCCTGAGCGGCAACGGCGGCAACGACTCGGTCTACGGCTACGGCGGGTCCGACGTGCTCTTCGGCGGCGCGGGCGAGGACATCGTACGGGGCGGTATCGGCAACGACACGCTCTCGGGCGGCCTGGACCGGGATTCCCTGTCGGGCGAGGCGGATGCGGATGTCTTTGTCTTTGCCTCGACGGCCGAGGCGGGGCTGGGCGCGCTGCGGGACCAGGTCATGGACTTCGAGATCGGGCTGGATACGATCAACGTCTCGGAGATGTCCGCTGGCCTCTTCGGCTTCCTCGAAACGGCGGCGTTCAGCGCCACGGGAGGATCGGAACTGCGCCTGATCGAAACCGGCAGCGGCTCGACCATCGTGCAGTTCGACGTGGACGGCGACGGGGTGGCGGACGCCGAGGTCCGCGTGGCCGGCGTGATCGGCATGACGGCCGCGGATTTCGTCCTTTAGGCTTTGGTCGCCTTCCTGCTGTGAGCAAGAAGTAATGCTACCAGCGGCAACAGGGCGGATGGATTTGCGGCGACTAGACTGGTGCATTTGGCGTGACTTATCGCTGGTGCAGTGTCAAAGGAACCTGGCTTGAGACCGGGCAGGGGGCTGGGTAGCTTCGCGCCATGACCCAACGCGCACCATTCAAGTACTTCAAGACCAGCCCGGAGATCATCCGGCTGGTTGTGATGCTCTATATCCGATTTCCGCTTTCGCCTCGGAATGTCGAGGATCTGCTTCACGAGCGCGGCCTCTGCGCGGCATAAGGGACTGCCATCCTGCCCTGACCGAGACGGTTTTTATTGGTCTGACACCACATTCGCGGGTGCTATCTCAGATTGAGAAAAGTGGACTTGCACCGGGCTGAAGACCGCCGTTTCCTTGCTGCGTCCTGCGCCAAGGTTGGCTGTCGCAGGACGCAGACCAAGTGACGGTCAGGATAGGCTTTTATTTCTGGTACCCTGCACGACGCTCCAGCCAAGGCTTGCCGATATTCCACACGCGATTTTAGTGATCTGCGGGCCAAGTTTTTCACGAAACGCAGGTGTGAACACCCGTACGGATCCGGTCGCACCGATGGACATCGTGGCTCCCGGCCCACTCGGCGCAAGCGGGGCTGCAACCGAGCACATGCCGCGCTCGATTTCTTCCACGCATTCCGCAAAACCGCGCTGGCGAATGGTTTCGAACTCGGCTTCCAGGTCATCTACGTTTGTCAGGGTGAATTCAGTATATGCGCGCAACCGGCCTTCCATTTCGCCGGTCAGAAACAGCTCTGGCGAAAAGGCGGCAACGGCCTTTGAGCATGAACAGGCATGCAGGGGGCGCTTTCCCAAACCCGGATGGAGATAGGACACACCGGTGTCTGGCGTCTCGACATGAATGATTTCCACGGATTTTCCGCGCAACCGCGACAGAAAGAACGCGGTTCCGAACTGTGTGGCGGCCTGTTTCAGCGTTGGCGTGATCCGCTCCAGCAGCGCGCGGTCCGAATGATCGCTGGATGTTATCCCCTTCAGACGCGTGCCAATCGTGAACTGCCCTCGCCCGACCGGTTCCAGCAGGCCGACGCTGACCAGATCCTGGACCAACCTGTAGGCGGACGGCTTGGGCAGGTCCGAATGGGCGCAAATCTCGGCCACTGTTGCCTCCTCCTTCTGCCCTACGATTTCGAGAATGCAAGTGAGGCGTTCCAGATGCATGAATTTTACCTTGTGAGAATCTAATTATCGAACTACGAGAATTGTAACGTGATCGCAAGGGAGGAATGTGATGATGGACGGTGTGTGCTGCGGCCCAGGCTATGCAAGCCCTGCCGAGGCGATCAAGGCGCCACGGGAAAAGCTGCTGTATTCGATCGCGATCTATACCGGCACGGGGATCCAGAAACCGGATTACCTGGCTACGGTGGATGCCGATCCCGAAAGCCCGACTTATTCACAGGTGATCCACCGCCTGGAAATGCCCGGGATCGGGGACGAGCTGCACCATATGGGCTGGAACGCCTGTTCGTCCTGCCACGACGACGCGGGCATGTCGCGCAAGTACCTGCTGGTGCCCGGAGTGCGATCAAACAACATCCACATCATCGACACGGCCACCGACCCGCGCGCGCCGCGCCTGCACAAGATCATCGACGGGGCCGAGATCAAGTCCAAGACCGATCTCAGCGGTCCGCATACGGTGCATTGTCTCGGCTCTGAAATCATCATCTCCTTCCTCGGCGACGCCAAGGGCGAAGCACCGGGCGGCTATCTGCATCTGAACAAGGAGTTCGAGATCGTCGGCCGCTGGGAAGCGTCGATGGGCGACATCCCGTTCGGCTATGATTTCTGGTACCAGCCGCGCCACAACGTGATGATCAGTTCGGAATGGGCCGCACCGAACACGTTCATGCCCGGCTTTGACCTCGAAGAAGTGGGATACCTGAAATACGGGCGCCGCCTGCACATCTGGGATTTCGAAAAACGCGTGCCGGTCGAGACGATGTATCTGGGCGAGGACGGGCTGATCCCGCTGGAGGTCAAGTTCCTGCATGATCCCGACAGCACCCACGGCTTTTGCGGTGCCGCGTTGTCCACCAACGTGATCCATTTCTGGAAGTCCGATGCCGGGAAATGGGAATGGGAAAAGATCATCGACGTTGCCAACGAACCGCATCCCGAGTGGCCGATTCCGGTGCCGGGCGTGATGTCCGCGATCCTCGTGTCGATGGACGACAAGTATCTCTACCTCAACAACTGGCTGCATGGCGACATGCGCCAATACGACATCACCGATCCGCACAATCCCAGGCTCAAGGGCCAGGTCTGGATGGGCGGGCTTCTGGGCAAGGCGCCCGAAGTCAATGGGGTGAAGGTTGCGGGCGGGCCGCAGATGTTCCAGCTGTCGCTCGACGGCAAGCGGCTCTATGTCACCACGTCGCTGTTTTCGACCTGGGACAATCAGTTCTATCCAGAAATCCGCACCCAGGGCGGCGTCATGGTCATGATCGACTGCGATGTCGAAAACGGCGGCATGACGATCAACCCTGATTTTGTCGTTGATTTTGGCAAGGAACCCAACGGCCCTAGCCGCTGCCACGAAACCCGCTATCCCGGCGGCGACTGCACCAGCGATATCTGGCTGTGACCGAGACGCGCACGATAACCCTCGCCAACCGCGAGGGCGCGACCTGCACGGTCGAGGCGCGGCGTCCCCTGCTCGACACGTTGCGCGAACAGGGGGTTGATCTGCCCTATGGCTGCAAATACGGCGGTTGCATCACCTGCGCCGCCAGACTGACATCGGGAGAGGTCGATCAGCGCCGTCAGGTCGCGTTGAATAACCGCCAGATCGCCAATGGCTATGTGCTGCTGTGTGTCGCCAGACCGGTGACCGACATCACGCTGGAGATCGGCGTCGAAAGCCACGGCCAGCTTTACCGCAACCCGTTTCTTGATCCGTTGCAGCCACACGAGCTGAAAGCGGACATCGCCACCCCGAAGGAGCCCTGACATGCCCGACGCCGATGTCGACCGTCGCTACGACTATTCCCAAGCCTACCTGACCGGGATCCTGCGGTCGGTCAAAACCATCGCCATGGTCGGCGCCAGCGCGGACAAGACCAAGTTCAGCTATGGTGTGCTGCGCGTATTGCACGAAACCGGATATGACATGATCCCCGTCAACCCCAACCCGGCCGTAACCGAAATCCGGGGCATACCGGTCTATCGGTCCCTGCAGGACATCGACCGCCCCGTCGACATGGTCGAAGTCTTCCGGCCCAAGGAAGAGCTTTACGCCATCACCGAACAGGCCATCGCCATCGGGGCCAAGGTGCTTTGGGGACAGATCGGGGTCTATGACGACCGTGCCGCCAAGCTTGCCGAAGAGGCGGGCCTGAAGGTGGTGATGGACAGATGTCCCAAGATCGAGCTGTTCCGGCCATTCTGGAAACCCCGGCTCGATCTCGCGATCTGAATCGGCCGGCCGCAACTTCAACAAGGACATCCCATGTCCCAGACCATCACCAAAAGCTCGAAAGAGATCGTAAAGGCGGCCATGCGCTCCGTGCTGGCGATAGACGCGCAGGAGGCGCTGTCGATGTTGGGATCGCCGGACCATGTCTTTGTCGACCTTCGCGACGGGAGCGAGCAGGCAAAAACCGGCGTCATTCCGGGGGCGGTCGCGTCGTCGCGCGGCATGTTGGAATTTCATATCGATCCCGAAAGCCCCGCGCACAAGCCCTCGTTCAACCAGGACAAGACCTTTGTGTTCTACTGCGGGTCCGGCGGACGGTCGGGACTGGCCGCGCAAGTGGCCATGGACTTGGGACTTGCGACGGTCGTGAACCTGTCGGGCGGCGTCGGGGTCTGGACAAAGGCCGGGGGCACGTTGGAGTAGATCATGGACGATACAATGGAATACGACAGCCTCATCCTGCGATCGGATAATGACGGCATTGCTGTCCTGACGCTGAATTCACCCAAATCCATCAACGCCCTGTCCGAGGCGATGCTGACCACACTGTCGCAGATGCTGGACGACATCGCAGCGGACCGCAGCGTCAAGGCGGTTGTTCTGCGCAGCGGCGGCAATCATTTCTGCGCAGGTCACAACCTCAAGGAAATGACGGCGCGCCGGGCCGACGCCGATGGTGGGTTTCAGTATTTCCAGGAGCTTTTCGCCAAGTGCTCGGCGATGATGTTGCGCGTCGTGCGCTTGCCGCAGCCCGTGATTGCCGAGGTCAGGGGCATCGCCACGGCGGCGGGCTGCCAGCTTGTGGCCTCCTGTGATCTGGCCGTCTCTGCCGACGATGCGAAATTCGCCACGTCGGGGGTGAACATCGGGCTGTTCTGCTCGACTCCGATGGTCGCCCTGGCGCGGAATGTGCCGCGCAAGCTGGCGATGGAAATGCTGCTCCTGGGGGAATTCCTTCCCGCAGCGCGCGTCGCCGAAATGGGTCTGCTGAACCGTGTCGTGCCACTGGCCGAGCTGGAGAGCGCCAGCATGGAAATGGCGCGCATCATCGCCGACAAATCCCCGGCCGCCGTCAAGATCGGCAAGCGGGCCTTCTACGAGCAGCTCGAAATGCCGCTGGAGCAGGCTTACGCCTTTGCCGGCCGCACGATGGCGGAAAACATGATGGCGAAGGATACGGTTGCGGGCATCGGCGCCTTCACCCGCAAGGAACCCATGCCCGAATGGACCGGGGAATGATGTATCAAGGCCCCGAGCTTGCGCGCTGCGCCGCCAATCACACGGCCCTTTCGCCTGTGTCGATCCTCAAGCGGGTGGAGCGTGTTCACCCCGAACTGCCCGCGCAGATCCACGGGCCTATCCGGCGCAACTGGGGCGAGGTTGCGGCGCGGTGCAAGCGGCTTGCCTCTGCCTTGGCCAAGCGCGGCATCGGCAAGGGCGACACCGTTGCCCTGATCGCTCCGAACATCCCCGAGGCGTTGGAATGTGCGCTGGCGGTGCCCATGCTGGGCGCTGTTCTGAATGCCAACAACACGCGTCTGGATGCCGGTACGATCGCGTACATTCTGGATCATGGCGAAGCCAAGGTGTTGCTGGTCGATACCGAGTATTCGGAGATGGCTGCAAAGGCCGTCGCGCTGTCGGGTCGTGACCTTTTGATTGTCGATATAGAAGACAGCCAAGGACCGGGCGGCGACAGGATCGGCACGTTGTCCTATGACGACCTGCTGTCCGAGGGCGATCCCGATTTCGCCTATACTTTGCCGGATGACGAATGGGACGCGCTGGCGTTGAACTACACCTCCGGCACCACGGGTCGGCCCAAGGGCGTGGTCTATTCCCACCGCGGCGCCTGGACGAACGCGGTCAACAACGTGGTGACGTGGGAAATGCCGCATCATCCCGTCTATCTCTGGACGCTGCCGCTGTTTCACTGCAACGGCTGGTGCTTTCCCTGGACGATCACCATGCTGGCCGGGACGCATGTGTTCCTGCGCGCGCCAAGGGCGGACGTGATCTATGACGCCTTTGCCGATCATGGCGTCACCCATCTGTGCGGCGCACCCATCATCATGTCGATGATCAGCGGGGCGCAGGAAAAGCGGGATTTTCCGCAAAAGATAAAGATGATGACAGCCGCCGCCCCGCCCCCTGCCAGCGTCATCGGAAAGATGGAGGAGATGGGCATCTCCATCACGCATGTCTACGGGCTGACCGAAGTCTATGGCCCGGCAGTCGTGTGCGCCGAAAAACCTGACTGGACGGCGCTTCCCGCAGAGCAGCAGGCCGAGATGAAAGCCCGTCAGGGTGTAGCCTATGAGCTTGAGGAAGATGTGCTGGTCCTCGACCCCGAGACAGGCACACCCGTGCCGTGGGATGGCAAGACGCTGGGCGAGGTCGTGTTTCGCGGCAACATCGTCATGAAGGGGTATCTGAAGGCCCCCGACGAAACCGCCAAGGCCTTCAGGGACGGGTGGTTCTGGTCTGGTGACATTGCGGTGCAGCACACCGATGGCTACATCGACATCCGGGACCGCTCCAAGGACATCATAATCTCGGGCGGCGAAAACATCTCCTCCATCGAAGTGGAGAAGGCGCTCTATTCCCACCCCGCCGTCAGCCTTGTTGCCGTGGTGGCGATGCCCGATGAAAAATGGGGCGAGGTGCCCTGCGCCTTTGTCGAGCTATCGGGCGAAGTCACCGAAGAAGAATTGCTGACCCACGCCAGGACAAAGCTGGCCGGTTACATGCGTCCAAAGCGCGTGATCTTTGGCGAGCTGCCCAAAACCACCACCGGGAAAGTCCGGAAAAACGAACTGCGCGATCTGGTCCGCCAGAATGTCTGACCACTCACCCATCAAACTGGATACACACCGATAGCACATGAACTGGAATTCGCTCACTTCAGCTTTGGCACCCAGGTCCGAAAGTCGCCCTATTCCGACGCAGCCCTGCGTTGGGGCGCCAAGGGGTTTCGGTCTACAACCACATGTATATCTCCCGCGATTTCGGCGAACCGGCGCAGAACTTCTGGAACCTGGTCAATGAGGCGATCCTGTGTGACGTCTCGGTTGAACGCCAGGTTGAATTCAAAGGGCCGGATGCCGCCAAATTCACCCGATATCTGTGCTCGCGTGACCTGTCGACCTGCAAGATCGGTCAGTGCAAATATGTGCTGATCACGGATCAGGACGGCGGGGTAATCAATGACCCGGTTCTGCTCAAACTGGCCGAGGATCATTTCTGGCTGTCCATTGCCGATAGTGATGGTCTGCTTTGGGCGCGCGGCGTGGCCGTGAATGCCGGTATGGACATTCAGCTGTCCGAGCCCGATGTATCACCACTTCAGCTTCAGGGCCCCAAGTCCCGTGACATCCTGCGCGCATGCTTTGGCGATGCTCAGACCGAGCTGAAATATTACCATTTTATGGAATTGACTGGCATGGCGTACCTCTGATCATTTCGCGCGCCGGTTGGTCGAGCGAGCTTGGCTACGAGATCTTCCTGCGCGACGGTTCGGCCGGTGGCCGACTTTGGGAGCACATCATGGACACTGGCACGCCATTGGGCCTCAAACCGGGCCACACGTCCTCCATCCGTCGGATTGAGGCCGGAGTGCCGTCATATCACGCTGACATGACACTGGCCAACAACCCATTCGAGTTGACCCTGGATCGTCTGATACACCTTGACATGGAAAGCGACTTTATCGGCAAGGACACACTGACCAAGATCAAGGAAAAGGGCGCAAAACAACGGCTTGTCGGTCCGGAAATCGAAGTGGTTCCTTTTGTCGGCAACAACGATTTCTTCTGGCCGGTCATGAAGGATGGTGCGCAGGTCGGCACGGTTACCTCAGCGGTTTATTCCCCGCGGCTGGAAAAGAACATTGCCCTCAGAATGCCGAACGTCGAACACACGAACATCGGCACGCAGTTGATCGTGGACAAGCTGGGCGAAACACGCGGCGGGACGGTTGTGCCGATCCCGTTCCAAGACCCGAAGAAATCGCTCGCTGTGGCAAGCTGACCGGAGTGCGGCACAGGATCAATGTCCTGTGCCGCGTATTCTGACAAAATCGGGGTTGAGGGGAACACGGCGCGCAAGGGTCTTGCCGCTTTCCGCACCGAAATTCAGCAACCAAGGATCGTCCGGCGCCTTGGTCTGGAGCCCCGATCCTCGCAGTGATCAGGCCAGGACTTCTGCATTGGATATTCACCCACTGAACAGCCGGGCGAATAGGCCAACTCTTTTGTCGGGTATCTGGGGGTCAGGCAGTTCGCCCTGACGTTCCTGCATGAAGCTCCAGACCGTTGGCGCCAGGTCGGCAACACCGTCAGTCAATGTGTCGGCGTGTCTGGAAATCTCCGGATTGGCATCGACGGCCTGGTTGCGGACGTCGCCGGACGAAAAAGCCTTCTCGATCCGGCGGACCGCAACAGGGTCATCGCTGTCAAGTAGGTCGTAAAGATTTGCGGGCATAAAGCGTCCCGCCTTTAACCAGCGACATATCCGGCAGCCATGAAGTAATTCCAGCACTCGTCGGGTGAGTAGTGATCGCAGATTTCAGCGAGTGCGTTGAACATGTCAGTCAAGCTGCGTGCGCCGATCCGGCGCAGGTGGGCCTTGAGCTTGGAGAATGCCATTTCTATCGGGTTGAGATCGGGACTGTAGGGGTTGGAGGGATCAGAAAAGGCCCCAGTGGGGCGTTTTCCCCGAACAACGGAAGAGGAACCAGCATCCTGCGCCGCGCATCGCCTTTTCCGCTTCGGCGCTTTTGTGCGTCGCGAGATTGTCCAGAATGACCACGGTTCCGGGTGAGAGTCCCGGCACCAGCACCTTTTCAACATAAGCGGCGAAGGCCGCGCCATCCATGGGCCCTTTGATCACCCAGGGGGCAATCATCGCCTCAGCACTCAGTCCGGTAATAAAGGTCTGGGTGCCCCATGAGCCGAACGGGGCGTCCATGATCAGGCGATTTCCACGAGGGCCCGTCCCCGCTGCCGTGTCAGCTGATCGACGAGACCGTCGTTCCCGATGATGTGGAGCGGTACCATCTGTCGGCCAATTCGTCGCGACAGCTGGTCGATGCGGGCATGAATGCAATCGGGATCGACCATTTTGCGGTGCCGGGTGACGAGCTCGAGGTTGCGTCCAGCAACGGCCAGCTGCGACGCAATTTTCAGGGCTATGCTGCGGATACCTGTCAATCGCTGATCGGCCTCGGGGCATCGTCGATCTCACAATTCCCCGGCGGATATATTCAGAACGCGCCCGCGACAGCCGCCTATATCCAACGAATTGGCGCGGGCGGGTTCGCCGGGTCACAACGCGATGCCTTAACCAGGAAAGACCGACTGCGTGCTCGCGCAATCGAACGCCTGACGTGCGAGTTCCGCATCGACTTGACGGCGTTGCGGACCGAGGTCGGCAAGGCAGCTGATACGCTCAGACCAGTGCTTGGAGGCCTTTCAGAGCGGTTCGGAGACTTGGTGCGCCTGGAAATCCACTGCCTGGAGATTACGTCTGATGGCCGCGCCCTGACCCGAATAACCGCGGTCGGTCTCGATCAGCATGCCCCTGACAGGATGACCTATTCCCGCGCGTCCTGACGCCATTTTCGGTCGGAGGGCGTGGTCATATCGCGTGCACCCCGATGATATGTGGATGGGCCCAGGTCAGCGTGGCGAACGCAGCCAGACCGAAAATGAACCTAAGGCCGAACCGGACCCAGGAGGCGGGCGTGTGAAGCCAGGGGCCGGCCTTGCGCGCGGCCTCAAGCGCGGACCATCGCGATGCGCCGAGGGTCCGCCGCTTGCGTCGATCGATCAACGCGCGGCCGGCGATGGCGAAGCTGCCCAGTACACCGAACAGGATGACATGCGCCAGATCGCCATTCGGCAACAGGTGCACACCCGCCCAGATCGCCAGTGCCAGCAGGATCGGGTGCCGGGTCCACCGCACGAGTCCGGGCCGGGCGGGATCGAAGCGATCGTTCCGGGCGCCGCCAAAGGAAAAGGGGTTTGGTCGCGCAATCCAGAGCGCGAGGATCAGGCAGACCGCCAGCATTCCGAGATGTGCGGCGTGGCGGTGCCATTCCATCTGCGGCCAGAGTTGCACGTAAGGGGCCCGACTTGCCGACCAGATCAGCAATGCCAGCATCGCAAGCGACAGGATCGAGTATCCAAGTCCGAAACCGCTGGCGCCAACAATCCCGACCAGCCGCGATCTGATCGCCGGCCGTACCGGGATCGAGTGCGTGACGAAGAAGGCCGCGAAGACGGCAGCGAATCCAGTCCACCCCATGTTCAAATCTCCGGTTTTGGGCGCAGGAGCGCCGGGCCGTAGGCGATCACGAAACCCGAGAAGGCGGCAAGCCACAGCGCGCCGGACAGGTGGCTGAGCCCGGGATGAATCGACGCCCAGAACCGGGCCAGAACCGCGCCGAGGACGCACAGGTAGATCACGACGGTCGCGGTGTTCGCGGTCAGCGCCTGACCGGTATGACCCAGACTTGCCCGTGTCATGACTGCCAGGGTCATCGCGCCCACAGCGCCGGTCATCCAAAGGTGCTGGGCACCTGCGGTGCCGGAATTGCCAATGATCTGTTCGAGACCAAGCGCGAAAGCGCCTGCAGGAATAAAAAGATAGGCGGCGTGCAGCATCCAGAGCAGCGGTTCGCGCAACGTGTGATGCGGCTGCCACCGGACCTGCCGCGCCAGATGCAATGCGCCGAAGCCGATCAGCGCCGCGCCGGTCTGCATTTCGAAGGGCGAGAAAACCCAGAGCAGAAGGATCGGGAGACCGGCAAGCAGGACCAGCTTGTCGAACCGCTGCATCGGTGGCGCAGGACGCACAAGTTTGTTTTCCTTGGCCAGCCAGTTGCGGGTGAATGAGGGAATGATCCGTCCGCCGATCACCGCGATCATCATGATCGCCGTCGCCACGCCAAGACGCAGCCCGATGCCCTGAGCTGCATACCCGCCGGTCATGGCTTCGACGTGAAAGATGCCGTTGGCCAGCGTGAAGACGGCCAACAGGGTCAGGACGATGAGGTTGCGCCAGTTGTTGCCTGCCACGATCTCGCGCAGGATCAGGCCGCCCAGCACCAGCGGAAAGGCAAGGTCGATGGCCGGTGCGATACCCTCTGGCAGCAAGCCAGAGAACAGGACTGCGATACGTCCCGCCCCCCATAGAGCGAAGAGCGCGGCCAGCCGCCAGCCCACCATCGGCAAACGGCCGGTCCAGTTGGGCACGGCGGTCAAAAGGAAACCCGCCAGCACTGCACCGAGATAGCCAAAGAGGAACTCATGCGCATGCCACGACACGGGGTCGAACCGTGTCGGAAGCGCAATGGCGCCCGAAAGGGTGGGCAACCAGAGCAGCATCGCCAACGCGACCCAAAACGCCCCGAACAGGAAGAAGGGCCGGAAGCCGAAACTGAATAGCGCAGGGCCCTGCCAGGCGCGCATTTGTTCCGCTGAGGTCTTTGGCATCATCTTGCTCACTTTCTCGTCCTCAATGTCTTGAGGACCGTTCCGTCATCGGAGCAGGTCAGCCGCACGCGGGTGCCGTCGTGAAAGAAGCTGAGCCGCATTTTGCCCGCGTCTTCCCTTTCGCCGGTCTCCAGCCTGCTGGTGATCCGGCCATCGCGCATCCGTTTCCGCACCTCGTCAGGCGTCAATCCCAGCAGGTCGGCAAGGTCTGACGCGTCGATCGTTGGCTGGCCGTTCTGCATTGCGATTTTCACGGAGTCTCCGTCTTGTCTGCCACGTCCATCAGGTGGCGGATGTGCTGGGCGAAAAACCACGTTGCAGGTACGCCGATTAAGCAGCCCAGCCCGATGGACCACGCGGTGGACAGGATCGGCCCGCCAATCCAGCCGAAGATCAGCGAGGCGAAGAAGACGTTCACCGCCGCCGCGCCCGCCCCGAAAGGGTAAAGAGCCAGTGCGATCTTCGGCGTTGACCATCCCTGCCGGGTCATCTGCGTGACACCAGCCGTTGCACGGCGATCATGGCGGCAACAAGTGCGAGGCAGGCCATCGCGTACCAGAACTCCGCCGTCGCCGATTGCGGCTGCGGGATCGGGCGGTCGAAGCTCTCGGCGAGGGCGGGCGAGTAAAAGAGCGTGGCGAGGGGAAGCATCAGTCTGCGCATGTCAGGTCTCCTGTGTCAGGGTGCGGTAGATGTCGGGCAACGCCCGGGTCAGACGCTCGGGATCGGACAGAAGGGTGAAGCCGCCGCGCCCGAAAATGCGCGCGAACCAGTCCTGGCCGTCCTCGTCGATGATGATCCCGTGCAGGCTTTGACCGGTGCCTCTCGCCTCGCGCACGGCCATGTGGCTGTCCTCGATGCCATGCTGGCCCTCGTAGTGATCGAGGTCGTTCGGCTTGCCGTCGGTCAGCACGATCAGCAGCTTGCGCGCACTGGGTTGGTCAGCCAGTTGCGCGCTGACATGGCGGATCGCGGCGCCGAGGCGGGTGTAATGCCCGGGCGTCAGAGCCCCGATATTGGCAGTGATGTCTGCGGACATGGGCGCGTCGAACTCCTTGCACCGCGTCAGGAACACACGGTCTCGGCGCAGCGAAGAAAACCCCCAGATGCTCAGCCTGTCGCCTGCGGCGTCGATGCCCCCGGCCAGGGCGGCCATTGCCTCGCGCGCCACCTCGATCACGCTTGTGTCGCCGATGGCTGCCTCGGTAGAGCGGGACGTGTCGATCAGGAAGGCCACGGACAGGTCGCGTTCCGTCTGGCGGGCCGACTGCCAGATGCGGTCCGATCCGCGTCCCGTCGCGGCCAGATCGGCACGCGCGGTCAGCAGCGCGTCGAGATCAAGCTCGGTCCCGTCGACCTGGCGCGGTTGCAGGATCCGGCGCGGCCGCAGCGCCTCGAACTGGCGGCGCACCTCTCGCATTCGGCGTTCGTTGGGAGCGAAGGGTGTGCCACCCGGGCGAGCGGGCGCGTCGAGCACGCGGCAGTGATCCGGCATGTAGCTGCGGCTGCGATGGTTCCATTCGGGATAGGTGTGTTCCCCGGCCAGTGCTTCGTGATCAGCATCCGAGGGCGACAGGTCGAGATGCAGGCGCAGGCGCGTCGCTGCCTTGCGGTCCTGTTTGGAAAGGATGATCTCGTCCTGGTCGTCTGCCGCCTTCTGGGCGTTCTCGTCATCATCGTCGTCGACGCTGCGGTTGATGTTCATCGATTCCACCCAGGACAGGATCGCCTCGAAGCGGTGGATGATGAAACTGTCCTTGCGGTTCTGCTGTTCCTGGTCCTTGCGCTGCCCCAGCTTGCGGCTGGTATGCGCGGCGGTCGGCGGGGGCGCGGCGGGATCGACGGATTCATCCCCGGCTGCTTCGCCCAGGCCCGGTGGTGCAAAACGCAACCAGATCGGCACGGGGGCCGCCGGCATGTACCCGCGCGAAGCAGACACGGCTGCCAAGGCCGTTGCGCCACCACATAGCTGGTCGCGGATCGCGGTTTCCATGGCCGCCTCCTGTGCGGGGCGGGCCACGTCAGGACGCGCCTCGACGCAAAGGCGGGCCATCCGCGCATAGCTTTGCCGCAAGCCGGGACAGGCCGCGTAGGCTGCATCCGACGCCGCCGCGTTGGCACGGATCTGGGCACTGTCCAAAGCGGGGCCGTCCCCGGTGAAGTCAAACTGCACGACGTCCGAGGTTGCCGCCAACGCGGTGAGCCAGAAAAAGGCCGCCCGGTTCAGCGCGACCTCTGGAAAGGCGGCCATGAATGGCGGCAGGGTCAGGCGTTCGCCGTCGAACCGGGCGAGCCACTCGCGATCCCGCTCCGAACCCAGCTTGCGCCGCAAAGGGCGCCGGTGCCGCACCAGCGTGGCCGCGGCCTCCGACAACTCCACCCCTGGCGCCCCGCCGAGCGAGCGGAAAAGCACCGCAAGGCTGGACCGGACCGAAGCGAGGGTGACGCCCGCCTCTGGATAAGTCATTTCCGCCCCGATTCTGCTGGCCATGTCGTGCCAGAGGTTGCCAACGGTTTCCTCGGGTTCCATCAGATCGAGAAGGTGCATGGCGCCTATCCGTAAATGGTGGAGATCAGGTCGCGCAGCGCCTGCTGCACGTCTGGCTCGTCGCTGAGAGGTTCGATGACGGCCGCCTCGAGCGCCTGATCGACACCCATGCCCGCCGCCATCAGCGTGGCCGCGTAGATCAGCAGACGGGTCGAGACGCCTTCCTCCAAGTCCATGCCGGACAGCCGCCGGATGTGACCGGCCAGCCGAACCAGGGGTGCGACGCGACCCGGCTCCAACCGGCTTTCCGCGGCAACCACGGCGATTTCGGTTTCGGCACCCGGGAAGTCAAAGGAGATCGACAGGAAGCGCTGCCGCGTCGAGGGTTTGAGCCGTTTCAGGACGTTCTGGTATCCGGGGTTGTAGGACGCCACCAGCATGAAGCCCTTCGGTGCCACCAGTTCCTCGCCCGTGCGGTCGATCATCAGGGTGCGCCGCGTGTCGGTCAGCGGGTGCAGTACCACGGTGACGTCCTTGCGGGCCTCGACCACCTCGTCGAGGTAGCAGATGCCACCCTCGCGCACCGCGCGGGTCAGCGGCCCGTCGACCCAGACCGTCTCGCCGCCCTTGAGCAGGTAGCGTCCGATCAGGTCGGCAGCCGACAGGTCGTCATGGCAGGCCACGGTATACAGCGGCTTGCCCAGCTTTGCCGCCATGTATTCGACGAAGCGGGTCTTGCCGCAGCCAGTCGGCCCCTTCAGTAGAAGGGGCAAACCGTTGTCATGGGCCGTTTCGAACAGGTCGCATTCGCGGCCCGTGGCGTGATAGAACGGCAGGGTTGGTTTCAGTGCCATGTTCATCGCTCATTCTCCGGGAACGGGGTTGGCGGGACCGGGTTCGATGATCTCCTTCTTCCGGATCACCAGCATCGAGTAGATGAAGAGCAATGCCCCGATCACCACCGCGGTCCCCGCGCCGAAGCGCATCAGGTAGAAGATCGACAGGCTTTCCTGCACGTCCATGTAGTAGTCCCCGACCACGCGCTGCATGTGCGTCTGGATGGTGCCGGCGAAGGTCAGCACGAAGGTCATGAAGGCCATGCCGCCGGTCATCAGCCAGAAAGACGCCATGTTGAGCACCTGGTTGTAGGGCGCACGTTCCCGCAGCATCGGCATCGCATAGCTGAAGACCGCAAGGTTCAGCGCGACGTAGGCGCCGTAGAATGCAAGGTGGCCGTGGGCGGCGGTGATCTGCGTGCCGTGGCTATAGAAGTTCACACCGTGCAGCGTGTGCAGGAAACCCCAGACACCCGCGCCGAAGAAGGCGACGGTCGACGATCCCAGCGACCACAGAAGCGCGGCCTTGTTGGGGTGGTTTTTGCGGCCCTTCCAGACCATGACGAACGCAAAGCTCATCATCAGGAAGAACGGGATCACCTCGAAGGTCGAGAAGATCGATCCGACCCACTGCCAGTAGCCCGGCAGACCGATCCAGTAGAAATGGTGTCCGGTGCCAAGGATGCCTGAGAAAAGCGCCGTCGCGACGATGACATAAAGCCATTTCTCGACCACTTCGCGGTCAACTCCGGTCAGTTTCAGCAGCAGGAAGGCGAGGATCGCGGCCATCACCAGTTCCCAGGTCGCCTCGACCCAGAGGTGCACGACGAACCACCAGTACATCTTGTCGAGCGAAAGGTTGTCCGGGTTGATGAAGGCAAAGACCCAGAGCAGCGACAACAGCCACAGCCCCATCAGAAGGACGCTTGTGATCGCCGTCTTCTTGCCCGCCAGAACGGTCATCGACACGTTGAACAGAAAGATAAGCGCGGCGACGAGGATGCCGAACTTGACCCAGAGCGGCTGCTCCAGGAACTCGCGCCCGCCGTGGATCCCGACAAGATAGGAGCCCACTGCGCCCAGTGTCCCGACCAAAAGGATGACCAACTGGATGTAGGCCAGCTTGACGGAATAGATCTCACGTTCCGATTCCTCGGGGATGAGGAAATAGGCCGCCCCGAAAAAGCCCAGCAACAACCAGACGATCAGCGCGTTGGTGTGGATCATGCGGATCACATTGAACGGCAGGATCTCTGACAGGAAGTTTGGCGAGACGTAGATCCAACCGGCCAGCAGCCCACCCAGCACCTGGATGCCAAAGAGCGCCATGGCGGCGAGGATGTACCAGTACGCCACCTTTTGAGATTCATATTTCATTTGTCCTGGCTCCTTATCCGGCGTCATTGGGCGGCCAGCCCTGGGTGTCTGTCTGATCGGCCCAACGCAGGAATTCCGCGAGGCCGCGGATGTCCTCGTCGGTCAGTTCATAGCGTGGCATCTGGCGGCGACCTTCGATTCCGCTGGGCTGGCTTTCGATCCATCCCTTGAGGATTTCAAATGCGCCCTCCGGGTCTTCGAGCACGTCCCAGCGCGTCATCACGTTGCCGACTTCGGGAGCGAAATAGGCGCCTTCGCCGTGCAGGCTGTGACAGTTGATGCAGGAGTTCTTCTCCCACACATGCTTGCCGTGGATCACGTCTTCGCTCAGTTCCATGCCTGCGGTCGACGTGGTCACGACGTAGCGGTGCGATTGGACGGTCATTGCCACGAAGACCGCGACGAAGAAGATCGAGCCCCCGTAGAAAATGTTGCGCGCCCGCGACTTCGTCAAAAATTCAGCCATGGTCCGGCCTCCTTGAATTCGGGATGGCCGAGTCCTAACCGCGCGTCCGGCACGGAAGTTTGTGCCAACGCAATGTTTGGCGCGATAGCGCGCCTAAGATGATTTCGACAGGAGGCATTCCATGGCGCGCGTCCGCATAGACGATCCAGATCTGACACTGGCTGATCTGATGACCGAATGGCCACAGACGATACCCGTGTTTGTTCGGCACAAGATGCTTTGCGTAGGCTGCCTGATCAGCCCGTTTCACACGGTCGCGGACGCCTGTGCCGAGTATCACCTGGATGAAGAAGCGTTCCTTGCCGAACTTAGGGAATCTTCCGGGTCGGCGTGAACAGGGTTATTGCTGGCTCAGCAACACCAGCGCGTGCGGATCGCAGACCTTGATGTGTTTGCGGCGGCTCTCGACCAGCCCCTGCTTTTCCCATGTGCTGAGCATTCGGCTGACCGTGTGCAGCGTGGTGGCCGTCAATTCCGACAGGTCCTGACGGGTGATGGGAAAGTCGATCTCGATCCCACCGTCGACCTTGCGTCCGGTCTGGTTGATCAGCCGCAACAGCGCGTTGGCCACCCGCTGTTCGACACGTTGCGTGGCCATTTCCATGACCTGACTATGCACTTCGGCAAGCCTGTTTCCGAGCGTCTTGTACGTCTCGGTGGCGAACCCGTCATATTGCGCAACAAACGTGTCCCACAGCCGCATGGGCCAACTGAGCGCGATGGACTCCGTCGCGGTCATCGCAGTGGCGGGATAGGTGTCACGCCCGATAGCCTTGGCGATGCCCAGAAGCTGCCCGGCGGGAATGTGCAGGGCCGTGACCTGTTCGCCTGTCGGCGAGACACGGACGACGCGGACATACCCGTCCAGAAGCATATAGAATCTCTCCGCGGGCTGCCCTTCCTCGAAGATGGCCGTGCCCTCGTCATAGCGCCGCGACGTTGCCTGATCGAGGATCGTGCGAATCTGGCGGCTCTCAAGCTTCGAGAACGGCGGCAGATGCGTCAGCAGGCTTTCGTCAAGCCGCGGCAAGGTCTTGCGGGGGGCGTGATCCTCCATGGCGCACGTCTTGCCACAGTTCGACCGGTGACACCAACGCAGAATGTGGTCCGCAATGCGGAGACAATCGCCCGCAGGTTTGTTCCAGCACAAATTCCAATCTGTCGGAAGGCATATCCTTCAGGTCAATCGAACAAACGACTTGAAAGGAAGAAAGTCATGATCCGCACATTGGCAACCGGCCTGGTGGCAGCCAGCCTTCTGGCAGGGGCCGCATTCGCCGAAACCTTCGAAGTCCGGATGCTGAACAAGGGTTCGGACGGCGAACGGATGGTTTTCGAACCGTCATTCGTTCAGATCGCTCCTGGTGATACCGTCAAGTTCATTGCAACCGACAAGGGGCACAACGCCGAAACCGTCAAAGACTTGATCCCTGACGCGGCCGAAGGGTTCGTGGGCAAGATCAACGAGGAAATCGAGGTCACCCTGGAGACCGAGGGTTTCTACGGGGTCATGTGCAAACCGCACTTTGCAATGGGCATGGTGATGACAATTGCCGTCGGGGATGGTGCCCCGCCCGCCGATTTCCTGGAAATCCGGTTGCCGAAAAACGCCAAGAACCGCTTTGAAGCGCAGATCGAAAATCAATGACCTGACCTGCAGTCTGCGGGTGTCGCCCGCTGCCGCTCAATCGAGAAGGAACAGAACATGACCAAGTTCATCAATCCGGGCCTGTTGACCACCAGCCGCCGCAATGTCCTGCGGGGCTCCATGCTCGCAGGGGCCGCGGCAATGACCGGAGCAGCCGCGATGGGGGCCACCCGCAATGTGCCTCCGCCAATGCCGAAGCCGATCTTGCCAGACGCCAAGGTGGTGCAGGCTCAGCAACGGCAGATCGAAATGGCACAGCCTGCCGACCTGTCCGGACTGGAACGCGTCACCCAGAAACTGGTGCGGCCGCCTTTTGCCCCGAAACACGATCAGGTCGCCCAAGGCGAACCGAAGATCGTCGAGATCGAGATGGTCGTCGATGAACGGTTGATGGTTGTCGATGAAGACACCGGCGCCTCGATCTGGGCCATGACCTATAATGGCTCCGTGCCTGGGCCACTGATCATCGTGCATCAGGATGACTACGTCGAATTGACACTCAAAAGCCTGTCACGCAACCAGCTTGAGCACAACATCGACTTTCACGCCTCGACCGGTGCCCTGGGGGGCGGTGCGCTGACCCACATCTACCCAGGTGAAGAAACTGTGCTGCGCTGGAAGGCCACAAAACCCGGCGTCTTCACCTATCACTGCGCACCGGGGGGCGCGATGATCCCCTACCACGTCTGCCACGGCATGAACGGGGCCGTCATGGTCTTGCCGCGCGACGGGCTCAAGGATGGGCAGGGAAATGCCCTGACCTATGATGAAATCGCCTACATCGGCGAACAGGACTATTATCTGCCGCGCAATGAGGATGGCACCTTCAAGACATACGCAAATGCCGGGGATGACTATGCCGAAGCGCTTGAGGCGATGCGGACACTGACCCCGACACACTCCGTTTTCAACGGCTCGGTCGGCGCCTTGACCGGCGCCAATGCGCTGCGGTCCGACGTCGGCAAGACCGTGCTAATGATCCACAATCAGGCCAACCGCGATACCCGGCCCCACCTGATAGGCGGTCACGGCAATTACGTCTGGGAAAGCGGGTCTTTCAGCGATGCGCCGCAGACGGGGCTTGAGACCTGGTTCATCCGCGGCGGCAGCGCGGGGGCCGCGATGTACACCTTCGAGCAGCCCGGGGTCTATGCCTACGTCAACCACAACCTGATCGAAGCCGCCATGCTGGGGGCGACGGCGCATTTCGTGGTCGATGGTGAATGGAACAACACCCTGATGGAGCAGGTCGTTCCGCCCCGTTCATACGAAACCTGATCTGAAAGGGTCCAACAATGTCCGCCGCCCCGAGTTCCGAAAAGCCTGGCAAGACACGCCTGCTTCCGTTCGGTTTTGCCATCGTGGCGGCATTCGCCGTCGGGGTCGTGCTCTTTGGGCGCGGCCCTGACCTTGTTCCATTGCCGGACATGGTAATGATGCCGGTGACACTTTCCAACAACCGTGTCATCCATGTGCAGCGCTTCGAGGTCACGATTGCCGAATGGGATGCCTGTGTCACCCAAGGGGGCTGTTCACTGACCTTGCGCGCCCGGCCCGATCAGGATGCGTCCAAGACCCCTGCAACCGGGATCAGCTATGTAGACGTGCAGCAATACATCGACTGGCTCAACAAGAACACCGATCACAAGTTCCGCCTTCCCACCATGTCCGAATGGGTCGAGATGTCAGCGGCGGTGATGCCTGAAGAGTCCGATCCGATCTTCACCGACCCGTCGTTGACATGGGCGTCGGCATATCTGCTTGAAAGCAACACGTCACGCGCACTCAAGCCGCAGGGCAGCTTTTCGACCTCCCCCGAGGGCGTAGCCGACCTGGATGGCAGCGTCTGGGAATGGACGCAGGAATGCTACGCGGGCTCGACAAACGTCCAGGACATAGCCCGGTGCCCGGCATTCTATGTTGGCGGCGAACACGTGGCAGCGATGTCCTACCTGATCCGTGACCCTGCGCGCGGCGGATGCGCTGTCGGATCACCTCCAGCGCATCTCGGAATGCGTCTCGTGAGCGACGAAGCGACCTGAATACGTCGGGATAGCTCGCGATGGCAGTGTCAAGTTGAGCTGCTTGATCAGGGCAGGGCTTCCACGTAGCGTCTATTGATAACCAACCCCACCTGTTTCGCGGCTTCCGAACGAGCCCGGAAATCATCCGCCTTGCGGTGATGATGTAAATCCGGTTCCCGCTGTCGCTTCGGACTGGCGAAGACCTGCTGCACGAGCGCGGGATCGATGTCAGCTACGAGACGGTCCGGTTCTGGTGGCACCGGTTCGGCCCGATCTTCGCGTCCGAGATCAGGAAGCGCCGGTGAGGCGGGATGCGGTCAAGCCGCTGGCGATGGCATCTCGACGAGGTCTTCGTGAAGATCAACGGTGAGACGCATTACCTGTGGCGCGCCGTGGACCATGAAGGCGAGGTGCTGGAAAGCTTGGTGACAAAGACGCGGGACAAGAAAGCGGCATTGAAATTTCTAAGAAACGCAATGCGAAAGCATGGCCGGCCGGACGCGCTCGTGACTGATCGGCTGCGATCTTACGGCGCCGCTCTTCGGGAATTGGGGAGCGGTCTCCAACAGGAAACCGGTCGCGGCCTCAACAATCGCGCGGAGAATTCTCATCGTCCGTTTCGACGACGGGAACGGGTGATGCTTCGGTTCAGGGGCATGCGAAGTTCGCATCCGTCCATGCCTCCGTCTAAAACCATTTCAACCAGGAACGCGGCCTCTCGAGCCGCGACATCTTCAAGGCCAACCGTCCCGCCGCTCTCGCCGAGTGGCGCGGTCTCTGCGCGAATTAAGGGACAGCCATCCTGTCCTGACTGAGACGAGTCTGAATTGGTCTGGCACCACCGATTTCCTTGGGTCGCGCCGCCTTGCCGACAAGGGGGTGGTAAGCGGTCGTCTACGGATGACACTTGCCCAGCTTATTTTCTTGCCGACCTTGAGCTGTGAACAGACAGTGGCCATCTTAACATGGTTGGCACTTAAACGTGGCGAGTGCCAAGGACTCCCCTGGAAATTTACATCCACACTTGGACACCCTCACAGAAGGACTCTGTTCCGAATGTTTACACCCCTACATGATCGGGTTTTGGTCCGCCGCATCGAAGGCGACGAAAAGACCTCCGGTGGACTGATCATTCCCGACAATGCCAAGGAAAAGCCCCAAGAAGGCGAAGTGGTGTCGGTCGGTGCCGGCGCCAGGGATGACGGCGGCGACCTTATTCCCATGGCCGTCCAATCCGGCGACAAGATTCTGTTCGGCAAGTGGTCCGGCACCGAGATCAAGCTTGATGGCGAAGACCTTCTCATCATGAAGGAAAGCGATGTGCTGGGCGTCATGGCCTGAGCCCCTCGGACTGTTCGAAACATCCAACAAGGAGCATCCATCATGGCTGCAAAAGACGTTCGGTTCGGCACAGATGCCCGCGACCGCATGCTGAAAGGCATCAATACCCTGTCCGACGCGGTCAAGGTCACGCTTGGCCCCAAGGGCCGCAACGTGGTTCTGGACAAATCCTATGGCGCGCCGCGTATCACCAAAGACGGCGTGACCGTTGCCAAGGAGATCGAACTCTCCGACAAGTTCGAGAACATGGGCGCGCAGATGGTGCGCGAAGTGGCCTCGCGCACAAACGACCAGGCTGGCGACGGCACGACGACGGCAACGGTTCTGGCGCAGGCCATTGTCCGTGAAGGCATGAAATCGGTTGCAGCGGGCATGAACCCGATGGACTTGAAGCGCGGCATAGACAAAGCTGTCGCGGCTGTCATCGCGGAAATCAAGTCAATGTCGCGCCCGGTCGGCGACAGCGAAGAGATCGCCAAAGTCGGGGCTATCTCCGCCAACGGTGAGACGGCAATCGGTCAGCAGATAGCAGAGGCGATGAAGAAGGTCGGCAATGACGGCGTCATTACCGTCGAGGAAAACAAGGGGCTTGAGACCGAGCTTGAAGTGGTCGAGGGCATGCAGTTCGACCGCGGCTACCTGAGCCCGTATTTCATCACCAATGCCGACAAGATGTCGGTCGAGCTGGAGGACTGCCTGATCCTGCTGCACGAGAAGAAACTCTCTTCCATGCAGATGCTGGTGCCCCTGCTCGAAGCGGTGATCCAGGCCGACAAGCCGTTGCTGATCGTGGCCGAGGACATCGAGGGCGAGGCCCTGGCGACGCTGGTCGTCAACAAGTTGCGGGGCGGGCTGAAGGTCGCCGCAGTGAAAGCACCGGGATTCGGCGATCGCCGCAAGGCGATGCTGCAGGACCTGGCAATCGTGACCGGTGGACAGCTCATTTCCGAGGATCTCGGCATGAAGCTGGAGAAGGTGACGATCGACATGCTCGGGTCGGCCCGTCGCGTTTCGATCACCAAGGACAACACCACGGTTATCGACGGCGCGGGTGAGAAACCGGAGATCGACGCACGGGTAAGCCAGATCCGGACGCAGATCGAGGACACGACCTCCGACTATGACAAGGAAAAACTCCAGGAGCGCCTGGCCAAGCTGGCCGGCGGAATTGCCGTCATCCGCGTGGGCGGTGCCACGGAGACCGAGGTCAAGGAACGCAAGGACCGGATCGACGACGCCCTGAACGCGACGCGCGCGGCTGTTGCCGAAGGCGTCGTCCCGGGGGGCGGCGTGGCCCTGGTGCACGGCGGCAAAGTGCTGACCGGGCTGAAAGGTGATAATCCAGATCAGGATGCCGGCATCAAGATCATCCGGCGCGCGATCCAGGCGCCGCTGCGCCAGATCGCCCAGAATGCGGGTGTCGACGGGTCCGTCGTCACCGGCAAGGTTCTCGAGAACGACAGCAAAACCTTCGGCTTTGACGCTCAATCGGAAGAATACGTGGACATGCTGAAAGCTGGCATCATTGACCCCACAAAAGTTGTCAGGGTCGCGTTGGAGGATGCCGCGTCGATTGCGGGCTTGCTAATCACCACCGAAACAATGATTGCCGACAGGCCCGAAAAGTCCGGTTCTGGTGGTGGCATGTCCGAAATGAGTGGAATGGGAGGAATGGGCGGCATGATGTAATGTCGCCTGTGCAATACTGCGAGTTGGCCGGGGAGCGCTGGCCAACCAAGTGTAAAAACGATCATCGGCGCATTGAAAAAAGGCGGTAATGCAACGTTTGTTAAGTTGGAAGAAGCGCGGTATTTATGCCGCGCTTCCCCAGCCCAAACGCCGTGCCATCGCTCACCGCAGGAAGTCCATGAACCGATCCAGGTCAAGGGCAGTGTCAGAGGAACCTGGCTTGAGGCAGGGCAGGGCGCTGGCTAGCTTCGCGCCATGACACAACGCTCACCATTCAAGTACTTCAAGACCAGCCCGGAGATCATCCGTCTGGCTGTGATGCTCTACATCCGATTTCCGTTTTCCTCGGAATGTCGAGGATCTGCTCCACGAGCGCGGCATTGAGGTCAGCCACGAGACTGTCCGGTTCTGGCGGCACCGGTTCGGCCCAATGTTCGCGGCCGAGATCCGGAGCGCCGGATAGGCGGGATGCGGTCAAGCCTCTGGCGATGGCATCTCGACGAGGCCTTCGTGAAGATCAACGGGCAGACGCAATACCTGTGGCGCGCCGTGGATCATGAAGGCGAGGTGCTTGGGAGCTTTGTCACCAAGACGCGTGACAAGAAAACGGCATTGAAATTTCTAAGAAAAGCATTGCGAAAGCATGGCCGGCCGGACGCGCTCGTGACTGATCGGCTGCGATCTTACGGCGCCGCGCTTACGGAATTGGGAAGCGGTCTCCAACAGGAAACCGGCCGTTGGCTGAACAATCGCGCGGAGAATTCTCATCTTCCGTTTCGACGAAGTGAACGGGCGATGCTCCGGTTCAGGCGCATGCGAAGTCTGCAGACATTCGTGTCCGTCCATGCCTCCGCCTACAACCATTTCAACCAGGAACGCGGCTCCTCGAGCCGGGAGATTTTCAAGGCCAACCGCGCCGCCGCTCTCGCCGAGTGGCGCGGTCTCTGCGCGGCGTAAGGGACTGCCATCCTGCCCTGACTGAGTCGAATTCGAATTGGTCTGACACCACACGACCATGCACCAACACTCAAAATGGACCACTCAGATGGGGTTGATCCTGACCCCAAGACCGCCTTCCCAACTCGGCGACCGTTTTCGTGCCCTTCGATGGATTCATGGTTTGGCCTGCTGCCGGGCGCGTTCCACTTCCTTGTCGACGACTCGGTCGCCATTCTGATGGAAGGCCCGCAGAACGCCAACCTTGGCCCGACTCCGTTTCCTGTATTTGGTTGGAGAGTCAGTTGACACATGCACCCCGAGGAATGCATTAATGTTGAGTTAGTTATTTCAAATCCCCCTTTTCGCGGCTTGCGCCGTAGGGAGAAGTTCTCGGAAGTGTGACGTTGACCGATCTGTGCCGCCCGCCGCCTGCGTAACGCCGCCCAAGTCTGTTCTATGGGTTATGGTCCCCCAGTCGGGCGGCCTGTTCGCGTGCCGGCGCCTGCATCGACCGGTAAGACCGATCAACCGTGTGAGGCTTTTGCCCGATAAGTCTGGGAAGTAGTGATGGACTTAGACGGAACCCAGAACGACGACGTTCTCACCGGCACCGCCGATGACGACTCGATCAACGGCCTCGGCGGCGCTGACGAACTCAGCGGCGAAGGCGGCAATGACGTTCTGATTGGAGGGGAAGGCGAGGATACGCTGGATGGCGGCGAGGGCGCGGATGTTCTCGAAGGCGGAGCCGACGACGATACGCTGAAGGGCGGGCCAGGACCGGACTACCTGTCGGGCGGCAACGGCGGCGACCGTCTGGAAGGGGGTGGCGACGCGGATACTCTGGATGGTGGCCCGGAAGGAGACTACCTGCAAGGAGACGGCGGGAACGACACTCTTCGTGGCGGAGGGGGCTACGACGGCCTCTATGGGGGCGACGGAGACGATTCTCTAGATGGCGGGGGCGACAACGATTTCCTTTACGGAGGCGCCGGCGGCGACGAGCTTTACGGCGGCGACGGCGACGACGGGCTCTACGGAGATACAGGGGACGACACGCTCGAAGGCCAAAGCGGCGGCGACTTTCTCGGCGGTGGCGACGGCAACGACAGCATTGATGGCGGCTCGGGCAATGACACGGCCGATGGCGGTGCCGGCGAGGACACCATCTGGGGCGGTCTCGGCAACGACGTTCTGTCCGGGGGCGCCGAGAATGACACGCTCTACGGCGATGAGAACGACGATGTGCTTAATGGCGACGAGGGCATGGATTCGCTCGAAGGGGGCGAAGGCGATGATACCCTGTCGGGAGGCGAAGACAACGATGAGCTTTACGGCGAAGGCGGCAACGACGACCTGCGCGGCGATACGGGCGAAGACACGCTGGAAGGCGCGGCGGGTGATGACACCCTGGACGGTGGCGACGACAACGACACGCTGATCGGTGGGACCGGCGAGGACGATCTGACCGGTGGCGAGGGGTTGGACGATCTGTCGGGCGGCGACGACGATGACATTCTCCGCGGTGATGCCGGTGACGATATACTGACCGGCGGCAAGGGCGATGACACGCTTGAGGGTGGCACCGAGAACGACAGCCTGCTGGGAGAGGACGGCAACGACGAGCTGGATGGCGGCGCGGGCGAAGACACGCTGGACGGTGGTGAAGGTGACGACACCCTGCTCGGGGGAGACAACAGTGACACCCTGATCGGGGGCCTCGGAAACGACAGTCTGGATGGCGGCACAGGGATCGATGAACTCGACGGCGGCGAGGGCGACGATACCATCTTCGGCGGCGCGGGTGACGATGCCGAGACATTGGTCGGTGGGGCCGGTGACGACAGTCTCGACGGCGGCGGCGGCAACGACACGCTCCTGGGAGGTGACGACTGGGACGAGGGCACCGGCGGCGCCGGCGATGACAGCATCCTCGGCGGCTGGGGCAACGACGACTTCTCCGGGGGAGAGGGCAACGACGAACTCTTTGGCGAACAGGACGACGACACGCTGAAGGGGGACGCCGGCACCGACCTTCTCGAAGGCGGGATCGGGGACGACAGTCTTGAAGGCGGCACCGAGAACGACACGCTGCACGGGGGAGACGGCGACGATACTCTGCGCGGTGGCGAACATGACGATACGCTCTATGGCGAGGCGCAGAACGACGATCTCTTCGGCGATGCCGGGGCGGATTCGCTTTGGGGCGGCGACGGGTTTGACCTACTCGACGGCGGGTCCGGGAACGACACCCTTTACGGCGAGGCGGATGACGACTCGCTGCGGGGCGGCTCCGGGCAGGACATCCTGTGGGGCGGCCCCGGGAAAGACACGCTGGAGGGCGGCGGTGATCCTGACCTTCTGGAAGGTGAGGACGGCGACGACGAACTTGATGGCGGCGCGGGTGAGGATACGCTGCACGGCGGCATCGGCAACGACATCCTGCGCGGCGGTTCGGAGGCCGACACGCTGCTGGGGGAGGAAGGCAACGACACCATTCTGGGGGGCGGCGGGATCGACTCGCTGGTCGGCTACCTCGGCAACGACTATCTCGACGGCGGCGACGGCAACGATTTCCTGGACGGTGGCATCGGCTTTGACCTGCTGTCCGGCGGAGGCGGCGAAGACAACCTGATCGGCGGCGACGGCGGTGACACGCTGGATGGCGGCGACGCAGCGGATCTGCTCGACGGTGGCGAGGGCAGGGACTCGCTGATCGGTGGAACTGGAAACGATACGCTTGATGGCGGGACCGAGGACGACACGCTGGTCGGTGACGATGGCGACGATGTTCTGGATGCCGGAGAGGGCAACGACGACCTGCAGGGCGGCGCTGGCAATGACAACCTGACCGGCGGAGCCGGCGACGACCGGATGGAGGGCGACGGCGGTCTGGGCGCTAACGGCGGGAATGACACGCTCGATGGCGGTATCGGTGACGATTACCTCGACGGGGGCGATGGGCAGGATGAGCTGATCGGAGGTGACGGCAACGACACGGTCTATGGCGGCAACGAAGACGACAACATCGACGGCGGCGCCGGAGACGACGACCTTTACGGTGAGCATGGCAACGACACGCTGATCGGTGGCGACGGCGCCGACAGCATCGAAGGCGGCTGGGGCGACGACAGCATCGACGGCGGCGAAGGCGACGACACGCTGGGTGGTGGCGAGGACAACGACACCATCGACGGCGGCGTGGGTAACGACGTGATGTTGGGCGATTCAGGCGATGACTCGCTGCACGGGCAGGACGGCGACGACACCATCGCCGCCGGCGAGGGCGACGATACGATCCGCACCGGGACCGGGGCCGACACTGTGGTGGGCGGTGCCGGTTACGACATCGCCTATTACGACGAAACCGCGAACAACGTCACCATTTCCAGCTCGTCAGGCATTGGTGACCTGACCGATCAGGACGTTCAGGACATCCTCGATGCGATCGAGGATTCCACGGCCGGTTTCGAAGGTACGGGAATCGACTTCATCGGGGACGGCATCGAAGAGTTCATGCGCGACGCGCTGACTCTGCTCAGCCTGCTCGACGCTCTGACCGGCAACGGAAAAGCGGCCAAGGTCAACGGCGAGATGTTCGGCGGCTCGGGCGACGACACGCTGGCAAGCCTCGAAGAGATCATGCTCAGCGACCAGATCGATACGGTCGTGGCGCAGGACATTTTCCTGGGGTTGAAGACCGAGGACTTGCAGGTTGTCGACCTGGCCGGAGGACGCGACTCCTTCAGCGTAACGGGCTTCGAGATTCAGTCCGGCGTCTCTGATAGCGGCGAGGCGATCAATGCCGAGTTGGGCGCATTCATGTTCGATGGCGCGCTCTACCCGGAAAACCCGATTGCCACGCTGGCCTATCCCAAGACGAACGATCTGCTGTCGCAGCAGTTGGGCGCTCTGCAGCCTATGGCGATCTTTGGCTTGCTTGCAACGGAATACGCCTTTGCGCAGGCGATGGGCTATACCGAGCTGCGCTTTGCCAACCTCGACGACGTCACCCTGACCGATTACAACGACCGGTTCACCCTGGCGACGAACAAGGTGGAAGGGTTGGTGGGGCTCATCACCGGGTCGGAACGCGATGTGCATTCCGGAACGGGCGTGATCTCGGCCGGGGCCGGGAACGACGTTGTCCACATCGGGACGCCTTTCGGCGCGGTGGCCAATGCCCTGGGCTACGGGGGCACTATTCCAGACGGCGACCTGACGGTGGACGGCGGCGAAGGCGACGACTTCATCATCGTCTGGGAAGGCGACAAGGTGGTAACCGCCGGGGGCCTGGGCAAGGACCTCATCATCAACTGGACGCCGGGCGGCGAGATGTATGGCGACGTCATCACCGGACAGGTGTTGAACGGGGGTGACGATGGTGCCCCGCCAGTGGCGGCGCCAGCGGACAGCAAGGACAACTCGGACCACTTCTGGTTTGCCTCGGACACCACGATCTTTGATCCGCAACCCGACGATATCCTGACGTTCTTCGGGCTTCCTCTGACTGGCGGCGACGTTACGGCCAGTTCCTTTGCCTGGGGGCTGCTGGGCAAGCTGGGGCTGGCGGTCTCTGACACCATCGTCGGCGCGGTAAACTATGCCACCGCCTTTGCCTCTGTCATGGTCAGCGCGGCGACAGGCAACTTTCTCAGGGTGTTCTACGACACCTACCTGCCGTTCATGGTCTACGTCGCGGCCAAGGACGGGTCGTTGCGGGTGCTCAATGCGGGCGAAGTGCTTTGGGACCTCCTCGTCGATGACGGAACGACACCTGACGCCGGCGCCGAAGATGCGGAGATCCCCTGGCAGACCATCCGCAACTACAGCTTCGAAAACAATGATTTCTTCATAACGGCCCTGATCCCCGAGGATATCCTGGGCGGTCTCAAGGCACTGAACCAGAGCGAGGCGGACGAGACCGCCGACCTCGGCATGCTCTTTACCTTCCCCAGCGTGTTCGAAATTCTGATGGGGGGCGCCATCGTCGCCAACGAGATCGTCAAGGCGACGCCGGTCCTCAACTTCATGATCCGCGCCTGGTCGGCGTTGGCGGATGCGAATTCGGCCTGGTGGATGGCCAGCGCCGCGACCCGCTGGGAAAAGGCGCTGAAATGGTCGGGCGAAGACGACCCTCTGGTGATCGACCTCGATGGCGACGGGCTTGAAACCATCGCGGTGGAGCGCAACCAGATCTATTTCGATCTGGACGGCAACAAGTTCGCCGAGCGCACCGGCTGGCTGGGACGCGACGACGGCTTTCTTGTGCGCGATGTCAACGACAACGGCCGGATCGATGACATCAGCGAGATGTTCGGCGCGAAATACGACGGCGGTTTTGCCGATCTCGCCCAATACGATGCGGCCGCCGAGGGCGGCAACGAAGACGGCAAGATCAGCGCCGCCGATGCGATCTGGTCCGAGTTGTTGATCTGGCAGGACCGCAACGAGGACGGGATCACCGACGCGGGTGAGCTGCAGACCCTGGACGCGCTCAACATCGTTTCCATCGATGTCAGTCAGGTTACATCGCTGGATCTCACCACCCCCCAAGGGGCGCAGCTGACCGGCACCAGTGACGTTACCTTTGCCAACGGCGAGACGAGGTTGCTGTTTGAGGCAATCTTCGAGACGGCGGACGCGCAGTCGATCTATGCCGGTGAGAGCGGGCTGGCCGCCTGGCAGCAGGACCTGACGCTGGACAGCCGCGGCTACGGCTCGACCACGGATCTCTCGGTCGCGATGGCCAACGACATCGCCTTTGGCGAGATCGTGGCGGATGCCGCGGCCGGGATGACCGTTCCGGACTTCTTTACGCTGGTGGATCAGGTCGGTCCCGTCCTGGGCTACTGGGGCCAGACGTTGGAGACCTCGCTGGAGCTGACGCCGGTCCTGCTGTCCACCGACGCCGGGGGCGCGGTCAGCCTTGCGGATTACGGTGTCTATGTCGAGGACGCGACGGGCGGCTACTGGCAGATGGCCAGCGGCTCACCTTTGCTGGATGCCCTGGGAAATCCGATCGACCGGCCGACGCTGGAGGATGTTCTCGCACAGCCCGCCGCCGCCGGGCAGAACTGGCAGCTGGAGCAGGCCTGGTCTCCGGCACAGCGCAGCGCACCCGTGCAGTTCCGCGAGAATGCGCCTTACCTCGCACGGATCGTCGACGACCGCGTGGTGGTGGACGACTATGGCATCCAGAACGCCGACGGCAGCTGGCGGCTGGCCAGTGGGCGGGCGATCACCGACGCTGCGGGCGTCTTGATCGCCGCGCCCACGGTCGAGGACATCCTCGCCCTGTCGCGCGACCCGGGGCAGGAGTGGCGGGTCGAGGAGATCCAGTTCAATCTCTACGCCGAGATCGAGGTCGAGCGGATCGGCTTCCGCGTCACCGATGGTGTCACGGTGGATTACACCGTCGAGGTCACCGACAAGGACGGGACCTTCCTCGTCTGGGCGCGCAACCTCGACCGGGCGCTGGAACTGCAGTTCAAGACGGGCGATAGCCGCGAATTCAACCTGCGCAACTACGAAGTCGATCTGGATACGCTGGACGAGGTCGGCGTCAGCGATGACAGCGCCTACCGTGTCGCGGTCCTGACGCCTGGGCAGCTTCAATTCGCCAGCGCTCTGGGGGGCGTCGAGTTCCGCCCCGACATGCTCAGCGCGACGCTGGACGACGACACCGGGCTGATCGACTACCGCGTGGTTGAAGGCGGCAACTACAGCGACAGCGAGGAGACCTTTGTTTCGGTCATCGAGCCGATGATCAATCTCGCCGGGGTCTACCTCGCGCAGTACACGCTCACCAGCTACCGCCTGGCGGTCAAGATGGCGATGCAGTCGGGGCTGAGCGACTTCTTCCCGGGCCTGACCTACGACGTCGTCGAAGACATCTATCGCCCAACCACAGACCGCGAACTGGCGCCGATGTTCGAGGCGATCTTTGCCGGGGCGCCCGCGTCGAATGCCGACGACGCGGTCTACGACTATTTCCTCGGCTGGAACATGATCGTCCAGCAGATCTTCCCCAACTACAAGCCAGGGGATCCCGACCTGATCTTTGAATCAAAGGCCGAATACGACCAGGCCTATGTGATGCAAATGCTGCTGGCGGCCTCGGAGACGACGCCGGTCGATCTCGACATCTTTGCCATCGCCAACGCTTTCGGCATCGACGAAGAGCGCATCTTTACCCATCCGGTCGGCGACTACCTTATGGGTCCGCGCGATCAGGACGTGACGTTCTACCTGCTGACCGAAGGGAACTCGACGATCACCGGCAGCTATACAGCGGATGCCGAGATATTCACCGACCGGCCCGAGGTCGATGTCTACTTCGTCGGCCAGGGCGGAGGCGAGGACGTGATCCTCGACCGCGATCTGGGCGACCCGGATTCACTGCGCTTTGCTCACCTCATGCCCGAGGACGTCGAGGCGGTGCGCGACGGCGAAGACCTGATCCTGTATTACAACGACCGCGCCGATTTCGTCCGGCTCACCGACCAATTCCTGGGGGAGCGCAACATCCTTCTGCGGGATGGCACCCGGATGGAAACGGGCGTGAACGAGATCATCTTTGCCGACGGCACGATCTGGACACGCTATCGCATGGCCTTCGAGGTGCTGGACTACGACCGAGCCAGCCTCGACGAGGCGGACGCGCTCTATGGCTCCGGTTCTGACGATGTGATGATGGGCGGCCTCGGCAACGACTATCTCTCCGGGGGCGCGGGCGGCGACACGTATTACTATCGGCGCGGCGACGGTGCCGATGTCATCGACGACCGGGGCAATTTCTCTTTCGGGCCGATAGAGGCGGGCATCGACTTCCTGATGTTCCGCGGAACGGACATCACCCAGGACAACATCCGCCTCACCCGCGATGGCGACGATACTGACCTGCTCATCACTCTGCTGGACGAGAATGGCAACGAAACCGGCGACAGCCTGCGGCTGGTGGATCAGTTCGGCGGGCTGGTCCTGAATCTCGGGTTCTTCGGTGAGGCCATTGGCGCCACGGCCGGGCTGGATTTCATCGCGCCGAACCAGATCGAACGCATCGTGTTCGAAAGCGGCCCGGCGCTGGAGTTCAACCAGATCGTCGACAGGGTGCTCGCCAATGCCAAGACCGAGAACGACGACGTCATCTATGGCGTGCTCAACGCCAACCGCCTGGACGGCGGCGCCGGCGATGACTTCCTGACCGGGCGTTCGGGCTACGACACCTACATCTATGGCCGCGATTACGGTCAGGACGTTGTTCTGGACAAGGATTTTGCCGGACCGTTCGGGCCAAAGGACGACATTGCCGTTTTCAAGGACGACCTGAACTGGACGGACTTCGACTTCCTCCGGGACGGGTCCAGCGATACGCTGCGGCTGCAGGTCAAGGGAACTGACGACCAGCTTATCCTGACGGACTACCTCGAGTACGTCTTCCTGGTAGGGTTCACCAACCTCATCGAGGACTTCCGTTTCTCCAACGGGATCACCTGGGACTACCTGCAACTCCTGGACCACTATGTGAAGATCGCCGCGACCGAGGGCGACGACACGATCTACGGCTTCGAGCACATCCGGGATACCATCGACGGCGGCGCCGGCAACGACAGGCTGGAAGGGCTGGGCGCAAACGACACCTATGTCTTTGCATCGGGCTACGGCCAGGACACGATTTTCGACACGTCGGAGGAATATCTCTCGGGGCCGGGCCAGTCCGACGAGATCGAGTTCCGCAACATTAACATTGCGGACGTGAGTTTCTCGCGGACCGCGCTCGACCTCATCATCACGCTGAACGGCAGCGGCGAAAGCATCACGCTGGAAAACCAGTACGTGCGGGCGAACCAGCAAAAGCACGCGGTGGAATTCTTCCAGTTCGCCGACGGCGTGCTCGAATACACCGATTTCAACCCCGAGGACATCGACCTCGTCGGCACGAACGCGGCCGAGGAAATCATTGGGTCCAACTTCGCCGAGACCTTTGACGGCCGCGCGGGCGACGACACCTTGGTCGGCGGCGACGGTGGGGACATCTACCTGTTTGACGTGGGCTATGGCGCCGACGTGATCGTCGACACGCGTGTGCGCGCCTCCTGGGCTGACCGGGAGGGCATCGTAGTGCCGGTGGATGACGTTGTACGCTTGGGCGACGACATCACCCAGGCAAACATCGTCTTTACCAAGGACGGCAATGACCTTGTCATCTCGGTGCTGGAGCGCACCGACACGCTGCGCATCCGCAACCAGTTCCTCGATATCGACAACGGGGTGGAGCGCTTCGAGTTCACCGATGGCACCTTCCTGTCGATTGCAGATGTCGAGGAACGGCTGAACATCGAGGGCGGCAACCGCGGCGACAACCTGATCACCGGCAACCCGAACAACCCCAACACGCTGGATGGCCGCCAGGGCGACGACACGCTGCAGGGCGGGTCGGCGGCGGACCTCTACGCCTTCGGGGCGGATTACGACTTTGACCAGATCCAGGAACGGCCCGACGCGCCGGGCGTGATCGACGTGGTGCAATTCGGCGCAAGCGTCACGCGCGACGCGCTGAAGATCACGCGTAACGGGCTGGACCTCGTGATCGACCTCGGCGACGGGGTGGATGTGCTGACCATCGTCGACGGGCTGGGCGCGACACGGGTGGAAGAATTCCGCTTTGGTGACGGCACGGTGCTGACGCTGGAAGAAATCATCGACCAGATGCTGACCGGCAACGACACCGACCAGCGTCTGCAAGGCCTCGATACGCGTGACGACACGATTTCCGGCGGTGCCGGCTTCGACGCGATGGAAGGCGGCGGCGGCGACGACACCTACCTTGTCAACCACGGCGACACATCGACCTCGATCCGGGATACCTCGGGTTTCGACCGGTTGATCTTCGGCGCCAGCATCACCGTCGACACGCTGGATTTCGAGAACATTGACGGCGATCTGCTGATCACGCTGAAAGATACCGGCGAGCGGATCGTGATCCTTGGCGGCTATATCGACACGCCGGTGGAGGTGTTCGAATTTGCCGACGGCTACGAACTGACCATCGCCCAGGTTCGTGACATCCTGCGCGACAGCGCTGCATTTGACGGGCAGAACCTGCTCGACTCAGGCGATTTCGAGCCGGGAACCGTGCTGTTCCCGGGTGGCGGCAATGATCGCATTCTCATGTCGCAGGGTGCGGTGGTCGAGATCGCCGCGGGCGAAGGTGTCGACCGGGTCGAGATGCCCTGGGGCGTGACAGACTCCACACTGCGCATCACCGGCATTCCCAGCTACAACATGAGCGTGCGCCGCGCAGACGGGTCCAGCGACGACGTGGTGCTGGCCTTCCCCGGAGGCACGGGCGAGATCGTGATTGCCGGGGCGCTGGGCTCGGGCGCGCTGCCGCGTATCGTCTTTACCGCCGACCTTGCCGAATGGGGCGCGCAAGAGCTGATCCAGGCGCTGATCGACGAGCAGGTGAGTGACGGCAACGACGTGGTGCGCGGCAGCGACCGAGCCGACACGATGACCGGCCGGCTAGGCGACGATGTACTGCTGGGCGGCCGTGGCAACGACACCTACGAAGTGAGTTACGGTCATGGCCAGACCGTGATCGAGGATGAACAGGGGTTCGACACGCTGGTGATTCAGGGCCACCGGCCCGGCGACATGCAGGTCGAGCGCCTGACCGCCGACCGCGACGACCTGCTGCTGAGCTTCCTGGTCAACGACGATGTGATCGTGATCCGCAACGCTGCGGTGGACCTTATCACCTTCGGTGACGGCACCCAGTTCACCCGCGACAGCCTGCTGGACCTCGTCAATGCCATCGGCACTGACACTGACGACCTGTTGCGCGGCACGCCCGGTGATGAGGATTACCGCGCGGGTCTTGGCAACGATCTGATCATCGACGGGCGCGGCGACGATGTTTACCGCTTCGATCTGGGCGACGGGCAGGACCGCATCACTTCGGACGGCGCGGCAGACGGCTTTGGCGTCATCGCTTTCGGTCCGGGGATCGCCCTGTCGGACATTACCCCCAAGCGGGATGCGTTGGGCAACCTTATCCTGCTGGTGGATGGGACTGACGACCGGCTGACGCTCTTCGACCCGGCAGGGGACCCGGACGCCATCGTCGGCACGCTGCGCTTCGACGACGGCACCGAGGTTTCGATCGCGTCCATGGCGCTGTCGGTCCCGGCGACGGACGGCGACGACGTGATCCGCGTGGGCTCGGGTCCGTTCTCGACGGATGGTTCGCCGGAATCGGCGGTCAACCTCTTCGGACTTGGGGGGAATGACAGCCTTGCGTCGGGGCGTGGCGCGGATGTGATGGACGGCGGCACCGGCAACGACCTGCTGGAAGGTAACAGCGGCGGCGACACCTATGTTTTCGATCTTGGAGACGGGCAGGATACCATCGCCGATGTCGAGGAACTGGACGCATCAGCAGTGGACGTTCTGCGCTTTGGCGCGGGCATCGCACCGACGGATCTTGTCGTGCTGGAGGCCGGACCGCGCGACCTGGTGATCGGGGTCGCGGGCACCGAGGACCGCATCACGATCCAGGACATGTTCGCCCGCAAGGGGCGCAACAGCAGCATCGAGCGGTTCGAGTTCGCCACCGGCGAAAGCTGGAGCCTGGCGGAAATCCTCGCCCTGGTGGCCGAAGGCGGACCGGGCGATCAGCGCATCGACCTTGGGACCGTGCTCAACTTTGACACGGTTCTTGACGGCGGGCCGGGCAATGACCTTCTGGCCGGTGGGCCGGGCAACACGACCTACCGCTTCGATCTGGGCGACGGCCATGACGAGATCGTGGAGGCGGCCAACTGGAGCGGCTCCAGTGACACGTTGCGCTTTGGCGCGGGGCTGGACCCGTCGGCACTGGTCGCCGTGCGGCAGGGCAACGACCTGCTGCTGCGCTTCGTCGGCGCCACGGACAGTCTGCTGATCCGGAACCAGTTCGCCTGGTCGAACCCGCCAATCGAGGTCTTTGATTTCAACGGCCTTGCCATCCTGAGCGCAGCGGATATTGCGGCGGCGCTGGTCACCGAAGTGGAGGCGCAACGTTTGCTCACCCCCTCGGTGCCGGACTTCGACCCCTTCGGCGCCGCGGCCTTCACAACCGCTAACGGCAACGACGGCGGCGGCCCGCTGGAGACGCTGGTGGACGACGGGGCAGGCGCCACGATTCTGGCCCGCAGCGTCGATGCGCAGCCCGGCGTGGTCGACCTGTTCGAGCTTTTCGTGCCGCTGGTGGACGAGGGCGCGGGGCTGATCACAATCACCGGCTTCGAGGTGGGCGACCTTGGCGACGTGCTGGACATCCGCATCGCCTCCGGGCTGACGGGTGAGGTGGTAACCCGGCAAGAAGGCGCGGATACCTACGTCTATTTCGCCGAGGACGGCGTGACCGACCTGGCCGAGGCGCGTGCCCTGTTCCGCCTTGTGGGTGTGGTCGAGGCGAACGTCACCGCGGGCAACCTCAACGGTGCGCCCTATGTCCGTGCGGTCGGGCAGGTCATCGGCGGGGATTCGACGGCGCAGTCGCTGACAGGTGGCTGGGGTGACGACACGATCAATGCCGGCAACGGCAATGACACGCTGAACGGCGCGCAGGGCAATGACCAACTGTCCGGGCAGGCCGGGGATGACCAGTACCTTCTCGAGGTGGGGTTCGGTCAGGACACGGTCAGCGACAACAACTCGGCCAGCACGGACGAAATCCTGTTCGGCCCAGGGCTGAATGTATCCGACATGACGGTGGTGGCGGACGGCGCCGACCTTGTCCTGTCCTTCCCGACCGGGGATTCTGTGCGGATCTTCCGGACGCTCGACTGGAACCGCTACCGGATCGAGAGCGCGCGCTTCGACGATGGCACGGTGCTGACCCATGCCGATCTGGTGGCACTCGCTCTGGCCGGGACGGACGCGGACCAGCAGCTTTGGGGCAGCTACGACGCCGAAGAGATCGACGGCGGCGGCGGCAACGACACGATCAACGCGCGCGGCGGGGCCGACACGCTGATCGGCGGTGGCGGCAACGACGTTCTGAACGGCAGCGACGAGAGCGACACCTACCGTTTCGAGGCCGGGTTCGGTCAGGATGTGATCACCGACAACGGCAATGCCACCGGCTCTGACACGGACCGGGTGGTGTTCGGGGCCGGAATCGCGGTGACCGACCTGCAGGTGCAGACCCTGGGGGCGAACCTCGAACTGCGTTTTGCCGGGACCGAGGATCGCCTGCTGATCGAGCGTTCGCTGGACTGGAACCGCTACCGGATCGAAAGTTTCGAGTTCGCCGACGGCACGGTTCTGAGCCATGCGGAGGTTCTGGCCCTTGCGCTCACCGGCGGGGCGCGGGATGAGGAGCTGGACGGAAGCTATGACGCTGATGCCATCGACGCGGGCGGCGGCAACGATACAGTGACCGCGCGCGCGGGTGACGACACCATCACCGGCGGCACCGGGAACGATAGCCTGTCCGGCAATGACGGCAACGACACCTACCTCTTCGATTCGGGCTTTGGCCAGGACACGATCTCCGACGACGGCAATGCCAGCAACTCGAACGCCGACGAGGTGGTCTTTGGTCCTGGACTGCGGCCCGAAGACATGCGCGTCGAGGTGGTGGGCACCGACGACCTGTTGCTGAGCTTCCTTTCGGGCGAGACGCTGCTGCTGCGCGACTCGATGGACTGGAGCAGATACCGGATCGAGACGGTCAGTTTCGACGACGGTACCACTTTCACCCACGCCGAACTGGTGGATATGGCGCTGGTGGCCGATGCCAGCGACCAACTGCTGTACGGCAGCTATGACGGCGAGGAGATCGACGGCGGCCGCGGCAACGACACGATCTATGCCATCGCCGGAGAGGACACCCTTATCGGGGGGACCGGAAACGATTTCCTGAGCGGCGGTGACGGCAGCGATGTCTACAGCTTCGAGGCGGGTTTCGGTCAGGACACGGTCAGCGACAACGGCAACAACAGCAATTCGAACGCTGACGAGATCGTCTTCGGCGCCGGGCTGTCGCTAGACGACCTGGTGGTGCGTGCCTCGGGCGATCATCTCGTGCTTGGCTTTGCCGGGCGGGACGAGCGGATCACCATCGAGAACGCGCTGTCGAACAACCGCTACTACATCGAAACCCTGCGCTTTGACGACGGGCGTACGCTGGATCAGGCGGGCCTGCTGGCGCTTCTGGGTGGCGCCACGCCCGGTGACGAGGTCATCGCCGGGGACGGGGCGGCGGACACCGTGGATGCGCTGGCGGGCGACGACACCGTTCTGGGCGCGGGCGGCGACGATGTTCTTGGCGGCGGTCCGGGTTTCGACAGTATCGAAGGCGGCACCGACAACGACGCGCTGACCGGCGGCAGCGGTAACGATACGCTGCGCGGTGACGCCGGCAACGATACAATGATGGGCGGGCCTGGCGACGATCTGCTGATCGGTGGAACCAACAACGACACCTATCTTTTTGCGCCCGGCTTCGGCCATGACGTGCTGGAGGAGAACCAGCACTCCTTCTTCTCCAGCGCGGGCACTGACGCGGTGATCTTCGAGGCGCCGATCGCCCCGGGCGATGTGACGGTCTATGTCGAGGGCGACGACCTGATCCTTGCCGTGAACGGCGGCACCGATACCCTGCGGCTGGCGGGCGCGCTTGACCGGCGCACCATGGAAAGCGTGACCTTCGAGGTGGACGGAACCTCCTGGTCCTTCGCCGACCTTCAGGCTGCGGCCATTCCTCTGACCGGGCCGCTGGGTCTGGTGCAGGCGGGCGGCGCGGCTTCTCTGCTGATCGAAGGCGGGGACGGGGACGACTCGATCCCGGGAGTTGGCGGTCCGGCTGAATTGTCGGGGCAGGGCGGCAATGACAGCCTGACCGGCACGACGGCGAGCGAGACGCTTGTCGGCGGCAGCGGCAACGACCTGTTGCAAGGCCAGGGCGGCAACGACGTCTATCGCATCGCGCCGGGCTTTGGGCAGGACACGATAGACGATGGCGGCGTCAATGCCGGTGTCAACTTCGACGTGGTGGAATTTGTCGCGGGGTTCGCGCCCGGCGACCTGATGGTCGAAAAAACGCAATCCACCTGGGGTGACCTGATCCTGAGTTTCCCGGGGTCGGAAGACCGGCTGACCATCGTGGATGGCAACTATGCGACGCCCACCACCGGCAGCATCGACGAGGTCCGATTTGCCGACGGCACGGTGCTGACCCATGCCGATCTGCGCGCTATGGCGGTGTTGACGAACGCGGACGGTCAATTCATCACGGCCACGGCAGTGGCGCAGGATGATAGCCTGATCGGCACCAGTGGCGCGGACATTATCAACGGTAACGAAGGCAACGACACGCTTGAAGGTCTGGCCGGTGACGACACCCTGCAAGGCGACAACGGCGACGACCTGCTGACCGGCGGACCGGGCAACGATTCCCTGTACGGAAGCCAGGGCAACGACACTTACCGCTTCTCCGCCGGGTTCGGGCAGAACTACATCTCGGACTTCGACTACACGGGCAGCGACCAGAACATTGTCGAGTTCGACGCCACGCTTGCAGCGGGCGATCTCCAGGTGACGCTGAATCAATTCGGCAACCGGCTGATCCTGTCCTTCGCCGGTGTCACCGACCGGGTGGAGTTTTACGTTTCTGCCTCGGTCGATGAAACCACCGGCGCGGTGGCCCCGATCGCCGGGGGCATTTCAGAGGTCCGCTTCCTCGGTGACGGCACGGTTCTTTCGCTTGCGGACCTTTATGCAGCGGCGGTGCCCGAGCCCGCGTCCACCTACCAGGAGGGCGACGCTCTCGACAACACGTTGACCGGGACGGCAGGTCCGGACGACCTGATCGGCCTTGACGGCAATGACACCCTGGTCGGTCTCGAAGGCGACGATTACCTCGACGGGGGAGACGGCTTTGACGACCTGACCGGCGGGCCGGGCGACGACGTTCTCTACAGCTACCAAGAAACCAGCACTGCCCCCAGCGGCGCGTTCTTCCGGTTCTCGGCAGGCTTCGGAAACGACTATATCTACAACGAACTCAACGCTGCGACGGTCTCCGCCGTGATCTTCGACGCCACGCTGGCGCCCTCGGATTTCACCGTCGAGCAGCCCTATGCCGACGGACCTTTCGTGCTCAAGGTCATTGGCGCAAATGATCGGCTGACGATCGAGTATTATGACAGTGGCGGCACCGGTACGGACAACGGCGTCGACGAGGTACGCTTTGCCGATGGCACGGTCTGGACACAGGCCGACCTTCTGGCCATGGCGACCGTCGTCCGCGAGACGCAGATCGACGGTGACAACCCGCCGGTCCCCGAGGGGGGCGCCGGCGACGACACGATCAATGGCAACACTTCCTCCAACCTGCTTGTCGGCAATGGCGGCAACGACTCGATCTACGGCGACCGGGGTCAGGACACGATCATTGGCGGCACTGGCGACGACACGCTGAGCGCCCGCGGCGATGCCTTTTTCGAGTTCGCAGCAGGCTTTGGGCAGGACAGCATCGACAGTAACCGCGGCCGTTTCTACGATCAGGTCATTTCCTTTGATGCGTCGTTCGCGCCCGGCGATGTGATTGTCGAATTGAGCGGTTCCGACGACCTGATCCTGAAGATTTCCGGCACCGAGGACCGGATCTTTGTCGAGGAAGGCCAACTCTACGACTACATCTCCGAAGTGCGTTTTGCCGATGGTACCGTCTGGAATTATGCCGCACTGATCGCGCGCGCGGTGCCGGCGTCAGGCGGACTGGTCGAACCGCAGCCCACCGATGACGTGATCGTCGGCACGGCGTTTGCCGATTCCCTGTCCGGCCTCGCCGGTGCGGACGAGATCGACGGTCTGGCGGGCAATGACACGATTGCCGGCGGCGCAGGCAACGATGTGATCGAGGGCGGGCCGGGGACCGACCTGCTGAGCGATGTCTCGGGCGACGAAATCTATCGCTTTGGCGTTGGGGATGGCTTTGACGAGATCACGGATCTTGCCGGCACAGATGTCATCGAACTTGGCGCGGGCATCGCGCCCGGAGACGTCCGGGTGCGCCAGCAGGGCGGCACCGACCTGGTGCTGCTGGTCGGGACCGACGACAGGATCGCCATCAGGGGTGCTCTGCTGGGCATCGGGCAAGAGATCGAAGCAGTCCATTTCGACGATGGGACGGTCTGGACCTTTGCAGACCTTCTGGCCTTTACCCAGGGCGGCGACGGCAGCGCGCAGGAGATTGCAGGCACGGCAGCGGGCGATGTGATCGCTGGCCTGGGCGGCGACGACAGCCTGTTGGGCAATGCCGGGGACGACAGCCTGCTGGGCGGGCAGGGCGCTGACGTGCTCGAAGGCGGCGAGGGCAACGACACGCTGGACGGCGGCACCGGCGCGGACACGCTGAAAGGCGGCGCGGACGACGACACCTATGTTTTCGGCTTGGGTCAGGGCCAGACCCGGATCGAAGAGACGGACGGCGTGGACCACGTCGTACTGCAGGCGGGCATCCTGACGTCGGGAGTGACGGTTATGGCCGCTGGCAACGACCTGCAACTGCGGCTCAACGGAACGGAAGAGCGGCTGACCATCGTAGGAGCATTGGGTTCCACCGGGGCGCAGGTCGAAGAAGTACGCTTTGCCGATGGCACGGTCTGGACCCATGACGAACTCGTAGCGCGGTCGGCGCCTCCGCGAGCGGCCGCGCAGGAGATATTCGGCGACAATACGGACGAGGTCTTCGACACCGGGCCGGGGGCGGATTCCGTCAATGCCTCGGGCGGCAACGACGCTCTGAACATGGGGTCGGGCGACGATACCACCGAAGGCGGCCCGGGCGATGACACCCACACCGGCGGGCTGGGCCGCGACCTGCTGGAAGACTACTCCGGCCACGACACTTATGTCTTCAACCCGGGTGACGGGCAGGACCAGATCCGCGACAGCAACGGCATCGACGTGCTGCAGTTCGGTGCCGGGATCGGCCCGGGTGACCTGGAGGTTTCCTCGCCCGATGGCCGCGACATTGTCATCCGCATCACCGGGACAGAGGACCGGGTAACGCTGCAACGCGCGCTGGACCTGTCCAACTACAGCATCGAGGAAGTGCGTTTTGACGACGGCACCAGCTGGACCGCCGCGGATCTGATCGCGGCGGCGCAGGTCGCAAGCGCCGGGGACGACAGCCTCTACGGCACCGATGCCGACGACACGCTGGCCGGTCTTGGCGGCGACGACCTTGCCGAAGGCAACGCAGGCGCGGACGACCTTTCGGGCAACGCGGGCAACGACACGCTGGACGGCGGGTCCGAGAACGATACGCTGGCAGGCGGAACCGGCGACGACGCCCTGAACGGCGGTACTGGCGACGACACCTACCTGTTCGCGCGTGGCGACGGGCAGGACACGATCACAGACACCAGCGGGCTGAACAGCCTCGTTTTCGGGGCGGGTATCGCACCGGGCGATCTCACGGTCTCGCGGGTCGGCAACAACCTCGTGCTGCGGATTGATGGCAGTGAGGATCGCCTGACCCTGCTCAACGGGCTGACCAGCGGACAGATGGACAGCGTGGTCTTCGAGGACGGCACGGTCTGGGATGCGGCGACCTTGCTGGCGCAGTCCACCGCGGGCACACCGGGCGACGATACCTACGGCGGCACCGACGCGGACGAGCTGATGACCGGCCTCGCGGGCGCGGATTCCCTTTCGGGTGAAGGCGGGGCGGACAGCCTCTCCGGGGACGAGGGCGACGACACGCTGTCCGGCGGCGCTGGAGACGACGAACTCGACGGGGGCCCGGGCACCGACAGCGCCAGCGGCGGCACGGGCGGCGACCTCTACCTCTTCGCCGCCGGGGACGGTGTGCTGAACATCGACGACGCGGGCGATGCCACCGGCTCCGACGTGCTGGAGATCTCGGGCTACGCGCTTGACGATCTGCGATTCAGCCGGACCGGGGCGGATGGCGCCGACCTGACGGTGCGCTTTGCCGGGTCCAGCGACCGGGTCGTGGTTCTTGGGCATTTCGCCGGGGATGCCGGTGCGCTGGAACAGCTGCGCCTGTCCACGGGCACCACGCTCACCGCGGCCGAGATCGCGGCGCGGGTGCAGCCGGACCTTGGCATCGACGGCGAGGCCTTCTACGGCGTCGCCACCGGCGAGACGATCACCGGCACCGCGCTTGGCGATTACATTTCCGGGGGCGAGGGTGCGGATTCGCTTGACGGCGGCGATGGCGACGACATTTTCGGTGACCTGCTGGCCGATGGCGACGTGGATACAATTACCGGCGGTGCCGGGCGCGACACCTATCGCTACCTGCCCAGCATGTCGATCGACGGCAGCATAGCCGAGGACATCATTACCGATTTCACGCCCGGCGATACGGGCGACATCCTGCGGCTGACCTCGTCCACGCCGAACCCATTTGCCAGCGGACGGTTGCAACTGCAGCAGCAGGGCGCCGACACACTGGTGCTGCTGACCGACGATACCGGGGTGGCAAGGTCGGTGCTGCGGCTGTTGGGCGTGGACGCAACCGCGCTGACGCCCGCCAACTTCGGTGGCGTGGACCTCGAGCGCGACATCTCCGGCACCTCTGGCAGCGCCGATGCGGACCTTCTGATCGGCGGACCCCTGGGAGACCTGATCTTTGGCAACGGCGGCGCGGACGAGATCGCGGGGCTGGGCGGCAACGACAGCCTTGCCGGGGGCGCTGACGGCGACACCATCAGTGGCGGCTTTGGCAATGACCAGATCGCGGGCGAGGCGGGCAATGACGACCTGTCCGGCGGGGCGGAGGATGACACCCTCTCCGGCGGCGCGGGCGACGATACGCTGACCGGCGGCGACGACGTGGCCCAATACGCCGGCAATGACGTCTTCCAAGGCGGCGCGGGCAATGACACGATCACCGGCGGCGCGCAGAACGACACCTATCTCTACGGCGCGTTTGACGGGCTTGACACCATCACCGACGCGGGCGGCGTGGACCGCATCCTCTTTGCGGCCGGGATCGCGGCGGGTGATGTGCGGGTCGTGGTGCTGGGCGATGACCTGGAGCTGCGGATCACCTCAGGGGACACTCGCATCCGCCTGATCGGCGCGGCAGCAGAGCCTCCGCTCACCGTTATCGAGGAAGTCGTCTTTGACGGCGGCACGACTTGGGATGCCGCGGCGCTGCGCGCGCAGGCCATGGCGGGCACGGACGGCGATGATGTGCTGCGCGTGCTGGATGCGGTGACGGTCGAGGGGCAGGGCGGCAACGACCTCATTCTCGGCAGTTCGAATGACGATGCCATCGCGGGCGGTTCCGGCGATGACCGCACCGAAGGCGGCGCGGGCGACGACACCTACCTCTTCAACATCGGTGACGGACAGGACGTGATCCACGACACCGAGGGGTTGACCACGGTGCGCCTCGGTCCCGGCATCACGCCCGCCGACGTGGCACTGGTGCCCGGTCAGCCTACCATCGTTCTGCGCCTCATCGGCACCGACGACCGGGTGGATACCGGCATCATGCCCGATCCGGTTGGCCTCTTGCAGGTGGTCTTCTCCGAGACCGGCGAGACATGGGACATGGCGGCGCTCGTCGCGCTGGCGCTGGCCGCCACCGCAGGAGACGACGTCATTCATGGCAGCGAAGCCGGCGAGGCGCTGGATGGGCTGGCGGGTGACGACCGGCTGATCGGCAAGGATGGGGCGGACGACCTGACCGGGGGCATCGGCGTCGACTTGCTGGAAGGCGGCCTGGGTGACGACACCTACCGCTTTGGCACTGGTGACGACCAGGACCGCATTGCCGACGACGGCGGCAACGACGTGCTGATCCTCGGCCCCGGCATCACGCCCGACGATGTGCGCGTGGCGCAATCCTCCGACGGCTCGGCCATGATCCTGGCGATTGGCACGGACGGCGACCGCGTCCGCATCGACAACGCCTTGGGCGATGGCAAGATCGAGACGGTTCGCTTCGACGACGGGACGGAATGGACCACCGCCGACCTGATCGCGCGCGTGCCCTCTCAGCTGGACGACTTCATCTTTGGCGACGCCGCGGATAACCCGCTGGCGGGTGGCCTTGGCGATGACCGCGTATCTGGCGGCGAGGGCAACGATACCTACCGCTTTGCCGCCGGGGACGGGCGCGACATCCTGCGCGAAAACGCGCGCTCGGCTGCGGACGTGCTTATCATCTCCGGCTATGCGGCCGGGGATCTGACTTTCACTCGGCTGGGCACCGATAGCCCTGACCTGTCGATCACCTTCCCCGACGACAACGACCGCATCATCATCGCCGACGGTCTGGCCACCAACGGTGCGGGGATCGAGCGGATCGTGCTGGAAGACGATGGCACCGAGCTGACCATCGCCGACATCACCGCCTTGCTGACCGATGCGCAGGCCAGCGACGGCAACGACATCATCCTTGGCACCGACGGCAACGATACGCTGGCCGGAGGCCCGGGCGACGATTTGCTGGTCGGCTACCGCGGCGACGACCTGTTCCGCTACGGGCAGGGCGACGGCGAGGACCGGGTGGATGCCTTCGGCCGTGGTGCAAACGTCGTCGAACTCACGGGCTACAATATCGCCGACATCGTTTCGGCCGTGCGCGGCGGGCCGGACAGCGAAGACCTTGTGATCCGCTTCAACCGGCTGGGCGATCAACTGATCCTGGTGAACGCACTGGCCGCGACTAACGGCAGCTCCCTTGCCTCGCTGACGCTGCGCTTTGCCGATGGCACCGAATGGGGCCGGGACGAGATGCGCGCCCGCGCGCTGGAGTATATCGAGACCGATGGCAACGACTCGATTATTGCCTTCGGCGGAGCGGACCAGATCGACTTCGGACTGGGCGACGACCGCGCCGAGGGCGGTCGCGGTGCCGACACCTTCATCTATACGCTGGGCGACGGCCACGACTGGGTGACGGACAACGGAACCTCCCTGGCCGAGACAGACACCCTGCGGCTTGTCGGCATCGACCCGGCGAACGTGACCGTCACGCGCCTGTTCCAGGGCAGCCTGTCGGTACAGCTGGATATCGCGGGCCATCCGGATGACAGCCTGACGGTGTTGGACGCGCTGGACGAGGGCGCGCGTTCGGTCGAGGCATACGTCTTTGACGACGGGACAACCTGGACCCGCGACACGCTGCTGACGCTCTTGGACAACAACGCGCCAGTGGCGCTGGACGACGGCTTCTTTGCCGTCGCCACGGGAGAGCCGCTGCTGATCGACCTCGGTGACGTGCTGGGCAACGACTTTGACGCTGATGGCGACGCGCTGCGTCTGTTCGGTGTGGATGCGGCGCCGGATGGCACGGCCGAGATCAACGGCGATGGTAACATCGTCTTTACCGCCATCGACGGCTTCACCGGCGCGACCACGATCCGCTACATCGTGACCGACGACCGCAACGCCTTCTCCGAGGCGGTCATCAACGTCAACGTGCGTCCCGTGGCCGAGGCGCTGGACGACACCGGCTTTGCCGTGGCCGAGGACGATTTCCTGAATATCCGGGTCGAGCGGCTGCTGTCCAATGACGCCGATGGCGACCGGATGATCGTAGGCTCTGTCTTCGATGCGGTGAATGGCACGGTCGCGCTGTCCAGCGATGGCAACATCGCCTTCACCCCGGATGCCGATTTCACCGGGCAGGCGCAGTTCACCTATGCCGCGAACACACCCGAAGGCGGGCGGGCGGAGGCCACTGTCTTCATCGAGGTAACCCCGGTCAATGATGCGCCCGTGGCGGTCGACGATAACGGGTTGGTCACCGACGAGGATACGCCCTTCACCGTCCTTGCCTCGCGGCTGTTGCAGAACGACAGCGATATCGACGGCGACACGCTGACCCTGCAGGCCGTGATCTCTTCGCCGGAACTGTCGGTCGTCCTGGATGGCAACGGCAACGTGACGGTGACCCCGGCCGAGGATTTCTTTGGCACGGCCAGCTTCGAGTACATCGTCTCCGACCCTGCGGGGCTGGTGTCCACCGGGCAGGCCTTTGTTACCGTCAACGCGGTGAACGAAGGCACCGATGCGCGTGACGACCGTTTCGAGACCGATCAGGCGGGCGACCCTCTGCGTGAGGACAACCCTGTCATCATAAGCCTCGACCAGCTGGTTGCCAACGACAGCAACACCCAGGGTGAGTTGGAACTGGCCTCCGTCTTTGGTGCGCAGGGCGGCTCTGCGCGGTTGCTGGACAACCAGACCGTGCTGTTCGAACCCTCGTCCAACTTCAACGGCGAGGCTACGTTCCGCTACACCATCGACGACGGACAAGGCGGGCGTGACACGGCAACAGCGGTGCTTGTCTTCCAGCCGGTGAACGACAACCCCATCGCCCGTGATGACAGCTATCGCAGCCAGGATCTGTTCTTTGTTCTGAAGGGGACACAGGACACGGTGCTGGAAATCCCGATCCTGGAACTGCTGAAGAACGACCGCGACGTCGAGAACCTGGCCATCACCTTCGAGAACGCCACAGGCCCGATCAACGGCGATTTCGTCAACGCCGATGGCGAGCTTGTCACCGTGCACGGCGTGGCGGATGGCGACACGATCTTCTTCCGCCCGGACGACGGTTTCTATGGAGAGGCGAGCTTTGGCTACGCCATCACCGATCCCGCGGGGGCGGTGGATGGCGGGCAGGTCACGATGTTCTTCGACGCAACCTCGGACGCACCGCCGGTGGCGGTAACCGACCAGGTGCTGGTACCCGAGGACATCCCGACGACGATCCGGCTGGATACGCTGATCGCGAACGACGTCGACGTGGATGGCGAGACGCTGGAGATCACTGGTTGGCGGATGCTCAATCCCATCGCGGACGTCTTCAAGTTCGGTATCGCGGCGACTGGAGATCTGAACGGCACCATCGAGACCGACGCCGATGGCAACTGGCTGTTCACACCCTTCATCGACGCCGAGCGGTCTTCCGGCATCGTCTACTTCCTCACGGATAACAACGATGGCACGGTCGAAGGCTTCCTCGACATCGAGATTGTGCCGTCCAACGACGACCCGACGGTGGTCGAGGACGTGGGCTTTGTCACGCCCTTCGACGTGCCACTGGTGATCCGCGTGTCAGACCTGCTGTTCAACGATTTCGACATCGAGCAGGCGGACCGCGACGGCGACGGTACCATCGACGACGACCTGGACGACCCGGACCGCGACCGCCCGACCTTTGTCGGTGTCGATGCGATCTGGGATCCGGTCGAGCTTGCGCAGGGCAACCGCGTATCGGTGGGTGATTTCGAGATTGTGGAGTTCCGTGGCGAAGAGTTCCTCGTGGCGCGTTTCGACGCCGGTTTCACCGGCGAGGTCACCATCGAATACCGCATCGCGGACGAAGAGGGCCTTGAGGACACAGGCTTTGCCCGGGCCGCCGTGGCGGATTTCTACGGTCAGGAACTGACCGGTTCGCCGCTGGTGGATTACATCGAAGGCAACGCGCTTGACGAGTTGATCCAGGGTTACAACCGCGATGACATGATCGTGGCGCTGGGCGGCAACGACACCATCCTGACGGGGCTTGGCGCCGACCTGATCCTGGCGGGCGGCGGCAACGACCTGATCAACGCGGGCGATGACGCCGACGACGTGCGCGGCGGAGCCGGGTTCGATATCCTGCAATTCGCCGGATCGAACACCGGCGTGCGCGCGGATCTTTCCACGCTGATCGGTCAGGGCGGCTTTGCCGAGGGTGACCGCTACGTCGATCTTGAAGGCTTCGAAGGGACCGAGTTCAACGATACCCTCGGCGGAGACGATGCCCGCAATATTCTCAGCGGGTCCGGCGGCAACGACGAGTTGATCGGGCGCGGCGGCAGCGACGACCTGATCGGCGGCGATGGTGACGACACTCTGACCGGGGGCGCCGGGGCCGACGGGCTTGCGGGCGGCGCGGGGTCCGACTGGGCCAGCTACGAATTCGGAACCGAAGCCGTGCAGATCGACCTGGCCCTTGGAACGGCCACGGGCGGCGAGGCCGAGGGCGACACACTTGCCAGCATCGAAAACCTGATCGGGACGGACGCTGCAGACATCCTGACCGGCGACGATCAGGACAACGCGCTCAAGGGCGGGCGCGAGAACGACACCATCACGGGCGGCGACGGAGACGACACGCTGAGCGGCGGGCGCGGGGCCGACAGTCTTGTGGGCGGCGTCGGCACCGACGTGGCCGATTACCTGCTGTCCACCACCGGCATTCAGATCGACCTTGAGGCCGGCACCGCCTCGGGCGGCGAGGCCGAGGGCGACACGCTGGACGGGATCGAGATCATCCAGGCCAGCTTCCACGACGATGTGCTGCTGGGCGACGCAGCGGACAACCGGTTCCGTGGCAGCCGCGGCGCCGACGAGATGGATGGACGCGGCGGCTTCGACACGGCGGATTACACGCTTGCCGACGAAGCCGTGGCGGTCAACCTTGCCACCGGGCAGGGCACGGCGGGCGAGGCCGCAGGCGATACGCTGACCTCGATCGAGATGCTGATCGGCTCCATCCACGACGACACCTTTATCGGGTCCGACGGGGCGGACGTCTTCGAGGGCGCCTTTGGCAACGACCTGCAACAGGGTGGCGCCGGGTCCGACGACTATCACTTCGGCTTTGACAGCGGCGAGGACAGTATCGGCGAAGCCGGCCTTGCGGGCGATGTCGACCGGCTGGTGCTGGACGAGGGCATCCTGACCAAGGACATCTCGCTTTTGCGGCTGGGTGACGATCTCTTTATCGAGCTGGAGCGTGACGACGGCTTCCTGATCGACACGGTGACTGTTACCGATCACTTCCTGGGCGCCGAGACCGGACTCGAGCAGATCGTCTTTGCCGATGGCACCATCTGGGACCGCGCCTTCATTGCCGCCAACCTGCGCGACGGGCGGTTCAACGCGCAGAACGACATCTTCCGTTTTGGCGTCGAGGACGAGGTCGCCGTGATTGACCCGGCGGACCTGATCCTGAACGACGCCGACAGCGGCATCGAGGACCTGGAACTGGTCTCGGTGCAGGCAGCGCAGTTCGGTACGGTCAGCATCAATCCCGATGGCATGATCGAATTCCTCGGCGCTCAGGACCACAACGGCGACGCCTTCTTTGCCTATACGGTCCGCGATCCGCTGGGCCGCGAATCCACCGCGCGGGTGGAGGTGAACCTCAGCCCGGTCAACGATGCGCCGGTGGCCGTGGCGGATCCCGTGCAATACGGCATGGAAGACGTGCCTCTGCGTATCCGGATCGAGAACCTGCTGGCCAACGACTACGACGTCGACGGCGACGCGGAGACCGAACAATTGCGGATCGTGTCCGCGTCGCCGCTCGTGGACGCCGGGGGCAAGCCGCTGCGGCCCTACGAGGATAAGCAGAACTACGACGGCCCCGCCACCGACGCGACCTGGAAGATCGACAACCAGTACATCGAATTCCTGGGACGCCCGGATCACTTCGGCTTTGCCGGCTTCACCTATGTCCTTGAGGACGCCGACGGCGCGCAGAGCACTGCGGAAGTCGAGATCTACTTTGCGCCCGTCAACGATGCGCCTCGCATCCGCAAGGGCAAGAGCGAGGTCAAGCTGCAGGAGACCTCGGAGTTCACTGTCGAAGAGCTGATGGCCCGTGTCTACGACGTGGAAGGCGACGATATCACCTTCGTCGGTCTGCACATCGGCGCGGACGGCAATGCCTCGACGAACGGTGTGGAGGTGTTCGACCCGAACACCGGAGTAATTTCCTTCACGCCCGACGCGCTGGGCGATGCCTCGATCGCCTTCGACGTGATCGACGCGCGGGGCGCAGAGGCGACGCTTGAGTTCGGCATTTCGGTGCGGCCTTTCAATCTTGGTCCCGATGCACGGGACGACAAGGGCATCCGCCTGTTGCAGGACGGGACGATCACCATCGACCCGGCGACCCTGCTGCTGAACGATACCGACCCGGACGATGATCTGCTGAGCTTTGTCTCGATCTCGCGCTTTGCCGAGAACGGCAAGGTCCGGCTGAACGACCAGGGCATGATCGAGTTCATCGCGCGCGAGAATTATAACGGCGCGGCGAGTTTCGAGTATACCATCGCCGACGAACTTGGGCTGACCGACACGGCCAAGGTCAATCTGACCATCCTGCCCGTGAACGACGGACCAGTGCTGCGCGGCGACGTGGTGGCCGGGCTGGAGGACGGGCCGCTCTATGTGATCCCCGCAGAGGCCTTCGGCAACGATTACGACCTTCAGGGAGACGTGATCTTCTTTGAGGAAACAACGCTTCTGGGCGAAGTTGACACCCGTTTCCTCTCGCCCGATTTCACCGTTCGTGCGACCGCGCCCAACAACACCGACCTGCCGGGCTGGCTGAGCTTCGACCCCGCCACGATGACCTTCTTCGGCACCGTGCCCCCGGACCATGAGGGGCCCATCGAGGTCGCCGTCTTCCTTGAGGATCCAGACAGTGGCGCCGTGCATCCTTTCCGTTTCAACCTTTCCGGCGGCGGGCAGGACGCCGATCTTGCCGGTCCCGGGGTCACTGTCGCGGACGAGGTGCTTGCGGGCTTCACCTTGCGCGAAGACTACGACTGGACCCTGTCCCCGGATCAGGACGGCGTGGCGGTGTTCGACATCTCCGACGGAGGTTTCCACGCACAGGTGAACGGCGCGCGCCCGCTGCCTTCTTGGCTGGTGTTCGACGAGACGACGCGCAGCCTTGCGATTTCGGACTTCGGCATCGACGATCAGGACGGCATCGCCCGCGTGCAGATCGTCTACACGCCGGGTGAAAAGCCGCTGCTCCCTGAGTTCACTCACTACGCCACGGATCGCGGCTTCACGCTGGAATTCGTGATCGACCCGGCCGTCCCACAACTTGCGGCCATCAACGCGGTTCTGGCGGGTGATCCGACGCTGGAGGCGCAGGGCCTGTTCGGGCTTGACCTTGGTCAAGCCTCCGCGCTTGACGTAGCCCGCGAGAGCGGCGCGCCGCTGAACAACTGGCTGACCTTCAACGCGGATACGCTCAACTTCAGCGGTCGGCCGCCCTCGGAATATGTGGGCGCCGTGCCGGTGCGTATCGACGCGACGGCGGGCGGCAGCCTGCCCGCCATGTCGCTCATCACCGAGGCGGTTGTCGACGAGACATTCACCGTAATCGACCCGGGTGCGAACGCGCCCTTCACGATCCTCGACACGCCGGAGCGGATCGATATCACGGCACCGGAGGACTTCAACGGCACGCTCGCCTTCACTTATCTGGCGGGCGACGAAAAGGGTGGTGTGGCCGACGCCCCCGCCAGCATCGTCTTCAACGTGCAGGCCACGCGCGAGCTTGCCGTCGCGGGCGAGGATGCCTTTGACCTGTTCGAAAACGGTGACGTCACCTTCTCTGTGACCGAACTGCTGCTCAACGACCGGGACGACGATGGCGATGCGCTACGCATCACCGGTTTCGGCACGCCGGGCTTTGGCGAGATCGCGTTGATCCCCGGCCAGCAGACGCTGGACGCGCCGCAGGGCTTGGCGCCGCTGCCGGGCGGCAGCTGGTCGGCCAAACTGGCCGATGGTTCTGACCTGCCCGACTGGATGGAGGTGGATGCCGCCACCGGCGCGCTGACCGCAACGATCCCGCTGGATGTGACCGCGGATTTCGAGATCACCTTCACCAACAGCGACGGTATTTCCAGCCTGTCCGAGACGGTTGATACCCGGTTTGACGGCAATGCCGCCGCGCAGGTCACTTACACTCCGCTGCCTGGATTCGCAGGCGAAGACATTCTGATCTACACGCTGACAGACGACGCAGAGGGCGAGGTCACCGGAACCGTGATCTTCGACGTCGCCTCGCTGCTTGATCCGCCCATGGCCGAGACCGACCGGGTCAGCGTCTTCGAGGACAGTTTCGTCCAGTTGACCCCGGACACGCTTTTGGCGAATGACAGCGACGTTGACGGCGATCCGGTGCGCTTCCTTGGCGTCAACAACGATGCCGGGCACGGGCAGGTCAGTTTCGACGGCGGCCAGATCACCTACACGCCCGACCCGGATTATTCGGGGTTGGATGTCTTTACCTACCGCGTCACGGATGATCGCCACGGCGAAAGCGTCGGGCGGGTAGAGGTAACAGTTGTTTCGACCAACCGTGCGCCGGAGGCAGTGGCGGATGTTTTTGCCGCCGTCGAGGACATGCCTTACGAATTCACGATCGACGACTTGCTGGCGAACGACACCGATCCGGATGGCGATGCGCTTGAGTTCGTTTCGCTTTCCGGGGTGGCTGGCGGCGGTCGCATCCTCGAACTGCCCGGCGGGCGTTATCAGTTCGTGCCGGATGAGAATGTCACCGGTCCCGTCAGCTTCTCCTACCGGATCACGGACGGGAGGAAGACCGATGCAGGCGTCATCACCTTCGACCTTGCCGATGTGAACGACGCCCCGATTGCCAACCCAGACGGCTTCTTCCTGGGCGATCAGGACGCGCCCATTGTCGTGGATTTCGCCGACCTGCTGCGCAACGACCGTGACATCGAGGGTGACGATTTCTCCATCGTCGAGATCTTCGACGGCGACAACGGCACCGTCTACCAGGACGGCGAGACGGCTGTCTTCCAGGGACGGCCAGGGTACTTTGGCGATGGCGGATTCAGCTATCGGGTGACGGACGAATTCGGCGCCACCTCCATCGGCTACGCGCAGGTTCTGGTGTTGCCGCTCTTCGACGTGCCCGTGGCGGTGTCGGACGCGGGCTACGAGATGCTCGAGGACAGCTTCCTCGACCTCGATCCGGCTGACTTGATGGCCAACGACCAGATCCCACTGGGGTCCGAGGTGATCTTCCTTGGCCTGACGCTGCCCGGAGGCAGCTCTGGCAAGGCCACGCTGACCGAACTTGAGAACGGTCTCTGGCGCGTAACCGGGGCCAAGGACTTCTTTGGCGAGTTGGAACTGCGCTATGCGCTGACCAACGAGACCGGATTCGAAGTGCCGACCACTGTCACAATCGACGTGCTGGGCACCCCCGACGCTCCGGAAGCCAAGGATGACGCCGTGGCGCTGATCGAGGACCAGCCCGGCGCCGTATTTGTTGCCGATCTTCTGGCCAACGATAGCGACCCGGACCGCGAAGGCTTTGCCATGACGCGCATCCTGGATGCCGAAGGCGTCGAGGCCGAGCTGACCGACGATGGCCTTGTCCTGCTTACCCCGCCGCCGGAGACCAGCGGCAGCGCCTGGTTCGAATACGAGATCGAGGACAGTTCCGGCGCCACCAGCACCGCCCGGGTCAACGTGACCATCGCGGCGCTGAACGATGCGCCGGTCATCAGCGATCCCAGTCCCCTGATCGCAACCGAGGACACCGCTGTTTCGGTCACGCTGCCCGTGGGCACGATCCTTGACGCCGACGGTGACGCGCTGGTGGTCGAAGTGCGCAGCCCGGGGGGCGCGCCGCTGCCTGGCTGGCTGAGCTTCGACGCGGCCACGCGCAGCCTGACGGGTCAGCCGCCGCAGGACTTCAACGGTGACGTCCCGCTGGAGCTGTTCGTTTCTGACGCGCAAAGCGAAGCCTTGCAGCCTCTGACCCTGCGGATCCTGCCGGTGAACGATGCTCCTGTTATCACCTCTGATGGCGGTGGCGCCACTGCTGCGGTCACTCTGACCGAAGGCACCCGCGACGTGACGACGTTGATGGCCACGGACGTGGACAACAGCGCACTTACCCTGTCGATCGCCGGTGGCGACGATGCGGCCCTGTTCGAAATCGACCCGTCGACCGGCGCGCTGCGCTTTGTTTCCGCGCCGGACTTTGAGGTGCCGCAGGATACCGGCGGCGCCAACATTTATTCCGTCATGCTTTCGGCCAGCGACGGCGATGCCGTCACAATTCAGGACCTTACCGTCACCGTCACGGACGTGGACGAGGGGGCGCCCCCGGTGCTGCCCGAAGATGCGGCGATTGCTGTACGCGGACGGCAGGAGGGTGTGCTCTACGTCGCGCAGGCCACGGATGCAGACGATGACGCGCTCACCTATTCGCTGGGCGGCGCGGATGGCGCGTTCTTTGACATTGATCCGGCCACAGGCGAGATTCGATTTGCCTCTACGACGCCCTTCCCGGTGCCAACCAGCGCGGCGGGCAGCGCGGTCTACCTCGTCGAGGTCAGCGCCAGCGACGGGCTGCAGGCGGACAGCCAGCTTCTGACGTTCACGGTCGCGCCCAACGCGGCGCCGCAGGCCGTGGACGACAACGCCACAACGCTGCAGGATATAGAGATTGCCATCGCCGTGCTGGCGAATGACAGCGACGGCGATGCCGACACCTTTGTCTTCCGCGATGTAACCGCTGGCGCGAATGGTTCTACGCGCATCGACGGCGAGGCCGTGATCTACACGCCGGACCCGGGCTTTGCCGGTTCTGACGTGTTCAGCTACACGATTTCGGATGGCTTCGGCGGCGAGGACACGGCCCAGGTCATGGTCGATGTGAACGCGGTCCTCACCGTGAATGACGGACCTGCCGACACCCGCCCTTGGGACCGCGTCACCGTGGTGCGCGATCCGCAGGGCAACGTGCTGGAACAGGATTTCCTCTTCGACGATGGCACTACGCGCGAAATCGACTACAGCTACACGGGCGGTGCGCTGACACAGCGGATGCTGACCGATGGCACGGGCGGGCAGAGCAGTGCCGACTGGTCCGTGCTGACGCAGACCTACACGGCGGACGGGCAATTGGCGACGTCGTCCTATGTTTTTGATAACGGCACGACACGCGAAATCTACTACAGCTATGATGGAGGAGAGCTGACACAGCGGCAGCAGACGGATGGCACTGGCGGGCAGAGCAGTGCCGACTGGGCAGAAATCACGCAGACCTACACGGCAGAGGGGCAGGTGGTGACGTCGTCCTATGTCTTCGATAACGGCACAACGCGGGACATCGACTACAGCTACGATGGCGGCATGCTGACTCAGAGGGTGCTCACCGATGGCACAGGCGCGCAGAACAGTGCCGTCTGGTCGGTGCTGACACAGGTCTACACCGCTGATGGCCTGCTGGCGTCGGCCTCCTTCGTCTATGACGACGGCACCACCCGCGAAATAGTCTACAGCTACAATGAGGGCGTTCTTGCACAGCGGGAGCTGACCGACGGTACGGGCGCGCAGAGCGGTGCCGACTGGGCCGAGTTGACGCAGGTCTACACGGCGGATGGGCTGCTGGCGTCGTCGTCCTTTGTCTACGATGACGGGACCACGCGCGGCATTGAATACGACTATGACGCCGACACGATGATTCTGCGCACGCTGACGGATGGCACGGGGGCGCAGAACCGCAACGTTTGGGCAACATGGACGGACAGCTTCGACTCAACTACAGGGGACCGTGTGCAGGCGGTGGTCGTCTACGACAACGGAGACATTTCAACGCTCGGCTTTATCGACGGCGTGTTGCGGAGCCGCGTGCTGGAAGACATCAGCGACAGCGCTCCCTGGACCACGCGGACCGACAGTTTCGACGAGACCGGAGCGCTCACGGATACGGTGCTGGTGTAGCGCGGGCGGAGTGGCGAGGTCGGCTGACGGTTTTCAGTCAGTGGCGTGGGTCCAGCCCGTTGAATTTCGGGATGCAGCTTCGGGCCTCGTACGACGCGATGTCGAATAGAAGTTCCGGAATGGCGGCTCAGCAAATCTCGAGCAACTTACCCAGCGCGGAACAAGGGCCGCAGGCCCGCCGCGCATCGACGACGCGCACCCACGCCGCGGCGATTTGGTTGGGCCAGAGCGCAGCGTTGACCTTCATCGGACGCAGCCGGGATAGATTGAGGGATCGCACGGTCAGGAACGCCACCGCGCGCTTCGTCGATGCGCGGCTCCGCACGTCCAAACGGTCGGCAGCTTTGACCTCGTAGCGATCATCACGCGCCGCGCCTTGTATCGCTCGCCTGCGCCACGGAACGCAAAGGGTCTTGGTCTGGGTTTTCAACCAGATAGGTTTCTACCGGCGCCAAGGCGGAGCTTTGAACGGATTCGGCCGCGTCCGTTCAACCCGTTTCGCCCTGCGCCTTTTTGAGGGACATCTTGTCCAGAATGTCCTTGTCCACCAGCCGCCCGATGATCGGATGAACGCGCAGTTCGCCTTCCTTGACCACCTGCTTGAAATTCGCGATCACCGCGCCGGCGGTCTTCTTGTCATTCGCAAGGACATCCAGCAACCAGTTGATATTGCCGGAGGTCCAGTCCTCGGGCTTGAGCCGGACGGGGAAGACGCCGGCCTTGATCTGCTCACGGATGCGCGCGTCCGCCTCTTCCGAGACGCTGGCCCAGATCGCCATGCCTGCCACGTCCGGTCCCGGCTGCCCCGGCTCTGCCTTGGCACCGGAAGAATAGGCCATGGCGATGCGGTCGCGGATCAGCGGCTCGAGGACCATGTGGTTGAGGTCCATCACGGTCTGGTGTCGGTAGCGCGGCAGCACCATCATCGACATGACCACCTGGCCGAAACTTTGCCTCAAGTGTACGCGAAGCGCGGCGATGCGCTCGAGGATGGCCGGGTCGATCTCCGGCGCAGAGCTTGCCGCCTTGGCATTCTTTTCCGCATCTTCCGTCATGGTCGGCCTCCGTCTCGGCTTTTCGGTTTATCCGGTTTTGCATCGCAGGGCGCAATCGGTTTCTGCCAGACAAGCCCGGCTTGAGGTGCAGCAGTGTTGTTGTACGGACTTCAGCGGAAGGTCGCTTTGAGGTATTGGAAGGGTAGTGTCAGACGAACTTGGCTTGCTGCAGGGCAGGGGTGTCAACGGCGGAGTAAAATCCGGCCACGTGGCGGCGCAAAACCAGGCCAGTGGCGGGGCGCCACGCCCATTGCGTCATTGAAGCTCTTGGCCGAGGAGGCGTCTTCGCGTTTTCCGAGTGTCTCTGTCATGGGATTCCCTCTGGTTCGAAGCCATAATTGAGGCAATCTCAATATTTGCTGTTTGCCAAGCAAATTGTTACCGTGCCAATTAAAGACATGGCAAAGGATGGCGAAGAAAAGCGAAAACGCGGACGGCCGCGGTCGAGCGGCAGTGACGGCGGAGCCTTGGTGAACCGCGATATGGTTCTGGAGCTCGCCTGCGAGGCTGCACGCACCCAGTCGATTGACGACATTTCCTTTGTGCACCTCGCAAAGCAGCTGGGCGTGCGACCGGGGGCCCTGCATTACCATGTCGGAACCAAGGATGATCTCGCCTCGGCCATCCTCAACCGCTTCTACGCACAGCTTCTGCAGCGGCTCGATGCGGATCCAGAGGTCGCGGACTGGCGACAGCGGATCAAGCAATTTGCCCATACACTTATGACCTGTGAGCGCGATCACCGGGGCGCTGCGGAGCATATTCAAAAACATGCCAAATACCGGATCTTCCGAAAAGTCCGCTCAGGCGAGGTGGATTTCGGGGCGCTCTACCTCGATCACGCGTTTTCGATGTTTCGGGAGGCGGGTTTTGATGCGCCCACTTCGGCGATGTTCTACCACATGCTCGCTTTGCACTGCCTGTCCTCGGCGACCTCGGCCACATCGCGGCTTGAACCTTCCACCCATGAGGCCTTCCTGACCGAACGCGCCGAGGCACATTCCCCCGGAGAAATGCCGGGCCTTGAATTCGGCTTGCGCGCTTTCGCGCGGATCCGATCGGACGATGTGTTCGAGCGGGGCGTCGAGGCCTTGCTCGATCACTTCGCACCGCTGCGCCGTTCACAGCCGTGAGGGCAACCAAGTGGCAAGACCGGGGAACACCCAGACCAGAACCAGTGTCAGGACGATCAGCCCGATGAATGGCCAGGTCGCGCCGTAGATATCCCGCAAACCCACCTGTGCCGGGCTTGATGCCCCCAGTGCAAAAAGCGCGTATCCAAAAGGCGGGGTGATGGCACCGAACGTCAGATTGAGCAGGAAGAGCGTCCAGAACACCAGCGGGTCGAAGCCGAAAGTAGCCAGCAGCGGCACGTAGATCGGTATCAGGATCAGAATCAGAGCAATCTGATCGAGAAACATGCACAGGATGAACGGTATCAGCATCAGCAGGACAAGGATCGCGACCGCGGGCAAATCAAGGCCCGACAGGAGGCCGGCCAACTCATTTGTGAGACCCGAAAACGCCATGAGTTGCGTGAGGATCTTCGAGGCCGCCATAATCAGCAGGATCATTGAGGACATCAGGATCGACCCCTTCAGCGCCTCCACCAGCATCGACACCGATAGCTTTCGACAGATTGCTGCCACGGCCAGTGCACCGAACACCCCGCACGCGGCCGATTCATTCGGTGTCGCAACGCCGAGGAGGATAAGGCCCAGCACTGCAAAGATCACGATGGAAAACGGCAGCAGCGACAGGATTGCCTGGAAGACCGAGCCCTTTTCGGCAGCTTGGTCCCGGGCGATGTCACGCGAAGGATCGCGCCACAGCAGGAACTGGACATAGGTAAAAACAGACACCCGGCCACCATCCCTGGCAGGACACCTGCCGCGAGAAGCGCGGAGATCGAGGTACCTGACAGCATCCCTATCAACACGACAAGAAAACTGGGTGGGATGATCAGGGCGAGACACGCTCCACCGAGGACAAGTCCAGCGGTAATCCCCGCATTTGAGTAATAGCTGAAAGTTGGTGATGGCCCTGAGGGGCGGCATATCATGGCGTTGTTGACGCGCCGCAATTCTCGCTGAGAAAGGGATATGCCACATGACGAGAGATACCATCACCGCCTTGCCGGATCCAAACGGATTTTCGACTGATCCGCTCACCGATCTGATCCGTTCTGGTGCGCGCCAGCTGATCGAACTAGGCGCTTGAAGCTGAGCTTGGCGCGTTGCTGGCCCAGTTTTCCGACGAGACGACGCCAGAGGGACATGCGCGTCTTGTTCGGCACGGGCACCTGCCTGAGCGCGAAGTTATGACCAGCGTCGGCCCTGTCGCAGTTAAGGTGCCGCGTGTGCGGGATCGTGGGCAGCGGGCTGAGAAAGTGCGGTTCACCTCTTCGTTCCTGCCGCCTTATCTACGCAAGGCAAAGCCCGTCGAGGAATTGCTTCCCTGGCTTTATCTCAAGGGCATTTCCACGGGTGACTTCCAAGAGGCTCTGACTGCGCTCCTTGGCCCGAATGCATCTGGCCTGTCGTCCACCACGATTTCCCGGCTTAGAGCGCGTTGCGCCCATTCCGATTCAGGATTCCCATGAGGCTTGATCTGTGATTCCCTGTCTGCAAGGCAGATATGGGGGTTTGAGATGGGCAAGCCACATCCTATGGCACTTCGTGAGCGCGCTGTCGCGTTTG
>JAXMNQ010000038.1:0-62089 GCA_034670345.1 Paracoccaceae bacterium | reverse complement strand
GTCCGAGACCTTTGTCCTTGATGAAGTCATGCGGCGCAGGCTGGCCGATCTGAACCCCGCCGCCTCGTCAAGAATGGCGAACCGTCTGCTGGAGGCCCATGACCGGGCGTATTGGCAGACCAGCGTGGAAACCCTCGCCGTGCTGCGTGACGCCGCCGATGCGCTTGAAGATCGGCTGGAAGGGGTGGCCGCGGAATGAGGGGGACACAAACGGATTGCCGCATCGAAACGGAGCCGCATACCGCCGGTCACGGACTGACCGGACCAAAGACAATAAGGGCGCCACGCCCTGACAGGAGGACCATATGAGCCCGCGCGACGATATCCCCCAACTGAGGGGGCAAGACGGCGAAGGATCGGTGCAGGTGCATCAGGATGCCGACGCCCGGATCGAAGGGGCCAAGGTCTTTTCCGTCTATGGCAAGGGGGGGATCGGCAAGTCGACCACCTCCTCCAACCTTTCTGCGGCCTTTGCCAAGATGGGCAAGCGTGTCCTGCAGATCGGCTGCGACCCCAAGCATGACAGCACCTTCACCCTGACGGGCCGTCTGCAACCCACCGTGATCGACATCCTCAAGGAGGTGGATTTCCACCCCGAGGAACTGCGCCCCGAGGATTTCGTGACCGAAGGTTGGGGCGGCGTGAAATGCGTCGAGGCCGGTGGCCCGCCGGCCGGGACCGGCTGCGGCGGCTATGTCGTGGGACAGACCGTCAAGCTGCTGAAGCAGCATCACCTGCTGGAAGACACCGATGTGGTGATCTTCGACGTACTGGGTGACGTGGTCTGCGGCGGGTTTGCCGCCCCTCTGCAACATGCCGACCGGGCGGTGATCGTCACCGCCAACGACTTCGACAGCATCTACGCCATGAACCGGATCATCGCCGCCGTTCAGGCCAAGAGCGCCAACTACAAGGTCCGTCTGGCGGGCTGCGTCGCCAATCGATCGAAGGACACCGACGAGGTGGACCGCTACTGCGCAAAGGTCGGGTTCAACCGCATTGCGCATATGCCCGATGTGGACGCCATCCGGCGGTCGCGGCTCAAGAAGAAGACGCTGTTCGAGATGGACGAGGACGAGGACATCCTTGCCTGCCGCGCCGAGTATCTGAGCCTGGCCCTGACATTGTGGCGCGGAACCGAACCCCTTGCCCCCGCCCCCATGGCGGACCGCGACATCTTTGAAATGCTGGGTTTCGACTAATGACCTACGTCCGCACCCTGTCCCGTGTCGAAACCTATTTCGACAAGACCGCAACCCGGACATGGGAACGGCTGACCAGCGACGCGCCGGTCAGCCGGATCCGTGAAACGGTGCGGCGCGGGCGGGACGAGATGCGGACACACTTGCTGAGCCGCCTGCCGGACAACCTGGACGGGGTGCGCGTTCTGGACGCCGGATGCGGCGCGGGCCAGATGACACAGGCCCTGGCCGAGCGCGGCGCCCAGGTGACGGCGGTCGACATTTCGCCGGCACTGATCGAAATCGCCGACAGGCGCCTGCCGCGGGCCTTGGCCGGACAGGTGCGCTTTGTCTCCGGCGACATGCTGGCCGAGGATCTGGGCCGCTTTGACCATGTCGTCGCCATGGACAGCCTGATCTACTACGCGCAGACGGATCTTGCCCGCGCCCTGCAGGGATTGCACTGCCGCACAGGCGGGTCCGTTCTGTTCACCGTCGCGCCGCGCACGCCGCTGCTGATGGCGATGTGGCGCATGGGCCAGATGTTCCCGCGCAATGACCGCTCCCCCATCATGGTGCCGCATGCACCTGCCCGTCTGTCCGGCGCGCTGCGCGCTGCGGGCACGCCTGCGCGCCTTGCCGAACTGAAGCGCGTGAGCACCGGCTTCTACATCTCTCAGGCGATGGAGCTGGCCGCATGATCCTCTCCCCCTCCCTGCTCAAGAACCTGACCACGCGCTGCCTGCCCTTTGCGGATGCGGCAAGCGAGGGCCTGCCCCTCGGCCAGCTCTTGCGCCTGTCGCTGTTTCAGGTCTCGGTGGGGATGGCGACGGTCATGCTCTTGGGCACGCTGAACCGTGTGATGATCGTCGAACTGTCGGTGGCCGCAACCATCGTGGCCGTGATGATCGCCCTGCCGGTTCTGATCGCGCCCTTTCGCACCCTGTTGGGCTTCCGCTCGGACACCTATCGCAGCGCCATCGGATGGAAGCGCATTCCCTATCTCTGGTTCGGGTCGCTCTGGCAGATGGGCGGTCTGGCGGTGATGCCCTTTGCCCTGCTGGTCCTGTCCGGCGACACCGTCCACGATGTGCCTTTCGCCGGCGAAGTGCTGGCCGCACTGGCCTTTCTGATGACCGGTCTGGGGCTGCACATGACCCAGACCGCCGGGCTGGCGCTTGCCACGGATCGCGCGGATGAGGCGACCCGCCCCCGCGTCGTCGCCTTGCTTTACGTGATGTTCCTTCTGGGCATGGGGCTTTCTGCCGTCATCATCGGCTGGCTGCTACGCGATTTCAGCCCCCTGCGCCTGATCCGTGTGGTTCAAGGCGCGGCGGTGGTGGGCATCGTGCTGAACCTGATCGCGCTTTGGAAACAGGAAAACATCCGCCCCATGACACGGTCCGAGCGTGAGGCTCCCCGCCCGCGGTTTCGTGACGCATGGGCCGATCTGGTAAACGGCGGTCAGGCCGGACGCCTGCTGGCCGTTGTCTTTATGGGCACCATCGCCTTCAACATGCAGGACGTCCTGCTGGAGCCTTACGGCGGCGAGATCCTCGGTCTGTCGGTTTCGGCCACAACGATGCTGACAGCCGCATGGGCCGCCGGAGCGCTGGTGGGATTTGCGCTGGCCGCCCGTGCGCTGACCCGCGGCCGCAACCCGATGCGCCTGGCCGCCGCCGGCTTGCTGACCGGCATTCTGGCCTTCAGCGTGGTCATCTTCTCCGCCCCGATGGGGGCACCGGTGATGTTCTTTGCCGGGGCCGGTCTGATCGGGCTGGGCGGCGGGCTGTTCGCGGTCTCCACCCTGATTGCCGCCATGACCATGCCGACACGCGGCCTTGCCGGAAACGGGCTGGCGCTTGGGGCCTGGGGCGCGGCGCAGGCGACCGGCGTCGGGCTGGCAACGGCGCTTGGCGGCGGGCTGCGCGACTGGATCGGCGGACTGGCCACCAGCGGTGCACTGGGAGAGGCGCTGAACACGCCCGCCACCGGATATTCCTTTGTCTACCACCTCGAGATCGGCCTGCTGTTCGTCACGCTGGCCGCCGTCGGCCCGCTTGTGCGGTATACCCGGCGCCCGCCTGCACCGGACACAGCCGGAATCGGCCTCGCCGATTTCCCGACATGACCCTACCGCGCTTTTTGAAAGGAAAGTGAGATGACCGAACCATTCTTTGGAAACTTCGACCTCGCAAGCCTCAGCCTCTGGCTGTTCCTGGTCTTCTTTGTCCTGCTGATCTACTACATCCAGCGCGAGAACATGCGCGAGGGTTATCCGCTTGAGGATGACGACGGCAGGGCCTCGGCCAATCAGGGCCTGTTCCCGGTGCCGGACGACAAGACCTTCAAGCTACCGCATGGCCGGGGTGAAATCTCCGTGCCGTCGGGGCAGAAGGCGGAACGCGCCAACCTGCCCCTGGCCAAGACCGCCGCGGGCAATGGCTTTCCATTCGAGCCGACAGGCGATCCGATGGCCGATGGTGTCGGACCCGCCTCATGGGCGCCGCGCCGTGACGTGCCGGAACTGGATGGTCAGGGTCACCCCAAGATTGTCCCGATGAGCGCCAACGAAGCCTTTCACGTCGCCGCCGGACGCGATCCACGCGGATTACCGGTCAAGGCCGGGGACGGCGAAATTGTCGGCACCATTACCGATCTCTGGATCGACGAGCCCGAGCAAATGGTCCGCTACCTCGAAGTGGCGCTGGAGGGGGACGCCGGAAAGCGGTTGATCCCGATGACGCTGGCCCGGATTCACCGCAGCCACGTGAAGGTGCGCATTCTTTACGGAGCGCAATTCGCCGGTGTCCCGCGCCATGCCTCACCGCGCCAGGTGACCCTGCTCGAAGAGGACAAGATCAGCGGCTACTACGGCGGCGGCACGCTCTACGCCAGCGCCGCGCGGCAAGAGCCGCTGCTGGGCTGATCGCCCGGACCGAAGGAAAAGGGAGCGCCACACCATGAGCCACGATGATTTCGCATTTGAACCCGTCCCCGGACTGCCGGAACGCCCGCCGGAAGGAGAGCGTATTCTCTGGCAGGGCCGCCCGGACTGGTGGGCGCTGACCAAGGACGCGCTCAATCTCAAGTGGGTGGCGCTTTACTTCGCGGCACTCGCCCTCTGGCGGTTCGGAACCCTGCTGGATCAGGTCAGCCTCGCCTCGGCCTTTTCGGCTTCGTTCCCCTTCGTGATCCTTGGCGGGATCGTGGCGGCTCTGCTGATGCTCTTTTCCTTCGTCCAGGCGCGCGCCACGGTCTACACGATCACCAACCGCCGCGTCGCCATGCGGATCGGCGCGGCGCTGACCGTCACGCTGAACCTGCCCTTCAACCAGATCGCCCGCGCCGACCTTGCCCTGCGCCGCGATGGCACCGGCACCATCGTGCTGGACCTGCTGCACCCCTCGCCGCTGTCCTTTCTGGTGTGCTGGCCGCACGTCCGCCCCTGGGCCATGCGCCAGCCGCAACCGGCGCTGCGCTGCATCCCCGAGGCCCGCGCCATCGCCGAGTTGCTGGCCGAAGCCGCCGAAGCACGGGTGAACACGCCGAAAGTCGCGCGCGCGACCTCAATCTCCGCCGTTGCCGCGGAATAAGGAAAACATCATGAGCCAGATGGAAAGCCACGTCCCGCTGCGATCCGATGACCGGGATCTCGTGCCGCGCCGCATGGTGCGGGCGATGCTGGTCCTTGTCCTGACCGTTCTGGCACTTGTCACTTTCGCCCGTGTGACCGGGCAGCCCGTGGTTTCGACCCCGCCACCGGGCGCCGTCACCGCAGAGCGCCTGATTGTCCTTTCCGGGGACATGGCCGGCGCGGCACAGGTGCACACGCCGGACGGCGCGCTGATCGCGGATCTGGCGCCCGAAAAGGGCGGCTTCATCTCGGGCGTCTATCGCGTCCTGCTGCACGAACGGAACAAGCACGGCGTGGCGGAGGATGCCCCGGTCCTGCTGTTGCGGCGGGACACCGGACGTCTTGAACTGCACGACCCCAGCACAGGCTGGCGCGCCGATTTAATGGGATTCGGCGCGGATAACGCCAGGGCCTTCGCGCGGCTTCTGGCACAGGAGGAAGGAGGCCAATAATGGGATGGCTGACCAAGGAAATCGAACGCGCGCCCTGCACGGTGGAGGTGTCACACTGTTTCGACAGCCTGCATGCGCATGTGCGTTTCAACAACGGCGCCACGGTCTATCCGGGGGATGAAGTGCATGTGCACGGCCCCGAGATCATGGCGCCCTACGGCGAGGTGGTCCGCGAAGACCGCGACGCCACCATCGTCCGCGCCTCGGGCCTGGAACGGTTCTGGACCCGGATGACCGGGGACTTCGAGGTCATGGAGCTTTGTGAATTCTCGTTCTCCGAGGAGGTCCGGCTATGAACATGCAATCCAACCCCGACCTGCACACCGGCCCGACCGCCAAACATTCCGCCGACGCCACCACTGCCGAGGAAGGTCTGGCCATTCAGGAAGAACAGGCCAAGCTCGACAGCAAGGCCGCCACCGAACTGGCGATGCAGAACACGCTGTTGACGCCGCGCTTTTACACCACCGACTTTGACGAGCTGGACGCGCTGGACGTGTCCCCGGTGCGTGAGGACTGGGACAAGCTGATCGCGCAGATGGTCAGCGACCCCAACAAGGGCCACTTCAAGAAGAACGAGGACTGGGACCACGTCGATTGGGATGGCATGGATCCGGCGTTGAAAAAGGAATTCATCGACTTCCTGATCTCCTCCTGCACGGCCGAGTTCTCGGGCTGCGTTCTCTACAAGGAAATGAAACGCCGTGGCGCCAACAAGGACATCACCCAGCTGTTCCAGCTGATGGCCCGGGACGAGGCGCGGCATGCCGGTTTCATCAACGACGCGCTGCGCGAAGCAGGCGTGGCTGTGAACCTTGGCTTCCTGACGCAGAAGAAGAAATACACCTACTTCCGGCCCAAGTTCATCTACTACGCCACCTACCTCAGCGAAAAGATCGGCTACGCCCGCTACATCACGATCTACCGGCATCTGCAGGAACACCCCGAACACCGCTTTCACCCGATCTTCAAGTGGTTCCACGAGTGGTGCAACGACGAGTTCAGCCACGGCGAGGCCTTTGCCCTGCTGATGAAGACGGACCCGAAACTGACCTCGGGCGGCAACGTGCTGTGGATCAAGTTCTTCCTGACCGCGGTCTACGCAACGATGCATGTGCGCGATCATCAGCGCCCGGTGTTCCACAAGGCGCTGGGTGTCGATCCCGACTGGTACGGGCACGAGGTCTTTACCAAGACCAGCGAACTTACCAAGCAGATCTTCCCGATCACGCTGGACATCGAGCACCCGCGCTGGAGCTCCGGGTTGAAACGGCTGCAGAAGGCGAATGTCGATCTGGATCAGGCGCGGCGTGAAAAGGGCCTTGGCGCGCGGCTGCGGCGGGTGACGTCGCAGATGCGGGCCGGTTTGGCCTTTGCCTCGCTCTACCTGATCCCGGTGAAGAAACACAAGGTGCCGGCAAGCACCCGCCTGGTGCCGTCGTACTGATGCCTGTTTTGCGGCCATATGTCGATTTCAGGGGGTGGTCATGACCAGCCCCTGGATCGCTGCCCTGGCCGCGCTGTTTCTCTGGTGGTTTTCAACCGGGGCGATCCTGATCGCCGTCCGCCATGCGGATCGCGCCGGGCTTCGGGCCCGGCGTGTGACGGTGCTGGCCGGGCTGCCGGTGCTCGCGCTTGGCATCTGGGGGACGGCGGCGACGCTGCCGCTTGACACCCCGAGCGCCCCTTACCTGGCCTTTCTCTCGGCGCTGGCGGTCTGGGGCTGGATCGAACTGTCCTTCCTGACCGGCGTCATCACCGGCCCCAATCTCTACCCCTGCCCTCCGCGCCTGCCGGAATGGGAACGGTTCATCCGCGCATGGGGTACGGTCGCCTATCATGAAATCCTGCTGACCATCGCCCTGGTCCTGTTCTGGTTCGCCGCGCAGGACGCGGTGAACGGCTTTGGCCTCTGGACCTACACGGTGCTGTACGCGGCCCGTATCTCGGCCAAGCTGAACCTGTTTTTCGGCGTGCCGCGGATCAATACCGAATTCATTCCGACCGCCCTGTCACATCTCAGCAGCCACTTCCGCATTCAGCGTCTGAACTGGCTGTTCCCGATCTCGATCACCGCGCTGTCCTTTGCCACGGCCTGCTGGGCGGAACGGCTTTATGCAGCCAGCACGGCATTCGAGGTCACGGGCTTTGCCCTGCTGACCGCGATCACCGCGCTGGCGCTGCTGGAACACTGGCTGATGGTTCTGCCTCTGCCGGACGCGAAACTCTGGCGCTGGATGCTGCCCGCGCCGCAGACACACCCCAAGACAAGACACCCGGAGGAACCCCATGGAATATGACGCCATGTTCAACGCGCAACTGGATGCGCTGAAGCAAGAGGGCAACTATCGCATCTTTGCAGAGCTGGAGCGGCAATGCGGAGCCTTTCCGCGCGCACGCAGTCTCGATGACGAGGCGCCCGACCAGGTGACCGTCTGGTGTTCCAACGACTATCTCGGGATGGGTCAGAACGACGCCGTCCGGGAGCGGATGAAAGAGGTGGTGGACCAGTGCGGCACCGGGGCCGGCGGGACACGCAACATCTCTGGCACCAACTGCCACCACGTGGCGCTCGAGGCGGAACTGGCCGATCTGCATGGCAAGGAAGGGGCGTTGCTGTTTACCTCCGGCTATGTGTCGAACTGGGCGGCCCTGTCGACGCTGGGCAGCCGGCTGTCAGACGCGGTGATCCTGTCGGACGAGCTGAACCATGCCAGCATGATCGAAGGCATCCGCCATTCGCGCGCCAGAAAGGTGATCTGGAAGCACAACGACCCCGAAGATCTCGACCGCAAGCTGTCGGCCCTGCCCGCAAACGCGCCCCGGATCGTGGCGTTTGAGTCGGTCTATTCGATGGATGGCGACATCTGCCCGATGGAGGAAATCGTCGAGGTCGCCGAAAAGCACGGCGCCATGACATACCTCGACGAGGTCCACGCCGTGGGCCTTTACGGTCCACGCGGTGGCGGCGTCTCGGAAGAGCGCGGCCTTGCCGACCGGATCACGCTGATCGAGGGCACATTGGGCAAGGCCTATGGCTGCATGGGCGGCTATATCACCGGGTCTGCCGCGCTGTGCGATTTCATCCGATCCTTCGCCAGCGGATTCATCTTTACCACGGCCCTGCCCCCGGCGGTCGCCGCGGCGGCGCAAACCTCGATCGCTCACCTCAAGACCTCTGACTCCGAGCGCCGGCAGCAACGCCGGCAGGTCGCCCGCCTGCGGGCCGAGCTGAACAAGCGCGGCATCCCGCATATGGAAAACGACAGCCATATCATCCCGGTGATGATCAAGGACCCGGTGAAATGCCGGATGCTGGCGGATATCCTGATGCGCGACTGGGGCATCTACGTGCAGCCGATCAACTACCCGACCGTGCCGAAGGGCACCGAGCGGCTGCGCTTTACCCCCGGCCCGCTGCACACGGATGCCGACATCAACCACCTCGTCGAGGCGTTGACCGTGCTGTGGAAACAATGTGCCATCGCCCATCAGGTCGCGTAAGCTAGAGAATGCCTGAACCGAAATTGGCGCCGGTCGCGCCAAACCCCGCGATCCTTTTGCGGATCGCCAAGCAATGAGAGGACACGAACCGTGAAACAAGTCACGATACTGGCGTTCGCACTTGCAAGCGTCGCCAGCCCCCTCCTGGCAGAGAGCCACGCCTCCGGCGATCCGGAGGCAGGTGAAAAGGTCTTTCGCCAATGCCGGGCCTGCCATTCGATTCAGGATGCCGATGGCAATGACATCCAGAAAGGCGGTCGGGTTGGTCCGAACCTGTATGGCGTCGCCGGGCGCACCGCGGGCACATATGAAGATTTCAGCTATTCGGACTCGATGATCGCCGCAGGCGAGGCGGGACTGGCCTGGGACGAGGCTCATATCGTGCCCTACGCTCAGGATCCGACCGGATTTCTGAAGGAATACCTCGACGACAGTTCCGCCCGCGGCAAGATGGTGTTCAAGGCGCGCAAGGAAGAGGACGCGCTGAACGTCTGGGCCTATCTTGTGTCGGTCGGCCCGGAAATGGAGATGACCGAGCCTGAAGCCTCCGACTGACCAACGGAACGCAAGACAAGACAGCAAAAAACCCCGCGTCCGATCATCAGGCGCGGGGTTTTTCCTTTGTGTTCAGGAAATCACCGCACAATGGCCAGCGGTTGGACAACGCCCCGCCGACCCATTGCCTCGTTGGCCAACTGCACGATATCGGCGACCGTCATGCCGGCATCGGCATACATCTCGGCCGGGCTGGCCTGTTCGATGAAACGATCCGGCAAGCACAGGTTTCGCACCGCCAGCCCCCGATCGAACACACCCATCCGCGCAAGCGCGTGCAGCACCAGGGAACCAAAGCCGCCCTCTGCCCCCTGTTCGACCGTCAAGAGCGCGCGGTGACCCCGCGCCAGCCGCAGCAGCAGATCGGTGTCCAGCGGTTTGGCGAAACGCGCATCGGCGATCGTCACGCTATGTCCCGCCTCTCTCAACCGCGCGGCGGCGGCACGGCATTCCGCCAGATGCGCGCCGAAAGAGAGGATCGCGATATCCTCGCCCTCCTCGATCACCCGGCCCTTGCCGATTTCAAGCCGTTGGCCGCGATCCGGCAATTCTGTCCCTACGCCCGCCCCGCGCGGGTAACGAAAGGCGATGGGGCCCGCATCATGGGCGGCGGCGGTGGCGACCATGTGGGTCAGCTCCGCCTCATCCGATGCGGCCATCACGGTAAAGCCCGGCAGGCTGCTCAGATAGCCGATGTCATAAGATCCGGCATGGGTCGCCCCGTCCGCCCCCACCAGCCCCGCCCGGTCGATGGCAAAGCGCACCGGCAACCCCTGCAGCGCGACATCATGCACAATCTGGTCATAGCCCCGTTGCAGGAAGGTGGAATAGATCGCGCAGAAGGGGCGCAGCCCCGCCGCCGCCATCCCTGCGGCAAAGGTCACCGCATGCTGTTCGGCGATGCCCACGTCAAAGACACGATGCGGAAAACGCTCTGCCATCACGTTGACGCCGGTGCCCGAAGGCATCGCCGCCGTCACCGCAACAACCCGGTCATCCCGCGCGGCCTCGGCGGTCAGGGCCTTGCCGAAAACGCTGGTATAACTGGGCGGCCCGCCCTTGGACTTGGCCTGCGCAAAGGTCTCCGGATCGAACTTCGACACCCCGTGGCCACGGTCGGCGCTGGATTCCGCCGGGGCGTATCCCTTGCCCTTGACCGTGCAGCAATGGATCAGGACCGGACCCGTGGCCCGCGCCCGCGCCGCCCTCAGAACCGGCAAGAGTTGCGCCATGTCGTGTCCGTTGATCGGGCCGACATAGTCAAAGCCCAGTTCCTCGAACAGCGTTCCGCTGCCGGTCAGCCCGGTCACCAGCTGCCGCGCCCGACGCGCGCTGCTGCGCATCGGTTCAGGCATGGCGGCCTCGAACCCTTCGGCCAGCGACTTCATCCGCGCCATCGGTTCGGCGCTGTACATCCGGCTGAGGTACGAGGACATGGCCCCCACTGGCGGCGCGATGCTCATCTCGTTGTCGTTGAGGATCACGAATAGCCTGCGCCCCTCGGCCCCGGCGTTGTTCAGCGCCTCATAGGCCATGCCGGCGCTGATGGCGCCGTCGCCGATCACCGCGATCGCATCCCCGGTCGGTCGGCCCATGTCGCGCCCGACGGCAAATCCCAGCGCCGCGCTGATCGAGGTCGAGCTGTGGGCGGCGCCAAAGGGGTCATATTCGCTTTCGCTGCGCTTGGTGAATCCGCTGAGGCCGTCCTTCTGGCGCAGCGTATGCATCCGGTCGCGCCGTCCGGTCAGGATCTTGTGCGGGTAACACTGGTGGCTGACATCCCAGATCAGCTTGTCCACCGGCGTGTTGAAGACCGCGTGCAGCGCCACGGTCAGTTCCACCACGCCAAGCGAGGACCCAAGATGCCCGCCGGTCTGCGACACGGTCGAGATCACCTCGGCCCGCAATTCGTCGGCCAGCCCGGCAAGGGCCTCATCCGGCATCTGGCGCAGGTCCGAAGGCCCGGCAATCCGATCCAGCAGCGGTGTTTTCAGGGGAATATCCGTCATCGCGCGTCCTCCGAGAGGGTCTCTGGCGTCGCCCGCGCGTCGAGCGGGGCGCGAACGGCGCGAAGGGAAAAGAGCGGGCGGCACCTTTGCGCCGCCCGTCGTGATTGCTTACTGCGAGTAGTCCGGCGCACCTTCGGTGACCGCCAGTTCCGGCCAGTCCTTGATGACATTGGTGCCCTGCAGGGGCTGCTGATAGCCCTTGTGGCAGGTCTTGCAGGCGGCCTTGGGCGCATCGCCCATCGCCGGGCCAAGCCGTTCCTCGGGATAGACGTCCTGCAAGGGCATCAGGTAGTCGTTGTTCAACTCGTTGACCATGGCGATGCCCAGGGACCCCGTCGCCCATTGCGGTGTCACCTGCCCGCCATCGTAGAAAGCGCGGGTGTTGTGACAGAAGGTACAGTTCACCCCCAGCGAACCGGCGACATAGTTCATCAGCGCATAGGTCCGTTCCGCGTGCTGGATGCCCGGATAACCGTCCTGCCCGGGAATTCCCGCCACACGGCTGTCGAGGTCATGCACTCCGATCACCTCGCCGTTCAGCAAATAGGCCTCCAGCGCGTCACTGGGCAGCGAGGTATACTGGCTGACCGGTGTGACCCGGTTCTGGTTCGCCGACCAGCCGGCCATCGACTTGTTGACCGCCCCCATCTGGAACCAGATTTCACTGGGGACGTTCTGCCCCCGGTGACAGGTCAGGCAGGTCACGCCGACCTGCTTGTTGGCGTTGACGTGACCGTCCCAGTTTTCGTTGATGTTGCGGGTCATCTCGATCATGCGGCGGGAGACGATCTTGGTGTAGAGGGTATCCTCGCCGTAGGTTTCCAGATCGCCGTCGCCGTGACAGTAGGCACAGCCCTGTTCAGGAGCGACCCATTCCGTCATCGCCGCCATCAGGCGATTGAAATTGGCATCCGTCAACTCACCCAGGACCTGGACATTCTCGTAGATGTCCTTTGCCAGGTCCTCGCCCGCTTCCGGGACGAGGGGTTCGTTCTCGAACACCAAGGCGACGTCCGGGTCGGGACGGGCGATCTGGGTGTCGAACTTCGTGATCGACATCCCCGTGCCGCGCGGCCCGGTCTGCAGGCTGTCGGTGGCATAGGGTTGCCCCAGCACCACCAGGGCCGCCACCGCGATCACCGCCGTCCCGACGACGCCTATGGCAATCGCCGGCAGATCTATGTTCGTCGGGTTCTCGCGGTTCCATTTGTCAAACCATTTGAATGGCATGGGTCTCACTCCTTCCCGATGAAGGCTTCGTAGGACCCGAAGGCCTCGTAGCCGTAGCTGCCGTCATACATCGGCGCGAAATGGTGCTCCTGTGCCCAGACGAACCAGTTGTCGACAACCGTGCCGGTCAGCAGGATGCCGATACCGCCGGTGATCGGGCAGAGTACCGCGAACCACCACGCCCAGCGATGGATGCCTTCCATCGTGGCGTTGAAGCCCATGGTCCAGCGCCAGAACAGCGCCGCCCGCTCGCTTGCCGTGCCCCGGTCGACGATCTGTTCAAGCTCACGGTCGCCGCCATAGCGCGACACCGCGAGGATGGTCGCCCCGTGCATCGCAAACAGCAGGACCGAGCCATAGAGGAAGACGATCGAGAGACAGTGGAACGGGTTGTAGTAGAGGTTGCCGTAGCGGATCGAGAACGCCGTGGTCCAGTCGAGGTGCGGGAAGATTCCGTAGGGCACGGCCTCTGACCAGCTTCCCATCAGGATCGGACGGAACAGACCCAGCACGAGGAACAGCCAGATCGCGGAGGCAAAGGCCCAGGCGACGTGCTTGCCCATCTTCTGCTGTTCCGCCAGCAGGTAGGCCCGCAGCCACCATGTGCAAACGCTGACAAGCAACATGAAACTGGCGATGATGTACCAGCCGCCCTCATTCAGCGGCGGGATCATCAGCCCGTACTCCGGGCTCGGCGGTTCCAGCGCCAGCCAGAAGCCCTGCCGCAGGAATTCCGGGATCGACCAGTTGACCTGCGCCAGCATGTTCAGCCCGATGATGTTGAGCCAGAGCACCCCGGTCGCCAGGCTGATCATCCCGGTCCAGCCCAGGTAGACCGGCCCGATCTGCGCATTGCCAATCAGGCCGATCAGGCGGCTGAAGAACGGTTTGAGCATCCGCTCTTCGGCCATGTTGTTTTCGTTGTCCATTCCCCATTCGGCTGGTCCCTCGACCTGCACCTGGGTGAAAATGTTCTGATATTCGATCATCTTTACATCCCCACTTGCGAAGGCCAGATCGGCAGTTCAAGCCACCAGTTCCACCATTCGGGCCAGCCCTTGGTCCAGACCGGGCCGCTGATGATGATGCAGACGGCGCTGAAGAAGACGGCGTTGATGGCCAGCAGGAACCCAAGGCGGTGAATGCCCAGCGTGCCGACCGAATAGCCGATGAAGTCGCGAAAGAAGGTGTCCTCGTGGTCGGGTGTCTTCATCTCTTCACCCTTTTCGGGGTTCGCCGCCGAGAGGATCAGGCCACCATGCAGCGCCAGCGCCAGGGTGGTGGTGAAGAACAGCGTCACCGCCAGCATATGCGCCGGGTTGTAATGGAAATGCAGGTAGGCGTAGCCGGTGTTGCTGACCCAATCGAGGTGGCTGAAGATGCCATAGGGGAAACCATGTCCCCATGCCCCCATCAGGAACGGGCGAAAGATCACCAGTGTGACATAGGCGAGGATCGCGAAACTGAAGGCGAAGGGCACGTGATAGCCCATCCCGAGTTTTCGGCAGATCTCGACCTCGCGCAGCGCCCAACTGATGAAGGCACCAGTGGCGCAGATTGTGATGATCTGCCAGAGGCCGCCCTCCATCAGCGGCGCCGCCCCCAGCCCGTAAGACAGGTCAGGAGGCGCGATATTGATCAGCCAGGGGTTCCACGTGCCCTGATGGGCCGCCCCCCAGAAGATCAGAATGGTTCCGAGCAAGGCAAAAAAGGCTGTCGTGACCCCGAAGAAGCCCACGTAGAAGGGCCCCACCCAGAAGTCGAACAGTTCGCCGCCGATCAGCGTCCCTCCGCGGACGCGATACTTTCTCTCAAAGCTAAGCAACGCCATCGTTGTTCTCCGCGTTTGGCGGCTCGTCCCGTTCAGATTTCAAGCCGTCGTCGTGTTTGGTCCGAGTTTGCCGCGGGCGGGCTGAACCGCCCGCAGCACTGTCATCAGCAGGCCTGCGCCCGCCTGGTCAGTCCGACGCCGCGGCACGTGAGGCCGCTGCATTTTCGAACCAGTTGACGCCATTTGACAGAACCACCAGGTGGATCATGACGGCCAACAGGAACAGGAAAACGCCCTGCGCCACGAAAACGCGACGCGGGTCGAAGATGAGCCAGATCTTGTAGAACTTTGACACGTCCATCTTCCTTCCTTAAAACCAGGGGGCCCAGATATAGGTCGCCAGATGGGCGACCACTGCGACGATCACAAAGAGGTAAAGACCACTCATGTAGACCGAATGCAGCTCCTGGGCCTGCTCGTCGGTAAGACCTGTGAAGGACAGGTCGGTGTTATCAGCCATTAACTTTCCTCCGGAACGCTACGCTGACACCGCGTACCCCGCGGCCGGGTCCTGTGGGGCCTTCACGGTCCCTCAGGTCTCTGTCCGCCCCTTGCGTCAGGGACAGGCAGTTCGGGTCTCGGGTCCTGTGCCGTGAGGCTCAGGCCGAGAAAATCAAAGGCGCGATCCGGGCCGCTTCGCGGCGGGCACGGTTCAGCGGGTTGGCCGGACCGGCGCTGTGGCCGGTCACGGCATCGCGCAGGCAGCCCAGGCAGGCAAAGGGCAGCGCCGCCAGATAGATCAGGCCGAAGTAGACCAGGTATTCCCGCTGCTGGCCGCGGCGTGACGCGGTCCGGACGGGAACATGGGATGTGACGTCGGTCATGGATCAATCCTCCTCTTTGACCAGACCCGCCGCAGGCGCGAGCGCCCGGACGGTTTCCAGCGCGACCCGGGTCGCACCAGAGCGCAGGGCGGCCTCCTCGGCCGCGTCGCGCAGGGTTTTCGCCGCAGAGATGCGGGTCAGAACGGGGTGTTCGGCCACCAGTCTGTCCAGCGCTGCCTGCGCATCCGCGTCCCAGGGGACATTGCGGCGCAGCGGCGTCGGCGTGGCCTTTGCGGCATCCATTTCAGAGGCCAGCGGCAGAATGTGGAACAGCGCATCAAAGAGCCCGTTGCACACTTCCTGCAACAGGTACGTCGCCCCCGCGTAGCCCATCATCGGCGTCCCCGTGGCGCGCCGGATCGCGGCCCCCGGAAAGCTCGCCGGGATGAAGGCGGGGCTGGGTCCGTGCCCGGCCTTCAGTTCGGCCAGGTACATCTTTTCATTGATCGATCCCATCAGGATCAGTGGCCGCGTCTGCGCGATCCGCGCCCGCACCTCGACGTTGTTGGTCTTGGTGCCCGCCTTGCGCGCGATGGCAAAGGCACAGGGCAGCCCCAGATCGTCCTCAAGGAACTTGCGGATACCGCGCGCATAGGTCTCGTTCGCGACGATCCCGAAATTCGCGGTGGCAAAGAAGTCCTGCGTGACAGAGCGCCACAGGTCCCAGACCGGCTTCAGCGTCGAATGCTTTTCGCGTTCGATAAAAGGTTCGGGGTCCAGCCCCAGCATGTCACCCAGCTTGCGCAGGAACAGCGTCGTGCTTTCGACGCCGATGGGCGCCTGCAGATAGGGTTTTCCCAGCGCCTCGGCCAGACCGCGACCGAATTCACGGTACATGACCACGTTGGCGTCCGCGTTCACGAGGTTGCGCATCTCGGCCAGATGCGCGCCCAGCGGCATCACCATGTTGACATCGGCGCCGATCCCCTCGACCAGCCGCCGGATCTCGTGCAGGTCCGACGGCATGTTGAAGGTGCCGTACATCGGGCCAAGGATGTTGACGCGCGGCTTTGCGTCCTCGTCCCGCTTGGCCTCTTTCGGCATGCGCCCCTTGGTCATGCCCCATTCGGTGAACAGCCAGGTCATCGCGCGGTCAGCAGCCTGCCACTGATCCTCGTCGATGGTGCGCGGCAGGAAACGCTGGATGTTGGTCCCCTGCGGCGTCACCCCGCCGCCGATCATTTCGGCGATGGAGCCGGTGACCACCACGGCCGGCAAGGCCGGGTCCAGAGTGCCCCAGGCGCGCTTCATCGCCTCTTCGGTGCCTGCCCCCATCTCGCCCTCACCCAGTCCGGTGACAACGATGGGCAATTCGTGCGGCGGCAGGGCATCGGTGTAATGCAGCACGGAGGTTACCGGCAGGTTCTCACAGCCCACCGGGCCGTCGATCACCACCTGCAGGCCCTTGACCGCGCAGAAGGCATAGACCGCGCCCCAGTAGCCACCGGCCCTGTCATGATCCTGGATCAGCATGGGCGCCCCGCAAATTGCTTGGACGTCCTGCCGCGAAGAAGGCGAACGTCGGTCATATCATCTGCTCCGCCTTGGCGGCGCGCGCCTTCTTTTCAAGCCGCTTGAGGTTCTGGCGGCGGAAATCGGGGCGCAGGTTCGGCGCGCCTTCCCAGATGCCCGAGGTCTCGCCCTCGCCCACTCCCTCGAAAAAGGCCTTCATCGAGTCCATGCGCGCCTTTCCGGCGATGGCCGCATTGACCACCTCGGCCAGCGACCCGGCCCCGGCGGGACCCATCAGGGGACGCGCCGAAATCAGGTTGGTGAAATAGAGCGCGGGTATCCCCATCGCCTTGGCCTTTTGCACCACTGGCGTCGTGCCGATGGCAAGGTCGGGCTTCACACCCTCCATCGCCGCAAGATCGGCCTCCAGCGAGGCGCGGAACGTCACTTTGACGCCCCTGGCCCGCAGCCAGGCGGCATCGTCCTCGGACCACGGAGATTTCGCGCAGGCGGTGCCGACATATGGCACGTCCGCCCCGCTCTCGATCAGCAGGCGCGCGACCAGCAGTTCGCTGCCCTCGTAGCCCGACAGCGTGATGGTGCCCTTCACGGGCGCCCCCGCAAGGGCCTCCTTGATCGCGGGCAGGAAGGCGTTCTGCGCCGCCGCGACCCGATCTTCCGGCAGCCCGAATGCGGACCCGACAGAGGCCAGCCAGGCGGCCGTCCCCTCGTATCCCACCGGTGCGCTGCCGATCACGGTCCGTCCGGCGGCCTGAAATTCGCGCACCGCCGCCGTGTAGAAGGGGTGGATTGCCGCCACCGCGCCACAGTCCAGCGCGGCGTAAAGTTCGCGCCACTCGCGGCACGGCACAACCGGCCCCGCGGCCAGCCCCATCGGCGCCAGCATCGCCCCGATCATCATCGGGTCCGCCGGGAACATCTCGCCCAGCAGGGTCACCGTCGGCAGGTCAGAGACCCCGCCCTCCGGCGCCGGCACCGGTCCGGCCTTGATCTCCTTGCGGGCATAATTCAGCATCGCGCCCGCCAGCACGTCCTTGGCCTCGGCATGGGTCGGGACGCCAAAGCCCGGCACGTCGATCCCCACGATCCGAACGCCGTTGATCTCGTCCGGCAACAACCGCAGCGGCACGCCCGAAGCCGTCGGCACGCAGAGGTTGGTCACCACGATCGCGTCATGAAGGTCAGGATCGGCCAGTTCGTGCACCGCGTCGCGGATGTCCTCGAACAACTTGCCGGTCACCAGCGATTCCGAGTTGAACGGCACGTAGCCAACCGACCGCCGCGCGCCGTAGAAGTGACTGACAAAGGTCAGACCGTAGACACAGCAGGCCGAGCCCGACAAAACCGTCGCCACCCGCTTCATCCGCAGACCGACGCGTAAGGATCCAAAGGCCGGACACATACTTTGTGGTTTGTCGTGCGGCCCTTGCGGGTAATCGCGGGCGTATTGATCCAGGATCTCGCTCGACCCGGCCGCCCGCGCCGCCTTTTCCAGTTCGGCACCGGAATGACAGCCGGGACCGGACTCACCGGCCGCGCCCTCAAGGGGCTGGCCTTCGATCACTTCGACTGCGTCGGTCTTGTCATATGTTGCTTCGCTGGTCACACTGACCTCTGCTTTCTTCTCTCTCGAATTTTCCCCGGAGGATCCGGGGACAAATCCCCCGGTCCGGACTGCTCCGTCACGCCTCGTCGTAGATCACCTCCAGCGACTCCTGCGGCTTGGCGTATTTGCCACGCATGTCCGCATCGGTCGCCGGGTCAAGTACGATGCCCTCGCCGGTGTCCGATCCGTCGAACAGCCCCAGCAATCCGTCCTGGTCCAGTGGTGTGGGCCGCACCGGCGGCGCGATCGAGACTTCCTCGGCCAGCCCGGCAAACAACTCGCCCCACTGGCTTTTCGAGGTTCCGACAATCTGGTAGTTGGCGGATTTCTTGCGCAGGTCGTCGTCCTGCGGGATCGCCGCCAGAACCGGGATCCCCGCGGCCTTGGCAAAGGCCTGCGCCTCGCCGGAATGGTCATCCTTGTTGATGACCAGACCCGCGACACCGACATTGCCACCCAGCTTGCGGAAATACTCCACCGCCGAGCAGACGTTGTTGGCGACATAAAGAGATTGCAGGTCGTTCGACGCCACCAGGATCACCTTCTGCGCCATGTCCCGCGCGATCGGCAGGCCGAAGCCGCCGCAGACCACGTCGCCGAGGAAATCCAGCAGCACGTAGTCGAAATCCCAGTCATGAAAGCCCAGCTTTTCCAGCAGTTCGAAACCGTGGATGATGCCGCGCCCGCCACAGCCGCGCCCCACCTCGGGGCCGCCCAGTTCCATGGCGAACACACCGCCGCGCTTGAAACAGACGTCGCCGATCTGCACCTGTTCACCGGCCAGCGATTTCCTGGTCGAGGTCTCGATGATCGTCGGGCAGGCCTTGCCGCCAAAGAGCAGGCTTGTGGTGTCGGATTTCGGGTCACACCCGATCAGCAACACCCGCTTGCCCATTTCGGCCATCATGTGGCTGAGATTTGCGAGGGTGAAGCTCTTGCCGATCCCGCCCTTGCCATAGATCGCGATGATCTGCGTCTTCTTGGTGGGCTCGTTGGTCACCAGGTCAGCAAGGTCTTCGTGCGCCTCGTCCCGCAGTCGCTGATCGAACTGCTTGAGGTTGGGTACGTCGTCCTTCACGCTGCGTCCTTCCAGTTGAGTATCATTTTCAGGCATCCCGGATCGTTGAAGGCGGTCCGGTAAGCCTCTGCCGCTTTCGCCGCAGGGGTTGTGTGAGTGATGAGACCGCCCAGCGACAGCGCGCCGGTCTCGACCAGATCGCGCACGGCGCGCAGGTCTTCGCCCGCCCATTCGGCGGCGATGCGCAGGCGCGCCTCCCGCATGAAGGCGGGCGGAAAGTCGAAGCTCAGGCCACCGGCATAGAAACCGGCAAGGACGATCTCGCCGCCCTTTCCCAGCCGTCCGATCAGGTCGTTCAGAATGGCCGCGTTGCCCGAGGCATCGTAGATCGCGCGGTAATCGCGGCGCGCGTCGTCCTCTGGCGCGATGACGTCATAGCCCTGCGCCCCGGCCCGACGATCGGGCTGTGTCTCCCAGACGACGGGTGCGGGGGCGCCCGCGGCGATGGTCAGACGGGCCAGAAGGCGGCCAAGGGTGCCATGCCCCACGATCAGCTCCGGCATCCGCTTGTCCAGACCGGCCATCGCGTGCCGCGCCGTCGCGGCGAGCGCCAGCAGCGCGCCTTCGGCGCCAAAGCCCGCGTCGATACGTGTGACCCGCGAGGCGTCGGTGACAAGATGCGACGCCGCCCCGCCGAACAGGCCAAAGGCCCCCTCGAAACAGTTCGCGCCGGGAACAAAGATGTGGTCGCCCGGGCGGAACCCGGTGTCACGGCCCGCTTCAACCACTTCGCCCGAAGCCTCGTAGCCTGGCACCAAAGGGTAGCCCATGCCCGGGAAGGGCGGCATTTCACCGGTCCAGAACAGCTTTTCGGTGCCGGTGGAAATCCCTGAATGCCTGACCTCGACGACGAGGTCGTCCTTCATCGGCGCCTTCAGCGCCACAGTATCCAAATGAAGATCCTCAGGACCATTCAGCAGGACAGCGCAGGTATCCATGATCGCCTCCCTGTTTGCGCGCCCTCCCCGCATGATTGTGAGGCAAGTCGTCGCAACAGTAAGCCTACATGTACACTTCGGTATGTCAATTAAACTTTACACTTGATCTTGTAAATCACGCGCGCACAGCGGTAATGACCCGCGTGATGTAAGAGCGTCGGGGGCGCGGGCAGCGAATTTCACCAAACCCGGCCTCGGCACATAGCTCGGCGATTCGTGCGGCAGAGCGGGTGCGCCCGGTGCCCATGGCCATCGTGTAGAAGGCAAAATAGACATCCGTGGCCCTGTCCGGCGACTCGCCGCCCGACATCGGCTCTGACACGATGAGGCGGCCCCCCAATGGCAACGCGTCGTAAACGCGGGCAAGCAAGGCCCTCACCGTCTCGTCGTCATGGTCATAGAGCACCCGCACAAGCGAGATCGCGTCAGCACCCCGCGGCAGCGGACCGTCGCGAAAGCTGCCCGCCGCGAATCCGGCCCGCTCTGACAGCCCTGCCCGGGCAAGCGCCGCCTCTGCCATTCCGCGCACACCGGGCAGGTCGTAGACGGTGCCCCGCATGCGGCGATGGCGCTGCAGGACAGCCGACAGGAACGCCCCGGCCCCTCCACCGACATCCATCAGATGCGCGACCCCGCGCAGGCGCAGAACGCGCAGGGTGTCTTCGGCCACCAGCACCTGTGACCGGGCCATGAGATCGGAATAGCGAGAGGCATCGGCGGCGCTGACCTGTTCGCCCTGCTGAAACACATAAGGCCAGAATCGCGCCATGTGGGTTTCGGACCCGCCACGCATCAGCGCAACCGGGTCCCGCATGTCGTCCTGGAACGCCTTGTTGTGTCGTATCATGTCTTCGAGCCCCGGCACGCCGAGGATCGCGGCGCCCTTGCGGGCCAGACCAAACCGTCCGTCGCGCCGGCGTTTCAACAGGCCAAGGGCCGCACCGGCCTGCAAGAGCGCTTGCAGCCGGTCGGCTGGCAGACCCAGCTCCGCGGCCAAGGCCCCTGCGCTTTCCGGCCCGGCCAGCAAGCGCCGCAATAGGCCCAGTTCAATCAACGCCCCCAATACGGAGGATGCGACAAATCCCTGGAGAATATCGAAAATCTCTGCCCCATCATGACGCGCCACTGACGCGCCGATGGGCAGACGGGATGCCCAGCTCTGAAATCCGCTGCGCGCGACAAGGCGCATCACCCATCCAGCACCCGCCGGTCCCGGCCCCGGATCGCTGGCCGCGGACACCTGCTCAGGCCCGATAGCGGGCGGGGACTGCGGGCATGATCTTGTCCGCCTGATGGCTGACCATCTGCGCAAGGGCGGCTTCGCCCGGACAGGAGGGAATCGATGCGATGGCCCCGGCGAGGATCTGCCGCAGACGGTCGACTGCGCCCTTGATGCCCAGCTGGCTGACCGCATTCGGACGCCCGTGCAAATCGTCCTGCCCGACCGGTTTGCCAAGGCTGGCCTCATCCATCAGCGCATCGCGCAGGTCGTCCGCCACCTGAAAGGCCTCTCCGATCAAGGCTCCCAGATCATGCCATTCCTCGCCACTGTGCCCGGCAGAGATCGCCCCCATTTCCGTCGCCGCGATGAACAGGGCGGCGGTCTTGGAGCGGTGATAGGCGCCCAGGTCGATCTGCGCCTCACTCTCCCAGCCCTGACCGGCGCAGATGCCGTTCGGCATGCCCGTCCGTTGCGCCAACGACATCAAAAGCTGCGCCGCGCGCGCCGGATCCCCGGGCACCGCGCGCGCCAGAACGTCGAAGGCAAGGATGATCAGGCTGTCCCCGGTCAGCACCGCCAGCGGCTGCGAAAACGCCCGATGCACAGAGGGTTTGCCACGCCGCAGATCGGCGTCGTCAAAGCAGGGCAGATCATCGTGGACAAGGCTTGCGCAATGGATCAGTTCCAGCGCCGCCGCCGCCGCATCCGCCAGCCCGGGCCGGTCGTCGCCGCAGGCGCTTGCCACCGACAACAGAATCGTCGGGCGAATGCGCGCCCCGCCGGGCAGACAGGCATAGTGCAGCGCGTCAGACAATTGCCGGGGCGCAGGCGCGCCCTTTGTCAGTATGAGCGCACGCTGCATCGCGGCCTCGATCCTCTGGGACATGGACATCCTGACTCCTCCGCGAGTAGCGCCGTAACTCTAAAATTACACATCTTAGTGTAAATCAGAATGGACACATTGCGCCCGCGAGTCAATAATCAGGCATGACACATCAGGACAATCGCCCCGGAAACGGGCAAGACGCCTTGGTCATCGGCGCGGGGATCGGCGGGCTGGCCGCTGCCTGTCGCCTTGCGCACAATGGCTTTGCCGTCACGGTTCTGGAGCGGCATGGCACCCCGGGCGGCAAGATGCGGACCCTGCCCTCTGCCGCCGGTCCGGTCGATGCGGGCCCCACGGTGCTGACCCTGCGGCCGATCCTCGACGCGCTGTTTGCGGACCTGGGCGAACGGCCAGAGGATCACCTTTCCCTGATCCGGCAACCGGTGATCGCCAGACATTTCTGGCCGGACGGCAGCAAACTGGACCTCTACGACAGCCCCGCCGCCAATATTCATGCGATCCGGGCCTTTGCCGGGGAAAAGGCGGCCCTGCAATTCCGCGCGTTTTCAGACCGCGCGCGGTTGTTGTTCGAAGGGTTCGACGGGCCGATGATGCGGTCCCCCCGCCCATCCCGCCTTGGCCTGGCACTGCGCTGCCTGACACAGCCGCGCCTGATCGCGCAGATGGCGCCTTTTGCCTCGCTCGACCGATTGCTGAGGCGCAGCTTTGACGACCCGCGCCTTGTCCAGTTGTTTGGCCGCTACGCAACCTATGTCGGTGGCACACCGGATCGCGTGCCCGCCCTGCTGGCGCTGATATGGCAGGCCGAGGCCGCCGGGGTCTGGAAGGTGGACGGCGGCATGCATCAACTGGCGCTGGCGCTGCAGGCACTGGCGCAGGCGCGCGGCGCCGTGTTTCACTATGACAGCCCGGTTGCGGAAATCCTTGGCGAATCCGGTCAGGTCAGCGGCGTTGCCTTGCAGGATGGACGTCACCTGCCCGCCGATCTGGTGGTGTTCAACGGCGATCCGCGCGCCTTGGCGACGGGCGGACTTGGCCGCGAATCGCGGAATGTCGCCCGCCAGACCCGCGCGGCCTCGCGCAGCCTCTCGGCGCAGGTCTGGGCCTTTGCCGCACGGACCTCGGGGCCGGACCTCTTGCACCACAATGTCTTTTTCCGCGAGGCCGCGTCTCCTGAGTTCCAAGCTCTCGAAAGCGGCGCATTGGTGCCTGATCCCACGCTCTACGTCTGCGCGATGGACCGGGGCGGTCCGCCGCCCCCGCCGGGCGCCGAACGGTTCGAGATCATCGCCAACGCCCCGCCGCTCCCCTCCCCAGACCCGGATTTCGCCACATGTCACATGCGGACCTTTCAGACGCTGCAAAACTTCGGCCTGACCTTCGATCCGCCGCCGATGGCACCGGCCCTGACCACGCCGACGGGGTTCGAGGCGCTGTTTCCCGGCTCTCTCGGCGCACTCTACGGGCAGAGCCCGCAGGGATTGATGGCCGCCTTCCGCCGACCGACGGCCCGGACGGCCCTGCGGGGCCTGTATCTGGCCGGGGGCGGCGCACATCCCGGAGCGGGGGTTCCGATGGCGATCCTCTCCGCCCGGCACGCGGTCGAGACGATCATGAAGGACCTAACTTCGACCTCCATGTCCCGCCAAACGGCTACGCATGGTGGTACGTCGACGGCCTGAGCGCCTGCGGCACCCGCGCGATCAGCGTGATCGCCTTCATCGGATCGGTGTTCTCCCCGTGGTACGCGTGGTCAGGTCGCCGCGCCCCGGAAAACCACGTCTGCATCAATGTCGCCACCTATGGACCCGGCGGTCGGTTCACCATGACAGACCGGGGCCAGAGCGCCCTGCGCCAAAGCCGGACCAGCCTGACTGTCGGGCCCTCGTCGCTGCACTGGCAGGACGGACAATTGATCATCGACGTCGATGAGATCGGCGCGCCGCCACTTGTCAGCCGCGTCCGGGGGCGTATCACGCTGACCCCCTCGGCGTTGACGGCCGTTGAAATGCCCCTGACACCGGAGGGAAGCCATGTCTGGCGGCCCTTTGCGCCGACCTGCGCAATAGACGTCGATCTGGAGGCGAAAGGCTGGCAATGGCGCGGGCACGGCTACTTTGACGCCAACTTCGGCACCCGTGCGCTGGAACAGGATTTCGCGTTCTGGACATGGGGCCGGTTTCCGACCGGCGACGGAAGCACCTGTTTCTACGACGCGATCCGCCGCGACGGCAGCACCCTTGCGGCCGCGCTGCGCTTTGAGGCCGACGGCAGCGCGCAGAGCGTCACCCCACCGCCTGTCGCCGCCCTGCCCCGGTCCCTGTGGCAGGTGCGCCGTGAAACGCGGGCCGACGCAGGCCATACACCCCGGCAGGTGCAGAACATGCTGGATGCGCCGTTCTACAGCCGCAGCGCCGTCTCCACGCGCATCGACGGAGAAGACACCATCGGCGTACATGAGGCGCTGGACCTGCGCCGGTTTCGCAATCCATTGCTGAAGCCGATGCTGGCCGTCCGGGTGCCGCGCCGCGCAGGCTGGAGCTTTTGACCGGCGCTCAGGCCACGACCTGCCGGTTCAGACGCAGGACAGAAAAGTTCAGCGCCCAGGCAACCGAGACCCAGACGAGGTAAGGCACGAACAAGAGCCCCGCGATGGTCTCGACCTGCCACAGCGCCCAAAGCGCCGACGCCACCGCCAGCCACAAGGCGCTCAGCACCACAAGCCCGCCGCCGATCCGTCGAAGCCCGAAGAACACCGGCGTCCACAGCGTGTTCAGCGCGATCTGCAAGGCCCAGAGCGCCATGGCCAACCCGTTGTCCGGCGCCACGGCGACCAGCGCACCGGCAAAAGCCATGCAGATGTATAGCGTCGTCCACGTCACCGGAAACAGCCAGTTCGGTGGCGTCCAAGGCGGCTTGCGCAGGCTGTCGTACCATTGGCCCGGCGAAAACAGGCTGCCGGTCGCCCCGGCAGAGAAACAGGCCATAAGGAAGATGACGAAAAGGATCCAGAACATGAAGGCTACCTTAGCCGCTGAGCGCGAGACATCAACATCGCACGCTGGTCCTGCTCGCGGGCCTTCAACGTGACGAGGGCCGCGTGCAGCGTATCGCTCCAGTCCTTTGTCTGATGGCGTTCCGCCGTCGCCGCGACCAGAAATTCGGTCTCCGGCACCGGTCTGGCGTGCAGCAGGGCCGAGCGCGGCAGTCCCAGCGTTCCCGCCGACCGCACCAGCGACCAGGCCAGCCAACCCAGCTTTTGCGTCCTGCCGGTCCGCGCCCTGTGCGCAATCGAATCATTCCGGTTGCGCGCCACCGCTTGCCCGATCCCGGCATAGATGAACCGCGCGGCAAAGATCCCCGGTCGTGCATCGACAGGCAGCACGGCAATCCCCGCTTCCGACCGCCGATAGAGGTGGGCCGCATGGTCCAGCAGGCGCCCGATCAGGCCGCCCAACTCTGGCGACATGCGTGGATCCTGCAAAAAGGCCTCGGGCTCGATTCCGGCCTCGCGCATCCAGTCCTGCGGCAGGTACAGCCGCCCTTCACGCGCGTCCTCACCGACGTCGCGGGCGATGTTGGTCAGTTGCATCGCGACACCCAGATCGCAGGCCCGGGCCAGCGCGTCGCGGTCGCGCACCCGCATCAGCACACACATCATCGCCCCCACCGCCGAGGCCACGCGCGCGCTGTAGGCGCGCAGGGCGGACAGGTCGTCATAGCGCCGCTCCATCGCGTCCCAGGCCAGCCCCTCCAGCAGGGCGTCCGGCAGTTCCCGTGGCATGTCGAACCCTTCGATGATCGCCGCAAAGGCGCGGTCCGCCGGACGTTCCTCGGGCCGGCCAGCATAGGCCTTGTCCAACCGTTCGTGCAGGCGCAGGACCGCGTCGGCCTTGGCCGGTTGCAGATCCACGGCGTCATCCGCCAGCCGGCAGAAGGCATAAAGCGCCAGCGCCGGGTCCCGCACCCGCGCGGGCAACAGGCGCGATGCCGCGTGGAATGACCTTGAACCGTGTCGGATCGCCTCGACACAATGCGCCAGATCCCGTTCGTCTATCATGCGTCCCCCACTGTTTCCGCCGCTGGCACCAGGTGTCCCAGCACTTCGGCGCTGCAGATCACGCCGGGCAGCCCGGCCCCCGGATGCGTGCCCGCCCCGACCAGATAGAGCCCCCTGGCCTCTTCGCTGACATTGTGCGGGCGAAACCATGCGCTTTGCAGGATGCGCGGCTCTATCGAAAAGCCGGAACCATGCGGGCTGAGATACCGGTCGCGGAAGGTTTCAGGCGTAAAGACCAGTTGCTCTGTCAGGTGTGCGCCCAGACCCGGCAGCACCTGCTGTTCCAGCACCGCCTGCACCCGCGCCCTGTAGGTTTCCGCCATCGTGGACCAGTCGACCGGGTTGGCATGGCCCAGATGCGGCACCGGGCTGAGCACGTAGAAAGTGTCATCGCCGTCGGGCGCGGCACTCGGATCGGTTACCGTGGGACGGTGAACATAGAGGCTCATGTCGTCCGCCAGATGGCCCTTGATGAAGATGTCGCGCAACAGGCCCTCGTAGCGCGGGCCGTTCAGGATCGTGTGATGGCCAACGTCGCGCCATTTGCCGCGGGTGCCCCTGGTGCCGAAATACCAGACGAACAACCCCATGGACCAGCGCGTGCGCTTCAGGCGCGGCGTGGTCCAGCGCCGACGCTTCACCCGGCGCATCAGGTGGTCATAGGTGTGCCCGGCATCGGCGTTGCTGACGACGGTACGCGCCGCCACCACCTCGCCCGAGGTCAGGCGCACACCCGTGGCCCGCCCGTTTTCGACGCGAATCTCATCGACCTCGGCGCCCTGCCGGATCAACCCGCCCTGATCCGCGATCACCCGGGCCATTGCCTCGGCCATCGCGGCCACACCGCCCATGGCGTAATGCACGCCAAAAGCCGCCTCCATATGGCTGACCAGCGCATACATCGAGGTGACATGCATCGGGTCGCCACCGATGAACAAGGGATGAAAGGACAGCGCCATGCGCAACCGGGGATCACGCACCCGGCGCGCCGCAAGCGCTTGGATGGACCGATCCGCCCGCAACCAGCCAAAGGTCGGAAGCACCTTCAGCAGATCGGCAACCGCATGCATGGGACGCCGCCCAAGGTCCTCGAACCCCAGCCAGTATCGCCGCTCGCTGTCGCGCAGGAACCGGTCATAGCCTTTCAGATCACCCGGCGAGAGCCGCGCCACCTCTTCCCGCATCGCCTCGATGCCCTGCCGCACCGTGAACCGGGAGCCGTCAGGCCATCTGATCTCGTAATACGGGTCCAGCGCGCGCAGATCGACCTCATCATCGAACTTTCGCCCGCAATCCGCCCAAAGCTGGCGAAAGACCTGCGGCACGGTGACGATGGTCGGGCCAAGGTCAAAGCGATGCCCGCCTTGCCAGATCGCCGAACCGCGACCGCCCGGCGTGTCCAGCCGGTCCAGAACCGTGACCCTGTACCCCTTGGCCCCCAACCGCATGGCAGAGGCCAGTCCGCCCAGTCCGGCGCCGATCACGACCGCGTGCGGACGCCCCTGTGACAGGGTCTCGGACTTCAATTGGGGATCGACAGTTGTCAACATATCGAAAGCGTACACGTGTCATCTTTAGTTGACAATCTTCAATCATCCCTTTCCGTATCCCGCAAACCGTGTCAATCTGGCGTGACACGTCGACAATCAGGAGAAATCCGATTCAGGTCGTAAGCCTCAGCCTGTTCCGTTTCCCGCGCGGTGCCGCGCGGCTCTGGGCCTTTGTCATGATGGGTCTGGCGCGTCCCGCGCTGCGCCGCATTCCCGGCATCGGCTTCTGGAAACTTTGCGGATCGGGCACCGGTGAGGGGTTCACCCCCCTGCCCAACACCGGCGTCTATGCCATCCTCGCCACATGGCCGGACATCGAAACCGCGCGGGACAGGACCGCGACCGCGCCGATCTACAATCGTTACCATGCGCGCGCCTCTGAAGCGTGGACGCTGTTCCTGACACCGTCCTCCGCGCGGGGTGCCTGGTCTGGCGTTGCCCCTTTTGTCGCGGGCGATGAGCCCCTGACCGGCCCCGTCGCCGCGCTCACCCGCGCCACGCTGCGGCCCTCGCGCGCGTTGCTGTTCTGGCGGCGCGTGCCGGATATTTCGCGGATGATCGGCAGTGACCCCCACGCCCTGTTCAAGATCGGCATCGGTGAGGTGCCGCTGTTTCATCAGATCACCTTTTCGATCTGGCCCGACACGGCCAGCATGGCCGCCTTCGCCCGCGCAAGTGGCCCTCACGCGCGTGCGATCAACGCGGTGCGGGCGGGCGATTGGTTCCGCGAAGAACTTTATGCCCGCTTTCGCATTCTCGACACCCGCGGCAGTTGGCAAGAGGCGCGCCCGCTCCCGCACAAGGAACTGGCGTCATGAGTTTTCCCTTCACTGCCATCGTCGGCCAGGAGCAAATGAAACGGGCGATGACCCTGACGGCCATCGACCCGGGCCTTGGCGGCGTGCTGGTCTTTGGCGACCGCGGCACCGGCAAATCGACAGCCGTGCGGGCGCTTGCCGCGCTCTTGCCGCCCATCACCGCCGTCGCCGGCTGTCCGGTGAACAGCGAACACCCGGACGAGATTCCGGATTGGGCCGAGGTCAGCGACCGGACCCTGACCCAGCGCCCGACCCCGGTGGTCGATCTGCCGCTGGGCGTCACCGAGGATCGCGTCACCGGTGCCCTGGACATCGAACGCGCCCTCTCGCGCGGCGAAAAGCACTTTGAGCCGGGCCTGCTGGCCCGCGCCAACCGGGGCTACCTTTATATCGACGAGGTCAACCTGCTGGAGGATCATATCGTCGATCTTCTGCTGGACGTCGCCCAATCCGGGATCAACACGGTCGAACGCGAGGGCCTGTCGATCCGCCATGCGGCGCGCTTTGTCCTCGTGGGGTCCGGCAACCCCGAGGAAGGGGAACTGCGGCCGCAACTGCTGGACCGTTTTGGTCTGTCGGTCGAGGTCACGTCACCCGACAATATCGAGGAACGGGTGGAGGTCATCAAACGCCGTGACGCCTATGACCGGAACCACGCCTGTTTCATGTCCCACTGGCAGGACGAGGACACGCGCCTGCGCAACCAGATCCTGGCGGCGCGACTCGCCCTGCCCCTGACCGAAACGCCCGACGAGATCCTGCACGACTGCGCGCGTCTCAGCATGGCGCTTGGCGCCGACGGGTTGCGCGGCGAGCTGACGCTGTTGCGGGCGGCCCGGGCGCTGGCCGCCTTCGAAGGCGGCCCCAAGATCACCCGCGAGCACCTGCGCGCAGTCGCGCCACTGGCGCTGAGCCACCGGCTGCGCCGCGATCCGCTGGACGAAGCCGGGTCCGCCTCCCGCGTGGCCCGGACCGTTGCCGACATCCTGCCATGACAGAGGTGCCACCCGAATGGGCGCGCGCCCTGCGCGCCATATCGGCCTTGATGGTGGATCCGGCGGGCCTTGGCGGGATGGTGGTCCGGGCGCGGGTCGGCCCCCTCCGACAGAGGATCGAGCAGGCGTTTTCCGGGCTTCCCCTGCCGCTGCATCGGATTCATCCCGGTCTGGACGACAACCGCCTGTTCGGCGGGTTGAACGTTGCGGCCTCTTTGTCCGCAGGCCGGTTTGTGCGTGACGCCGGACTTTGCCAGTCCCCCGCCGCGCTGATCCTGCCGATGGCGGAACGCACTCCTCCCGGGTTGGCCGCACGGCTGTCGCAACTGCTGGACCGTGGACAGGGGCACGCGCTGATCCTTCTGGACGAAGGCGCCGATTCCGAAGAAGCCGCACCGGCCGCGCTGGCCGAACGCCTTGCCTTTCACGCCGATCTGTCGGAGCTGCCCGCGCGCCATTTGCCGTTGCTCCTGCCAGCTCCCGCCGATCTGGACGCCGCCCGCGCGTGCCTGCCGCAGGTGCAGATTACTGCGGAAATGACAGGACAACTGGTCGTCCTTGCGGCACGCCTCGGCATTGACAGCGCCCGTGCCCCTTTGCTGGCGCTCCGCTGTGCGCGGGCGCTTGCGGCGCTTGACGGTGAAACCCGGGTTCAGGAAGGGCATCTGCAGGAAGCGGCGGAACTGGTCTACCCCTCGCGCACATGCGTCATTCCTGAATCCGAGCCCGAAACCACAGATCAGCAAGAGGCCGAGACGGATCCCGCCCCCGACAACAGCGAGGCCGCAGACGCCGACCCGGATCTTCTGCATGAATTGCCCGATGAGATGCTTCTCGCAGCCGTCGCAGCCTGCCTCCCGGCCGATTTCATGGCCCGGCTGGAATCCCGTGCCAAGGCGTCACGCGTTCCGGCGGCCAACGGCAGCGGCGCAGGCGCGCGGCGGGTCGGCAACCGACGCGGCCGTCCGCTGCCCTCACGCCCCGGTCGGCTGGACGGCCGCGCCCGGATCGACATCATCGCCACCCTGCGCAGCGCCGCACCGTGGCAACGGCTCCGACGCGACAAACGCCCCGACGCAACAGGGCTGATCATCCTGCCGGGCGACATCCGCCTGAAACGCTTTGAGGACCGCTCGGACCGCCTGGTGATTTTCGGCGTCGACGCTTCCGGCTCTGCGGCGCTTGCGCGGATGGCCGAAGCCAAGGGCGCGGTCGAGGTTCTGCTGGCCCAGGCCTATGCCAAACGCGATCACGTGGCACTTGTCGCCTTTCGCGGCACCAGCGCCGAGGTCCTGTTGCCGCCGACGCGGTCGCTGGTGCAGGCCAAGCGCCGCCTGTCCGCCCTGCCCGGCGGCGGCGGCACTCCGTTGGCCGCCGGGCTGCGCGCGATTTTCGACCTTGCCCTTGCCGGTCGTCGCGCCGGGCTCAGCCCCGGCATTGCCATTCTGACCGACGGACGTGGCAACATTGCACTCGACGGGACGCCGGGCCGCACACAGGCCCGGCTGGACACGGAAACGGCGGCACGCCTGCTGGGAACGCTGTCGCTGCCAACCGCCGTCATCGACACGGCCATACGCCCGGGACAGGACAGCGCCACCCTGGCGACGTGGCTGGCGGCACAATACCTGGCCTTGCCAAACGCGGACTCCCGTCAGATCAGCGCGGCGGCCGATGCGGCCCTGGGTGGGTAGTGCCTTGGACTGGGCGCGCGATCTTCCGACATGGCCATTGTCGCACCTGTCCCGCCGGGTCACCGGGCCGGTTCATCAATGGCACATTCAGGAGGCCGGCGCGGGGCCTTGCGTGTTGTTGCTGCACGGGTCCGGGGCGTCAACTCACACATGGCGCGCGCTGATCCCGCGACTGGCGCTGGATTATCACGTGGTTGCACTGGATCTGCCGGGACAGGGGTTCACCCGTCTGGGGGCGCGTCACCGCTGCGGCCTGCCGCAGATGAGCGCCGACATTGCACAGCTGTGCCAAGCCGAAGGTTGGGAACCGGCGGTGGTTATCGGCCATTCCGCCGGGGGCGCCATCGCGCTCTGCCTGACAGAGCTGCTGCCCGGCAGCCCAAGGATCATCGGCATCAACGCCGCGCTGGGTCAGTTCGATGGCATTGCAAGCTGGCTGTTCCCGCTGATGGCCAAACTGCTGGCGACGACCCCGCTGACCGCTTTGGCTTTTTCCGCCGGGCGCGCGCCAGAGGCCCGTGCGCGGCGGTTGATCCAGGGCACCGGCTCCACCCTCGACGTCGAAGGTGTCGGCTATTACGCCCGCCTGATTGCAGACAGGACCCATGTCGACGGCACGCTGAAAATGATGGCGCAATGGTCGGTCTCGCCGCTCCTCGAACGGCTGGACAGGATCCGGAACACCTGCCTGTTCATTACCGGAGACCATGACCGCGCCGTATCCCCGGACGTCTCCGCAAACGCCGCGCGCCGGATGCGCCGCGCCACACATCTGCGCCAAAGCGGCCTTGGGCATCTCGCACATGAGGAAGACCCGGAGGCGGTGCTGGGGGCCATATTGGATTGGCTGGCGAGTGAGAGGGAAAGTGGTCTTGATTGAAGTCTCACTTGCCGGCGCAGGATCCTTTCGGCGTAAAGGGCCGCCGCTTTTCAGTCGATCTTGGATGCGTCCTTGAACATGACGCGATGGCGTCGCACCTTGATCCACTCCTCGAGTTCGCTGTCACTCATGAAATGATCCTGATTGTAGCGGTCCTGATGGTGGATTTCCTCCATCGGACGGCGCCACCGCTTGTAGGGTTTCGCGTCCGGCGGTCCGAACAGGAAGATGTCGAGCACTGAAATCTCTTCGGGAATGCCCAGCAGCGGCCGCATTGCCGCCTGTGCCCCTTCCTGTCCGATCGCCGTGACCCACCAGACCGTGTATCCCAGCGCCGCGGCCGCCAGATGGGCGGACATGGTTGCCGCTGCCACGGATTGCAGCAGGATACGCTCGGCATTTTCGTGGTACATCCGGTCGAGATCGGATCCGTCGTTCAGGACCGGGAACGCCTTTGTCCAGCGCATATCCGAACACACGACGATGAATCCGGGCGCGGTTGCCAGCCCCCGGTAATCGGGCGTCGGAAACTTCATCTTCGCCTTGGCGCGAAACCGTTGTTCGGCCACGAAATACTCGGTTATCTGCGCCTTTGTTTCACTGTCCTTGACCACAACGAACTGCCAGGGCTGTGAATTCGCCCCCGACGGCCCATGCCGCGCCGCCTCGAGGATCAGGTCGTAGTGCCGGTCCGGCACAACGTAATCCGGGTCGAATTTCCGGACCGTGACGCGGTTGCGGATGACTTGCATCAGCGCCTCGTACCGGCTTTCGTCTCCGATCTCCGGCAGGTCGACTTCGGCCTCGGCCTGGTCAAGATCAACGGCGGGTGATGTGTCGGTCAAGGCATTGTCCTCTCGGTGAGTCATCTGTCTGAACCAATGTAGCACGCTGACGGGCAGACATTGCATCCCGTCGCGGCAAATCTCTGGCGGGACTTGATGTGAGTGACTTGCCACCGCAGCGGCGGGGGTGACCTCTTGCCGGTGGACAGAGCGGAATAGGTTTCGATACGACGATAACGTCGGACGTCAGGTGGACACCTTTCAACATCAAGCCTTCGATGGACGATTCTGTCGATGCCCCGGGCAGAACGCTGACCGTCAGATCGATTGTCGGGACCCAACCCGGGGTGTCACCCAGTTGGCTTCAGGACCTGTCGAAAACTTGAGAAGGAGCCATTTCGTGGCGGGTGGCGGTCCGGCCTTTTGCCCGGACCGCCGATCCGGTTTCACAGGGGCAGAGGATGCATCGTCCCGTCGGGCAGCATGACCGGCGGGCGGAGGTCTGCGATGCAGGAGGTGTTCAGCTCTGCATCGGCGTTGTCGATATAGGCCGCCGTGATGTCCCGCGCGCACTGGCTGAACAGGATCGTGCCGTGGCCCGACTCCGGAAGCACCAGGTTGCGCGAATTGCTCAACGTCTGTGCCGCCATGGCGCCCCAGGCGTAAGAGGTCTGCACGTCGATCTCTCCGTTCATCAACAGAACTGTCGCGTCGTTGTCCACCGGATCCGGCCAGCCTGCGCGCGGGGCCGGGGTGAAGACCTCGTCGCATATGGTGTAGAACACCGGAACCTCCGCAGTCATAGCGGCGTCGAAGGCGGGCCCGATGGACAGCGAGGCGGTTTCTGTCCGGTAGCCCTCAGCCGAATTGAGGCCATCGACGAAGTCCTCCTGGCAGGCATAGACCAAAGCTTCAAATTCGCCTTCGACCGCATCCTCCAGCGCCTGGTTGTCCAGCCCGATCAGCTCGAACACCCGGGCTATGTCGGCCTCGTCCATCGCGGCCATGAGCGAGATCAGCTGCGCCCGTGTCGTCCCCTCGAAATGCGCGACAACAAATGCTGTCAGCAGCGCGGGTTCCGGATCGGCGAAGCGCAGATTCAGGTAGTCGCTGCCCACGGCGATCCGGTCATCACGGGTGGCAAGGGCGTTCGTCGCGTCTTCGAGCGCGTCGTCGAACAGCTCGGCCAGTTCCAGTCTCTCCGCCTGCACGGTCAGGTCGCTTTCCAGCTGCCCGATTGCGGATGTGGCGAGGTCGGAGTTGATTTCCATGACCCGCGCCGCAGTCGCCGCGGCATTGACCAGCGCCTGCTCATCGCCGCTCAGCCCCCGAGCCTTGGCCTGGGCCAGCAGGGAGTCGGGCGTGACCACCGGCGGCAACTGGCCACCGACGACCTGGCTGAGCAGCGTCACGTCGCCGTCTTCAAGCTGGCTGATCATGAGCGGCAGGTAGGTGGAGAGCTTGTTGGGGTTCTGGCTGCGCGCGTGGTTGCGATTGTCCAGCAACATGAACAGGTCCTCGCCGGTGGAAGGCTGTCCCAGCACGTTGACCGGCTCCTCCATCAGGGTATCGACCAGTTCAAAGTAGCGTGCGGTGATGTCGGGATCGGCCTCGGCGCAGACCGCATCGCGATCCGGCACGCTTTCACCCGCGAAGGTGCGCACGGAGGCGTCGAGGTTGTCGGCGATGGTGTTGAAACAGTCCATTTCCGGCGCGCTGGCTTCCACGCCGCGCTGACCGAAGGAGATGATGTCACGCCGGGTGCGCAAGCGGTCAAAGAAGTGGCTGACTGCGCTGACCGTGCGCACTGTGCCGCCGCCGGGGCCAATGTTGCCGTTGGCAAGGCAGATTTGGATGGTCCGGGAAAGTGGCGGCGGCTCGATCCCAATGAATTATCAAGATTATCGCGCGAAGGTGCCCATTGGCGAAAGGAGCGGCACCATGGCGACAATCTCCGGCGGCAGCGGCAATGACAGCCTGGACGGCACGTCTGGCGACGATACGATCACCGGCAATGAGGGCAACGACACCATCATTGCCGGTGGCGGCGCAGATTCCATTGATGGCGGGACTGGCAACGACAGCATCTTTGCCGGAGATGGCGGCGCCAACACGGTCGCCGGCGGCGACGGCCACGACACGATCGAGGGCGGGTCGGGCGATGAATCGCTCTCCGGCGGAGAAGGTGACGACAGCATTCACGGTTATGACGGGGCCGACAAGATCGACGGCGGCGCGGGCAGTGATACACTCTACGGCGATGCAGGCGACGACGAGATTTCCGGCGGCGACGGCGACGACCTGATCTATGCCGGGGACGGTAGCGACCGGATCGATGGCGGCGCGGGAGACGATACGCTGTACGGACATGGCGGCGCCGACGTCTTTGTCGTGAACGCCGACAGCGGGACCAACTTGATCGAGGATTACAATGCCGCCGATGGCGACATGATCGCCATCGACTACCCGGGCATCACGTCCTATGCCGATCTGCAGCCCTATCTGAGCGACGATGGCAACTGGGGCACGCTGATCTCTTTTCCGGACGGCTCGGTGACCCAGGTCAAATGGCTGAACTACGGCAGCCAGTCCACCTCGAACTTTACGTTCGACTCCGGGCCGGTATGCTTTCTGCGCGGGACGATGATCGAAACGGCGGCGGGTCCTCGCCGGGTAGAGACGCTGTGCCCCGGGGACCGCATCCACACCCGCGACAACGGGATTCAGCCGCTGGTCCATCTGGGCCGGTCCGCCTTTCGCTTCCCGCCCGGGCCGCACAAGATGAAGCCGATCCGCCTCAAGGAAAGTGCGCTGGGGCACGGCTGGCCCGCCGCCGATCTGCTGGTCTCTCCGCAGCACCGGATCGCGCTGCCGCAATCGGATCCACAACGCATTGTCGCCGCCAAGAACCTGCTGCGTCTTTCCGGCGTAACGGACCGACCGGGCTGCCGGTTGGCGCGCTACTATCACCTGCTTTTGCCCGGGCACGAATTGATCATGGCAAATGGCGCCTGGGCCGAAAGCTTGCTGGTCACGGATTACACGATACGGACCGCCACGTTGCCGCTGCGATATCGGCATCTGGCCCGGGTGCCGGTGCGCAGGATCGGGACAGGTGCCGATCTGCCAGCCCTCCAGGTCGAGCGGGCGGTCTGACCCGGCCACCCTAGCGCCCTCTCTGGGGCGCCCCGGGTTCGAACCCGAAATATCCGCTTTCTGCTCATGCGGGGGCCGAAAATGCGCACCTTGCGACCGACAGGTCGGTCCGCTTTGCGTGGCGTCCCCCAACGGGAGGTTTGGCTGGCACAGTGCACGACCGGGACTACGGGCCGCTCCGCTGCATGGATGCAAACAATTGAATGACCGCGCTGGGGCACCAGCGGCAAGACCCGTCCCAAGCCCTCTAGTATGCGCGCCGTGGCGATCTGTCTTCGGACAGGGAATTCTGCCGCCGCTCCACCAGCAGTTCGATTGCATCCGCAAGATGCTCCCGGTCGATGTGATGATCACCGCGGGCCACGCGGATCCTGTGCGCTTCGATCATGACATCGGCATGTCGGCACCCTTCCGGGGGTTCGAACCGATAACTCGCTAGTTCCAGCCTCAGGCCCAGCGGATCCCTGAAGTAGATCGAATCCATGAAGCCGCGGTCGACAGGACCGGAGTGCTTGACCCCGCGCGCATCGAGGCGCGCGGGGACCTGCCAGAAGGTGGCCTGACTGACATTGAGCGCGAGATGGTGCAGCGATCCCGTATCCTCGGGCACCGATGTTGCATCGGGCTTGCGATTTTCGTTGGTGAAGATCGTGATGAGACGCCCGTCGCCGGGATCGAAATACAGGTGACCTTCGTGCGGGTCGTCGAGGTTGGGCTGATCGAAGATGAACGGCATGCCCAACACACCTTCCCAGAAATCGATCGACGTCTGGCGGTCCGCGCCGATGATCGTGATGTGATGCACGCCTTGGGTCTGTATCTTCTTGAGTTCATTCGTATCTGACATTCAACCTCTCCCGATTTGGCCACTCATCCCGACTGCGACCAGTCAACGAGCTTGGACTTGTAGTCCGTCCTTGGCAACGTTCCAAACGGCACCAGCGTAATTTCCGTGGTCACCAGCAACTCGTCCCGCAGGCGCTGGCGGATGCGGCTGGCAAGCGCCTGATCCGGCGCCACGTCGCGGGCCAGTTCAACGGTCACCGGCAGCGGCGGCGCCTGCTTGACGGCTTTCGTTTTTGGCCGGATCGAGATTGTGCCGCTGACCTCGCGACCGATCTTTCCGACGACGTCCCGCACAGCCGAGGGGAACACGTTCACCCCCCGGACGATCAAGAGATCATCGGTCCGACCGATGCAGCGCACGCGCGGGGCAGTCCGGCCGCAGGCACATGGCCCGACTGCCAGGCGCACCCGGTCACGCGACCGGAACCGCAACAGCGGGGCGGCCCTGTGCCTGAGGTGGGTGTAGACCAGCTCCCCTTCTGCGCCGTCTTCCATGGGCAGGGTCTCGCCCGTCTCCGGGTCGATCAGTTCGAAGTGCACGAAGCCACCGCCAGAGAAATGCATGCCGTCCTGCTCTGGGCACTCCCCCCAGAGCGAGACCGAGATATCGCCGATCCCCATGGCCTCTGTCACACGCGCGCCCCATCCCTCTTCGATCCGCCGCCGCATTTCGGGTTCGCCGCCGCCCGGCTCGCCCGCGACGAGGATCTTGTTCACCGAAGAGGTCGCCAAGTCGATGCCGCGTTCCACGCCCCATTCAGCAAGATGCATTGCATAAGACGGGGTGCAGCCAAGAACCGTGGGTTTCAGAAGCTGAACCGCGGTCATCAGACGCTCTGTATTCCCGGCGCCGACCGGGATATGGCAGACCCCGATCCGCGCAAAGGCATCAAGCGTCACGCCCGCCACGAAGGGCCCTGCATTGTATGTCGTCACCATCCGTTCGCCAGCCGACAGCCCGCTGGCTCCGTAGGACCGGGTCGAGATCTCGATCCAGGTGTCCAGATCCTCTGCCGTCAGAGGAATGTAGCTGGGTGTTCCGGTGGTCCCGCTGGTCGAATAGATACGGACGATGTCGTCCATCGGCGCGACCAGATGCGTGCCGATCGGATGCTGCTCATCCCGCGACGCGCGCAGTTCATCCTTTTCGGTAAAGGGCAGTTTGTGGAGGTCCGCCAAGCCACCGGCCTCCTCTGTCGAGGTGATCCCGGCCGCCGCCAGTTTCGCCTTGTAAAAGGCCGAGTGCTCCAGAAGGTACGTGAGCTGTGCCCGGTAGGCCGGTTCATCCCGCGATACCTGTTCGTCCCACGGACGAGTGTCCAGGTTCAACGGGCTCATTCCTCTGGTGTCTGAGGATCAAAGGTGATCCCCATCTCCGCATGATGGGCCAGCGTAAACCCGATGGGCGTCTCGCTCTCCTCCGCAAGATGGGCCAAAAGACTTGCCGTCCGGGCCAGGATCGGGATGGCCTTCAACACCGAAACCGGGAAATCCAGATCCAGCAGCACCGCCGGAATCGCGAAGGACACGTTCATCGGCAGGGGCTTTGGCCAGAGGCGCGTGACCGCCTCCTCGATATCCCGCGCAAGGCGCACATAGGTGCCAGCGACCCCGCGGTCCTCGGCCAGCGACAGGATGCGCCGCGCCCGCGGATCGACCGGCTTGTGAATCGGGTGCCCGAAACCGGGAAGACGGCGACCGTCGTCGCGCATCCCTGTGATGATCCCGTCGATCGTTTCGTCACCGTTGTCGATCCGCTGATGCGTCTCACGCAGGAAGGCGCCCGCGATTTCGGTCGTCCCGAGAATGACCTTGCCACATCCGAGAAGTCCTGCCGCAACCGCCCCCTGCAGAAAGTCGGGATCGGCAGCATAGGTCATCCGCGCCACCTGATTGGTCGGGACAAGCCCATGCTCGGCGATGGAGACCAGCAGCAGATCCAGAAAGAACGTCTGATCCGCAGTTGGTCGGCGACCGGTCGTCAACAGGTAGAAATACTCGGTGAAGCTCAGTTGCCCCATGAGGTCATTGACGAGATCACGGTTCCGGACCGTGATCGTATCAGCTGTCGCGGTCGAAATGGACGTGGTCGCCTTGCCGGCCTTGCCAATCTTCATTGCGGTCCTCCCCTGAAGCCCAGTGTAGCCCGAAACGCGACGTTTCAAAGCATTACGGAAAGATGGATGTTTCGATTTGCGGCCCTCATATCCGTTTGGCTGCAAGCCGTGTTTCGAAGGCAACTTTGGCCGGGGAAATATCGACCACCTCTGCGGCGAGAAGTTAGACGGCCAACGGCCCCGGATCATCGTACTGAAGGCGTTTGGCTCGCGCCCCTACGACCCATCCTTGATTCGTTTCGGCTTCGGCTTCGGCTTCGGCTTCGGCTTCGGCTTCGGAGGATTTCAATTGTGCGAGGATCTGGAAAAAACATCCCGACGCTTTGGCAAACCATCTTCGCCTTCGCTTCCCCATCGGAAAAGCAGAAGTTCGCAGATACAGAAGGGTCAGGATTCATGACCAATAGATGACAAGAGCTGCAAGGGCGATGGCAGAGAGGAAGACCTTGGGGCGGCGGTCATAGTGTGTCGCGACGCGCCTTCAGTCCTTGAGCCTGCCGAACATGATCTCTATGCGGTTGCGCCGCATGTATCGGCGCTTGTCCCTTTCCCGGCAGGCGATTTGGCAAAGCCAAACCTGCCGGGTGGGGGCCGGCGGTGACGATCAGGTCGAGCGGGCGACCCTGACAGTCGCATATGGCGTGCAGTTTGGCCCCTCTCGGTGATTGTTCCAATCACCTGCCGGTCAGTGGTTCATGCCGCCCCTGGTGCGACCGATCAGGCGACCACGCCCCCTTTTTTAACCGCCAGGCTGGTCGAGGTACGGTGGGCTTTGAGGTAGGTCGCGTCGATCTTCACAGTCTTCTCTTCGCCGTGCAGAGCGGCCAGACCCGCCATCATCCGCGCGAAGATGCCTTTCTCGCTCCAACGCTTCCATCGGCTTTAGAGTGTCTTGTAAGGGCCATAGGCGGCGTTCGGGCCGGCCTTGAACCGATGGCGGCTCGACCCTCACCGTCACGCCAACGCAAGCCATTACGATTGACGCCCAACCAGCGCAGCCGGCAGCGCTTCGCGCCGCGGTGCGGCTGAGCTGGCGGCCGGGTGAGCGGACGGTCGCCGAAAGAGCATCCATAAGGGCAAACGTCGTGGCCTGCTGCATCCGCTACTTCTGCTACACGATGGGCCGCTTCCAGCTTGTCCTTGGCGAATTTCTTCGCCGGGGTGCGGCTACATCCGCTACATTCGCTAGACGGTGGGGCGGTGTAGCAGTTTTAGCGATTGTGGCGGCGGGGTTGGCGTCGGGGGCCGCATTCGCACTGCCCCCGATTTCCGAAAGTGCGGCGGCGACATCAAACCACATGATCACCGCCCTTCACGATCCGCCCTGCCAACTGAGGGGCTGCATCCTTCGTCGTCCTGACGAGTCTGCCCCAACCCGCTCAAAGCGCGAGGTTTTTCAGACGTTCCCCAAGGGTCGATTTCGCTTGTCATGCCGCGTCGATAGTTTAACGGGTTGCTGAACAACCAAGCAGTGGGCGTATGACAGGACCTTCGGGCAATAAGGGGGCGCAACCCAGCCCCCCAAAAGCGAGCGATTGGGTCAAAATTCTGGCGAAGTACCGTGAACCGAGCAATCGCCGCAGTACGTTTGAGCTGGCAATTACCGCCATTCCATTCCTCCTTTTGTGGGGGCTTGCTTGGTATGCGCTGTCGATCAGCAACTGGCTAACCCTGGCAATCTCCCTCTTCGTCGCACCATTCTTGCTGCGCTTGTTTGCGATCCAGCATGACTGCGGGCATGGCTCGTTCTTCAAGAACCGTGCCATAAGCGACTGGGCTGGACGGTGTATCGGTGTACTTACTCTGACGCCCTACGACGTCTGGCGTCGCTCACACGCGATCCATCACAGTTCGGCCGGCAACCTGAACAGTCGGGGGATAGGTGACATCCTGACCCTGACGGTCGATGAATATGCTGCCATGACGCCTTTTGGTCGCCTGAAATACCGGCTCTACCGCCATCCGATCGTTCTGTTTGGCTTAGGGCCGGGCTACCTGTTTCTGATGGAGAACCGACTGCCGCTGGGGTTGATGCACAGCGCGAAATACTGGGTCAGTTCGATGGCCACCAATCTGGCCATCCTGCTGGTTATTTCGCTGATATGGTATCTCGGCGGGACAATGCCGTTGCTGCTGATCTTCCTGCCGTCGACTCTGATTGCTGCCACCGCGGGTGTATGGCTCTTCTACGTGCAGCACCAGTTCGAGCACACACATTGGGAAACGGAAGGGAACTGGCAGCTTCACCATTCTGCATTGCATGGTAGTTCGCACTACGTCCTGCCATCGCCGCTGCAGTGGATCTCCGCCAATATTGGGGTCCACAACGTGCACCATCTCTATAGTCGCATCCCGTTCTATCGCCTGCCGGAAGTTCTTCTCGATCACTCCGAACTGGCCGAGAGCAATCGAATGACAATTCGCCAAAGCTTCTCCACAGTGAAACTGAAGTTATGGGACGCTGACAGCCGACGACTTGTGACCTTCTCAGAAGCCCATGTTCTACCTCGTTGATCAGGGGGCGCCATCCTAGATGTTTGATCACACGGTTTGATGGAGCGATCCTTTCTCAGGACTGGAAGGAAGCATTTTGGGACAAGTTCGTCATGGCAGCGCCACGGCCACGCACGCTGTCAGAGCTGCAATACAGCGATCGCAAGCTTCGCTCGCGCAGCTGAGCCGGGAACTTGGCTAATCCCAAACCCGTCGCCAAGTGCCGCAAGCGCGCGACGGTTGAGAACATGAAGACTGGGCCGAAAGAGCCGCGTTCGACCATTCTTACCGCAGCCGAGGCGGCAATGATCGTCGCATTACGTCGCCACACGCTGCTGCCGCTGGACGACTGCCACTATGCCCTTCAGCCCTCGATCCCGCACCTGACACGGTCGGCGCTGCATCGCTGCCTTCAGAGGCACGGCATCTCTCGCTTGCCGGATGTCGAAGGTGACACCAGTGACATCGGCGATCACGTCGGATCGTTGACCAGGGCCAAGAGCATGGAGACAAGTCTTGCGGTTAGGGATGCGCAGCCCGTGCCAATGCACCAGCGTGCCGTCATTCAGCCGTACTCCAGCCGAATCTGCGCCGTATTGCCCTGGCGAAAGCACAGCACCGGCCCCGGGACGCCCCCGTTCAAGGCCAGCATCGACAGCCGACGCCCAACGACCGACCTGCGTGACAGCCTCTTCGGGGCGCAGTGTCAAGCGTGAGCTTCCCAGCGCAGGTGTTGCCAAAGCGGCGGCCAGTAACCACAGGGCCTGTCTTCGGTTCACCTTCATGGCACCTCCCTTCGTCCGAACAGCGGGGCGCCTTGTCAGACACGCGCGACCCGAGATCAACCAACCTGCCCGGGACTCACGCGGTTGTCACCTTTGGATGCAGGGTGACGCGCGCGCCGATCTCGACCCGGTCATAGAGGTCCTTCACATGCTTGTTCGTCAGCCACGCGCAGCCGTTCGACACGGCGCTGCCGATGGTCTAGGGCGCGTTGATGCCGTGGATTCGCAGGTAGGTGTCGCGCCCGTCCGCGTCATACAGGTACAACGCCCGCACCCCAGCGGGTTGTTCGGACCGCCCTTCATGCCGTTCTTGTATTTAACGTATTTGGACGGCTCCCGGCGGATCATCGCGGGCGTGGGCCGACACCATGGCCATTCCGCTTTGCGGGCGACGGTGAAGACACCCGGCTGGTACAGCCCCTTGCGCCCGACGGCCACGCCATAGCGCAGCGCCGTGCCGGCCTCGTACATCAGGCAGAGATAGAAATCGTCCGGCACGACATGGATCTCTCGCGGCAGCCAGTCGAGATTGCCTGTCGCAGCCTTCGTCGGGTTGAAGTGATCGGGCAGCTGGACCTGATGGGCGCGCGCCAGCGTCGGCGCGGCCAGCGCCCAAGCCAACGCGGTCACCACATTGCGTCGTGAGTATCCAGTCATGGCAGCTCATGTTCTTCGCGCGACTTTCAGCATGCCGGCCCGCACCGCCCGCGCCCAGTCAAATGCCTTGACCATGCCCCGGACAGTCGAACCTCTTTCCGGAATGGCACGGATTTGGGACCGGTTCGGAACCTTCCAGCGCTGGAAGGGCGTTGTTTCAACATTCGACCCAAGCAGGAGAGGATTGATGAAATATTCCAGATTTTTCCTGATGATCGGCACATCGACGCTGGTGATGTTCATCCTGATGTACCTCAATACCTACCTTCTGGGGCATGTCTTCTTTTCCGAGACACGCGCCTACATGGCGGTGCTGATGGGCGCGACCATGGCCTTTGTCATGATGGCGTTCATGATAGCGATGTATCCCAGCAAGACGGCGAATGCGGCGATCTTTGTGGGATCGGTGCTCGTCTTTGCCCTTAGTCTGTGGCTGGTGCGCAGCCAGGTGACGGTGCAGGACCGGTCCTTCATGCGGGCGATGATCCCGCACCATTCGATTGCAATCATGACCTCGTCCCGGGCCGAGCTGACCGACCCGCGCGTGCAGACCCTGGCCCGTGACATCGCCTTTGCACAGGACAAGGAAATCGCCGAGATGCGCTTTCTGATCGCCGATATTTCCGCCAATGGCGAGGCCGCGCCCGCCGACCCTGCGCCCGAACCGCAGGTGGTGGGTGCCGAACAGGCGCTGTCGACTGACGTCATCGCCAAGGTCGATCCGGAGTTCCTGACCGAGGCCGACATCGCCAAGGTCCTGCCCGAAGGCGCGACCTGCCGCTTTACCTACACGACGTCAAGCCCCGCGGTGCTCGCCGTGGGGGCAGACGCGGCAGCGATGAAGATCAGCGGCGATCTCGTCCGCCTCGACTTGCAAACCGCAGGGGCGCAGACCGTCAGCCTTTCTGCCGGGCCACTGAACGCCGAGATCAGCGAGGCCGATGACCTGCACGACCTGATCGTTACCGCCGATCCCGGCTACCGCGCCGGATTCCGCGGCGAATACAGCTGTGAAGGAGGCCGGTGATGCCCAAGGACACGCAAACCGCCACGCTGTATCGCATGGTCATGCCGGGTCACCTCTGCCCGTTCGGCCTCAAGTCCAAGGATCTGCTGGAACGGCAGGGCTACGCGGTCGATGACCACCATCTGGAGACCCGCGAAGAAACCGATGCGTTCATGGACAAACACGGTGTCGCGACGACGCCGCAGACCTTCATCGACGGCGAACGCATCGGCGGCTATGACGACCTGCGCATCTACTTCGACCTCGACCCGCCGAAGGAGGCGCAGAGCGACACCAGCTACCAGCCGGTCATCGCGATCTTCTGCGTCGCGGCGCTACTGGCGCTGGGGCTGTCCTGGCACCAATATGGCACAATCCTGACGGTGCGCGCGCTGGAATGGTTCATCTCATTGGCGATGACGATCCTCGCGATCCAGAAATTGCAGGACGTCGAGAGCTTTTCGACCATGTTCCTGAACTACGACCTGCTGGCGCGGCGCTGGGTGCCCTATGGCAAGGTCTACCCCTTTGGCGAGGCACTGGCGGGCATCCTTATGACGGCGGGTGCGCTGACGTGGATTTCGGCCCCGGTGGCGCTGTTCATCGGCACGATCGGCGCAGTCAGCGTGTTCAAGGCGGTCTATGTCGACAAGCGCGCGCTGAAATGCGCCTGCGTGGGCGGGGCGTCGAACGTGCCTTTGGGTTTCGTGTCGCTGACCGAGAACGTGATGATGGTCATGATGGGGCTGTGGATGGGCAGCAAGGCGCTGATAGGCTGACCTGTCAGATCCGTGAGCACTGGGTGCTTGACCCACCCCCGCAATTTACCGCACTCTCTGCCTCAGTCCAAAGCAGAGAACCTATGCGCCTTATCCTCGTTCTTGTCCTGACCGGCTTGCTTGCCGTGCTTTTCCTTCCCGGGTCGGCGGCAGCGCATGGTGTGTCGGGCGTAACGATGTCGGACCATATGGCGGGCTGCCCGGATTGCCCTGAGGCCTCTGGTGGCCCGAGCGTCGACCATGACTGCCCACATGTCACGGGCTGCGGTGCTATGGTGGCGCTCAGCCCGGCGGCTTTGCCGTCGACGTTTGCACCGCGGAGTTGGCCCCATGATCGCGCGGGGGCAAACCTGTTGAACGGTATCCCGCCGCGGATCGACCTGCCGCCGCCGCGCCTGGCCGCCTGACCCTTGCCTCATCGGCGGCTTATCCGCCACCAGACAGGATCAGCGCAGCCCGCAGGGGCGTGCGACACAGGACCATATCATGAAAACCAGACTGATCGCCGGGGGCGCTGCCCTCGTCATTGCCGCAGGCGCGTTTTACCTGTCGCGCGGCAGTGTTCCCGAAGAGGGCGTCAAGGCCCCGCCCGCCCATGGCGCGCCCATCGTCGAGGTGACTCTGCCCGACACTCTCAGCGCCGAGGCCGAAATCGGCAAGCATGCGTTTGACGCGGTCTGCGCCGCCTGCCACGGGCAGGATGCTGCGGGCAAGAAAGGCTTTGGCCCGCCGCTGGTGCACAAGATCTACGAACCGGGCCACCACGGCGACATGGCGTTTTTCCTGGCCGCGCAGAATGGCGTGCGGGCCCATCACTGGAAATTCGGCGACATGCCACCTCAAGACGGGCTGACCAATGCTGATGTGGCCGGGATCGTAACCTATGTGCGCGAGCTTCAGCGCACCAATGGCATCAACTGAGGAGATGCGCATGGAACTCAACCGCAGGGCCTTTTGCGCCGGGATGGCCGGTGTCACAGGGCTGGCGCTGGTCCGCCCCGCGCTGGCCACACCCGACGTGCTGACCGCGCAGAGGGCCAGCGTGCAGCTGGCACCTGAAGGCTATCCCGCCACCGAGGTCTGGTCCTATGACGGCACCATTCCCGGCCCGCTGATCCGCCTGCCACAGGGCGGGCGCGTCACGCGGCAACTGGTCAACGCACTCGACGTGCCGACCAGCGTGCATTGGCACGGCATCCGCATCGCCAATGCAATGGACGGAGTCGCGGGCCTGACGCAGGACGCGGTGCCGCCGGGTGATAGTTTCGACTACGATTTTGCCGTGCCGGACGCGGGAACCTACTGGTATCACGCCCACACCAACTCGATGGAACAGGTCGCGCGCGGCCTGTCCGGCCCGCTGATCATCGACGAGCCGACGCCGCCCGACGTGGACCGTGACGAAGTGCTGATGCTGGACGACTGGCTGCTGGACCCGGAGGCGGGCCAGTTCGCCGAACCCTTCGCCCACCCGATGATGATGAGCCATGGCGGTCGTATGGGCAACCTGGTCGGCGTCAATGGGCGGTTTGATTTCAGCATGACCGCGCAAAAGGGCGAGCGTCTGCGGCTGCGCCTGATCAACGCCGCAAATGCGCGGATCTTTGCCCTGCGGCTGCAGGGAATGACGGGCTGGTCCGTGGCGCTGGACGGCATGCCGCTGGACGCCCCCGAGCCGGTGAGCGGCGAGATCGTCCTGGCCCCCGCGCAGCGGACCGACCTGATCGTCGACATCACCGCGACTGACGGCCCCGCCGCGATGTTGATGTCCATCGATGGCGACACGTGGGAAGCCTTGGTCGAGATTACCGTAACCGGTACGCGCGCTGCGCGCGAGACCGCCCCCGCGCCGCTGCCCGCGAACCCGAACACCGCCCTTCCGGACCTGGCGAATGCTCGCAGCTTCGACATGGTGATGGAAGGCGGCGCAATGGCGGGCATGGACAGTGCCACCTATGAGGGGGAACAGCTGGACTTCCGTGCATTAATCGAGCGCGGGCAGTTCTGGGCGCTGTCCGGTCAGGCCGGGATGTCCGACACCCCCTTTGCCGCCCTGAAACGCGACGAGGTGGCGCGGATCAAGCTGATCAACCGAACGGTCTTTCCGCATGCCATGCACCTGCACGGCATGCACTTCCGAGAGGTGCGCGCCGACGGCACGATGGGCCCGCTGCGTGACACCGTTCTGTCGATTCCCAACGCCCCTCTGGAGATCGCGTTTACCGCCGACAACCCCGGCAAATGGCTGTTCCATTGTCACATGCTGGCGCACGCGGCGTCGGGCATGACCACCTGGATCGACGTTGCATAACTCTCATCAAATCAATGGAAATCAGGACAATGAAAAAGACTGTATTCGCTGTGGCGCTGATTGCGCTCGGGACCGTCGCGCTGGCGCATGGCGGCGTCAAGAACAAGGATGTCATGGCCCGCATGGAAGTCATGAAGACGATCGGCGACCAGATGAAGATCATCGGGGCGATGGCCAAGGAGGAAGCGGGCTTTGACGCAGGCGCCGCCAATGCTGCCCTGACGGAGATCGCGGCACAGTCCGCGCAAATCCAGGCGCTATTCGAAGCCCGCGCCGGCGATCCGAAATCCGAAGCACTGCCTGCGATCTGGGAGGACTGGAAGGATTTCGCGCAACTTGCCTCGACTGCCGAAACCACCGCCGAGGGCATGATAGGGACGATTTCCGCCGAGGCCGATCTTGGCCCGGTTTTGGGCAAGCTGGGCGGGACTTGCAAGGCCTGCCATTCCAAGTACCGCAAGTGACGCAGACGCGCCCCGTTCACCGCGGGGCGCGCGCACCCAAAGCGATCAGCTTGCCAACAGCTTCTTTCGCGCTGCGTAGTCCTCGGCGTCGATTTCTCCCCGGGCAAAGCGCATGTCCAGTTCGGCCATGGCATCACCGGGGCGCTCCGTTGGACTGGCTTCGGTCCGCCGGACGAACCAGATCACCGCGACCACGACAAGGCCCAGAACGATCAGCCAGAGAATCGGGCCGAACATCATGCTCATCCCGTATCCGTAGCCATCCATCATGTAGCCATAGCCGTCGCCCCAGTCGGCCAGCGCGGGGCCAGCCGCCAAAATCATCGGAAATAAAAGGCGTTTCATCGCGCTCTCCTGTCGGTCTCTACGGATTCGATCCTGCACCCGGCACAAAAGCGAGGCCTTGATCCTGCGCAAGGAAACGGCCCCGAAGGGCCGCCCCGGCATCATTTCGCAATCACTCTGCCGTGATCTCGGTCACGGTCAGCTTGCCGTTCACGCGGTCCGCGACGAAGACGACCTTCGCGCCTTCTGCCAGGCCTTCCATCATGCCATCCGAATAGCCGAAGACCATCTTCATCGCGGGCATGTCGAGGTTTTCCAGCGGGCCGTGGTCGATGGTGACCTTCTTCCACTTGGTATCGATCTTGGTAATGGTGCCGTGGCTCATCGGCATGGCGTCCTGTGCCAGTGCGGCAGTGGCGGTTATCAGGCCAAGGGTCAGTGCATAGATCAGTTTCATGGCGCGTTTTCCTTTGTTGAGTCAGTGATCGTGGTTGAGGTGGGATTTCGGGGGGACCTGCGTGGCAGGCCCGTTGGCGCGAGCAAATTCGGGCAGCTTGCCCGTCCACTCATAAGCCTGCGTACCGGGTGGATTCACATACCAGCCGGGATCGGAATAATCGTCCGCGGCGATGCCTTCGCGCACCTTGACCACGCTGAACATGCCGCCCATCTCCAGCGGGCCAAAGGGACCCCAACCGGTCATCATCGGCACGGTGTTGTCGGGCAGTTCCATCGACATCTCGCCCATGTCGGCCATGCCCGCCGTCCCCATCGGCATGTAGCCGGGCTGTTGGCGGCGGATCATCTGGGTCAGGCGGCGCTTGTCCGTGCCGATGAAGGTCGGCAGGTCGTGGCCCATGGCGTTCATCGTGTGGTGCGACTTGTGGCAATGGATCGCCCAGTCGCCCTCATGAATGGCGTCGAATTCATAGGCGCGCATGGCGCCGACGGGAATGTCGATGCTGACCTCGGGCCAGCGGGCGCTTTTGGGCACCCAGCCGCCATCAGTGCAGGTGACCTCGAAGTCATAGCCGTGCATGTGGATCGGGTGGTTGGTCATTGTCAGGTTGCCGCAGCGGACGCGCACGCGGTCGCCCTTGTTGACGACCAGCGGATCGATGTCCGGGAAGATCCGGCTGTTCCAGGTCCACATGTTGAAGTTCGTCATCTCGGCGACGCGCGGGACATAGGTGCCCGGATCGATGTCATACGCCGCCAGCAGAAAGGCAAAATCCCGATCCACCGGCATGAAGGCCGGGTCGCGCGGGTGCACGATGAACAGGCCCATCATGCCCATCGCCATCTGCACCATCTCATCCGCGTGGGGGTGGTACATGAAGGTGCCGGTGATTCCGGCCATTCTCTGCATATGCAAACTGGCCTAGGGGATTTAGTGAAAGTCGACATTTAGCTGACCCTGCAACCGGGAATTTCTCTGCGCCGCCGCATGGCGGCAGAAAGCCCGAGGCGGACTTTAATCCATGGTTTCGAGTAATGGTCTCTAGGAGGCCCCGCATCAGAACTGACCTTTAGGCGTATGGCGTGATTATCGAGAGGACGTCAGGTTGAGCCAATTGCTAGGATTGAAAGCCGCGCTGCGCCCGCCCTCAGCATGGGGCTCGGATCGAGTGTTTGGAGTAACTGCAAGTTCGGCGAAGGACACAGGTTCCACAGAGCGGCTTGCGCCCACGGCACGTGATTGCAGCGTGATCGAGTACGGCCCAGTTGACGCTTATCGGGTCGGCACAGTCGACAAGCCAATAACAAGCCGCCTGCAACCATGGGTCGTGCCGAATGTCCGCCAAGCGCCTCGGTCGCAGGTACCTCTCCAGAAATCTTGCCATGTTGACGTCAACCAGTGGCTTGCGCCTGTCGTGCTGGAAAAGTTGAATGGCGTTGGCCACGTATTGCCCAACGGCCGGCACCGCGGCCAATTCGCGTTCCAACGAGGGAAACTCCCCCCGGTAGTTGCTTGCGTAGGTTGCGAGGGCACCAATTGACTTGGCACGCCGGCGCCAAAGGCCAATTGGCTTAAGCGCCTGCTCAAGCTCCTCGGTGGGGGCCGACGCTAAGCTCGGCCAATCGGGATAACGTTCAAAGAAAGCACTATACATCCCGGCCACGGTTTCCGCCCGAGTCCGCTGGAGCAAGACCTCAACGCAAATGCGCTCATATTGGGATGCACTTGGCTTTCGCCAAGGGAAATCACGCCCATGCACCTTGAACCACGCCAACAGCTTGCCACGCGCTCTTGTGATCCGGGATTTCTCGCCCCTGGTCAGTTGATCCGGTGACATTTGCCCCTCGGCCGAGTAGATGATTTGGTAGATGTAGCCTGCCTTGAAGCATTTAACCATGCGGGAGCACACCCGTTGGAACTGAGGACCGAGCGCACAGGATCATTCAACACATCGTCCAAATGCGCCTCTCATGCACCCGATGTTGTGAAGATAGCCGGGTTAAATGTTGCCTTTGCTTGCCTTCCATGGTCGAGTGGTTGTCCATAAAAAGCGCAAAACAGCCATCGAGCAGGAAGCACCGCACCGAACATGAAGAAGAACTCCGCCATAACTTGCGTTGACTTATTCGCGGGCTGCGGCGGGCTGTCGCTCGGGCTCAAACAAGCCGGCTTCAAGGTTGAGTTGGCTGTCGAGAAGTCTTCCATGGCTGCGGAGACGTACTACCACAACTTCATTCAACCACTTGATGATCCCGGGCAATGGCGCGCATTCCACGAAGACCTCTCGGTCGAAGAACAGGCTGATGCCGGACTAGTCGTGCGTGAGCTGGAGGCCGTGCTCAGATCGGAGCGGATAATATCCCGACTTCGAGAGACCGACATCGACCTCGTTGCAGGCGGTCCGCCATGCCAAGGCTTCTCGCTCGCCGGACGCCGCGATCCAAACGACAAAAGAAATCGGCTGCCCTGGCAGTTCCTATCCTTCGTGGCGTTGACGAATCCGAAGGCCGTGATCATCGAGAACGTTTCCGGCTTCAGGCACGATTTCCGGAAGCATGGTACAAGGTCACCTTTCGAGGAGCTTCGTATCGCGCTCGCTGAGACAGGGCTCGGTTATGCAGTACAACCAATGCTGCTCAACGCAGTTCACTTCGGCGTTCCGCAGCACCGCCCGCGGGTCTTCCTCGTCGGGCTGCGTTCTGATCTGGCGACGAACGCTAACATTTCTGTCACGCCAGAGATCTGGGATTCTTCATTAGATTCCCCAGATGTCTCTTTGATCGGACAGCGTCCGGCCCTCGCACCGCGACGGTCTCATTTCGAAGATGAACTGGCACACCGGCACTTGACGGTTGCTGACGCGATCGCGGACTTGGTGGAACATGGATACGATACCAACGGTGCTCCGTCGCAGTACGCGATGGAGATGAGGTCCGATTTAAGGTTTCTAGCCGGGATTGAACGTCGATGCGATCGCCCAAATGCCTTGAACAACCATGTTCGCCGTCGGCACTCAGACCCAGTCGAGAACCGCTTTCGGCTCTACCACTGCTTCCGGGATACCGGAATGCACCCGCGAGTCCTCGCACTCCCCCTCCGCGAGGACAAATCAAGCTACTGGATTCGGAAATCCTTGTTGCACTCGATTTCCAACGTTCAGTACCCCTTGCGAAGTGGAGACGGTACCGTCGTTGCGAGAAATCAACGCGCGCTCATGCGACTCATTGGGAAGCTGGCGACCAAGAAACACAGCCAGCGTGCCTTGGCGTGGGAGAAGCCCGCGCCAACTGTTGTGAGCCTTCCCGACGACTACGTGCATCCATCGTCACCCCGTGTTCCAACGGTTCGCGAACTTGCTCGATTCCAATCGTTCCCTGACGCTTTCGAATTCCGTTCCAAGGAGACAACTGGAGCGCATAGGAGGAAATTCGAAGTCCCGCAATACACGCAGGTCGGAAACGCTGTACCTCCAAGGCTCGCACGCGCGCTCGGCTCGCAGCTACTGGAAATGCTCGGCGCGGGTACCAACGTGGCGTCCCGCGATCAGAAAGCAACGGCAGTTGCCTAGGGCGCAAAAGCGAGGGTTTTTTAAGAGTTACCTTGGCAACGAGAAGAAAGGCTGGCCTTTCATCAGGATACCTTCGTTGTAGCCGTTGACGCATCGATAATACGCCCAATGCGTTTCAAGGCCTGTGACCTCCTGCACCATTCGAGAAACATCATGTCGGAATCCAATGCGCTCGAATTGCTTCGCGCTCGCGTTTCGTATGTTGTGGACGATCCAAGTAGACAATGCTTCGCCCCAGTCATTTTTCCCCGCATCGAAATGAGACAGGAACTGCGAGGACAAGACGACACCCATCCCGAATTCTCGACCCTCTAGCATCAGCTTCATTAGGACATCGAAATCGCGGTTCATCGCATGGTGAGCTTCATCGATTAGCACGAATGAATCGACTTTGCGTCGCGAGATGCCATCCGGGCCTTCCAAGAAAGGTTCCTTGGGTAACGTCTTCATGTAGTCGGTGTAAAGGTTGTCTAAGAACATGGTCGCCACGATGTCCACGATGTCCTGTCCTGCACCACTCAAACCGGACAGGTTCAGAACCGTACTCCTGTCAAATAGGTCCACGAACGTGGTGGTATTCTCGGGATCGGTCTCGAAGATCATCAGGTCACGAAGCAAGGTCAGAACCGAGACAACGCTATCGTTCTTACCTAGCGCCGAGTAGACGTCGAAGACGTCATTTATCGAGGGCGCGTGACCCTGTGCGCAGGACTGGTACGCTTGCATGACGCTGGAATAGAGATCGTTTCTTTGTACTTGTCCGATGCCGGAGATTCGTCTCAGAAGGTCGCAGAAGAAGTTCGCGCGTCGCACGCGTTCGATTTGCACGGCCATGCGGTCATCGGCGTCAACACCAAGGGCAAAGAAGTTGATTGGCAGTGGTGATTTTGAGGGGTCCAGGATCTTTGCGCCCAGCGCCTCGGGAAACTCTCCCTCGGAGTAGTCGCGCTTGTAGTCAAAGATGAACACCTTGGGAGAATGCCCACGGTTCGACGGCGCCGATCGCGAAAGCTGGAATACTAACGACTTGAGGAACTGCGTCTTGCCTGTGCCGAGGTCGCCCACGACCCCGACGTTCAGCTGGTTGAGAGCGGTTTCGCTGGGCCGGAAACTCACCGGCTCCATCGTGGCCCCGCGTGGACGGTGCCCAACGAGCACGTCGATTCCAAGGGGCGCCTCTTCGCCTTCCTCCACCCCGTCACCAGATGTCTCCTCTTCTTCTTGTCCCTTCTCCACAACTTCGAGTCCAACGACTGCATCTTTTTCTTCCGCAGTTTGCTGATCGTCGGAGGGCAGCGAGTCATCCTCCCGCCCGTCGATAGGCTTATCGGGTGACTCCTCGTCACCGCCTGTTCCGCCATCACCAAGATCCAAGACTGGCTGCCTGTCCTCCGTGTCCATTTCGTCGTCGGACGGCTTGACGATCTCAAGAGCAACTGCTTGCTCAACGATTTCCGCGACTTGCCTACCGACTTGGGAGAGGCGTTCTGCATCGTCGAAACACTTGGGATTTGCAAAGAACTGGCCAGCTTCGCCAGCGCCTCCGGCGCGCTGCTCGTAGAGGCCACCACCTGCGCCGACCGCATCCACTTGGAACCATAGCAGCGTTCCTGCAGACGCAGAAATGCGTGCTTTACCGGCGGCAACCCGGCTGAGGATTCCCGTTTCCAAGTGCACCTGCCCCGGCTGTCGCCCTGGACGAAGCGAGAATGCCGCCTCGATCAGGGTACCCAACGCGGCATTCACTAGGGCAAGTCTCCCACCTTCATCCGCCATGTTCTTGCTGAGCTTCTCCAAGACACGCTTGGTCGATTCCAACTGGTCCTTCGGGTCGGCCAGTAGCTGGGAGCCCCGCGCCGGGAATGAAGCCTTGTCGCCCGACCTCATTTTCACCTCGACAGGATGAAGCTCAATCGAACAGGTACCGTCGTCCGCCAAACGACTTGTCACAAGCAGTAGATCAGCACGCCTTTGGTCATCAACGGCCCGCGCCCCTTCCCCGAGAATGTCTATCAAGGGGAAAACAGCATCCATGGGAACAACACAGCGGATCTCCGCGTCGCCAGCGCGTTTTTCCCATTCAGTGAGGGCCTTGAACGCGAGGGAAAAGCCCATCGCTCCTAGGCTTTGCGTGTGCCCCATTGTCAACAACGAGGACAGGCCCACGCCTCGCACACCTAGGCTCGCTATAACGTTGCGTACATCGCTTGGTGTACTCGCCATACCGCAGTCTCGCAAAATCTTGGCCACCTCTTCGTTCAAGGCATTCGAAGGACGCGCCAAGACCGTGTAGGGATGCGTCGATGCGATTGAACCGGACGACGCCTTCTGCTTCTCGCGCGACAGGAAGGCTGGTCGCCATTCCCAAAGCGCCAATTCGCCGGTCGCGCGCCGAAGCTGAAGCGACAAGACGGACGGGTCTAGGTGCCTGTTACCCGTGATCGTCCAACGAGCATGATCACCAAGTAGGTTTTCTCCAAGGCGAAGCGCGGATGCGAGCTTGATGCCCGCACCCGAAGCCTTCAGCGTCTCCACCTTGGTTAGCGCATCTCGAAATGAGGGAAGCTCGCCGAAACTCTCTGCCTGCAAACCAAGCGCAAAACCCGAAACGTCGTCGGACATCTCGTCGGCGCGCCAAGAGCGGAAGCGGTTAAACGGCAACGAAGGCCCGGAAGTCCCCACGAGATCGTCTTCCCCGATGATTTCTTCTGCGCGCACGCGGACCACGGTATCTTCGATGAACTGGAGATCGACATTCGATGCCGGTCCATGCTCGGGGTCCGTCGTCCACTCGAACGGGGCGTGCCCGGAGAACCTTCGTGCCTGCAACGCCTCGGGCAGTATTTTCTGCAGGACATTCACGGCACTTGGCAGGTTCCCCTTTCGGTTGCTTGCATCGAAGATGCGAACGCCTCCAGGAAGTTCTTCACCACGACGCGCAAGTAGGTCTCCAGAAGCCGCTATTATGGCTTCGTCGGTTTCGACGTATCTTTCTCCTCCACTTGGCGCCGCTAAGCCAATTCTTAGCTGGGGCGACGACGGGTAAACCCGCATGTAATCGCGCAAGGCCGAAGAAACGCCGCCTTGGTCGAGCCCCGACGGGGCCCCGAATGGCAACTCGAGGCCGAGCAAGTTTATAGATTTGCCCGAATGGTTTTCCCTCAAGGCCGTTCCAGCTAAGAGCACCCAGCCAGCGAAAATCTCTCTGGGACCCGGCGCAAGCCCAGCGCTGACCCAACGCTCGCTTCCACGAGTTGCTGGTCCCGTTAAGGGGAGAAGCTCACCGTCAACGAACCGCAGGAACGAAGACGCGACCTTTCCGAAGGTCTTGCTAGCGACAAGGTCCCCGCCGACTTTCTGAACGCTCCAGGACCACGCAAGGCGCAAAGGGTGGAGCGGCGAAATCAGCACGCCTTCGGGTTCACCCCTCTGTTGGTTAAAGAGCAAGCCAGAGAATGGGTATGCGATCCAGGAGTGAACCCGGGGTTCGCCGGCTTCGTCGAGCAGTCTCGCGAATGCATCAAGGTAAGCGGCCATTTTCTCCGAAGACATGTCCCTAAGGTCAAGCGCGCTGGGCCAGGCACTGACCTCCTGTGCTCCGCAGAACTGACTCAGGTCTAGGTCGTCAAACGCTTGCCAGAACGCCTTCGCGCCACTCGACTGAAGCAGTTCAGCGGGAAACTCCAAGTGCACTGGCGCGCTCGTGTTTGAATAGGCTTTTATGCTGTCAGAGTAGGTCAATGCCTGTGCACCACGCCCGCTTGCCTCGAGCACGCAAGCGCCGAAGCAAGAGCGGAGCTCACTTGACGGTGACGCCGCAACGCATTGCTCCATGTACCATTGCTCCAGCCAGCCTCGGGGGTCCGACATGAGCTCGTTGCGAAGAGCATCGTCTGCGGGAATGACCGGTTCACCGGTAATGGCGGCGACCAGTGGGTTTACGTTTCCTCTCTCAACTTCCGGCACCTCGACGGCTACTTGGTAACCATCGACCTCAACCACAGGGTTTTCTGGCAAGGGGGAAGTTGAGTAGATCGCGGGAAAGGCATCCCTGTCCTGCTCAGCCATTCGCGAGAGCTTCCGCCCGCCCACAAATAACGGCTCGGAAGCGGCGCCAATGACTGCCAATTTGATATTGCTCTGCCCATCACTCAACTTCAGCGGGGTGGCCTCATTGCCTTCTTCGACGTGTACGACGGCCCTCGCATCTGCATCAATTGCGTAACGACCGTCTGCCGCGAAGGATGCCAGCGGTTTCCCGGCAGCTCGCCGTTCCTCGATAGCGATAAGCGTTGGCCTAGCCGGATGCGGAGCACATATCTTTAGGTTCAGTGGTGTCACGAAGTTGGAGCCGGCAAAAATACGGACCGGAGAAACCGAAAGGGTGAACGGTTTCTCTCGCCACTTACCTCCTGAATTCGCGGCGCGTCGCGACAACTCGAAGGTGACCTCTATGACACCCTCCTGCGTGTTGCATGACAGTAGGTCTACTTTCGCGGCACTTGCAGGTCTTACCTCGAACCGTGCGGGACAGTCCCCCACGCTTTCCCCTACGTCGACCAACAACCTAAGCCGCACGCGGCCCAGTATTATCTGCCCATCGCTCCCTAGCTTCGGTGAGCAGGGTGGCAAAACGTGATCAACACCTTGCCAGCTGAGCTCATCGAGGTTCGTCGCACGTCCTTCGTCGTCTAGTGATGAGAGTTCGTAATTCGGTTCCCGCGAATCCTGTTCCTGAAAGAATGCCCGCTCCGAGGTACTGGCCCATCCATGCAACCAAGATTCCATACCCCTTGTTTCCGAACCGTGGAAAGCAACCGATAGAAGGGGATGCCCGCGGAGTGCGCGGGTAGTTGCGATACTCTTCCAGTCGAGCTCGGCAAGAGCGTGTTGACCACTGCCTCCACTATCAACCATATCGATTGCAACGAGGGAGCGTTCTATCGTTTCTTGGGAGTTCCAGTTCTCGGAGATGATCTTGGCGTACTTCTTGGCGCTATTTCTTTCCGCGTAGAAAACGACACCGGCCGGCCGAGGCAAGCCAGCTGACGCGAAAACAGCGTCTCGAGCGTGCCCGGGCGACCCAGATGGAATGATCTCGAGTGCCGCTGGCAAACGGTCGACGAGCATGTCGAGGTGCATCCAGAAGGCATCCGTCCAACGCTTCTCATCGTTCCCAGCTTCCCGGTAAGCACGAGAAAGAAACGGAATCACGGCCATGAGCGAGTCTCGCAGCCGCGGCTTGTCTATAGGCACGCCAGCGGCCTGATCGGCAAGTTTGGCAATCTCCCGCGCAAGTGCTTCCATGCCGACGATAGCATAAGTCGACTCGTCGACACCTCCTGGCATGCCTCCGGCCAAGGCATCCCGAAAAGTCTCGAGCGATTTTAGTTCGCGCGATTGGCCGTCGACCGCAACGAGGACGATGGAACTATCGTGCGCCTTATCCTCGGGGGTACGAAACGCGATGGCCTCACCAGCAGAGTACTCGCCTTTGTCGTTTCCGATCCGGACGGCGACCCCTCCAACCGCTTCGATGGACCTCGCAACCTCTTGCTTAAACTCGACTGGAAGAGACCTCGGTAAAACGAGCTTGTAGAGGCCACTTTGTCGACCGCAGATGCTCCCGATCGCGGTTGCTAGTAATCTTTCGGACATGCTCTAGAACCCTGCTACTATCTCGAGCGCATCGTCAGCATCGTGGCTGCTGCGGGCGAGTCCGAAACCCTCAAGGCGAGAGACGAGTGTTTGCTGCGAGGCTTCCACGCCGATCGAGGAAAGCGCGTCTTGTACATCGTTCAAGCGGCACAACGACTTGGGACCCGCAGAACAAAGACTGGCAATGGTCACGAGCCACTCCTGCCCAGGCTCCACCCAGGTGTAGCGCCCTGCACTACGCAACATGGCATACAGGTCGCCTGCCCCAGATGGACTGCGATCCACCAGCGAATATCGAATCGTCTCCCAGGTATTGTTCGCGCCCCCGGTTTTCGGCGCGTCGAGCGCCTGCGATACCATCGGCGCGATGTCGATGCCACGAGCGGAGAGCCGTGCGCGTGATTCTTCAAGCCAGTTAGACAACCCATCTGGGTCGTCGTCATATTCCGCCGGTGCTTCGATGCCTTCCCAGTCGCCGGGCTCGACCAAATCGGCAAGTAAGGACAGGCATTCGGTACCAGCGGCAGCGAGCCTGTTAACAATTGGTCCAACGTCGGCAGCAGCACGATCGAGTCGATCGTCCCAAGTGAAGAGACGCTTGGCGTCTTCCACTGCCACTCGCACGGATTGCCTCGCATCATCGCTGGACGCCAGAGCCGACAGCATTCGCCTGGCGAGATGCAACTCGAACATGTATCCAGTTGCGATTCCCGTTCGCGCTAGGCAGGCCGCCCAATCGGTCCAACGCCTACGTGGCATGCTATCGATCCAATCATCGGAACAAAGGCTGGTCCAGGCGCTCGAGAACCAGTGGTACGGCGTGGCGGGCATGGACGAAAGCCAAGCTGGGCGTCGCACGTCCTTTGGTTCATAGGTCTCAATTCGATTGACTAGATCATCGACACTGTCTTGGAATGGCACTGGGACCAGTTCGGTGATGGCCTCGCTGACCCATCGCGGTAGCCCGGCCTGACTGGCCTTCAATACTGCCGTTGCCCACAGTGCTGCCACCGAGGAAGTCCCTCCTCCCAGGGCAAACATTTGCTCCAAGATAAGGGCGATATTGGCCGGATTGCTCTTACCGGTAGCCCCGCGCCGGTCTTGCAGCAAGGCGGCTTCGAGAGTGAGCGGTGTCACGACGGAGCGCGTCGCCTTTGCAGACGAGGGTGCCTCTAGTTCGTGCAACAGCACGTTGGCAACCACGCGCGCCTCGGCTTCGCTATGTAGTCGTAGGTTGTCCTTTAGCTTCGTGGCGAACGCATTGAAGCGGTCATCGTCCTCTTGAGGGCGGGTGGTTTCGATCGCCGGGTTCTTTCGAGTGCCTCGATCGCTAAAGGCGATGCCTGCCGGACCAAAATCCTTGTCTATTCGGCGCGGCGATCCCTGCGTTGTGAGTGACCAAGCCAGTTCCGACAAGAACAGCTCCCTTGAGGGAATATACTCGGGTCGGTTAAGCCCAAAGAAAGAAGTGTCTCTCGCCATAAACTCGCCCTCCTATCTCGTGAAGACCGGTTTGCCGCGGTTGCTAAACTTGAAGCGATGCCGACTCTCGTCTTGTGACAGCTGGTAGCTCACGAGGCTCGCCCTGATCCTCTCGATCCGCGGCTCGATCAACATGAGCGAGTCGGTGAATCCATGGCCGTTCTGGCGCGCCATGGCTTCGCGGAGCAGGTGGAAATCTAGTAGCGCAGTTGCAGCGGGGGGGGCTTCGCCATGCCGCCCCTGTTCAATTTGAAGTTCGATCCTTTCGCCCTCCGTCCTGGCGGTGATCTCGAACCGGTTCCTTTGCAAGCCAATCATTGCTCGCTCTATCGCGCTATCGCCTGCGTCTACACGGGCTTGCAAGAAGGTGAAGAAGGATTCTGCCCCCCGCTCGGACGAAGGTGGCGCCACGATGTCTAGGATTGCTTCGGACAATTCGTGGGAAAGCCGTTGGCTTCGGTCAGCATCGATCCAAGCTTTTTGCCATTCGTTCACCACGGAACAGTGGGCCGACCAGCCATTTGCAACTCCAACCAACCGGAACATGTAGCGCCCGTACCAACCCAAAAGCCAATTTCGTTTCACAAGGCTTGAATGCTCGTTCCTTGGATTGATCTCGTCGCGGATCACGCGCTCGATCTCCGCGTCGAGCGGACTCCAGTAGCTGGCAACTGCCGAATTTTCCTCCGCAATTTTTTGCCCCGGGAGTTTACCCTCCTCAATCTCGGATAGCGTGTCCGCAAGTTCCGTGCTTTGGCGTCCATCGGCAGGCCCGAAACTCCTGAGCGGATCGGCAAGTCGAACAGCGCGCAGCGCGTCGTTCTCTGTATCTGCCCAAGGGAATAGATCACCCGTCTCCCGGTACTTGGAAACGTCGCCCGCATCGAACATGAGCATGTGGGTCCTAATTCTCCCGAGCGCAAGCAACGCCTGCAAGCGTGGCTCCCCAGACTGGTCGCGCACCTCGTGAATGCGTTCATCTACCCAGTCGCGAAGAGGCCCCAAGTTGTCGGGGCTCGCCGGGCCAAGAACCGATTGGACGAAGAGTGCCCAAAGCTCGCGATAAGTAAAATGTGTCCCTGAAATCACTGCGGCCCCCCGCAGCAAGGAGCACCAGCCGCTTGCTACGTCGCCAGAAGACAGCGAGGCAACGTTTGCCTGCACGGGATCAAGTTCGTCGCGCTCAAGCGCATGCCATAGCGTAGAAGCGGCCTGAGTCACGCACTCGTGAAAGGCTGAACGCCGTGCACGGCGATCGTCCGAGAGTACAGGCGTAACATCGACAGACCCCGTCGGCAGGGGCGCGCGATAATCTCCGGACTGATCCTCGGGTGGTGTCCACTGCTCGAGGAGTGACGCGCCGTCCATGTAGACAACGTGGACCACCGCGGAAGTCTCTCCGTTCTTTCGCACTTCGCCGAACACGTAATGTGCTGATGACTTGTCACCGTCGACGAGCACAATTGTCCAACTCCCTGTTTCCGCGTCGCGTAATTTGCCAGAAAGCAACCAGCCCGCAATAACCGATGCCATTTGCTCGGCTTCGTCCGCGCCAGTCTCTTCGGGATTGCGCGTTTCGCCGATCAACACGCCCCTGTTGATACATGCCAAGAGGTGATCGCCTGATCGCAGGACCTCGCCAAGATCCCTAACGAGGGGAGCTTGGTGCCGGTCAGCGGGAGGGATGGTGGCATCGTTGATGATGCGGAGCCGCTTACCAGTCTCCAAGGCATACTCGTAGGTCCGCTGCGCGAAGCGCGTCCTTTCGCCAAGTCTCTTGCCGTGTATGGCAGAGACCATGTCCGCTGCAAGTTTAGACTTACCGTTGCCGGCCCCTCCCACCAAGAAGACGAGGCACGAGGGACCATTGCCACCCGCCGCGCCGTTACACGTGCGCGCCAAGGCATCGCATGCCTCGCGTGCCATGGGCGAAGAGGGACCATCGGGCCAACTCGTTGCGGTGGTTTGGTATTCTGGAGATACCGCTGCGCCGAGGCCGCCGAACGACCGCTCCAAAATCCAAGTTGGATAGCTGCTAGTCAATTCGTTTTCTCTCACTACTCTTTCGGACTGGCTATCGGTTGGTTGTGGGGAGATTTTGAAATCAGGGGCGCCGAATAATGACCTGAAAAAATCCCTTCTGTTCTGCTACCTTAACAGGGCAAACACGCGCTGCAACCAAATGTGGACGTACAAGTTTTGGGAATGTAAATCCTAGGCGTCGTAGGAATATGGATCTAGGGCAGACGCAGGCTCGCTAAACTTCCAAATGGCTCTTCGTCTTTGCAAGGAATCGACTTTGGCTTCTTAGTCTAGCGGTTTTTCTTGTTTGAGAGATATCTTTGTCCGCGTTGCGGACCTGGTCGACGGACACAATGATGCGCGCTTAACCCCAACAAGGCCACGACTCGCGTGTCGATCAACAGGCCGGATACATATGAGCGACTTCCAAGAACATGCGAAGAAATCATTTGCGAACAGCAGCCGGTACATACATAAGGGCCGATCACAAAACTCAAGCCCCTCCTTGCCACGGTTCCTCCCCGGCCACGAACGTATACGGGGGGGCGCAGCGCAGCATTTCGCTAGCGACTGGCTTCTTCACCGGGGAATCCAGGCGGAATCCACCTCGGCGGCAAGTCAAAATAAAATCACAATATTTCAGCGGCTTACGCTGGCTCGCCCAGCTTTCAGGGTGGATTTTACTATTTTTGTCAAGAATCCACCTAGTTCAGCCTGATCAATCCCCAACCTGCTGATTTCATTTGCATGTCACGCTGAAACGCTGGCCTGAAATTGCAGGATTTCGTATTCTGGCGTTCGAAACCTTGCGAATTTCGGAGCCCCGATGAA
>JAXMNQ010000037.1:0-62471 GCA_034670345.1 Paracoccaceae bacterium | reverse complement strand
CTCCTTCTGAATGCTCAGAAGAAAACTCGCCCCTCGGGCAGCGCGCTGGAACCGCGAAAATCAATGGGGCCGAGGCGGCGCATACCAGGAACCCAATGCAATGTCCGAAGAACCTGAAGCCATAACCCTGCCTGAAATCATGGATTTCAACGCGTTATGTGATATGCGACCTCTCAGGTATTTCGCGAAACTTTATGGATTGCCTCGCGTGGTCTTCCCCGACTGAAGGTATTTCTTCTACCGCCTCTCAGCCTTCCGGTGCGACGACGTCAATGGCGCAACGCAGGCCAACTGCGGGCCAAATACCCGCCGAAAAATCGTTCCGATACGTATCGCGCCCAAGTCGCGGGCTTGCGTATTCGGAACGCTTTGGCGGTGCGCGCCTGGACGCGCACCATTTCGGATGTCAAAAGCCACGTGCCTTCCTTGGTGCAAGCACTGGTTGGCAGTGGCCAGATCACGACACTTACAGCGCCCCATCGTCGGTCAATGAGGTAATGCCGAACGTCGTTCCGTCGGGACGGCCCACGCAACGCCAGCGGGCCCGCTGCGGACCCACGCCCACAATGACCTCCATGCCCGCGCCTTCGACCGAGGATCCCAGCAGGACAACGTCCGGATTGTTGGTTGTCCGCGTGACGTCGCGCAGGCAGGCCTGTTCCTCGGCACGCGGTGCGCCGGCTTGCGGCGGGCCGGCGGGGCTTTCGGTTTCGATGCATCCGGCCAGTGTGCCAAGCGCCGCGCCAGCGATTGCGATCTTCAGGATGTTTGTCATGTTGTCTTCCTCGTTTCCGTTCGATTGTCTTCAGTTGATCCCGAAGATCACGTTGTAGGACTGTGCGCCGTTGCCGCGATTGATGACTTCGATGACGTGATCGCCGGTCTGCCACAACTGCCCCCGGTATTCCCTGTCCGATGTCATCTGGTCCAGCAGAAAGCTCCGGTCGGGGTTGAAGATCTGGTAGAACATGTTCGGTCCGTTTGCCGCGAGCCTGACGTAGAGGTTCTGTCCGCTTTTCGCCCCGAGGATATAGCGCCGAGACTCGCCCGGCAGCAGCGTCCCGGTCAGCTCCGCCCCGGTGGTGCCGGGTGCGAACTGAACCCGGATAGTCGACGTGCCACCCGTACCCGCCGATGGCGGGCTGGGCAGTTGCGTTGCCGTCCCCCGCGTCAGGTAACGGGCATTGACCCAGCCCCGTTCGCGCATGTCCGTCATCATCTCGATCTGGCACCAGCGCGATGCGCCCTGCTGCTTGCAGCCAAGGTTGTAGACCGAGGTTCCGTTCGACAGCGCGCCGACGACCCGATAGCCGGTCCCGGGTCCGGAGCGCAGGTTCAGTATGTCGTTCGACGGCACACCGGTGACCTGACCACGTTCGATTGCGCCATTGCCGGTCCAGTCTGAACAAACATAAGCAGGGCCGCTGCGACGAGCAGGTGGCCCGGCCTTGTACGCGCGGTCAGGATGCCAGTCCCGAGGTCATTCATCGAAGGATCACGCCTTGTGAGGATGAGCTTGGAGATCATCGGCACCCCGGCGCTGGCGATGATCGCGATCACCAACCCGTTCACAGGGCCTACACTGGTCCCGACCGCGTCAGAACGTGCCGCTTGTGCGCTGGCCTGTGAGGCAAGAAGGGAGAATCCGAAGAGAAAGGCAGAAAGGCGCATGGTCATTTGCTCCCGATGTGAAGGGCAAAGCGCACATCGCCGTTGCCGTGGGTGATGAATTCGAAGATATGATCCCGGTTTTGCCGAAGCGCCGAGGACGAACCGCTTGTCGCGGCCCGCATGTGGTCGGTGGACGCACGGGTGGCTTTCTGGCCGACTTCAGCCGCATAGCCGGACCTGCTTGCCGCAACCACAAGCGGATCGCCTGCCAGATGTCGCTGTTTCATAAGGAATTCCCTCGAGCGATAGCGACAAGAAGGCTAATACAAACTCGGCTCGCGCCAAGCCATCGCCTGAGCCGTGTAGCGGATTTCTGCGTTTGCGATACTGCGACCGGTTGAGCCGCGATTCAGATGCCGGATGCGCCCGGCCTGCCAGCGCGGCGCCGTCAGGGGCCGCGCCCAGGGGAACGCATCTCCGTCTGACCGCTGCCGCGATCGTTGATCTTGAACCCGAACCGGACTGAACGCCATTTTTCTGCTAGGCATGGAACGCGGCCTGGCAATAAAGTGGCGGCCCAATTGAGAGATAAATACCTGAAATATGGGAGGCACCCGATGCCCCGCGACACCAAACTGATCCTGTGCCCCGTCAACCTTCGACACCTGAAACTCGACTTCGGTGCCTATGAGGAGGCCGTGGCGATGGCCAAACGCCGTGGCGCCAAACTTCTGGTGGCAACGGTTGCACCCGAGATGGAGCGAAATCTCAACATACGGGACTCGAAAGCCTATTGGGGCGAGCAACTGGAAAAGTTCGTCAAGGACCACCCGGCGGAAAGTGTCGAACTGGAGATCATCGTGCGCACCGGTGCAGTGCATCGCCAGATCGTCAAGCTGGCGCAAGAACGCAATGCGGATGTGATCGTGATGGAATCGGCGAACCCAAAGATCCAGGACTATCTGCTTGGGACCACGGCCAGCCACGTGGTGACTCACGCGGAATGTTCGGTCTTTGTCGTGCGCGGATAAGGACCGATGTGTCCCGCTCAGGGCAGCAACATCACGACGGACCTATTGGCTGGTCATCGTCGGGATACGCGGATTTGTTGTGTTGTGCTGGACGCGGGCAGCGACTGCGACCATCAACGCCTGTGCAAGGCACATCGGTCCGGCCAGAGACTGCGAAAACGTGTAATCGGGTTCTGGAACCGGGAACAAAACCGCGGACGGTTTCATCAATGGCGACAGCGTGCTGTCCGAAATGGCCAGGATCGGAACCCCGGCCTTTGCCGCCTCTTCGGCGATGGTGACGACTTCAGAGGCGTGGACCCGGAAAGAGACCGCAATCAGGACGTCCGACGCGGTCATCGTGCGCGCCATATGCGTGGCCAGCCCGCCGCTGGCATCCAGCAGCACGCAGGGTCGCCCCAGCATGGTCAGGAAGTACCTCAAGAGGCTGACCACAGGTTCGGCCCGCAGTTGCCCCAATAGATAAACCGTTCCGGCCTGTTCGATCATCTCGGCGGCGCGCGCCAGGTCCTCGGCCTTGATGTTGTTCAAAAGTCCTTGCAGCGAGGCGATGTCGCGCACGACCAATTCCTGCAGAAAGCCAAGCTCGGACCGGTTCTCGATCAGGGAAAGCTCTGTTTCGAGCGCCTTCTTGCGCGCCTCGAAACCGGGGGCGGCGGTGGACAGGCGCATCTGGAACAGGGACTGCAGATCCTTGAAGCCGCTGTACCCGAGGGACTGCGCAAACCGCACGAAACTGGAGGCATGGATGCCGCAATGCGACGCAATCGAATTCACCGATTGCACAGCGACTTCATTGGGGCGCTGCGTGAGGTATTCCGCGATGCGCTGATAGGTCTTGCTCATCTGATCAAAGCGATCATGGATCAGACGAATGAGGTCCTCATGGTTTGCGGGTGGCAGGTTGTCGGTCGATCCCACGGTGCTCTCCGTCGCGCGTTGGCTGCGAATTAACCTACGCCCATGCTGACAGGTGCGCAACGATCGTTGCGGCAAGAGTGCCGGAGCAATGCTTGCCGCCGCGGCCATGGCCTGGTTGATGCGGCCGCGTTTTACACGGCGACGTCGAAGGTGTTGAGGATTTCGATGATCATCGCCGCTGTCCATGTGAAATGTGCGCCGCCGCAGGGTTCTGCGGTAATCGGATCGTGGTACTCGGCAAAGCCACTGGTCTCGATCAGCCGCAGACAATCGCCCATGATGCGGTCGATCATGCCTATCTGCCCGGCACGTTCCAGCCCGTCGGCCACCATGTAATTCACGATCAGCCAGACCGGTCCACGCCAGTAACGCAGCCCCTCGAATTCCGGCGTGGTCGGATCGTGGCTGGGGATCAGGTATTCGCAGCTTTGTGCCAGTTTCGCGATCCGGCGGCTGATGGCGGCGGCGCGCTCCTTGGGGATCGGGGCAAAGACCGCGAGGATGCCGCCAATCGACGGGCTCTGGATCAGCTGCCCTATGGTGCGGTCAAGGCAGAGATACTGGCCCAGGTCGTCATCCCAAAGCGTCTCCATCGCGGCGATGCCCTTGTCGGCCATGGCGCGCGACTCTGCGGCGATGTCCGGCATGTCGAGCCGCGACGCGAGGTCGGCCACGTCATGGCAAGAGCGGATCAGGATGGCGTTGAAGCCGGGGTCCACCACTTGGAAGGGTGAGGCATCGTGCAGTTTGGTGTTGTCCCAGTTTAGGCTGCGGAATTTCTGCACCAGCCAGATGTAGCGCCTGTATTGCTCGTCCGTGGGCCGGTGCGCGGGGTTGGCGTGGGTGGTGTCGCGACGGGTGAATGCGCCAACACCCTCCGTCGGGACGCGCTCGAACGCAGCGTCCCAGTCGACCGAGTTGTCGCGGCCGGTTTCCCAGGGGTGCAGGACCGCCACCAGCCCGCTGCCCTGCGGGTCGCGGCAGCGGTAGAACCATTGGTGCCAGGCGTGGATCCGCGGCAGCATGGCGCGCGCCTTTTCGGCGGCCAGCGCCGGGTCGCGGGCGCGGTCGTGGATGCGTCGCACGGCAAATCCGGCCACCGGCGGCTGGGTGATGCCGGTTGTCGGAACGGCGCGGCCGGTGTCCCAGACCTCGGGGCCGGGAAAATAGCCATCGTCGGGCTGATGAAAGATGATGTGCGGCACCATCCCGTCTTCCCACTGGTGCGCCAGCAATGTCTCGATCTCGGTCCAGGCGCGGAGTTCGTCGAATTGCGCGAAACCAAGCGCGCTGAGAGCGGAGTCCCAGTTCCACTGAAACGGATAGAGTCCGTGGGTCGGCACGGTATAGGTGCCGCGGTCATTGTCGCGCAGCACCTGCCGCGCGTGGTCGATCATGTCCTGTCTTTTCATCGTGGCCTCTCAGGCAACCGCAAGCGTGGTTTCGGGATCGAACCAGCGCACCCGGTCGGCCTGCGGCGCCAGTGTCAGGGTATCGCCGGGTTTGACCGTCAGGTCGCTGTCCAGCACCGCACGGAACAGCGAGTCGTTCACGGCGCAGGTCACCAGAAGATGCGCGCCCAGCGGTTCGACAACCTTTACCTTGGCGACAAGGCCCTGATCGGCAAGCTGCATGTCCTCTGGCCGGATCGCGAATTGCAGCGGCGACTTGCCAAAGCGGGGGCCGTCGATCACATTGCCCGCGACCGTCCATTTGCCGTCACCGGCGGCTTCGGCGCGCAGGAAATTCATCGGCGGGTTACCGATGAAGCTGGCCACGAATTCGGCTGCAGGATTGCGATAAACCTCGATCGGCGATGCTGCCTGCACGATCTTGCCCTGGTGCATGACGCTGATCCGGTCGGCCATGCTCATCGCCTCGACCTGATCGTGGGTCACATAGACCGCCGTGGTCTTGGACCCTGCCAGCACTCCTTTCAGTTCTGCGCGCATCTCCATCCGCAGCAGCGCGTCGAGATTCGACAGCGGTTCGTCCATCAGGATCACGTCCGGCTCCATCGCGAGTGCGCGGGCCACGGCGACACGCTGACGCTGACCACCCGACAATTCGCCCGAATATCGCTTGAGCAGCATCTCGATGTGCATCAGTCCCGCAACCCGCTCGACCCGGCGCTTGACCTCGTCATTGGGCAGTTTCTGCATCCGCAGGCCAAAGCCGATGTTCTCGAAGACCGTCAGGTGCGGGAACACCGCGTAGTTCTGGAACACCATCGCGATGCCCCGGTCCTTGGGCGCCAGGTGGTCGACGCGACGCCCGCCGATCCACACCTCGCCTTCGGTGGCGGTTTCCAGCCCGCAGATGATGCGCAACAGAGTGGTCTTGCCGCAGCCCGAGGCCCCGAGCAGGACCATGAATTCCTGGTCCGCGATGGTCAGGTTGATGTCGTGCAGCGCCTGGTACGCCCCGAATTTCTTGGCGACGTTCTTGATCTGGATTTCGGCCATTTCTCTGGTTCCTTTTGTCACCCTGACCGCCTCAGCGGTTGGCGATGCCCCACATGGCAAAGAGGTATTTGCGCACGGCAAAGATGAAGATCAGCGCTGGCACGACGAGGATGAAGCCGCCCGCGAATTTCAGATGCAGCGGCGAGGTGTCGAGGTTCTGCAGCAGGAAGGCGGTCAGCGTCCGGTTCTCGATGGTCAGGACGGCAGCGGCAAAAACCTCGTTCCACGAGATCACGAAGGCAAAGATCGCGCTTGCCGCGATGCCGGGCCGGATCAGGGGCAGCACCACCTTGGTAAAGGCGGTGAGCCGCGTGCAGCCCAGCGTCCACGCCGCCTCTTCCAGCTCTAGCGGGATGCCGGAGAAGAGCGAGAAGGTGATCAGCACCGCGAAGGGCAGGGCCAGTGTCGTATGCACCAGCGAAAGGCCAAAGACGGTGTCGTCCAGTCCGGTCTGGATGAACATAACGGCCAGCGGCAGCGCCAGCAGGGGCAGCGGAAAGGCCCGGGTCAGCAGGATCAGCATCCGGAACAATTCCTTGCCGCGAAAATCGAAGCGCGACAGGGCATAGCCCGCCGGCGCGCCAATCAGGATCGACAAGATCATCGTCATACCCGCCGTCAGCACCGAGTTCTTGAGCGCGTTCAGCATCCCGGCAAACTGGGCGAAGAAGGCCAACGAGCCGAAGTCGAACTCGGGGAAGAACGGCTTGGGAAAGCTGTTCACCGTGTCCGGCGAAGACAGCGTGTTCACCAGCAGGAAGTAGATCGGAACGATCACCCAGGCGCAGAGCAGGACAACGCCGGTGATATAGACAAGCCGGCCTGCGCTGCGGGTGTCGGCAACGGCGGCATCGGTCGCTGCGGCAGTCATATCGTTGCTCCTTTCGGGACGCGCAGGGCGCGCAGGATGACAAGGGTCGCGGCAATCGAGATCGCCAGGATGATCAGGGCGATCGCGGCGGCAGCGCCGTTGTTCAGCAGGTCAAACTGATAGGCATAGGTTTCCCCCATGAGTACCGGGAAGAGCGTGCCGCCAAGCGCCGCCACCACGGCGAAGACTTCGAAGGCCATGATCACGCGCAACACCAGCGCGGTCTGCAACGAGGGCCGCAGCAGGGGCAGGGTGATGCGCAGGAACCGTTTCCAGGGCGAGGCGCCAAAGACCTCTGCCGCCTCGTAATACTCCTTCGGGATCAGGCCGATCCCGGCCACGAGGATCACCAGCATGATCGCCGTCGCGCGCCAGATCTCGGCCAGCGCAATCGCCATGAAGACAAGACCGGGGTTCTGGAACGTCAGCAGGTTGATCGGTTTGTCGATCAGACCCACCCCGTGCATCATCGAGTTGAGAAAACCCGACTGCTCGAATATCGCCAGCCAGATCAGGCCCGCGGCAAGGTCCGAGATCCCCAGCGGAATGGTCCAGACATAGAGGACAAGATCGCGGCCCTTCTGCATCTTTGTGACCATCGTCGCCATCAGCAGGGAAAGCGCCACCTGGACCGGAACCACGGCCGCGGCCAGCAACAGGGTGTTCTTGAGCGAGATCGGGAATTTCCAGTAACTGATGACCTCACGGAAATTGTCGAGGGTAAAGCCGGCACCGGTGGTGAACGCCTGTTTCGCGACCAGCACGAAGGGGTAGATGAAGAACAGGCACAGGAACAGCGTGACCGGCAGGATCAGCACATAGGGCAATATTCGAGCGTTCATGGAATCGCTCCTTGTTCCGGCGCAGGACCGCGCCTTGGGTGGCAATGTCTGGGGGCAGTCCGGAGGTGTCCGGGCTCGCAAGGCCCGGACCGTGCGGGGCGCTATGGCCCCGTCGGATCATTCCACCGGGCAGGCGCCTTCGGACGGCGCGTCCGGAGCCCAGCAGGGCGCGCCGGTCTCTTCCATGATGGCGGCCAGACGGCCTTTCTGGTCTTCGAGGACGCTCTCGATCGGTTGACCGGCCAGCACGATACGCTCGAATGTGTCAACAAAGACGCGGTTGAAATCACCGCCCTTGTCGCCCAGACCGGCGGGCAGAAGGCCCGGGTTGGCGTCAGCCGAACCGGACATCTTGGCCACGGCGTCCGCTGCGGCGACGACAGACGGTGGCAGATCGTCAGGCAGTTCCACATCGACCACCGGGAAGAAGTTGGTGGCCTTCAGCGTGGCGATCTGGGTTTCCGGCTTCAGCATGTATTCCACCAGCGCCTTGGAGGCTTCCATGTCGGGCGCGGTTTTCGGAATGGCGATGCCGGCCAGAACCGGCATGAAACCACGGCCGGTCGGTCCTGCGGGAGCCGGGAAGGCCACGAAGTCGTCGGGCCGCTCATTGAAGGCCTGCGCCAGTCGCGAGGTGTGATCGAAGACGATCCAGGCGTCTCCCGACAGCAGCTGTTCCTGCATGAAGGAGAAGTTGGTCGAGGCCGGGTTGGTGTGCGACCACAGTTCCTGGAACTTTTCCCATGCGGTCACGGCTTCGGGCGAGGCGAAGGTGCGCACCACGCCATCTGTATAGGACGGATAGAGATAGCCCTGGAAAAAACGGTGTTTCAGACCCTTGGGGCCCGCCGGAAAGCCGAACTTGGGCTCGCCCGTGGCCTCGTGGACATTGGCGGTCCATGCGATCAACTGGTCATAGGTCAGCGCGTCGATATCGGCGCCTTCGGGCAGGTATTGCAGCGCTTCCTTGTTGGCGGCCATGATATAACTGGCCTGCATCCAGGGGATGTACTGCATCGTATCAGTGCCCAGTTTGGCCAGGTCGTTGAACGTCCCCGAGGCCGACATCACGCCCATATCGGTCAGGTCGACCAGATCGTCGGGGTTCATCGCCGAGAAACTGCCGTGCAGCCCGCCCAGAAGGCCGATGGTGCCCGAGCCGGCCTGAAGTTCGGCCTGCAGTCGTGTCAGCCAGGGGCCGACGTCGTTGGGTTGATAGTCGATCGAGTCGCCAAAGCCCGACAGCACCTGTTCGCGCATCGCCTGCGCTTCCTCGACGGGCTTGGCCTGAGTCGACCAGAACAGCACATCGGCTTGCGCCGCGCTGGCTGTCAGGGCGATTGCGATGCCGGACGCAGCGCCGGCAAGTTTCAAGTGAAGAGACATTCATTCCTCCCGAGTATCAAGACAGGGCAAGGCTCTCTTGCTTGCCCTTTTGGCCTGCAAGCCTGCCCGGTCTTAGTGGCCGGTCAACAGACCCTCATCACAGGAAGCTGCGCCGGAAACTGTTCCGCGACTCATCCCCGCAATGCATGTAAATTGATATAACGATATATCCTATGTCAAACCTTAAATTCTCGCTGCAATGCAGAAATGGTCGAGTTTGCGCGGAAAATCTTGATTTTTTCATCAGATGGGATCAAGATTCTGGTAGAACGTTCTATCAGCGTGTTGAGGCCCATGTCCGACAAACCCACCTTGAGCAGTGTCGCCAAAGAGGCCGGTGTCTCGATTCCCACGGTCAGTCAAGTCATGCGCGGAACCGGGCGTATTTCCGACAAGACCCGGGAAAAGGTGCTGCAGGCTGCGAAGAAACTGCATTACGTGCCCGACGGTCGCGCCGCTTCGATGCGCTCAGGCGTGAACAGGGAGATCGGGTTTGTCATCAACCAGTTCGCCAACCCGTTCAACGCCGAGGTGGTGTCCGGGGCGGTCGATCTTCTGGATGCCGAGGGCTACCTTGTGTCGCTACTCGACACGCTCGACGATGCCGCGCGACAGGGGCGGCAGTTGGAGGCGTTCATCCGGAACGGTCGCGGAGGCCTGCTCTGGGTGCCTGCGCTGGACACGACCGAGGAAATCCTGGACTTGCTGCGCGCGCAGGCCATTCCCACGGTGACCTTCCTGCGCCCCGTGGGCGAGATTTTCGACCACGTCGGCATCCGCAACGCCGTCGCCATGGAGGCTGCGACCAACCATCTTGCCAATCTGGGCCATCGCCATATCGCCTATCTGGGCGGCATGGAAATGAGCCCGGTCCGGCAGCGGCGTATCACCGGCTATGAGCGGGCGATGAGGGCGCGCCAACTCGCTGATCCCATCTTGTGGCCTTCGATTGATACCAAACTGGCGGGGATGGAGGCTTTGGGCGAATTGCGCCGCGCGCACCCGCAGGTGACGGCTGTTGTGTGCAATGGCGACATGGTGGCCCTGGGGGCTTGCCTTGGGCTTCAGAAGGCCGGGCTGGTGCCCGGGAAAGACCTGTCTGTCATAGGTTTTGACGATATCGCGGATGCGGCGCTGGCCACACCGGCGCTGACAACGATGGCGGTCTCTCCGCAGAAGTTGGGGCGCAAACTGGCGCAGGTCTTGCTGAACCGGATCCGCGAACCGGACATGCCGGTCACGGTATCTGAGGTCTCGGCCAAACTGGTCATCCGGGACACGACCGGCCCAAATCGGCCGCAACCGGGGTAGGGCCGCCTTTCGGCGCAGCTTCGACGGCGCTCTACGCGACCGGCTCCGCCGCACCGAACGGCATTGGCGAGGGGCGGCGCGCGACCACGGCAGCCAACCGCTCGAACTCGGGACCGCGTGGTGTTCCGGTGGAGGCTGAAAGCAGCTTGACCCATGTCGCTCGGAAAAACAGTTCTGCGGTCAGTTGCGTGAAATCATGGGCCAGCGGCGCAGGGTCGGCCGCAGCAAGCACGCGGTCGCGTTCGCGCAGCCAGAGCGTCAGCAGCCCTGACACCGACGCATCCCCCGGCGCCAGTTCCCCGACGAGGTCGGCAAAGGCTTTGGCGCCCGCACCACCCGCGGCACGCAGACCGCGCCGGGCAGTGGTCAGGGCGTGGATGCCGTTCGCCCCCTCGTAGATTGCGCAGATCCGGGCGTCGCGCCATGTCTGGCTGATCATATATTCCTCGACATAGCCATAGCCGCCGAGGATCTGAATCCCAATGTCTGCGGCCCGTATGCCCGCCTCGCTGCAAAAAACCTTGCAGATCGGGGTCAGGAAATCGACCAGCTCAGGGCGCGCACCCAGCTCCAGCTCGACCGCCGTCAGCAGGGCCATCGCCCGTGCGCCAAGGGCAAGGCTTTGCTGTTGGTCCAGCATCCGGCGCACATCCGCGTGGTCGGACAGGACCGCGTCCGTGCCGTCGGGCCGCCGTCCCTGCCGTCGCTCGTCGGCGTAGTGGCGCGCGATGGCATGGGCGCGGGCGGCATGTGCAACGCCCTGCAACGACACGTCGAGCCGGGCGTGGTTCATCATGGTGAACATTGCCGACAACCCACCGCCCTCGGTCCCCAAAAGCTCGGCGGGGGCGTCCGAAAAGGCCACCTGGCAGGTCGGGGAGGCGTGCAGGCCGATCTTTTCCTCGATGCGGGTCACGCGGATGCGGTCGCCCGCACCGGCCCGGTCGGTCATGAAGAGCGACAGGCCTTTCACGCCGTCTTCGACCGCGCCGGTGCGGCACAAGACAAGGTGCAGGATATTGCCGCTCATGTCCTGATCGCCGCCCGAGATGAAGATCTTTTCCCCCTCGATCAGCCAGCGTTCACCCGCCTTGCGGGCCTTGGTCCGGATGCGCGACAGGTCCGAGCCTGCACCCGCTTCGGTCAGGCACATGGTGGCCAGCGCCTCGCCCGAGGCAAGCTCGGGAATCCAGCGTGCCTGCTGACTTGCAGAGCCATGCGCAAGCAGGGTCGAGATGGCTCCCGGAACCAGATTGCACAGCATCTGAAAGGCGTGATTAGCGCCGGAGAAGACTTCGGACACCGCCGCCGCCAGCACAGGGTCGAGCGCCATTCCGCCGTGCGCTTCCGGTGCTGTGAGGCCCTGCCATCCGCCGTCGCGCAGCTGGGCATAGGCGTCGGTGAAACCGTCGGGCATGCGAACGCGCCCGTTTTCCAACCGGCAGCCCTGCGTGTCGCCAATCGTGTTCAGCGGCGCGATCACACCCTCTGCGAATGAGGCGAAATGGCCGACGATCCCTTCCGCCGTCTCCCGGTCCCAGCCGGGGATCCGGTCGGCATGGGCAACCTTGTCGAGAGTGAACAGGATATCGTCGATGGGGGCTGTAAAGGGGATCATGTATAGACTTTCAGATTGGTCTGGTCTTGCCGGCGTCGCGCGGGCAGTGTCACGGCCCTAGACCGATATCGTACCGGCTTCACCCGCATAGAGCGCGCTTGTCAGATCTGCATTGTTGGCCCGCATCTTTCGCTGGTTCAGCGATCCCTTCTCGGTCACTTCTCCGGCGTCGAAGTTCGGGTCGCGCGGCAGCACGGCGATACGGCGCACGCGGCTGGCCGATCCCGTGGCCGCCTTTGCGGCCTGTGCAAGCTTGTCTTGCAGCTTCGCTTCCAGTTCTGACGGATCGAGCCCCCTGGCCTTGTCCGTCAGCAGAACCAGCGCCCCGAGTTGTGACTCGTTCTCGCCGACGATCACGGCGTCGCGGATCAGCCCTGCCATCGCATCGACCAGTGCCGACCGAACCGAACCGACCGCTACCCAGGTTCCGGTCGAAAGCTTGAAGTTCTCGGCCACGCGCCCGTCAAAGAAAAAGCCCCGCGCCAGGTCGTCAGGGTCCGCCGGACGCAGCGCATCGCCGAGGCAATAATAGCCTTCCTCGTCGAATACCTCTGCGGTTTTTTCGGGGTCGCCATAGTAGCCGGGGGTGATCGTCGGCCCCTTTAGGCGGGCCTCGAGCTTGCCACCATTCGGCACCAGCTTCAGTGTCAGACCGCGGGAGGGCACGCCGATATTGCCCGCCTTGTCCTGCAATTCGGTGCAGGCGAGCGCGAAGGGCGAGGTCTCGGTCGCCCCGAGGCCGGTGGCCAGCAGCAGGTCGTGACCGGTGACCTTCCTGCCGATGGCGGTCAGCCTGTCCCAGGTGTGTTGGGCCATGCCGGCGCCCGCGTAGAACAGCATGCCGAGATCGGCATAGAAGCTGCGCGCCAGCGCCTCATCTGACTCGAGCGCGTCGACCAGCAAGTCGTAGCCGACGGGGACATTGAAATACCATGTGCAGGAAATTTCGCGCAGGTTGCGCAGCGTCTCGTCGAATTTCCCCGGAACCGGGCGGCCGTCGTCGATATAATAGGTGCCGCCATTGGTCAGCACGAGGTAGGACACCTTGTTGCCCGAAGCGGTGTGGTTCCACGGGGCCCAGTCCAGCACCACCGGAGGGAGCTGCGTGAGGAACCGGTAGCAATCCCGGACCATGGCCTGACTGGCGCAGATCATGCGGTTGGTGTTGATGACCGCCTTCGGCGATCCCGTCGATCCGGAGGTGAACAGGTATTTCAGCACGGTGTCGCCGTTCAGGCGCTGGCGGGCGTCATCGGCCGCACCGGGGTCCGCATCGAGCAGCGTGTCAAACGAGATGGAGCCGGGGGCGGGGCGTCGCAGGTTGATGACATGGCGACCCTCGGCGGCAATCGCCGTCAGGGCTGCCGCGAAGGCGCCGCCATCATCGGCAAAGACCGCCCCGGGATCAAGCGTGGCCGCGATCTCGCGGACCTTCGCGCAATCCTCGGAAACCAGTGAATAAGCCGGTGAGATCGGCGCGAAAGGTACACCGACATAGGTGCAGGCAAGGCCCAGTAGCGCATGTTCGAGGCTGTTCTCTGACAGGATGAGCAAGGGACGATCCGGCCCGAGACCGAGGTCCAGCAAGGCGCCGCCGATCCGGCGCGCCGCGTCCCGCGCCTCTGCATAGCTGATCCGCCGCCAGTCGCCGCCATCGACACGCCGAGCCATCCAGGTCCGATCCGGCGCCGTGTCTGCCCAATGGTCCAGGTAGTCCGCCAGGACGGGCAGGTGGTCCGGCAGTTCCCCACTTTGCCGCATCAGGATCGTGCCGTCGTCCCGGTGTTTGATTTCGAACTCGGGCGCCCAGAAGCGCGCGCTCTCTGACTTTTCGAGCATCTGTTGTCCTCCAAAATCCCAAAGTCGCCAATCAGCGCGGCGACCTGCGGAAACTCCCTGTCAACTGCATCACTTCACCGTTCAGCATCGGTTTCCAGACGATTCCTGACCGGATCCGCGTCGTGCTTCGCCATGCCGTGCCCGGGGCGGATGCGCCTCGTGTCACGGTCGCGGCGTATCGCGCCCGGGCGATCATTGCTGACCTGCCGTTTCACTCTTCCGGATCTTCCGAAGCAGGTTTTGCAATTCCGACCGTTCTTGAGGTGTCAGCCGTTCCAGGCAGGCATCCTCTTCGGTCCTGACTTTTTCGAACATGATCCGGAACGACACCCGCCCGCTTTCTGTCGGCTGCAACGCCTGAACCCGTCGATCGCCGCGCAAGGCTTCACGCCGAACAAAGCCGCGTCCTTCCAGATCGTCGATGATGGCGACAATGCCCGAGCGTTCGATGCCCAACCTCCGCGACAGATCGCTCTGCGAGATGCCGGGTGATTCGACAATGATACCGAGTGCCGAAAAGGTGCGGGCGGTGATCCCGTCTTCGGTCAATGCCTGCTGCAGACTGGCATGAACGAGCATGTAGACCCGCTTCATGTTGTAGCCGAGCAATTGGTCGATCGACAGCGCGCCCTCGGTCTCTTCGACGGCGACAGTTTCTGCTTTGTGCGGTTTCGGCATTCCCCGAAGGCTCCAGTCTCTTCCCTGGAAGCGCTATAGCAAGAATCTGCACTGTTTGAAATAACAATTGTTATACTGAGTAACTAATTTCGATTTGACTGACATGGCCGCCCTGTGACTCGCTGCGATTGGGGGGGCTTCCGGGACTGGAGATATGCCTCGCTCGGTCTGCCCGACCCCGCAGGGCGGCGATACAAGGCTGGCCGCGATCGGATCGCGGTGAGCGTCAAGAAAATGAATGGCGCGCATACCTGGGTTGGCAGCGGTGTGGCCATGCCGACCGGGCGGCTTTATGCAGCCCGGTCGAGCCTCTGATCCTAGAGTCAGGCGCGCGGAAAGACACGCCCGTCGAACAGTTTGCGGGCCGTGCGCAGCGTGCCTGCTCCGATGACCGTTCCGTCCGGAGCCCTGTCGATCAACACTTCAGCAGCCCCGGTGGGGTGTTCAACCACAAAGCGGCCGTCCTCCGGGTGCTTTGCCAACGCGCCGGCGGGCGTCCCCGGCAGGGTGCAGGCCGTGGCCACGCTGACGGCGGCAAAAACGCCGATCGTGGCATGGCACCGATGCGGGATGAAGCTGCGGGTCGAGATCGTGCCGCCGGCAGTGGGCGGCGAGACTAGGGTCATCTTGGGCACCGATTTCTCGCGGACATCGCCCAGGTTCATGAGCGGACCGCAGGCGAGGCGGATCGCCTCCAGACGCGCCTTCAGGACATCATCCGCATCGAGCATCTCTCGGCTTTCCTGACCGCTCAACCCGAAGTCCTCGGCGCGCATCACCACAATCGGCATGCCGTTGTCGATCAGGGTGCAGTCCGTGCCCTCGACCCGGTCCACGGGGTTTCCGGTGGGCAGCAGCGCCCCGGTCATTGACCCGGCGATATTGTTGAACATCAGCGGCACGGCTGCGGCGCTGCCGGGCACACCGTCGATCGTTGCGTTGCCGGAATATTGCACCCGCCCGCCGGGGGTCTGGACCTGTGCGACGGCCACTTCACCGGTGTTCAGCATGTGGATTCTGACTGGCGTCCCGTCGCCGGAAATGTCCACCAGTCCGCGTTCGATTGCAGCGGGACCAACACCTGCCAGGATATTCCCGCACCCCTGTGCGTCGGACACCAACGCCCGATCGACAAAGACCTGCAGGAACAGGTAATCGACATCCGCGTCCGCGCGGGAGGAGGGCGACAGGATCGCAACCTTCGAGGTCAGCGGATCCGCGCCGCCGATCCCGTCGATCTGCCGCGCATCGGGGGACCCCATGATGCGCAGAAGCAAGTCGTCGCGGTCGGCCGGCGTCTCTGGCAGGTCGGAGGCGAGGAAATAGGCGCCCTTGGAGGTGCCGCCGCGCATCCACAGGCAGGGCAGTCCCTCATCGTGATCGCGGGTCATGCGGCTCGTCCCGTGAATCCGGCCGGACGCCGGGCTGCGAGCGGGTCATTCATAAATCAGGCCCTTTGATTTCAGCAGTGGGCGCATGTCGTAGATATCGAGGCCCAGCTCCCCTGAGGCAAGCCGCTTGCGCTTGACCTCCTCGGCTTCCAGCCGCTGTTCGGCAGCGCCCAGCACCGCGTCGGCCTCCGCATGGCGGACGACACAGACACCGTCGTCATCGGCCACGATCACGTCCCCCGCCTCGATCTGCTGACCGGCACAGACAATCGGCACGTTGACGGAGCCGAGTGTCGCCTTGACCGTCCCCTGCGCGCTGATCGCCTTGGACCAGACCGGGAACCCCATCCGGGTCAGGTCGCGCACGTCTCGCACGCCCGCGTCGGTCACCAGACCCTTGCAGCCGCGCGCCATGGCGCTTGTCGCCAGCAGATCACCGAAATAGCCGTTATCGCAGGGCGAAGTCGGCGCAAGCACCAGAATGTCACCGTCGCGCAACTGCTCGATGGCCACGTGAAGCATCCAGTTGTCGCCGGGAGGTGCACTGATCGTCACCGCGCTGCCGGCGATGGCCGCGCCCGGATAAATCGGGCGCATGTAGGAGGCGAAGCAGCCGATCCGGCCCTGCGCTTCGTGGACGGTGGCGACTCCGGCCTCGGCGAGACCGCGAATGGTGCTCTCCTTGGCGCGTGGAATATTCTGAACAACCTTTGCCATGGTTCAACCTTTCTCGACCGGGGGGGTGCCGTGGGTATGAAAGCTTTCGATGGTCTTCAGGCCCCATGCCTGACCCTTCTTGCGTTCCGTTTCGGTCCAGACGACGGGTTGCCAGTCCGGCGCGAGGATAAGCCGCGCGCCCGCGTTGGCCAGCTCGATCCGGTTTCCGGCGGGCTCCCATACGTAGAGGAAGAACGTCCCCTGAATGGCGTGCTTGTGCGGGCCGGTCTCGATATGGATGCCGTTCTGCAGAAAGATGTCGGCGGCGCGCAGGATATCCTCGCGCTGGTCGGTGGCGTATGTCACGTGATGCAACCGGCCATTGCCGCCGCCATGCTCTTCGGTGCAGGCGAGATCGTAGGTCTTGTTGTTCACGGTGAACCAGCAGCCGCCAATGCGGCCATTGTCCAGCTGGATCAACTCCGTCACCCGACTGCCAAGGCAGGTTTCCATGAAGCGCCGGACCTCGGTGATGTCCTCGGCCAGCAGGTTGACATGATCCAGTCTGCGCGGCGCGGCGCCGGTGAAGGCGCTGGCGGTGTTCTTGAGCGCGGGGCGGTCAGCGGCCTCCTGCGGCGCATACCAGACCGTGTCGTAATAGATCTCGAAGACATGCCCGAAGGGATCCTCGAACCGGAAGGCGCGGCCATGGCCTGGATCGCCCTCGACCCAGCCATGCACGATGTAGCCAGAGGCCTCGATGGCGGCCACGCGACGCGCCAGCGCCTCGGGCGATGTTGCCCGGTAGCCGATGTGGCCGACACCCGTCCTGTCCGCCCGCGTCAGCTTCAGCGAGTGGTATTCGTAGTCGTCCCAGGCGCGCAGGTAGGCAGATGTTTCATCCTCGCCCGACAGCACCAGCCCGTAGACACGGGTGAAGAAATCCAGCGACTCCAGGTATTTGTCGGTCAGCATCTCGACATGGCCAAGGTGGGCGATGTCGAAGCTCGGGTTGGTGACAGTCATCCCGTCATTTTCCTTTCCGCCCCATGACATGGGCCACGATGGCATTGGCGTGGCCGTGGCCCAGCCCGTGCTCGGTCTTGAGAAAGGCGACACGCTGCATATGCGCCTCGCCGGTGCGGGCCGCGACGAGGTCGATCCAGTGCTGCACCGGCTGGCCGTATTTCTTTTCGATCGCGGGAAAGTAGGAGGCGGGGCCTTTGACCTTGTCGTCGGACATTTGGATTTCCTTTCGGGGCGAACCAGGCGTCAGAGTTCATCCACGCAGCGAGGAAAGATCGACTGGAACCCTTCGGCGTATTGGCAGTCGCGTCCCCCGGACTGGCCGCCCGAATTGCGTTTGAAATGGTTGGCGCGCTGCTGGGCGACCCGGGTATAATAATCCCACAGATGCACCTGTCCGTTCATGTGCTCCATCGCGGCGCGCTTCTTGTCCCAGACGGATGTGATGTCGAGGAAGGTGTCGGGCTTCCAGCCCATCTGCTCGGTCTGGTGCGGCTCGAACAGGTAGAGTTGCGGCGCCCCCAGAACCTTTTCGCCCGGGTTATGGCCCCAGGCCTGCGCGATCATCCGCGCCTCCAGCGAGACCTGGGTCATGTACATGTGGTCGGTGTTGTAGGGATCATAGGTCGAGTGGCTCATCATGAACCTGGGCTGCACCTTGCGGATCAGGTCGACGAGCCGGAACTTGTCCTCCTTTTCGAGGTGAAGCGGGTAATCGCCCAGATCAAAACAGGCAAGCTCGTGCACGCCGAGCACCTCGGCGGCGGCCTCTGCCTCGCCTCGGCGGATGTCCTTGACTTCCTGCAGGCTCTTGCCGTCCTTCCACAATCGCGCGCTTTCCCCGCGCTCGCCGAAGGACAGGCAGGCGACCGTCACCTGATAGCCCATCTCGGCGTGCAGGGCGATGGCACCGCCGCAACGCCAGACGAAATCGGCCGCATGGGCACTGATGACAAGTGCGGTTTTCGGCTCTGACATCTGCTTTTCCTCCCTGAGATGGTGTCGTCAGGTTAGTGCCGCGCGGCGTCGCACGGCAATGCAGAAGCAAGTGGGGCTGCATAAGTTCTCTCTATAGGCCTGTCACGATCTCCGGTTTCGTGCCAGACTTGCCCGCAGTTCTGAAAGGGCAAGGGCGGCATGAAGCGCAACTGGACCAGACACTCTGCGCGGGGCGCATTGCGCCATTTGGTGTCATGATTTTCACCAACCTTCGTCATCTGCGCGTATTCCTTGCCGTCGAGGACACCGGGTCGCTGACGCTGTCTGCCGCACTGTGCAACGTCACCCAGCCCGCGGTCACCCAGGCGCTGGCCAAGCTGGGGCGGCTTGCGGGCGGTGTGCTTTACCGTCCCTCCAACCATGGTGTCTTCATCACCGAGCGCGGGCAGGTCCTGGGGCATCGGGCGCGGCGCGCGATGGCCTTTCTCGATCGGGGGCTGGACGGCGTCTCGCCCCGCGCCGGGCAGATCGTGTCCAGTTCGCAGCTCAATGCCCTGATCGCGGTCTGCGACGCCGAGAACTTCAGTCTCGCCGCCCGTCGTCTGGGTCGTTCGCAGCCCACCGTGCACCGCGCGGTCACACAGCTTGAACAAGAGGCAGGTCAGTTGCTTTTCAACCGCACGCCCAGCGGCGTTGTTCCGACGCCAGCCTGCAGGCAGGTCGCAAAGTCCGCCATGCTGGCATTTGCGGAACTCGATCAGGCCAGCGCCGAACTGGCCGAGCTTGACGGGCGCGAGGCGGGCCGGATCGTCGTGGGGGCGTTGCCGCTTGCGCGCTCGGTCATCCTGCCACGGGCGCTGGCCGGGTTTCGGCGACTGCGCCCGGTGTTGCCCATTATTGTCAATGACGGGCCATATGACGACCTTTTGCGCGGATTGCGGCGCGGCGAGAACGATGTGATCATCGGCGCCCTGCGCGATCCATTGCCGGCGCCCGACATCGTGCAGGAGCCACTGTTCGAGGACAGGCTGCTTGTCGTGGCGGCTCCGGATCATCCTCTGGTCGAACTTCGCGACGTTGATCCGGACCGGATTGCAGGCAGCAAATGGGTGGTTCCCCGCGCGGGCAGTCCGTCGCGGGCACAATTCGATGCCTTCTTTGCCGAGGTGACCGGACGCGTCGGACCCGGCAGCACAATCGAGGCGGGGTCGATCCTGCTGATGCGCGAACTGCTCCGGGGGGGCGAATTCCTGGGATGCATTTCCGGCCAGCAGGCCGAGGCCGAGATTGCCAATGGCCTGCTGGCAAAGATTGACCTCGCTTGGGACTGGCCGGGCCGGCCGATCGGGTTGGCCTATCGTCTGGACTGGACGCCGACCCCGGCCCAGTCCGACCTGTTGCAGCAGCTTCGCGAGGCCGCGGCCCATGCGGCGCCGTAAAGAGGCATGGTCCGGCCCTGCAACCAGCCGCACGGGACTGGTCCGGCAGGCGGCGCTGTTGATGTGATGGCCGCTCTCGGGCGGATCTGCGGATGAGTCCAGGCGCATTTCAACCCATGACTTTTCATCTAAAATCTATGAAGCGGTCCTGCGTGATGTCCTTATCGAGACGAGCGTCAAGCAAATGAATGGCTTTTCAAGATATTGGAACGTATTAGTTTTATAGAGAATCTCAAGATTTCAGATCCGTGAGGACGGGTCACGTAACGCCGCGCGAGGGACGCGGGGCGGGATGGCCTATAGGCAGATATTATGCCTGCCTGATCGAATTAAATGTACTGCACCGGCAAGCGCGGACTATGCTTTGTCAGGTGCTTGAGGGTCGTTTGCGTTGATTGCGCAAGCTGTCCGAACGCCATGTGAGGGAGGAAACCAACATGAAAACCATACGCGACCTGACTCTTGCTGCCGGGGCGGCGGCGATTATCGCGCTTCCGATGTCTGCGGACGCGCAGGAACTGAAATTCGCCAATTTTTCGTCGCCGATGCATACGATCACCGCGTCGGTCATCGACAAGCTCGGTTCGAGCCTCAGCGAAGCGACCGGCGGCGAACTGACCGTGCGCGGCTTTCACGGCGGCGAACTGGGGTCCGGACCGGCCGATCAGTATGTCCGCGTCGTGCAGGGCGTTGCCGAAGTGGCCTGGGGGCTGCCGGGGTATACCTCTTCGCAGTTCTCCAAGACCATGATCGTCGAGATGCCCGGCGTGCTGCCGATTGATGATCCGGCATATCCGGCGCTGTTGCGGGCGTTTGACGATCACATCTCCTCGGAATTCCCGGCCACCAAGATGCTGGCCCTCTGGGGCTCGGAGCCGAACATCTTCATCATGAAGTCCGCCGAGATCCGCACCCCTGACGATCTGAAGGGTCTCAAGATCCGGGTTGCCGGAGCCACGGCCGGCGAGGCGGTCGAGGCGCTTGGCGCGACTCCGGTCCAAATGCCGATGACCCAGGTGTACAACGCCCTGCAGACCGGGCTGATCGACGGTGCCATCTCGGGCGCTTCGACGCTGTCGGATTTCAAACTTGACGAGGTCGCTGACAGTTTCACCTTCGGCGCGAACCTTGGTCGGTTGACCTTTTTCGCGGTGATGGGACAGAGCGCCTATGACGGTCTCTCGGACGAGGCCAAGGCGGCGGTCGACGCCGTTGCCGGCGAGGAATTGTCGAAATCCGCAGAAGATGCGTGGCTTGTGACAGCAGACGCTGCGGTCGAAGCCGCCCGCGCGGATGACCGCAACGTCGTGATCGACCTGACGGCAGAAGAGGTGGACGCCTTCTCGACAATCCTCGCCCCGGTGACCGATGCCTACGTGCAGAACGTCAACGGCGCGGATGCACTCGCCGCAATGCGGGGCGAGTGATGCTCTCGACGCTGAAAATTGTCACGGACAGGCTCATCAGCCTGTCCGCCCTGCTCGGCACAATTGCTCTGCTGTTTGTCGTGGCCACGGTTCTGGTGGACGTCATCGGCCGATCCCTGGGACAACCGCTTTACGGTTCCCAGGACCTGACGACGATGGCCTTTGTCGTCGTCGTGTTCGGCGGCATGGCGCTCTGCGGCAAGATGGGTGGTCATATCAGCGTCGATCTCTTCGAGCGGCATTTTCCGCCCCGGCTGAACTACGTGATCGACATCGTGGTCGATCTGCTGGGCGCCGCGATTTTCCTGACAATGGGCTATGCCGTCTACAAGTCGGCGCAGCTCAGCGTCATGCTGAACCTGCGCAGCAATCTGCTGGGATTGCCGCAGGCGTGGTTCCAGTGGCTGCTGGTGGCGCTGGTACTGGTAACCGGGGTTGCCCTGCTTCTGCGCGCCGTCGAATTCATCCTCGCCGGTGAATCCCAACACGAGAAAAGGCCGTTGGAATGACCCCTGTTGCCATTGCTCTGACCGGCATTTCGCTGCTGTTGATCCTGCTGGCGTTGCGGATCCCGGTCGCCTTCGCCATGTTCCTGATAGGCTTTGTCGGCATCTGGATGCTGAACGGGCTGAACGCGGCGATGGGGCTTTTGTCCTCTGAATCCTTCACGCTGGCGTCGAACGCCGAACTGATCGTCATTCCGTTGTTTATCCTGATGGGCAATGTCGCCAGCATCACCGGCATGAGCAGACGGCTGTACGAAGCGGCCTATGCCATCATCGGTCAGGTGCGCGGCGGGCTTGCCGCCGCAACCGTGATCGGCTGCGGTGGCTTCGCGGCGCTGTCCGGTTCGTCCGTCGCCTCTGCGTTGACCATGGGCAAGGTTTCACTGTCGGAAATGGATCGCTACGACTACGATCCCCGGCTGTCCACCGGCGTGGTCGCCGCCGGCGGAACGCTTGGCATCCTTATCCCGCCGTCCACCGGCTTCGTGATCTATGCCATCCTCTCGGAGCAGAGCATCGGACGGCTGTTCCTGGCTGGCGTGATCCCGGGCATCCTGCTGCTGACCATGTTCCTCGTGACGATCTGGGTGCTGTGCATGGTCCAGCCGAAGATGGGGCCGCGCGGCCCGTCGACGACCATGTCGGAAAAAGTCCGCGCCGTCGCAAACGCCCTGCCGATCATCGTGCTCACGCTCCTGACTATCGGTGGCATCTATGGCGGGTTCTTTTCGCCGGTCGAAGCGGCGGGCGTCGGTGCGGGCGCGGTGATCCTGGCTGGCATCTTCACCCGGACCCTGAACCTGCGCCAACTCTGGCAGGCGGCGCGGGACAGCATCGTCACCACGTCCTCGGTCATGCTGATCCTGATCGCGGCCCATATCTTCAACCCGTTCCTTGCGCTGAGCCACATCCCGGATTTCGTGCGCGACGTCCTGATCTCGCTCGACCTCGGGATGATCGGAACGCTGCTCCTGATCCTGTTGATCTACATGGTTCTGGGCGCGTTTCTTGAAGGGTTTGCCATGCTGGTGCTGACGCTGCCGATCTTCATTCCGATCGTCACGTCACTCGACATCGACCTTATCTGGTTCGGCGTGCTGGTCGTGCTGACGCTTGAAATGGGGCTGATCTCGCCACCGGTCGGCATCAACGTGTTCATCGTCAAATCGGTTGCGCCCAAGGTGCCGCTGGGTGCGATCTTCCGCGGTGTCATGCCGTTCTGGGTCGCCATGCTGTTGACGCTGGGGGTGCTTGTCGCCCTGCCGCAGCTCTCGCTGTTCCTGCCGGGCCAGATGATGCAATGACCTATGTCCAGCGGACACCAATGGCGCAGGCCCCGGGGCCTGTGCCGGCGGCAGGGACAACCAAAGGGTAATGGGCGTTCCGGGCCATCCGTGTGTCCTGTAGCTGCACTATCAAAATGGCAGATCGGATGAATCAGTTTCATCACATTGCTAGATAGTGATCGGCCATCTATCTTGATCGTACGACTTGGATTGGGGGGAAAACATGTCGCTAGCACCAGCCGATGACAGCATCACTTTCGACCAGCTGACGCTGGATCCGTATCCGCTCTATCGTCGGATGCGCGCAGAGACGCCGGTGATCCGGGTACCGTCGGTCCAGCGAACCTTCGTGGTGAAGGCGGCGGACACCAAGATGGTCAAGGACGATCCCATCCTGTTCAGTTCGAACGACCCGCGCACGCCAATGGAACCGGCCTTCCGTGCCCATACGCTCATGCGCAAGGACGGGGCCGAGCATCTGCGCGAGCGCAAGGCGATCATGCCTGCGCTGACGCCCAAGGCGATCCAGGCGAACTGGGCGGAACTCTACAGACAGCTGACCGACGAATATCTCGACCGTCTGCCCAAAGAGGGCCCCGTCGACCTGTTCACCGAACTTTGCGGCCCGATCGCGGCCCGAATCCTGGCGCATATCCTCGGCATCCCCGAGGCGACGGACGAGCAGATGATGCGCTGGTCGCAGAACCTGATCGACGGCGCGGGCAACTTTGCCTGGCGGCCCGAGCCTTTCGCGGTCACCGACAAGGCCAATGAAGAGATGGACGCCTTGTTCGACAAGGCTGTCGAACGGGTGCGGGCGGAACCGGATGCCTCGGCCTTCTCGGTCATGGTCAATGCCGAAGACCCGATCCCGCAGAGCCAGATCTACTCCAACATCAAGATTGCGATCGGGGGTGGAATCAATGAACCCCGCGACGCTCTGGCAACGCTGGTCTACGGGTTGCTGACCAATCCCGACCAGTTGGAAGAGGTGCGGCGGACCGAAGCCTGGGGAAAATCCTTTGAAGAGGCCGTGCGCTGGGTCGCGCCCATTCAGGCCAGTTCACGGCTGGTCACACACGACACGCAGATCCGCGGCTTTGACATCCCCAAGGGCGATACGGTCATGACCATTCAGGCCTCGGCCAATCGCGACGAGGAGGTGTTCGGCTCCGACTCCGAGGAGTTCGTCGTTTTCCGCAACAAGAACCCGCATCAGGCGTTCGGCAACGGCCCGCATCACTGCGCAGGCTCACACACCGCCCGCCGCACGCTTGGCAAGATCATGGCCCCGACGTTGTTCGAACGGTTCCCGAACATGCGGATTGCGGACCCATCGGAAGTGAAATGGCGGGGCTTCGGGTTCCGCGGACCGATCAATATGCCGGTTATCATGGGCTGACGGCCCTGAAGCCAGCCCCAAGACCAGACAGACCCGGAGGAAGAATTTATGGTCAAGGTTACCTATGTGGCAGCCGATGGCACCCAGACCACCGTCGAAGGTGAAGAGGGTGCAAGCGTCATGCAGACCGCCGTGGACAACGACGTCGACGGCATCGTCGGCGAATGTGGCGGCTCGATGATGTGCGCCACCTGTCATTGCTATGTTGACGACGAATGGTCGAGCAAGACAGGCGACCGCCACGAAGACGAAGATGACATGCTGGAGGGCGCCGCCAGCGAGGTGCGCGAACACTCTCGCCTGTCCTGCCAGATCAAGCTGGACCCGTCGCTCGACGGTCTGATTGTTCACCTGCCCGAAGAGCAGTTCTGAGCATGGCCCGGGGCAATCGTGGAAAAGGGTGCTGAGATGGAAGCCGGTCCGATCGTTGTTGTCGGCGCGGGGCAGGGCGGGCTTCAGGCCGCGGCCTCGCTTCGTCAGGCCGGGTACGAAGGTGAGCTGATGCTGATCGGGGAAGAACCCGGTCTGCCCTATCAGCGGCCACCTCTTTCCAAGGCCTACATGCAGGATGGAAAGCCCGATGCACTGAAACTGCGTTCGGCGGAGTTCTACGACTCCAAAGGGATCCGCTACCTGTCCGAGACGACCGTCAGCGCCATCGACCGGAATGACCGTCGTGTCGCCACCAGCGCCGGCGATTTCTCTTACGGGCACCTGATCCTCGCCACCGGGGCCAGCAATCTGCGCCCGCCGATCCCGGGCCTTGACCGGGCGCTGGACCTGCGCACCCTGGCCGATGCTGACCGGCTGCGGCAGTGCGCGACCGCCGACCGCAGTTTCGTTGTCGTCGGCGGCGGTTTCATCGGGCTTGAATTCGCCGCCGTTGCCCGGAAATTCGGGCTGGAGGTCACTGTCGCCGAAGCTGCGAGCCGCCTGATGGCGCGGGCTGTGTCGCCGCAGATGTCGGAACTGTTCCTGCACAAACACCGCGAGTTGGGCGGCACGGTTCTGCTGGGCGACCCCGTGGCCAAGGTCGACGACATCGGTGTCGCGCTGGCCGGCGGCCAGCGGGTCGATGCCGACGAGGTGCTGCTGGCTGCGGGTGTGCGCCCCAACACCGCGCTGGCCGAGGCCGCAGGGCTGGTCTGCGCCAATGGCATCAGTGTTGACGAGCGGCTGGTTACATCGGACCCTCATATCTCGGCACTGGGCGATTGCGCCAGTTTCCCCGATGCCCGCAGCGGCCAGCGCATCCGGTTGGAAAGCGTGCAGGCGGCGACGGATCACGCCCGTCACATCGCAGCACGGCTGACTGGCGGCGACAAGGGGGCCTATGCCGCGCTGCCGTGGTTCTGGTCGGATCAGGCGGATTTCAAACTTCAGATCGCAGGCCTGGCGCAGCCCGGCGACCGGTCGGAACAGCTGGACGAGCGCAGCGTGCTGCGCTTTGACAGCAATGACTGTCTGACGGCTGTGGAAACGGTGAACAACGCCAAAGTGCACATGCGCGCGCGTAAGCTCATGTCCACAGTCGAACCGGTCTCGCGTGACCGTGCGAAAGAGTTGGTGGCATGACGCAGTTCGTGCTTATCCCGGGCCTGTTGTCGGACGCTGCCGTCTGGCAGGCGCTGGCGGATCGGCTGGGCCAGACGGCCAGCTTTGCCGACGTGACCCGCGACGACAGCATTGCGTCGATGGCCGCCGGGCTCCTGTCTGGTATCGAGGGCGATCTTGTTGCCGTGGGCCACTCGATGGGTGGGCGCGTGGCGATGGAGATGGCCCGGCAGGCGCCGGATCGTGTCCGTGGTCTGGTGCTGGTCAGCACCGGGCACAACGGCGGCACAGAGGCCGAATTGCCCAAGCGCCGAGCCCGGATCGCGCTTGGCCATGACAGCATGGAAAAGTTGGCCGAGGACTGGCTGCCGGGCATGATCGCCGCGCATCGACAGGGCGACAGGGACCTGATGGGCGTGCTGCGCGACATGGTCCTGCGCCACGATGCCGAGATTCACGAACGCCAGATCCATGCGCTTGTCGGCCGACCGGACGCCGGCGTCTACCTGAACACGATCCGCTGTCCCGTCCTGCTTCTTGTGGGAGGTGACGACAGGTGGTCTCCGCCCGCGCAGCATCGCGAGATCCTTGCGATGGTGCCCGATGGCGAATTGCAGGTGATAGAGGGGGCGGGCCACTTCCTGCCGCTGGAGAAACCCGAGGAAACGCTGGCCGCCATCACCGGCTGGCTGCAGCAGAAGGACTTCGATCATGGCCAAGCCAAGTGAGGGAGGGGGCGAAAGCCGCCCCGATATCCCGGACACGCCGCTGTTTGACCGCGCGAGCAATCTGCAGGGCTACAAGCTGAACAAGATGGCGATGTCGCTGGGCGTCAAAGCCAATCGCGAGGCCTTCAAGGCCGATGAGGACGCGTTTCTGCGCCGCTGGGGCCTCGACGACGCGACCCGCGCTGCCGTCACCTCCCGCGACTGGCACGAGATGGTGCGCCTTGGTGGCAATCTCTTTTTCATCCTCAAGATCTCCGCGGTCGACCCGACCCCGATCACCAAGATCGGGGCCGAGCAGGCGGGCATGAGTCACGAGGATTTTCTGAAAGAAAGGCTGGGAAAGTAATGGCACAGATCATCGGCGGGCTGGGAACCAGCCATGTTCCCTCGATCGGGGTCGCACTGGATCGCGGCCTTGCAGGCGGCAGTGACTGGAAGCCGTTCTTCGACGGCTACGACTACGCCAAGGACTGGATGCGCGCGCAGCGTCCCGACATCGCCGTCGTCATCTTCAACGATCACGGCAACAGTTTCTTCCTTGACCGGGTTCCGACCTTCGCCGTTGGCGTTGCGGACAATTATGCGCCGGTGGACGAAGGCTGGGGACCGCGCAATATCCCGTCCTTTCGGGGGGCCGAGGATCTGGGCTGGCATTTCGTCGATCAGTTGGTCGAGAGCCATTTCGATCCGCTCGTCTGCCGCGAGATCGAGGTCGATCACGGGTTGCAGGTGCCGATGGAACTGTTCTGCGGCCGTCCAGAAGAGGGCGGAGAATGGCCGGTCAAGGTGCTGCCGATCTGGGTCAACACCATCCAGTTTCCGATCCCGACGCCACAGCGCTGCTGGGAAATGGGCGAGGTGCTGCGGCGTGCCATCGAGAGTTTTCCCGGCGATGACCGCGTCGTCATCATGGGAACGGGCGGGCTGTCGCATCAGCTTCAGGGCAAGCGGGCCGGTTTCCTCAACCCCGACGCCGACCGGCAATGGCTCGACACCATCGGAAGTGATCCCGAACGCTGGCGCGGCATGAGCCGCGAGGATTATGTCGAGACCTTCGGGTCCGAGGGCGCCGAACTGATGATGTGGCTGGTGATGCGCGCCGCGATGAACCGCGAGGTCAAAACCTTGCACAAGCATTACTTTGTCCCGGCTTCGATGACCGGGGCGGGCTGCGTCGTGCTGGAGAATGCCTGATGGCCTTCTTCCTGATGCGCTGCCTGCACCACCCGGACATGGGGGCTCTTCGGGACGAGGTTCGCCCTGACCATCGGGCCTGGGTCGGGTCCGGCGGACAGGGTCTGGTGTCTGTTCTGATCGGTTCGGCCCTGCTGGACGCGGCGGGCGGGTCGATCGGCAATTTCGGCATCCTGCAAGCGAAAACGGCGCAGGATGCCCGGATGTTCGCCGAGGGCGATCCCTTTGCAAAGGCCGGGATCGTGTCGCAAATCGAGATCACGCCGCTGCCCGATGGCTTTCAGGCCGGGCGCATCTCTGAACCGATGTCGCCGCTTTTGCAGGGGTAGAGCGTATTCCAAAAATACGGATTCACATAACGCTGCCTGAAATCACAGATTTCAACGCGTTATGTGATCCCCGATGTCTCAGGTGGTTCGCGAAAAGCCATAGTCGTTCAGTCCCGGCGTTCTGCCTGCGTCCTTCCGACATGCGCCGCCTACGCGGCGCGGCAGGCGTCTTGTCGCCAGCGTGATGGCGTGCTCCGACACGCTCGCCTTGGGGAAATCCACATTGGCGTCGGAACTTGAACGCCAAGCCGGAACGGTCCACCTTCGACAAGTCGACTGGCTGTCCGTTCTTTACGCAGAAGAGGTGACACGCCCGGCCCAGTCTAACGCCTATCGGTCCAACTGGCGCACCACGTCGGTGACCCGCCCGTCCCGGTATTCACTGACGGCGACAACCCGCCCCGTGTTTCGCGGCGGTGTCGGGCGCGAAGAGGCGGCCTCTGCCTTGGCCCGCAAGGCCTCGATCGTGCAGACCGGCAACCCCGCCTGCCCCAGACGTTCGGCCAGTTCCGGGCGGCGCGGGTTCACGGCCAGACCGGCCTCTGTCACCAGAACGTCCACGGTTGCGCCCGGAGTGGTCAGGGTGCCCACCTCCGGCACCAGTTTGGCAAAGCCCGCAGCGGTCAAGCGGGTTGTCACGATGGTCAGTCTTGACCCTGCGGCGGTGTCCGCATGGCCGCCCGACCCGCCGATGATCATCCCGCCGGCGCGGGTGGTGACATTGACGTTGAAGTCCAGATCAACCTCCGCCGCGCCAAGGATGACCGCGTCGACCCTGTCGACCACGGCCCCGCCGATATGCGGACCGGCATAGACCGCCGCTGACATGCCCAGATGGCGCGGATCGCTCTGGTAAGAGCGCACCGCCTCAAGGTCAAAGCACTGCACGTCCAGCAACGCGCCGAACAACCCTGCATTTAGCATCCGGACATGGAACCCGGTGATCCCGCCAGAGCAGAAACTGCCAGTGATCCCGCGCGCGGTCATCGTGTCCCCCACGGCCGCCGCAGTGGCCAGCGACACGCCGCCGGCGCCGGTCTGAAAGGCAAACCCATCGGTCAGGCGGCCGCTGGCGGCGATCACCTCGGCGGCGGTGCTGGCGATCTGCAGGCTGACCGCGTCCTCGGCCGGGCGCGTGGTGCCAGAGGCGATGCCCGCCGGATCCCCGATCCGGTCCACGCAGACAACATGGGTTACCCGGTCTTGCGGGATGTCGATCAGCGGCGCGGGGTAGGGCAGCAGGCAATCCGTCACCGCCACGACACGCCGTGCCACCTGCACGTCCACCATGGGGTAGCCCAGCGTCCCGCAGGCGGTCTGCCCGGCGCGCCCGGTGAGGTTGCCAAGCTCGTCCGCGGCAGGGGTGGCGACAAAGGCCACATCCACCGTCAGGTCCCCCATGTCCAGCGCCCGGGCGCGGCCGCCGTGGGTGGTCAGGACCACAGGGTTTGCCAAGGCTCCGCTGCTGATCGCCTCTCCCACCGGGCCGGAAATGAAACTCGTTGTCAGGTGGGTGACGGTTCCGGTTTGGAAATGACCGACCAGCGGCGCGTGGACCGGAAAGATCGAACTGGCGGCAATGTGCAGATCCTTCACCCCGCGCCGCGCCAGCGCCTCCATGACGAGGTTCAGGACAGCATCGCCATTGCGCAGGTGATGGTGAAAAGAGATCGTCGCGCCGTCGCGGATTTCACAGGCATCGATGGCGGCGTCGAGATCCGCCAGAAGCTTGCTGTCGCGACGTGACTTGCCGACCGGACCAAGTGGACGGACCGGTCCATAGCCCTGAATGGTTTCGGGAAGGTCCCGCATCGCGCCCTCCTGATGGCGGTTGTGCATGGATCTACGGTCAGGCACGGGCCAATGGCAAGCGGACAGCGGCGTTCAGCCCGGTTCACGGCACAAATGAACGCCGGGCGCTGCGGGCCATCAGGATCGTCGCGACAAAGATCACCATGCCGCCGATCCATGTGGTCATCTCCACCACCTGCCCGAAAAACAGGTAGCCTAGCACGGCCACGAAGGGCAGTCGCAGAAAGTCCACCGGACCGATCAACGAGGCCTCTGCGTAGTAAAAGGCGCGGGTGACGCACCCCATGGCCAATGCCCCCAGCGCCCCCTGCAACGCAAGCAACAGCCATTCGGTCAGGGTTGGTGTTTGCCAGACAAACAGCGCGGGGATGGCGGCGATCGGGACCGTGGCAATCAGGTTCCAGGCCACCAGCGTTTCCGTGGAATCGCGCCCCGACATGGGTTTCAGGATCAACTGGATCAGCGCCGTCAGCATCGCCCCCAGCAGGGCAAACATGAGACCCGAGGTGATCCCTGTCTCGCGCCCCGGGCTGAGCACGACCAGCACCCCGACAAATCCCACCGCCACGGCAGCGATGCGCAGGGCACGCGGCGTTTCCCCCAGAAAGAGCCATGCGCCCAGTGTGACGAAAATCGGCGCGGTAAAGGCGATGGCCGTGACATTGGCCAGCGGGGCAGAGGCAAAGGCCACGAAATAGGCCAGCAGCGAAGCAAGCTTGAGCGCGGCCCGCAGTACGTGCCGAAAGCGGTAATGCGATTTCAGGATGCCCGGCCGCGACAGGATCCAGGGCAGGACCACCAGCAGGCCAAACAACGAGCGGGTGAACCCCATGACAAAGGGGTGGACGCCCCCCGACATCAGTTTGACCAAGGCGGCATCGACCGCGCCCAGCCCCGAGGCCAGCAACATCAGGCTGACCCCCGCGAGTTCTGAACGGTCCGGATTCATGCCCATCGCGCGTGCGCCATTCATTCTCCGAATAAGTGATTAGCGAGGATGGACTTTGCCGACTGTCCCGCGAACGTTCTTGCCGGGGGGTGGCGGAATTGTCAAAAGGAAATCGAATACCGATCCGACGGGTTTCCAGGTGCTGAAGAAAACGCATTATATCAGCGGCATGTGTCCCGGCTCATAGGTTGAGCCTCGCTGCCGCCCAAATTTCAACTTGACAACTTTTCTGGCGGCCAAGCATCCTTCGCCAGATTTTCTCGGACAGGGAGGCCGGTGTATGCTCACGCCGCAAGAGATCGCGAACGCGATGGACGGGCAGGTGCATCCTGTTGGTCCGGGACGGGAAGAGGGCTTTCTGCCGTCTCCCTGCATCCAGAACCATGCCGCTTTTCTGTCCCTGTCCGAACAGGGGCTGTCCTGTCTGTGGTTCGGCGGGTCGCTGGAGGGAAAGTCCGATATTTCGATCTGGCGGGCGACACTTGGCGTAGCGGGGTGGTCGGCGGCCCGGCAGCTGACCGATGACGCCTTGCGGTCGGAACAGAACCCGGTCCAGTTCGATGCACCCGATGGGCGGCGGTTGATCCTGCACACGGCGCAACCGGGTGGCAATCAGGACGCCTGCGTGGTGCGGATGCGTGTCGATGGGGCGGAGCCAGCGGATTTGCCGCTGCCGCCTGGCACCTTTGTCCGCGCGCCGATCCGGGTTCGTGATGACGGCGCATGGTTGCTGCCCTTGTTCTTGTGCGTTTCGCGACCAGGGCAGCGATGGACCGGCAGCCACGACACCGCCGCGCTCGCCATCAGTCAGGACGCAGGCGAGACCTGGCGCAGAGTCGACGTGCCGGAGTCGATGGGATGTGTGCACATGACGCTGGTGGCGCTTGGCCCGGATCACTATGCCGCCTTCTTTCGTCGCCGACAGGCCGATTTTGTCTACCGGACAGAGAGCCGTGATGGCGGGGAAAGCTGGTCGGTGCCGCAGACCACCGATCTGCCGAACAACAATTCCTCGATCTCGGCAATCGCCCTCAGGGACGGCCGCATCGCGGTGGCCTGTAATCCAGTCAATGCCGCCATGTTCCCCGATGCGCGGCGCGAGTCGCTATATGACGAGTTGGGAGAAGAGGACGACCGCCCCACCGCCAGCGGCGGCTGTGCGCCGGTCTGGGGCGTGCCGCGCGCGCCGATGGTGCTGGCGCTGTCCTCGGACGGCGGTCACAGTTTCCCGCAGCGGATCATGGTCGAGGATGGACCGGGCGATTGCCTGTCCAACAACTCGGTGGACGGGCGCAATTTCGAAATGTCCTATCCCTCTCTGGTCGAGGATGCCCAGGGCGCGCTGCACCTTGCCTATACCTATTACCGGCGCGCCATCAAATACGTCCGCCTCAGTCGTGCCTGGCTGGATGCGCAGTCATAAACCGGTTGAAGGAAACAACGATGGACCTGTCCCGCCCGATCACCCTGCAACTGCCGAAACGGATCGAAGTCGGCTCTGGCACGGCGGCCCGTCTGGGCGCGTGGGTGTCCGATGGGTCCCGCGTGCTGATCGTGGCCAGCCCATCGACCGCGCCGCTTGTGGACCGCCTGGAATTGACGGCTGAGGTGCGCGTCTTTGACGGTGTCGCCCCGGAACCGAAAGACACCCATCTGGACGCCGCTCTGGCAGCCGCAAGAGAGCACCGGCCCGAGGTTGTCATTGGTCTGGGCGGTGGCTCTGTCATGGATGTGGCCAAGCTGGTGGCCGTGCTGTGGAACAGCGATCAAGGCCTGACGGACGTGGCGGGGCCGAACCGGGTGGCGCAGAAAGGCGCGCTGCTGGCGCAGGTGGCGACCACGGCCGGAACCGGATCAGAGGGTGGCGTCCGTGCGCTGATCACCTCGACGGAAACCGGCATGAAAGTGGCCGTCGAAAGCCCGCTGATGGCCGCCGACATCGCCATCCTGGACCCTGACCTGACCATGAGCGTCCCGCCCGCGCTGACTGCCGCCACAGGGGTGGATGCGCTGGCACATTGCGTCGAGGCCTTCACCAATATCCGGGCTCATCCCTTGATCGACGGCTACGCCCGCATGGGGATCGGGCTGACAGGACAGTACCTGGCCCGTGCGGTGGCCGACGGCGGCGACGCGGACGCCCGCGCCGGGATGCTGCTGGCCAGCTTTTACGGCGGGCTGTGCCTTGGGCCGGTCAATACTGCGGCAGGACACGCGCTGGCCTATCCGCTGGGGACGCGGGGCGGGTTGCCGCATGGGCTGAGCGTGGCGCTGCTGTTTCCCTACGTGCTGGGATTCAACGCGGCGGCGCGCCCGGACAAGACCGCCGAGGTTCTGGCGTCGCTGGGGCTGAACTCAGGGGCCGATACCGCCGCCGCAGTCGCGGACTGGTGCCGCGGGCTGGGTATCGACATGTCGCTTGCGGCGCAGGGCGTCGATGAGGCCAGCCTTGCACCCTGGGCGGCAGAGGCCCATTCTATTCGCAGGCTGATGGACAACAATCCCCGGGACATGAGCGTGGCAGAGGCAGAGGCGATCTATCGCGCCGCGTACTGAGAAGGACAGGACATGAGGATCATCATCTTTGGTGTCGGCGCCGTTGGCGGCGTCGTGGCGGCGGCGCTTGGCTTGTCGGGACAGCAGGTTCTGGGCATCGCCCGGGGCGAACGGCTGACGGCGATCCGCGACCGGGGCCTCTTGTTGCGCGGCCATGCCGGGGAAGAGCGGGTGCGTCTGGACATGGTCGGCCTTGCCTCTGAAATTACGCCTCGGCCGGAAGATGTCATTTTGCTGTCCACCAAGACCCAGCACACAGGTTCGGCGCTGGAAGATCTGCGCGGGGCCGGGTTCACCGATCAGCCGCTGTTTTGCATGCAGAACGGCGTCGAGAATGAACGCTTGGCCCTGCGGGTCTTTCCCAATGTCCACGCCATCAACGTCATGATGCCGGCAGAATACATGCAGGCGGATGAGGCGATCTGTTTCGGACGGCCCAACATGGGCGTCTTTGACATCGGGCGTTTTCCGGGTGGGTGTGACGCGGCGGATGAGGCGCTGGCCGAGGCGCTGACAGAGGCTCGGATCAAGAGCTTTGCCACCGAAACGGTGATGGAGAACAAATACGGCAAGTTGATCGTGAACCTTGGCAATATCGTTGAGGCGTTGTTGGGACGGGGCGTTCAATCGCCGATCCCTGCGGCGCTGCGTGCCGAGGGCATGGAGGTTCTGGAACGGTCAGGGGTTCTCATGCAGGACATGGGGGCAGGTGACCCACGCCGGGGCACCCTGCTGTCGATCGAACCGGTCGCCGGGGTGGACCGTCTGGGCAATTCGACCACGCAAAGCCTTTTGAAAGGGGCCGGCTCGGTCGAGACCGATTTTCTGAACGGAGAGATTGCCCTGATCGCCCGGATGAGTGGCGGTGAGGCCCCGCTGAACGCCCGCATTTCGGCGTTGGCCGCAAGGATCGCACGGGAAGGGATGGTAAAACCGATGACGCCGGAGGAATTGGCCAGCGCAATCGGGTTGTGATTTTGGTGGCCCGGGCTGTCCCCACGTGGACAGCTTTGGCGAATGCCGGGTAAGGGGGCACAGGGACGAACCGACCTTTCGGTGATACATCGCGGCGCGGAGCCGGGCCAGAGAGGAACCGGTGAGGCGCCGGTACGCTAGATCCCCGGGGACGTGTTTGTCGCGCGCCCCTCGAATAGCCGGTCGCGTGATCCCTTTAGGTGACGGGCCATCAAATCGCGCGCGGTGTCGGCCTTGCGCGCGCGAATCGCGGCAAAGATGGCCGCGTGTTCGTCATAGACCTCTTCCAGCCCCATCGGCGCGGCCTTGAGCGCCGCGCCGTGGAATTGCATTCCTACGGCGATGTGATCCTTCAGCGCCTGCATGGCGGTGGCGAAATAGGGATTGCCGCTGGCCTCGGCGATGGCGAGGTGAAAGGCGAAATCGGCATCCTCGCGGTGGCGGGCCCGTTCGGTGGCATCGCGCATCAGGCCCAGCTGCCGTGAAATGGTTTCCAGCGCCTGCGCATCATGCCGCAACGCCGCCCGCGCCGCGCCTTCGGGTTCCAGCGTCAGGCGGAATTCATAGCATCGGTCCAGATCCGCGATGCTGGCCAACTGGCCGAACCCCAGCGGTTCGCGCAGGCCGGTCTGACGCACGAAACTGCCAGCCCCGCGCCGGGAATAGATCAGCCCCTGTTCGCGCAGCCGTCGCAGGGCCTCTCGAATGGTCGGGCGCGAGACTTCGAATTCGGCAGCCAGATCATGTTCGGTGGGCAGCCGCTCATCCGGCCCGTAGGCCCCGGATTTGATCGCGCGCACCATCCTGTCAAAAATATCGTCCGACAGGCAGCGGCGGCGGGCAATGTCGGCGGGTCTGTTCATGAGAGTCCGGTTGGCAAAGTTGTCCGATGCTGCGGCAATTCCTCTTTGCTGTCAAAGGGTGCCGGGCCTTGGGCCGTCCTGATCTCCCGTTCAGTTCATATAGGTGCCGCCATTGGCGTTGATCGTCTCTCCAGTGATGAAACCGGAGGCCGGCGAAGCAAGGAAAAGGACGGTTTCGGCGACCTCCTCCGGCCTGCCAAGGCGGCCCAGCGGCACCCCTGCCGTGACCCGACGGCGGTAATCCGGCGTCCATTGCTGTGACATGTCGGTTTCGACGGGGCCGGGGCAGACGCCGTTCACCCGGATGCCGTGCGGCGCCATTTCCTGCGCCAGATGCATGGTCAGGTAATTCACCGCCGCCTTGGACGCGCCATAGGCCGGCGCGGCGTTGCGGTGCGGGGTCTTGGCGGTGGTGGAACTGACGTTGACAATCCGGCCCGCGCCCTGTGCGATCATCGGCGGCAACGCCGCGCGGCAGAAATGCAGGGTGCCGTTGAGGTTAACCTCGATCACGCGCGACCAGTCCTGCAATGTCATGTCCAGCGTGGAAGACCGCGTGTTGATGCCCGCGTTGTTCACGAGGATATCGAGGCGGCCAAAGCCGTCCAGCGTGGCTTTGACCGCCAGAGTGGCGGTTGCGGGATCGGCGACATCGCCCGCGAGGATCAGCGCCTGTCCCCCTGCCTGGATGATCTCGCTGGCCAGATCGGTCAACCGGTCGGCGTTGGTGGCCTGCAGCAGAACCGACGCGCCCGCACGGGCCAGAGCAAGCGCGCTGGCGCGCCCGATCCCGCGGCTGGCCCCGGTGATGATGGCGACCTGTCCTGTCAGCATGTCCTGTCCTTCCCTTTTGCAGAGCCTGCCTTGGACGGCGTCGCGCGCCAAGGGGTCAGATCAGGATATCGACGCTGTCCTCTTCTTCCGCCATTTCGCCCCGGTCAGTCTGGTCCGGTAGGGCCATGATCGCCTCGTGATAGGCAAGCCCGGCGAATTCGGCCGGGCTGGCGGCGCTGATTGTATATTCGTCGGCCACATATTCCCGCTGCACCCAGTCCTGATAGGACCCGATCAGTGCGCCTTCGGGGGTAAAGACAAGCGGGTCATGCTGGGCATAGGTGTCGAATGTGGTGGTTGTCACTTCCAGTTCCTGCGGCGTCAGGTTTTCCTCCAACCCGCATTAGGCGTAGCCGACATAGCTGGTCAGGGTCACATCCGCATTGTAGGCGGCCACCGCCTCGGTGGCGAATTCGGCGGTGTTGAGGTGGTCGGAATGCTTGATGCCAGAATATTCCGTCGTGTGGTCCTGAAGATGCAGGTGATCGGGAGTGTGCCGGTCCATCAGTGCGGTCAGCAGGCCGGTCAACTGGTCCAATGTGTAGGTGGCGGAGCCGTCCACGGCGGTGATGTCATAGATGCCGCCCTCGGCCAGTTGTTGCGGGCTTTCGAATGCGTAGGTGTCCGATCCGCTGCCATCGCCGAACCCGTCCGGCAGGCGCAGTAAGTAGAGGCGGATGTCAGGCTGGCTGGCAACGTACGAGGAGTTGACGCTGAAACTCTGCCCGCCGACGTCGAGCGTGACAGTCTCATCCACCCAGTCGTCGGAGCCGGCCATATAGGCATAGGCGTCCTTTTGGCCCTCTTCACGCCCGGTCCAGTAGTCCGATCCGAGCCCGGCGTCGCCTGCGGTGAGGTAGACGGTGGTGACAGGGCTTTCGCCTTCAAACAGTCCGTCAGGGTGGGGTTCATGAACAGGATGTCGTCGTCCTGATGGGCAACGATGAACATGTCGCTCGCGTCGGTGACAGGTGGATCGGTTGGGTCCGTTGGGTCGGTCAGATCAGTTGGGGATGCGCCTTCGGTCACGGTGAGGTCGGCGATCTCTCCGATCAGGGGCGTCCCCGGCCCAGTTGCTCTCGCCCAGCAACTCGTTCACCCGCGCCACATCCGCAGGCGCCGCCGAGGTGCCTTCGGCCAGCCGCGTCCCGTCCTTGCCGATCCACATCCGCCCGGCAGCGTCGATGCCGACGTTCCAGGTGGCGGTTTCTCCCTGCACGATGGCATTGGGCGCGGTGACGTTGTATTGCGTCCCGTCCTGATAGAGCACGAACATCAGATCCGAGGTGTTTTCGTACTGCGCCAGCAACAGGTTGTTGGAATTCGGGCCGTCGCCGAAATCGAACACCCTCTGCCAATAGCCCGCGTTGACATCGTCAAGGCGCGCGATGACCTCTATCTCGACGGCACCGGTGATGTCCTCGACATCCTCCAATGAGGCGCGTTGTTCGAGTGGCGGCATAGGTTTCCCCCGGAATTCGACACGCTTGGACCAGCGCAGCCCCCGCTGCGCTTAGAGGTGAGACCGGGCGGACCGGCACCACCTGCAACTGACAAGTCACTTGGCGAAACTAAAATTCTCGTAAAATGAGAAATCGGAAACCGGTATTCGAACAGGTCGTATTAACAATAGCCTAACATGGCATTTTCGGTTGTCGGGACGAAGTCTGTCGACGTTTCGGATCCAATGCGTTTCCTAACTGTAAACAATACCTTTCGACGGGCCGATGTCGCGTTGCAACCTGAGGGGCGGGCCGATAGGGTGTTCACATATGAATAACACTGTTCAGAATGTGATGCCTGTCGAGATCAAACCCGCCGCCAAAGGCCCCGAGTACACCGTTCAGCCTGTCGTCCGTGCCTTGGCAGTGTTGCGCCATATCGCGGCCGGCAACAGGTGCCGCAATACCAGTGCTGCAGCCAAGGCCATCGGCATCAACCGCACCACCCTGATCCGCATTCTGGCCACGCTGGAGGCCGAGCGCATCATCGAGGCGCTGCCGGATGAGGGCGGCTACAGGTTGGGGACCGGTCTGATTTCACTCGCCTCCGAGGCGCTGGCAGAACGCGGCATCGTCCCGGCGGCCCGGCCCGTGCTGCGCAAGCTGGTGGGTCAGCTGAAGCTGTCGGCGCATCTGGGCGTGCGCGAGGGCAAGGAGATTGTCTACCTGGCGCGGGAAACACCGGTCTCGCATCTGGCCAGCACGGTGCGCGAAGGCACCCGACTGCCAGCCCATGCCACGACCATCGGGCGAATATTGCTGGCGGAACTGGGCCGCGAAGAACTCAAGGCGATGTATGGCGGTCGCGCGCTGGAGGCCTTTACCGCCAAGACCCGCACCACGCTGGAGGATCTGCTGGACCAGCTGGCCGGGGACCGCGCCCGGCGCATGTCATGGTCGGTTGCGAATTTCGAACCCGAGATCGGCTCTGCCGCGGCAGCCGTCTATGACCATCGCGGCGAGGCGGTGGCGGCGATCAACGTCACCGGACCGGCCAGTGCCTTTGCCGATGACAGCCCGCAGGCCGGCCCCATCGCGGCGGCCCTGACCGCCGCCGCGCAGGAGATTTCCGAGGCGATGGGCTATCGCGGTTGGGCTGCGGATCAGATGTAGGCGTAGCCAAAGGACAGTTCGAAATCCTCTGCCTTCATCGGGGCATTGCCAAGTGTCGCGCGCCGCAGCCAGAGCCGACCATGCACCTGCGTGTCAGAGGTGTCGGCATCGGCGGGCAAGGCCGCGCCATCGCACCACAACCCGCCCAGCCATTCCGCCCCGCGCAGGCTGAGCGCGCCATCGGCGCGGACGTCCTGTAACGAGAAATTGCCGTAGCAGGTGATGCCGGTGAAATCCGCACCCTCGGCAAAGCGCACGCCATCATAGCGCCCGATGCCGCGAAACTCGGCCACTGCAAAGCAGGCGTCGGCACCGAAAACCGCCCCTTCGAACCGCGCGTCGTTCATGAAGGTCGCCCCGTCAAAGCGGGCCGTGCCGAAATGCACATCCTTGAACCATGCCAGCCCGTCAAAGCGCGCGCCGCGCGCGTCGATGCCATCGGGGAACCGTGCCCCGCTGAAATCCATTCCGTCCAGCGCCAGCCCGTTCAGGTCCAGCATCCCGTCACAGGTGATGCCGCGAAAATCGGCATGTCGCCCGTGTTGCCATGGCTGGCTCAGCCGGGCGCGGATTTGTGCGGCGGGCGTCACGCTGCTTGCCCGTTCGCCTCACCGGCGCGGCCGACGACCTCTTCGGCCCAGGGAAAGGCAAGGTCTTCGGCCATGTCGGGGCCAGAGGCGTCATGCGCGATCCGCTCCCCCACCTGCGCGGCACCCCGGGCAATCAGCAGTTCGGCAAGGGTCTTGGGGCCGTGATTGAAGGTCTCTTCGTACTCGCTGTCGCCCATACCGAAGATCCCGAAATGGATGCCGGTCAGGTCGGGCTCTTGCGCGTCCAGCTTTTCGGCAAAGGGCTGGGCCGAGGCGGGCAATTCGCCGTCGCCATAGGTGGAACAGACCATCAGGTAGAACTGGCCCCGGTCGAAATCCGCCGGGTCGAAATCGGAGAGGTTCATCACTTCGGTCTCATGCTCGGAGTCCAGTTCCGAGGCGATGTCCTCGGCCAGCATCTCGGCGTTTCCGGTTTCAGTGCCGAACAGAACGGTGATCTTCATTGGGTGGTCTCCTTATCACGGGCAAGGCGCAGCATGGCCTCGCGGGTGGCAATCTTGGCCCGGCAGCGACCGGGGGCGGGGGTTGCGGTCTCGGCGGCGTCGATGCGCTGCCAGCCTTCATAGGTGGTGACCTCCGGCAGAGCGTCAAACAGCGTCGCGCCGGGTTTGCCAAGGACCGGGTGCAGATCGGCGATCAGGTGCTTGGCCAGCGCCATCGCGTCGGCGCGGTTTTCGGGGATCGTGCCGCGCGGGCCGCGCCGGAACCAGCCGGTGGCATAGAGGCCGGGGGCGAGTTTGCCTGCCTCGGCATCCTCGGCCCGGGCGATCAGACTGTCGCGCGGCAGGGGGCCCGTGCCCTGAAAGCCTATGGCGGTCAGGACCGATGTGCATGCAAGGATTTCCTCACCTTCCGGGGTGGAGAAACGGACGGCGGAGGCGTGGTCGCCGCCCTCGACAGCCGCGGGGGTCAGGCCAAAGCGAAAGGTGATCTTTCGCGGGCCGGAGCCAAGGCCATCCAGCGCTGCCAGCGCGTCGAGTTTGCGGGTTTCCTCGGCATCTTCGCTGGTGCCCGCGCCGATGACGTGGATGGACACGCCGGCGAGCTTGGCCAGTTCCTTGACCATGACCGTGTCGAACTTGGCCAGCGCGGCGGGGGACCGGCCGGTGATGGTGATCTCTTTGATCCCGCTCTTTGCCAGCCAGTCGGAGGGGCCGGGGCCAAGGTCCGAACCGTCCAGTTCCTCAGGCGTTTTCGCTAGCAGGCGCAGCAGGTCTATGGCGACGTTGCCGTTGCCGACGATTAGCGGGTGGGTGCCAAGCGCGGGCAGAGTGTCGGCATCGGGATGTTCATACAGCGCGCGGGTCACTTCGCCCGCGCCAAAGACGCCCGGCAGATCGTCACCGGGAATGCCAAGACGGCGATCCTGTGACAGCCCGGCAGCGAGGACGACAGCGTCATAAGCCTCGCGCAGCGCGTCCAGCGTGACGGTTTCGCCCACGGCGACATTGCCGTAGAACCGCGCGCCCTGCCGCTCGAACAGGCGGGCGAACTGGCGCGTGACGCCCTTTGTGCCCTGATGATCGGCGGCCACGCCATAGCGGACAAGGCCGTAAGGCACCGGCAGTGCGTCGATCAGGTCGACGGTCAGGTCCGGCTGCGCCTTCAAAAGCGCCTGTGCGAGGAAACAGCCCGAGGGGCCCGCGCCGACGATGGCAATCTGCCCGCTCATGACGCCCTCACCACGTCTGCGGCCCAGGGGTGGGGTGCGCCGCGGAGGTCGGTGTAGACGGCTTTCTGGCGCATGTAGGCGTGCAGGCCCTGACGGCCCTTTTCGCGCCCGATGCCGCTGGCCCCGTCACCACCGAAGGGGGTGGAGATCGAGAACTGCTTGTAGGTGTTGATCCAGACGGTGCCCGCCCGGATCGCGCCACCCAGCCGCCATGCGCGGGGGAAATCGCGGGTCCAGAGGCCGCAGGCAAGGCCGTAGTCACTGTCATTGGACAGGGCGATGACCTCGTCTTCATCGTCAAAAGGCAGGACGGCCAGCACCGGGCCAAACACCTCTTCGCGGCAGAGGCGGGCGGTGTTGGGCAGACCGGCAAGGATGGTGGGCAGGTAGTAGCTGCCGGCATCAAATGCGCCGCCTTCGGGACGTGTGCCGCCGCAGAGCAACTCTGCTCCATCCTCCAGCGCCTGCGCTACGTGGGCCTCGACCTCTGCGCGGTGGTCCATGTGGATCAGAGGGGCGACCTGCGTGGTGTCCTGAAAAGGGTGGCCGACTCGCAGGGCTTTGGTGGATTTCACAAGGCGGTCCACGAACTGGTCATAAATGCTGCGCTGGACGAAGAGACGGGACCCGGCGATGCAGCTTTGCCCCGAGGAAGAGAAGATGCCGAAGAGGATACCGGCCAGCGCCACATCCATGTCCGCGTCGTCAAGGACGATGGTCGGGGATTTGCCGCCCAATTCGAGGCTGACCGGCATCAGCTTGCGGCCCGCCTTTTCGGCCAGCGCGCGGCCAGTAGAGGTGCCGCCGGTAAAGCTGACCTTGGCGATGTCGGGGTGTTCCACCAGCAGGTTGCCGATCTCGCGCCCCGATCCGGGCAGGACCGAAAGCAGCCCTTTGGGCAATCCGGCCTCATCCACGATCCGGGCCAGTTCCAGCGCCGTCAAAGGCGACCATGAGGCCGGTTTCAGGATCACGGCATTGCCCGCCGCCAGCGCCGGAGCAAGTTTCTGTGCGTCCGAGGCGATGGGCGAATTCCAAGGCGTGATCGCCGCGACGACACCCATTGGCTCATGCACCGACATTGTCAGCGCCGTGCCGCGCTGTGCGGTCAGGTCGTCGTCCATGGTTTCGGCCACGGCGGCGAAATAGCGGAAGGTGCCAGCGGCAGAGGCCGCCAAGGCGCCGGTTTCGCGCAGGGTCTTGCCGGTGTCGCGCGACTGGATCTCACTGATCCGCCGGGCGTTCGCCTCGATCCCGTCGGCGATACGCGACAGCACCCGTGCCCGTTCAAAGGGTTTCAACGCGCCCCATGCGGGCTGCGCCGCCTTTGCGCGGGCGATGGCCTCTGTCCCGTCCTCGATCGAGGCGCCCGCGACCACGCGGTTCAGCGATCCATCCGCCGGAAAGACCGATGCGATCTCTGCCCCGCGTCCGCGTCGCCAGTCACCACCAAGGTACAACTCGCCCGAAGGCAGGATATCTGTTGTCATGTCCATCTCAGATCACCATCGGTCCAATACGGTTGCGGATCTCGCGCAGCACGGAATAGATCGTCGCCGCGCTGGTTTTCACATTGCCGGTCGACGGCCTGTTCTCGATCCGGATTTCATAGCGTGCCGCCGGGGTTTCCACTGCGTAGGCGTGCAGGTTGCCCGGCGCGGCAGGGTCCGCCACCAGGGACACCTGCATCCTGTCGAACCCGCCCCCGGCCAGCGCCAGCGTCGCCGCCACGTTGGCGTTCTTGGGATAGCTCAGCGCGGCCTCCCGCGCGGTGCCCTTGAAGAAGGTGGCCGCCTCGGCCAGCGTGTCGAGGGTCAGGACCTGCTCTGCCGGGGTGCCCTTCCACGCGGCGGGGGGTTTGGTGCCGGTGTAGCGCACATGGGTTTCGCCCGAGGCCGAGAGCGCGGACAAGAGGTCAATGCCGCCAACGGCCCCGGCGGGCAGGATCACCCGTGCGCCGCCCTGGGTCGCGGCGGCCTTGAGGTCCGCGTGCAAGGCGTCATCTGCCAGCGCGCCGATGGAAACGACAACCACGTCGATCCCGGCGCGCAGCAGGGCCGGCACGCTGTCGCGCACCGACGCCTGTCCGGCGCATTCGACCACCAGATCGGGGGCGGCGGCAATCAGTGCCTGCACGTCCTCTACCACCGTCGCACCGGGCAGCGCCTGTGATGCGATCGCCGCGCGCCCGGGCCGGGCCAGAGCGGTCAGAGAGACCTCATCCCCCAGAAGCCCTGCCAAGGTCCTGGCAATGCTGCCGTATCCGATCAGCCCAAGCTGCATGACTTACTCCGAGTTGCCCGCGGCACCCGCGGGCGGTCCGGCGAAAGCCTCGGCAAAGGGGCCGATGGCGCACATGTCGACTTCGATCAGTTGCGGGCCGTCGGCTTGCAGCGCCTCTGCCAGCACCTCGCCAAAGGCTTCGACATCCGACACGCGGGTATGCGGCATCCCGATGGAGGCGCAGAAGGTCCCGAATTCCGGCACCGCGATTTCCGAGTAATGGCGGCGGCTGCCGTATTGCGCGTCCTGAATGTTGCGGATCACGCCATAGGCCTGATCGTTCATCAACACGTAGACCAGCGGGGCCTTTTCATCGACGGCCGTGATCATCTCGGCCAGCCCCAGCATGGTGCCGCCGTCGCCGATCAGGGTGATGGCCTTGGCCCCGGTCGAGGCCAGCGCCGCACCAACACCCATCGCCACGCCCTGACCGATTCCGCCGCCAAGCGCATGCACACCCTGACGCGGATCGGACAGGCGCACATAGCGGTTGCCGAATGTCGAGTTGCAGATGGTCACGTCACGGACCCATGAGTTGCCGCCCGCCGCGACCACCTCGGAGATTGCATCCGCCACCACGCTGTAGGGGCCAAGCACCTCGCGCAGCCGCCCTTCGGCCGTTGCGCGCAGGCGGGCGATGTCGAACCCGAGGTTCGGATCGGTGTCCAGTTTCTCGGGCAGGCGGTCCAGCAGGCGGCGCAGGGTGTCCGCCGCATCGCCATGCGCAAAGACATCCACAGGGTAGTTGCGCCCGCCTTGCGAGGCTTCGGCGTCGATCTGCACCAACGGGCGCGGCAGGGCCATCTTGTTGTTGCGGGTCTCGTTGCCGCGCAGACGCGAGCCGACGACCAGCATCAGGTCTGCACTGTTGTACAGTTCCACCGCGTCCGGCCCCATGTTGAAGGCGCCAAGGCTGCCGGATTCTTCCTCGGACACCACGCCGCGCCCATTGGTCGAGGTGACGACACCGACGCCCCGGCGCAGGAGTTCCGTCGCCTCGGCCTGCGCGCCGCGCGCGCCCCCGCCCAGCCAGATCAGCGGGCGCCTGGCTGACTTCAGCAGCTCGGCAATCTCGTCGATCACTGCGTCCGACGCGCTGGGTCGGGTGGGTTGCGGCGCGTGGATCTTGGCAAAGGGCACCGCGAGAGAGCGTTGCACGTCCACCGGGATCTCAAGGCTGACCGGCCCGGTCGGGGCCGAGACGGCGGCAGAGACGGCGGCGGTCAGCGTGCCGATCGCGCCATTGGCGTCCCACATGCGGTAGACACCCTTTGACACGCCGCGCAGCATTTCCGGCTGGCGCGGCACATCGTGGATCGCTGCACGGTCACGGTCGGCATATTGCAGGTCGACCTGGGACGTGATGTGCAGCACCGGGCTGCCAGCGGTCAGCGCCTCGGCCTGTGCGCCGGCGGCATTGCCGGCGGCAGTGCCTGTCGAGGTGAAGCAGACGCCGAGGTGGCCGGTGACTCGACCATAGGCATCGGCCATGTTCATCGCGCCCGCCTCTCCCCGTGCGGGGACAAAGCGGATGCGCCCCTGCCGCGCGATGGCGTCGAGGATCGGCATGTTGTGGATCGATATCACGCCAAAGACAGTGGTGACGCCGATCTCGGCCAGATAGCGCGCGATGAAGTCGCCGACCGTGTCGGTCGTCTGGATGGCTTCGTGTTTCATGTCCCTCGTCCTCATATATGCCGCGACAGGCCGCCGGAGACTTCGAGTTGTGCTCCGGTGATATAACTTGCTGCCCTGGATCCCAGGAAAGCGATGGCGTGGGCGGCCTCTTCGGCGTCACCCAGACGTCCCAGCGGGATGCCTTTCTTCTGCGCCAGCGCGCCGTACCAGTCGGCACGGCTGACGGATTTGTCCTCACGCTCGGCAAAGCGGCGGGTCCACTGACCCGAGCCGATCAGGCCCAGCAGTACGGAATTCACACGCACCTCTGGTGCCAGTTCGACGCTGAGCGATTTCAGCAGGTTCTGCACACCGGCGCGGGCCGAAGACGTGCAGACCATGTGCGGTTCCGGCTGGTAGGCGAGCAGGGAATTGACGGCGACCACGGAGCCACCGGCCTCTTTCAGCATCGGCAGAAAGGCGCGGGTGGGCAGGACCTGGCTGAAGATCTTCAGCTCATATTCCGCTTTCCAGTCCTCGTCCGTGGTGTCGGCGAAGGTGGAAATCCGACCCTGGCCTGCGTTGTTGACCAGCAGGTCGACCTGTCCAAAGCGGGTTTTGACCTCCGCGGCGAAGGCGTTGACCGCCTCGCCATCCAGCACCGACAGCGCCTTGGCGAACACATTTTCTTCGCCAAAGTCGCGGGCCAGGACACTGGCCACATCCGACAGGCGGCTTTCGTTGCGGGCGCAGAGGGCGACGCGCGCCCCGGACTCCAGCAGCAGGCGCACCGTGGCCAGTCCGATCCCGGAGGAGCCGCCCGTTACCACCGCGACACATTTGTCATAATCGTATCTCATCACGCCGCTCCCTGTGCGTGCTTGCGCATTTCCGGAAAGCCCGGATCGGGCCGTCCTTGCATCACCGCCCGTTGTGCGGGCGTCGGCGGACCGGCGGTCATCCAGCGGTCCATCGCCTCGGGATCGTCGCGCGGCCAGACCTGCGCTTCATGCGTGCTCTCGTCGATCTGTTGCAGTTCAGAGGTGAACTCGATCACGAAACCCGAGGGCGAGACGAAATATGCAAACGGGTTGTTGCCCGGCCCGTGGCGGCCCGGTCCCCACGTCGGGACATGGCCCTTTTGCTTCATCCGGCCGATGCCGCGCATGAATTCGTCCAGCGTCGGCATTTCAAAGGCGACGTGGTTCACGCTGGCATAGTTGCCGCGCACCAACGCGATCGAGTGGTGATCGGTATTGCAGCGCAGAAACACCATCTGGTCGGCGGAGTAATCCGAGACGCGGAAGCCAAGCACATGTTCATAGAACCGCTGCACACCCTCCATGTCGGGCGTGTTCAGCACGACGTGTGAAACCTTGCGCGGCTTGGCCCATTCCGGTTCCTCGTCCAGCACACGGGCCTCACAGCGGAACCGCAGGCGGCGGTTGTCGGGGTCGAGGATCTCGAACCCGTAGCCCCCGGCCCAGTCGTCAAACGCGGCGGGGGCGCTGAGGACCGCCGCGCCACGGGCGAGGCATTGCGCGTGCAGCGCATCCATGGTCGCGCGGTCCGGCATGGCGAAATGCACATACTCGACCCCGAACACCGGGCCTTCCTTCAGTCCATAGAGGAAAGACTCCTCTCCCGTGCCGCGCAACAGCGCGGTGCCGTCCTCCTGATGGGCCAGTTTCAACCCCCACATGTCCTCGTAGAAGGGCAGGGTGGCCGTCAGGCCGGGGCCGCGCATCATGATGCCGCGCAAAGAGCCTGTTCGAACTGTTTCCGTCATTGCGTTTCCTCCTGTCCGCCGTTCACGCCACTGGCGCTGCGGCTGCCTCCAGCGCGCTTGCAAAGCGCACCGGGTCCTGTTGATAAAGCGCATGTCCTGCCCCTGGGATCAGGGTCAGCGTGCCGCGCGCCTTCGGGCGCAGTGCGGCGTGGACGCGGCGGGCGCCCTCGGGTGGCGTCACCTGATCCTCGGCGCCGCAGATCACATCTGTCGGTACGGCCATCCGTTCGGCATCGTCCAGCAACCGGCCAGAGGCCAGCATCCGCGCTGCCTGTCCGTAGCCGGGCAGGGTGACGCGGGACATGCCGTCCTGCACAATCGCCAGCGCGCCGGGATTGTCCGCTGGCTGGTGAACCAGACGGGCGGCGCGGGCCTTTGCAAAGGCCGTGGCCCCCAGCCGTTCAAGATCGTCGATCCGCGACTGGGCCGCGGCACTGAGAGTGCCTCCGGCGGGCACACCGTGGCCGATGGCCGGGGCGGCAAGGACCAGACGGGTGACGCGGTTGCAGCGGACGGCAGCGAAACTGGCGGCCATCAACGCGCCCAGGGAGTGTCCCAGCAGGGCAAACGGCCCGAGGCCCAGCCGGTCGACGAACTGCTCCAGCGCCAGCGCGTAATCCGCCGCTTGGGGCCAGTCCTGCGCCAGGGGCTCAGAACCAAGGTAGCCGGGCGCATTCCACGCGATCACCCGCAGATCCTGCGGCAGATGCGGCAGCAGCGGCGTGAAGGAAGAGGCATTCGACCCGATCCCGTGCAGAAGCACCAGCGGCGCGCCTGTCCCGGGACGTTCCAGATACGCGATCCCGCCAGAGCTATGTGACACCCAGCCGGTCATGCGAACACGAACCCGTTGTTGACCGGCAAAAGCTGCCCGGTGAGCGCCAGTGCGCCGTCCTCCAGCAGGAAGGCCACCACATCGGTGATCTCGCCGGCGGCCTGCGGTCCGGGCACGGCGCGGCCTTCGGAATATTGCCGGTGACGTGCTTCGGGCACGTATTCGGTGCTTTCCGTGGTCAGAATGCCGGGGGCCACGGCGGTCACACCCACCCGGTCCGGTCCCAGTTCGCGCGCCAGCGAGCGGGTCATCGAGATCACCGCGCCCTTGCTGGCGACATAGGACAGCAGCCGGGGCGCGCCCCAGAGCGCGGTGTCCGAGGCCACGTTGACGATGCGGCCAGAGCCTGACGCCTTCAGCATCGGGCCGCAGGCGCGGGTCATCAGCCATGTGCCGCGCACGTTGACGCGCTGCACGAGGTCCCAACTGTCGATCTCGATCTGGTCATGGGGGATGCCGCCGATGCCGGTGGCAATCGCACCATTGTTGACCAACCCGTGCAGCGTGCCGCCGGTGGCGCGGCCGACCGCCTCGGCGCAGGCGGTGATCGACTCCGGGTCGCCCAGATCGACCGGAAGGAAGGTTGCGCCGCAGGCCTTGGCGGTGGCGCGGCCCTCGTCCTCGGCGATGTCCGCAAGGTAGAGGGAGGCTCCCTTGTCGGACAGCGTCCGGGCGATTTCCGCGCCCAGACCGCGCGCCGCGCCGGTCAGCAGGATATGTCGGCCCTTAAGGGTCATTCCGCGGCCACCTGTTCAGCAGCTTTCAGTTCCGCCTCGACCTGCGCCTTGGCGGCGCGGGTCAGGATCTGGCGGATGCGGCTGACGCCGAGGTCATGCTGGTACAGCATCTCGCGCTTGCGGGCGTCGTCGGACATGCCTTCCAGCATCACCCGGTCTTGTTCCAGCACGTTCCAGTGGTTCTCTTCCAGCTGGTGCCGGTACAGGAGGCGCCAGCTTTCGCGCGCCGTGCCCTCGACCTGGCGCATACGCCAGAAGAAGACCTTGCAGGTGGTTTCATCCACGGGAGTGGTGAAGCCGATGATGCGGAACACGCCACCGGGCCCCGCGGCGGGCGGGTAGGGGATTTCGAGGAAACAGAACATACTGCCGGGATGGACTTCGAACTCGGTCCAGTCGAAGTTCTCGCCGGTCTGGCCGACACGTTCGATGCGGAACCCCTCATCGGTCTTGTTCAACTGCATCAGGTCCTGCTTGGACCCGTAGGCGAGGGTAAAGCTTTCTGCGTGCAGGTAGCAGCCGTGCATCGGGTCGGCGAGGTTGTCGAGCGCGTAGCGGTAGTTCGATTCCCAGACCGAGGTGCAGAGAAAGCCGGTCCAGGCCGGATCGTTCAGCTCTTTGGGCAGGGCCAGTTCCGGCGGCTCGGGCTGGGTGATCGAGGGAACATAGACAAAGACCGCATCGCCGGCTTCTTGCACCGGGTAGCTTTTCAGCGCCTTGCGGCCTTCCAGTGCACACTCGGGCATGGCGGGTACACGCTGCACCACACCTTCGCCATCGACCACGACGCCGTGGTAGCGGCAGGCGACGTTGCCGTCATGCACCTCGCCATAGGACAGCGGCGCGCCACGGTGCGGGCAGAAATCCTCCAGGCATTTGATGTTGCCCGCGCCGTCGCGCCACAGCACGATCTTGTCGCCCAGCAACCTGGTGCCATAGGGGCGCGAGGTCTTGATCTCGACCGATTTGGCCACCGGGTACCATTGCCCGTGCAGGCCTTCGTTCACGCGTTTTTCGATCAGGGCTTTCTTGTCGATGACGGTCATGTCGGGTCTCCCTTGGGATGTCGGGGGCCGTGCCGGTCGCGTGGGTCACGCGCAGCGAAAAGGGCAGCGGCCGGTCGGATCTTGGTCAGTGTTCGGCGCGGGGCAGGTAGTGCAGCACGCGGGTCTCGATCTTGACGAGGACGGTGTAGAGGATCAGGCCGATCACGGTCAGCAGCCCGATCGCGTTGAACACCATGGCCGCATTGGCCTGTCCGCCACCGAAGGAAATCAGGTAGCCCAGCCCGGTATTGCCGCCTACCAGTTCGCCCACGGTCACGCCGATCACCGCAAGGGTTGAAGCGATGCGCAGGCCCGCCATCAGGTTCGGCAGGGTCGAGGGCATCTCGACCTTCCAGAAGATCCCGAGGCGCGACAGGTTGTAGGCGCGGGCAAGGTTCACAAGGTCACGGTCGACGGTGCGCATGGCCTGCAGCACGTTTACCAGCACCGGAAAGAACACGATCAGCACGGTCACCAGCAGCTTCGGCATCGAGTTGTAGCCGAACCACATGATGAACAGCGGGGCAAAGGCCACCTTGGGCGCGATCTGCAGCGCAAGGATATAAGGCGACAGCACCTTTTCCCAGAACTCGGACAGGCCCAGCATATAGCCCAGGGCCGCGCCCAATGCGCTGCCGATGACAAAGCCCAGCACGGTGTAGAAGGCGGTCGACAGGAAATGGCTCAGCAGGTTGTCGAACTGCCACATGATGCCCAGTTCCTCGAGGCAGTCGCTGAGGGTGGGGATGATGAATTTCGGCACTTCCAGCGCGGTCGGCAGGTACTCCCACGCGATCAGAACCGCGCCCAACAAGGCCAGACTGGCGAAGAGAGGATTGGCGGCGCGCATGGTCAGGGCTTTCGTCGCAGAGGGTTTGGCCGGGGCTGTCGCCCCGGCGCCGGCGTGAGTTGTGTCGGTCATTTGATGAACTCGTTGGTATAGAGGTCTTCGATGGGAACCGGGCGCCGCACGATGCCGCTGTCGCGGTAGAAGGCCTGCACCTTCTCGATGCGCGCGGGATCGAACGTGCCCAGCGGCTGGTTTTCGCCTTCGGGATAGATCAGCGTCGCATAGGCGCGCAGGATCGCCTCGATCTGCGCTTCCTTGCCGGCATGTTGCGGCACGATGGCGGTGTATTCGGCGGCTGCCTTGGCCGGATCTTCCTGAATGTCACGGATGCCTTTCAGAACGGCGGTGACAAAACCTTCGATCACCTCGGGCTTTTCCGCGATGGTCTTGTCCGAGGCGATGATCGCCTGCGCCATGGCCGGGAAGATCGTGTCGACCGGCACCTGGCCCATTGCCACGCCCGCGCCTTCGATGGCGGCAATCCATTCCGGCACGCCGGACATGCCGTCCAGATCGCCGGAGATGCTCAGCTGGATGATACCGCCGGGGCCGACGGCCTGAATGTCCACGTCATCCTTGGTCAGGCCGACCGAGGCCAGCACGCCGAGGAGGTTGTAGTAGGTGGTGTCCTGAAACGACAGAACGCCGATGGACTTGCCCTTGAAATCCGCGGGGCCGGTAATGCCGCTGTCCTCGCGCCATGCCAACTGTGTCAGGCCACGCCCGCCCAGCAGGGCCACGCCGCGGATTTCCAGCCCGTTGGCACGCACGATGATCGGCGTGTCGCCGATGCCGCCGCCAAGGTCGGCATTGCCAAGCGCCACCTGCGTCGCCACGTCCGCGCCGCCCTTGCCGATCTGGAATGTCACGTCCAGACCTGCCTCTTCGAAGTAACCCTTGCCTTTCGCAAGCTGGAACGGCGCAAAGGCGGGCAGGAAATCGGGTGCCGGGAACAGGTAGGTCACCTTGTCCAGCGCCCATGCGGCATTGGCCGAAAGGGCGATGGCGGCGACGGTGGACAGAATTGCGTGCTTCATTTGTAGTCTCCCTGAGATGGCCGTTTCAGGCGGCCTTTTCTTCCAGTTTCAGATGCTTGAAGAGCTGGGCCGCATAGTCGCTGACCTCTGGCATGACACGGCGCTTCAGCGGTTCCTCGCGGTGCGGCAGGTCCACGGTGATCTCGGCCACGATGGTGCCGGGGCGTTCGCTCAGCACGATGATGCGGTCCGACATCAGCACCGCCTCGGCAAGGTCATGCGTGATCAGAAGGGTCGTCTTGCCGGCCTCTGCGATGGTCTTGGCAAAGGAGTTCTGCAACAGAAGCTTGGTCTGTGCGTCCAGCGCCGAGAACGGCTCGTCCAGAAGGATGATTTCCGGGTCGATGGCCAGTGTGCGCGCCAGTGCCGCGCGCTGCCGCATGCCGCCGGACAGTTGATAGGGATAGTGGTTCTCGAACCCCGCGAGGTGACAGTGCTCCAGCTCATGCATCGCCCGTTCGCGGCGGGCGGCGGCGGGCACGCCGCGCGACTCCAGCCCGAACTCGATATTGGTGATGATCGAGCGCCAGGGCAGCAGCAGGTCTTTCTGCAGCATGAAACCGACGTGGCTGTTGGGGCCGGTGACGCGCTCGTCAGAGACCAGAACCTCGCCCCGCGTGGGCTGATAGAGGCCGGCGGTCATCGACAGGATCGTCGACTTGCCACAGCCCGAGGGGCCGACGACAGAGACGAATTCGCCTTCGTTGACGCGAAAGCTGACATCGCGCACGGCGGTCAGGTTGGCGCCGGAGTTGGAAGAGAACTCCTTGGTGACGGACCGGAACTCAAGCGCCATAACCGTGCTCCTGATAGGCGGCATCCAGTTGTGCGTTGGTGGCGGCCAGTTCCTCGTGCAGCAGGTTGGCGGTCCAGTCGGTCCGGCCCGAGCGCGGCGCCTCGGTGCCCTTGGCGGCCAGCGCCTCGGCGACCTTGTCATAGTCGTGGGTGCCGGTGCCGTAGATTTCCATCAATGCCTCGGCCAGCGCGGCCTCGCGCGGCTCCAGTTCCCGACCGCGGCACTGATGCGCCAGCGCCGGACGGCTGGTGTCCTGTGCCCTCTGCGACAAGCGATCCTTGAATGCGTCCATGGCCTGTTTCCCCTCGTCCTGGTCTTGCGGTTTCAGCGTGTGTTCAAATACGAACACTGTGTTCATAATTGATCTTGCCATCAAGTGCCGCTTTGAGTCAAGAAAATATCCCGGTCGGACGCAGTGGATTGACAGCCTGCTACCAAAGCGTGCAAGTTCATATTTGACCAGAATGTTCAAAATAGAACGGAATCAAGCGGATGACAAAACTGAGAATCGCAATCGCCGGGGCGGGTGTCGGGGGAATGACAACGGCCATCGCCCTGCAGGCGGAGGGTCACGAGGTCACGATATTCGAACAATCCCGCGCCTTCGGACGAATCGGGGCGGATGTGAACCTGACGCCCAACGCTGTCCACGCGCTGGACGGGCTGGGCGGCGGGATCGGGACTCGTCTGCGTGAAACCGCGGCGCGGCCCGCTTACCGGATCAGCCGCACATGGGACAGCGGCGCGGAAACCTCGCGCCTGCCGATGAGCGCCGCCGCCGAAGAGAAATACGGCGCACCACAACTGACCATTCACCGCGCCGATCTTCTGGCGGCGCTGGCGGCGGCGCTGAAGCCGGGAACGATCCGCTTCGGCGTAAAGGTGACAGGGACGGAACAGGACGGCGACACCGCCGCCCTGTTGATGGTGGGGGACAGGCACCGTGCAGATCTGGTGATCGGTGGCGACGGCATCCATTCCCCGGTGCGGACCTCGCTCTTTGGTCCCGACGCGCCGCTGTTCACCGGGCTGGTGTCCTGGCGATCGGTGGTGCCGCGCGCCGCGGTGGCGGAACTGCCGAACCTCGACAGTTTCACAAAATGGTGGGGGCCAGGGCCGGACCGCCAGATCGTCACCTTTCCACTGACACGCGGCGAAGAGGTCTTTGTCTTCGCCACCACGCCACAGACCGACTGGCAGGAAGAGGGCTGGACCCTGCCAGGTGACGTGGCTGAATTGCGCGCCGCCTACGCCGATTTTCACCCCGAAGCGCGCGCCCTTCTGGCGGCCTGCAGCGAGGTGACCCGCTCGGCCCTGCATGTGCGGGAACCGATGCGGCAGTGGTCACAGGGACGCGCAACCCTTCTGGGTGATGCGGCGCATCCGATGGTGCCGTTCATGGCGCAGGGGGCCTGCATGGCGATCGAGGACGCGGTGGTGCTGGCCCGCGCGCTGGGCGCGGCATCCGATGACGTCCCCGCCGCGCTTAACGCCTATGAAGACGCCCGGCGCGACAGAACAGCGGCGGTGCAGCGCGGCTCGCTGGCCAATGACTGGCTGAAACAGGGCGGCAACGCTGATTGGGTCTATGGCTACCACGCCTGGACCGCGCCGCTGGGGCTGCCAGCATCGGCCACCTGAAGCCTGTTCGCCGGAGCCATCTCTCGCTGAGGCCGATAAAAGTCGGGCGGGGGCGGGAGGCAAGGGGGCGCAGCCCCGCGCGGATGCGCGGCCTGCCCTTGCCTCCTGCGCGGCTGGCTCAGGCCTCAATCAGAGAGAGATGGGTCTGGAGAACAGGCGTGGTCCTGTTCACAGGTGAATCATGAAGTGAAGAACCGCGCCAATGGCGCGTTGATGCACCACGAACCACCAATGCAGCAAACCCGGCGAACATCAGTCCGCCGGGCGCCGAAGTCTCAACCTGGTCTCAAACAGGATCGGTTCAGGCGGCTTCGTAGACCACCCCGTCGTCCTCGGCGCTGCCGATCACATGCCATACCGTCACCGGGCCGGCGGAGTTGTTGCGGATCCAGTGCGCCCGTCCTGCGGGCGTCTTGACCAGATCGCGCGGCCCCAGTTCCACCTCGACCGTCTCGCCACTCTCTTCCCAGCCAACGGTCAGGCTGCCGTCAAGCACAAGGAAGGCATCCTCGACCGGGCGCACAAAGGGTTTGATCGCGACCCTGGACGGCACCTGCCACATCTCCTTGCGGCAGGTGTCATGCTTCAGACCGCTGTCTCCAACATAGACCTTGCGGGTGAACCCGGCGTCTTCCCAGAGAGTCGGCTGATCGACATGGCGCACCACGTATTGCGCCATCAACTGTTGCAGCGGGTGATCGCCCGCCGGGTCGAACTTGATCGTCTCGCCCGGCTTGGCCCCGAACCTCCGTGCCAGTTCCGGCGCGTGTTCCTTGGGGTGGTAGTGATAGACCGGCGGCAGCGGTTTTCCTACGTCGACGGAGATCGACATCAGCACCGGCTCGACGCCATCCACGCGGAAGCCGTGACCGATCTCGCGGGCGTTCAGGATCATGTCCTTGGGGCCAAGCGTGACCTCGCAGACCTCTCCGTCCTTTTCCCAGCCGACAACCAGTGCGCCATCGATGATCAGAAAGCTTTCCTCGATCTCATGGCTGTGGCAGGCGGCGTATTTGCCCGGTTCCTTGTAGATCAGCGAGACGGTGAAATTGTCCGCCTTCAGGGTCGAGGTGTCGCCGATCTTGGGCGAACCGCCCGCCCCGACATAGCGCATCTGCGCGCGGGCCAGGTCCGGGAAACCGGTGTTCGAGGGAAAGGCGTTCCAGTCGAATTCCTTGTCGGTGAAGCGGCCGGTCATGGCCTTGAGTTCCGCCGCCAGGGGCGAGGCGTCAGCACGCATGTTCATGGGGGTCTCCTTTGTAATGGTCCTGTGCGTCTTGCTGACCCGGGTATAGCCAAAGACGTCTTTGGCAGGCTATCTTGCGTTTTATGGATAAAACGCCGACCGATGAAGACCGCTACCTCGTGCCCGGCCTGATGCGTGGTCTGGCGGTGTTGGATGCCTTCACCCCGGACCGGCGCGAGATGAGCTTGAGCGATATCGCCCGCAGACTGGACCTCAGCCGGTCCGCAGCTTTTCGCACCGTCTACACACTGACCCATCAGGGTTTTTTGCTGAAGGATGAAAGGCGGCAGACCTACACTCTTGGCCCCGCCGTCCTGCGGTTGGGTCACGGCTACATGGCGGCACGGGAACTGGTCCAGATCGCCTTGCCCGAACTGGAGCGGCTGCGTGATGAGACCGATTGGTCGACACATCTGGGCGCGCGGGACGGGCGGATGGTGCTGTACCTGCTGCGTGTGCCCAGCCGGATGGGCATGGGCAGCATCGTGCATGTCGGCAGCCGCCTTCCGGCGGCGATGACGACAATGGGCCGTGTGTTGTTGACGGACCTCGACGAGGTCTCGCTGGTGAAACTGTACCGCGACGAAAGCTATGCGCAGGCTCCGGGCGGCGCGCCACGGAACATGACGGAGCTGACTGCGCAATGGAAACGGGATCGCGCTGGCGGTACCGTGGTGCAGATCGGCAGTTTCGAACGCGGCATGGCCTCGGTCGCGGCGCCGGTGCGCGATATGTCGGGCGGGATCGTCGCGGCGGTCAATGCCACGCGCGCCCGCCAAGCCGATGACCGCATCGAAGATCGGGTGGTCGCGGCGGTCACGGCCACGGCAAGCCGCATTTCTCAATTGCTCGGGCACGCCTGAAGCGGCCCCATGGGTATCCTTGGACGCGTTGCAATCTGGCAGCGCGACGAGTTCGCGATCTTGTCAATTGTCCTGTTAATGGACGGGCAACCCGCATCCCCTAGACAAGAGCGAGGGGATGCGGGTTGGGAAGCGCCACAAAAGATGACATTGCGCCAGACCATAAGACCATGGTTGCAGATCGCGGTCTTGGTCTGTCTGGCGGTCTTTGTACTTTCATTGCCGCCGCGCTTGGCGCGGGCTGAGCTGGCGCCGGTCGTGGTGGGCTGGACCCATGTGCCCGGGCTGATGCAGCAGGATGCCGATGGCCACCTGACGGGCTTCATGATCGACCTTGCAAGGATGGTGGCGCAGGAGGCGCAGCTGGACCTGCGGTTTGACCAGTACGACTCCGTCCCGGCCTTGCTCGACGCGCAGGCCAATGGCCAGACAGAGATGCTGGCAGGCATTGCAGATCTGCCGTCGCTACGGACGGCCTCGCATTACTCGCAAAACGTCGGCCGGGTTGCTATTTCCATGCTGCACCGCGCCGGGGACACCCGGTTGCGGGATCTTGACACCACCACCGGGTTGCGGCTGGCGGGGGTGCGGGGGGCCGGGGGGACCGAAGTGATCGGTCCGTTGCTGAGGAACGAATTTGCCACTTTCGGATCGGCGAACCGGGCCCTTGAGGCGCTGCTAAACACAGAGATCGACGGGATTGTCGGCCCGCGGGATGCGCTGTTGGCGATCATTCAGGCCAAAGGGTTGGGGGAACGCGTCGAGTTGCGGGAAGAACCTGTCCGGCATTTGCCGCGTGTCATCGCCCTGCATCGTGGCCGCGCCGACCTGAGGAGCCAGATCGACGCCGCAGTTGCCGCGCTGGAAGACAAGGGCAGGCTGACAAAGCTGCGCCAACAGTGGGGCATCGCGCCGCCACCGCTTGCCCCCAAAGTCATCGTTGCGGGTGTCTTGCACCATCCCCCCTATGTCATCGTGAAAGAGGACGGATCAATCTCCGGGTTTGCGGTCGAGGTCCTGAGAGACCTGGCGGAACGGGCCGGTCTTATGACACGCTTTGTGCAAATCACGCCGGGTGAGTGGCGCCAGGGACCGGGCGGGGGGCGCTATGATCTGCTCCCGCTGGAGCCGATCAGTTCGGCCCGCACCACATCCATTGATTTCGGGCAGCCGGTGCTATCGGCCGCGTACTCGGTCTTTGTCCGGACCGGCGATCCTGTTGTCCCGGCGGACCAGATCAATTGGGCGGGCAAACGGCTGGGGCTGTTGGCCCGCGACCGGGATCTTGTATCGGCGTTTCATCTGAACGGGGCGGAACTGGTATTCTTCGGCTCGGTGGCAGAGATGGTATCCGCTCTGACCTCGGGAGGCATTGACGGGCTTCTGGCGGACCGGCTCAGCCTCCGGCATGAGATGACAGAGCAGGATCTGACGCCCGGCATACGTGAGACCAAACCACCCTTGTTCGAGGTGGAGCAGGCCATTGCCGGACGCATCGACCAGCCAGAAGTGATGGTGGCGTTGAATGCGGCGATTCCGGGGTATCTTGCCTCGCCGCGCTATCACGGGCTCCGGGTTGCCTGGATCCGCCCGCCCACCGCCTGGACCTCGCAACAACTGGCGCAGCTTCTGGGCGGGATGGGCGCATCCTTGGTCCTGTTGGCCGGTTTCATCGGGTGGCAACATTACCTCAGGCGCCTGCGCGACGCCCGCCGCGACATTGCCGTGGAACTGATCGACAAGATCCCTCTTGGACTGGTGCTGTTGTCGCAGGACGGACGGATCAAATACGTCAATCGCGAGACCGCGGGCACGGGCGCTTCGCGCAGTGGCCTGCTGACCGTCGGGAAATACTACAGCGATGCGCTGCGTGAACTCATCGCGGCGGGGCATGCGGATCTGGGGGATGCAAACCCCGAAAAGTGGATCGCCAGCCAGATCGAAGATGTTCAGATTGACGGCCGTGAGGTCGAGGTAAGCACAGCCAGCGGCGCGACCTTTGTCCGCACAACCAAACGGCTGATGGACGGTGAGACGCTGCTGCTACGCCGCGATGTGACGGAAGAGCGCGAAAGAATGCGCCAGATACAGCTGCTCAATGACGACCTTCAGGAACAAATCCGCATCGCCAATGCCTCGACCGAGGATCTGCGCGCCTTTGCCTATGCGACCTCACATGACCTCAGAGGCCCGACCAATACGGCCCAGATGATCGCCGCCGCCCTGCGCGAGGATCTGCAAGACGGGCAATCGCCCGAGACGACGGAATTGTTGACCGATCTGGAAACCACGCTGGACGGGATGCGGACGCTGATCGACGACGTGCGCGCCTATACCGATGCCATCGCCACACAGATGATGGCCTTGCCGGTCGACATCGGGGCAGAGGCCCGCGCCGCGGTCGAGGCGCTGTCCGCCGACATCCGCGCGAGCGGGGCAGGCATCACGCTGGATGCCTTGCCACAGGTGACCGGCTCTCCGGCGCAGATCCGGGTGCTGATGTGCAACCTGATCGAAAACGCGGTCAAGTTCCGCAGCCCGGACCGCCCCCTGCATGTTCAGATCGGACCTGCAGAGGCACCCGAGGGATCGGTGGGTCTGGCGGTGACCGACAACGGGATCGGCATCGATGCCTGCCATCAATCGCGCATCTTTCAGCTGTTTCAGAGGCTTAATCCGGCGAGTGACTTTGCGGGGACCGGCCTTGGACTCGCCATCTGCCAACGCATCGCCATCAATCATGGCGGGCGCGTGTCCGTGGAGTCGCGGCCCGGCGTCGGGAGCACATTCACTGTCCATCTGCGAAAGGATACTCAATGATCGATACCCTGATGATCGTCGACGACAATGCCGTCGACCAGAAACTCTATACCCGGCTGATCAATCGCTCCGGGCGGGTGCGGACGCACTTCGGGTTCCTGATGGCGACCGACGCGCTCGAGTTTCTGGAAAAACCGGATCGCCCCGCGATCGACGTGATCCTGCTGGACATCAACATGCCGCGCATGAACGGGTTTGAATTCCTCGAAGCCGCGACAGAGCGGTTTGGACCAGGTTTCGTCAAGGCGGCGGTCATCATGCTGACGACCTCGATTTCGGATCAGGACCGTCAGCGCGCGGCGACATTCGACGTGGTCCGCGAATACTTCCAGAAACCCCTGTTGGTGGATCATCTGCACAAGATAGAATTGCTGGTGCAGGACGCCGCTGCCTAGAGCCCGGGTCCTGGACCAATCAGGCCGCGGGCAAATCGCATTGAACGGTGCATCCGCGGCCGTCCACGGTGGCCATGACGGCAATCTCGCCGCCCAGGCTTTCGACCACCTTGCGCGCCACGGTCAGGCCAAGCCCGGACAGCCCGGTCTCATCCTTGGGCATGAGCGTGTGCAACGGGTCAAATACCTTGGCGCGATAGGCCTGATCAATGCCGGGGCCATCGTCGATGATCTGCAGGATCACCCGCGCGCCATTCCTGAACGAGACAGCCCGAACACGCCCAGTTTCGCGGTCATGATGGCGCACTGTATTGGAAAGCAGGGCGACGAGCAGGCGTTGCAGATCATTTCCCGGAGCCACGACCGTGTCACTGGCGCCGGAAAACTCCGAAACAAACCGGTCGCGGTCGGGCACCTCGGTCCATGCCCGGTCAAGCGCCGCCTGCAGCAGCACCGCCGAGGGTGCGCCGGCCATCCGGCCGACCCGGGACAATTCCGTCAGCCCGTCCAGCATCCGGTCCATTCCACGCGCATAAAGCTGCAGCATCGCCAGATGGTCCGCCACATCGCCGGGCAGCGCAGTGTCGGTTTCGGCAAGGTCTTCGACGATCCAGTCGGGAATGACTCGCATCGCGCGCGAGAAACTCTTGAGATCGTGGGTAATTGCGTAAAGGTAGGAGTCGAACTCTCCCGAAGACGACGAGACGTTCTTCATGTCGGGTTTCCCGGATTGCCTGCTCATTGTTTTGCATACAGCCAATATCACTATTGATCACACGTTACAAAGTTTCTGCCATTCCGATTTGGGGAAAGTTGTTAACAAAGGCTCTGTTGAGTAAAGGCTTTATTAGCAAACACGCTTTTACCCTGTTGTGGGATGCGGAATGGAAAGAGTGCCTGCTATGAGGGAAATATCTTCTGGAAACAAGTCGCGGCAGAATCTGTCGGAGCTTGAAAAAGGCTATGATGAGGCGTCGACCGACTATCAGCGCAGCAACGGCTTTGACGTCCTGATCCTCGACGACAACAAATTTGACCAGAACCGGATCATGCGCGCCTGTACCAAAACCGGCCTGCCGGTGCGCAGCTGGGTGGCCGCCGACATCGCGGAGTTCGAACAGGCGCTGGATGAGCGGGCCTATGACGTCATTTTTGTCGACTACCTCTTGCCGCGCGGCAACGGGTTGCACGCGCAGCGAATCGTTCAGAATCACCCGATGAATTTCGGGGCGGCGGTTGTGATGATCTCTTCAGAAATGCGCACCGATGTCGCAGTGGCCTCGATGAAGAAGGGCTCGCTTGACTGCCTCGACAAAGATGCGTTGAGTGTCGACAAATTGCGCGAACTGATGATTGCCTCGGCCAAGATGTTTGCCGAGGCTTCGCGACATTGGATCGGCGAATTGCTGGCGCAGCAAAGGGTGCAGATTGCACAGGATGTGTCCAAAGTCATTCGCGAGGAGATGGAATTTGGCCGGTTTGTTGACACAATTGACAAGAGAATCGTCGATATGCTGGCCGCACGCGGATTTGCAGAGCCTGAGGGCTGGAACGTATCTTATCTCTTTGACTCCGATGAACCGTTGAAATTCCGTTAAGGGATATATTCGGCGCCGGGCGTTAGTTCAATTGGTTCAGAATGGCACGGATGACGGACCGCGTGCCTTTGACGCCCCCGAAATCCATCAGGCGCAACGCATTCACGGCGGGTCCGTTTTCAATCGCAGCCTCGATCTCCTAGTGTTCTGAGTGTGACGCATGTTACCTGCCGCCTCTGATTTCATCGAGGGCGTCAAGCGCGCGGCGCTCGCGTATGAGAATATCGTCGGCGGATTTGGCCCAGACGAAGGGCTTCGGCATTGCGTTGTGCTGCAGGAGGTAGTTGTAGATGGCGGTCTCCCGGTCGTCGACGCTGGAATAGCCGCCGCGGCGGATGCGTTTCGACGTGATCTCGGCGAAGAACCGTTCGACCAGGTTCAGCCAGGAGGCGCTGGTGGGTGTGAAATGCAGCTTGAAACGCGGGGTGAAGGGCGTCTTGGAAACGATCCGGTGGATCGTTTCAGCCCTGAACGGACGGAGCCCCGGGTTTGTCCAGCCATGCTTTCACTTCGGGCGTCTTGTGAGTGGCACAGTTGTCGAGCACCAGATGCACCTCACGCGGCCCCGGCGTTGCGCGATCGATATGTCTCGGGAAACGCAGGAATTCCCTGGTCCGATGGCGCGGCAAGCATTCCCCGATCACCAAGCCGGATTTGACGTCGAGCGCGGCGAAGAGAGTGGTCGTGCCGTGGCGCTTGTAATCGTGGGTCATCATGCTGGAAGCGTGTTTCCAAAACGACGTGGCCGCGCGACCTTTCTTCAGCGGCAGCCCCGGCTGGGTGCGGTCCAGCGCCTGTATCTGAGACTTCTCGTCATGCCGGAAGCATGCCTGGGGCATGACGCAGAGCACGACCGACCGCTCCCGCGGATCGAGGTAGAGCCCGACGATATCGGTGACATTCTCCTCGACCAGTGGGGCGTTCGAGACCTTGAAGCCCTTCGTCAGATGCGGCTTCAGACCAGCATCCGCCCAGATACGACCGACACTCGACGGCGAGATGCCCACAGCCTCAGCCATGGTAGAGCGGCTCCAATGGGTGGCGTTATGCGGTGCCTCCTTCACCGTCTAGGCGATCACCTTAAGGCGTGTTTCCCGGGGCTGCGGCGGCACCCGCGACGGGCGGGTCTTGTCGCGCTTCAGCCCGGCCACGCCTTCGTCGAGATACCGCCCCTACCAGCGCCAAAGGGTCGGCTTCGACGTCTTCGCGCGCCGCATGATCTCGAAGGTGCCATGGCCATCGGCGGTCGAAAGCACGATCTCGGCCCGCCAGACCAGCTTGCGCGGTGTGTTGCGGTTGGTCACCTAGGATTGCAGTTCGGTACGGTCGGCGGGGCTCAGATACAGGCAGATGTCATCGCGTCTCATAAGCCGACAATGGCACATCAGGCCACCAATGGGAATCTTATGTCAGGTGGAGAACACTAGAAGGTCGGCTACCGTTAACCCGCAGTATTCACCGGGGAGGCCTGAGTTGGCATTGATGTCGGCTTGAGGGCTGATCTGGCCGCCATCGGTGCCGCTGTCGGGACGAGCACTTCGGGTTGTTTGCCGCGCAGTTGCGATAGATCGGAAGAGCAC
>JAXMNQ010000036.1:0-63072 GCA_034670345.1 Paracoccaceae bacterium | reverse complement strand
AAGTGATCGCTTGCGTCACGGTCGCCTCCTAATTTGAGGAATTCTACCACATCCCGTGCCGCAAGTCTGCTCCGGGCTCACAGCCGACCTCGGATGCATCGCAGCATCATGTGATATGATGTCTTGTCAACGTCGGGTTGTCGGTGTGGGATGGCGTGGTGGATCGGAGGATCCGTCATGGAAACATCAAACTTGCCCGCCATCCGCGCACTGCGCCCAGCCTGGAACAAGGGCCCGATCGTCGGTCAGAAAAGGCCGCTCAAGCCCAAACATGTTTGGGCGATCAGGGTGCGTCTGGAGCTGGCCGAGAACCATCGTGATCTGGCCCTCTTCAATCTTGCAATCGACAGCAAGCTGCGCGGCTGCGATCTGGTGAAGACTAAGGTGGTCGATGTCATGGCGTCAGGGCAAATCAAGGAACGCGCCTCCGTTCTGCAAAGCAAGACCCAGAAACCTGTGCGTTTCGAAATCTCTGAAGGCACACGTGCATCGCTCGCGAGGTGGATGCGGGAGCCGCTCATGATCGGATCAGAATACCTCTGGCCTGGGCGTTTTCACGAACGGCTTCACATCTCGACCCGCCAGTACGCGCGGATTGTGCGTGACTGGGTGACATCCATTGGCCTGGAGGCAAGCGCCTATGGCACGCACTCGATGCGGCGCACCAAGGTCACGCAGATCTACAAGAAGACAGGCAACCTGCGGGCAGTCCAGCTTCTATTGGGTCACACCAAGATGGACAGCACTGTCAGGTACCTCGGCGTCGAGCTTGAAGATGCGCTGGCGATCGCCGAAGCTATCGAAATATAAAAGCATGGGCCGTCTTCACGGACGGCCCTTAACAGTCATTCATCCCGCCGACCGCCGCCGCAGCGCAGCTTTCGCATTGCGGCCATTCGTGCGCAGCGCAGCATTTTCACCAGTGCAATGACCGGGTTGCGGGACAGAGCCGCCGTACGCTGTGCTTGCGCCAGTGGCCGTTCTCGTCAACCAAGGCAGTCGCCCCAAAAGGGCGCCTGAATCTTTGCCTTCTTGAGCCGAAGTCGTGCTAACTATGCGGGCGATTTCTATCTAGAGGACAGGCAAAGATGTTGCACTTCAAGGTTCTAGGTGAACCCCTGACAGCCAGCGGCTACTGATGCACCGGCGCGCCAAACGGCCCGCACGGGCGCGCGCCGACGAACCCATGGCAAGTCTCAGATGAGATTTTTGGTAAACTCAAAACTCTGTGACCCCGCACGATTGGGGGTCAACGCAGGCATGAACTTTGGCCAGCGCCTAACGGCGGGCCGCAGCGTGGAATTTCCCTACAAACTCAGTGTTGACCGCGCCCAGTTCGCCCAAACCTTTGAGGCCGACTTTCAGGCCATCGCCACCGAGCAGCGGCAGATCGACATCGACGACGGCAATCCTTGGATCTTCACGGAAATTGGCCCCGTGTCCTTCGACCGGGCGCTGGACGTTGAGAAATACCGCCTCGACATCATCGCGGATTGGATGGCCCAAGAAGTGATCTTCGCCAGATACGCAAATGGTGGCCCGTTTCGGGTCAACACGGTTGATGCCGTATGCGTAGGCGCGCAGGTCACGATCAAAGGCATGTGCTATGTTGATGCGTCAAAGACCAACATCATTGCTGAGTTCGGCGGAAAACTGTAGCCACCGCGCTCCTGGCCGGGTTGCCCTATGGTCAGGTTGGGCAGCGCGTGCGAGAAGCGGATCAGAGATATCTACCCCAAGGACTTTGCCAGCCGGAGCGCGTCGGGCAGCTTCAATGGTGCTTGCTCCGGTTCCACAGCCAATGTCGATGATGCGGTCCGTCGAGATAATGGCCGCCATATCCAGCAACGTTTCCAACATACCCGCCATTGCCGTATCCAGTGCACGTTCGTGTTCGATCCTCTTCAGGCGTGCGGGTGAAGCCCAATAATCAGCCTGCGCTTTGTTTGCTTCCATGATTTGCCACCCCTGTTTTGAGCAACTTAGCAGGCATTCATGCCTGTGCAGCCCCCAACACGATACCGCTAGGCTTTGGTTGCGGAAACCAACAGATAGGGCCAACGCATCTTGATCCCTTCATCGTCGCGAAATGCTTCAGCGCCATCCCTGATATCGTTGATGATTGCCTGCTTAGCGTCTGACGCCTGCGCGTCAATTAGCATGGGTGCACGGACAATCCCTTTGTATAGCAAATCGAGCAGGTCATCGCCGGTCTGGCCGCGCCAGATGGCGACCTTTTTTTGACACGTAGCCGAACCAAAGCCGGAGGCCAGAAGCACTTTCTCTGCTTCGGCGGCCTGTGCAAATCGAAACGGCGGCGGCGCGGGGGGTAAATCGACGTCCATCGTACCGTGTTCGTTGATAGCGGTCATCAACAGGCCCATCATGTCCCACCCTTCGTCAGGGGGAAGCCAGGCCGTATAGGAATATGCCCCGCCGGGCTTCAGCACGCGGGCGGCCTCGGAAATGGCGCTGTCCGGATCAGCGACATGCCACAGACCAAAGGCGCAGGTCGCCGCGTCAAAAATTGCGTCTTCATAGCCGAGTTTTTCGGCATCCCCGACTTCAAACCCTGCGACCGGCACACGTGACCGAGCGATTTCGATCATCGGTTCGGCAAAATCCACGCCTGTCACTTCTGCTCCACCAAGAGCCGCAGCTTCGGCCAAATCCCCGGTGCCACAACAGATATCAATCAGACGACGTCCGGAGATATCCCCCAATCCCTCAAGTAATGGTTCAATCGCCTGTCGGGTCACACCGGCAAAATGATCGTCGTAGAAGCGGGCTTTTTCTGCCCACCCTTGGTGTTCCAACTCCTTAAAGCTCGTCATGCTGCCTCCGCGGATTCTCACTGTAATGGAGGCTACATCAAAAGTGGGGATAGGACGAATGCGGACATTCGTAGATGCCGCAGCATTGGTCAAAGTGGGGCTCCTGAGCAGACTTGCGGCGGCGCAGAAGATTGCCTCGACAGGGAGACTCCCGCGCGACGTTTCCGGCCCCAAGCGGCCATTCAGTCCCTTCGTGGCGAATGTCTTCTTCGAGATCCCGGCTGTCAGTCATAAGTGCAAATTGCCACGCACAGCGCTTTCAATGATGCATCTGGAATCGCTCGTTCGATGGACCTCCTGCGACTAATTGAGCCTCCCAATGGCCTCTGGAAACTGCGTCCCTGACGTGCCTCAGGAGCAGGCGACGGATAGCCTCCGAAGCAAATGTTGGCGGTCGCGATGCGAGATGACAGAGGTACAAGGTTCGCGAAAGTTCCGGGTCGATTATCGGTCGAGCGCGCACCGTGCCGCGCTGAAGCTGATCCTGCATGAAAAGCCGGGTTCCGATGACGCAGCCCAAACCGGCCTCAATCGACCCTGCGATGGCCTGCACCGAGTTCATGTGCAGGATTGCCCGTGCTTCGATCTTCCTCAGCAGCGACACGTCATCCATGATCGCGCGCGCCGAAACGCCTTGTCTCAGCAGAATGATGGGCAGTTCGAGCAGTTCCGCGAAGGTGATCGGCGCCTCGGTTTTGCCGATAATTTCGGGCCGGCCTACGCAAACCATCTTCTCCTCCAGAACCGGCTCGGTTCGCAGCGACGCGTCGGATGGCGGATTGTAGATCAGGGCCATGTCGACGTCGGAGGCCAGCAGATGCGGCAAGGCCGTGCCCGAGAGGCTTTCGGTCAGGGCCAGCTGTACGGCCGGGTGGTCACGCACGACTTGCGAGATGAATTCGACGCCGATCGCCTTTACAGAGGAATACGACATGCCGACCGAAACGGGCCCCGAAACCTTGCCTTCCCTATCGTGAATGTCCGATTCCGCGGCCGAGATCGCCCGCAGGATCGAACGTGCATGTTCGTACAGCCGGTGTCCCGCAGCGGTCGGCTCCATCCCCCTCGGCTTGCGCTGGAAAAGAGGGGCGTCGAAGCGAGCTTCAAGCCGTGCCAGGTGATGACTGAGGGCCGAGGCCGCGACGTGGAGATGTTCCGAGGCGCGGGCAATCGATCCCTGATCATAGATGGCCGAGAAGTACTGAAGTTGCCGGGTGTCAAGCATTCTGGTTTCCAGATGGGTAGCATCGAAACACTATAGTATTCCGTCGGCTTGGGTTTGGCTATGGTTGGATTCGAAGGAGGCACCCATGACCGATGAATTCAAACCGCTGGCCGGACTTAGGGTCGTCGAGATGACCCACATGATCATGGGGCCGTCGTGCGGCATGTTCCTGGGGCTTCTGGGCGCCGAGGTGATCAAGGTCGAACCGCCCGAAGGCGACAAGACGCGTGCCTTGACCGGGATGGGCCGCGGCTTCTACCCTACGTTCAATCGCGGCAAGAAAAGCATCACGCTGGATCTGCAATCCGATGCGGGCCGCGACGCGCTGCATCGGTTGCTCGAAACCGCGGATGTCTTCGTCGAAAACTTCCGAGATCAGTCGCTGGCGAAAATGGGGTTCGCCCCTGATGTCCTGCGCGCGAAATACCCCCGTCTCATTGTGTCGTCGTTGAAAGGATTCCTGAAGGGGCCTTACGAGAACCGCACCGCGATGGACGAGGTGGTGCAGATGATGACGGGCATGGCCTACATGACGGGCCCAACCGGGCGGCCACTTCGGATCGGCTCGTCGGCCAACGACATCATGGGCGGGCTGTTCGGGGCCTTCGCGGTGCTGGCGGCGCTGATCCAGCGGGCCGAGGACGGCAAAGGCCATGTCGTGCGCACAGGGCTGTTCGAGAATTGCCTGTTTCTCGTTGCGCAGCACATGGTGCAGTTCGATATCGAAGGGCGCGAAGCGCCGCCGATGCCGGAGCGTGAATTCTCCTGGCCGGTCTACGACATCTTCGAGACCCGGGAAGGCCGGCAGATTTTCATTGGCGCCGTCACGGAAGGCCAGTGGGTGACGTTGTGCAAGCTGCTGGCATTGAAAGATCTTCTTGACGACCGGCGGCTGCAAAAGCGCATGGATCAGATCGAGGCGCGGGACTGGACGATCCCGATTGTCGCGGAGGCGGTTCGTCAACGAGGGTTCGACGAGCTGAATGCTGTCTTCGAGGATGCGGGCATTCCCTTCGCGCCGATCCACCGCCCGGCCGAGATGTACGACGACCCGCACGTGACCCGCGCCGGAGGCCTTTTCACCTCCACCTTGCCTGAGGGGCAAACCTACCGTGCGCCCATCATGCCGGTCGAGGTCGACAGCCGTCCGGTCGTGAGCGGCCCGCTGGATATCGCGGGCATCGGCGTCGATACCGCAGAGGTGCTGTCAGGGCTCGGGCTGACACATGATCAGGTCGAGATGGCCCGCGGGCGCAGCGAGGTTTCGGTATGAGCAGGCTCGCCTCTGTCTATCCGGCAGACCGAATCACGCTGCGCGAAGTGGGTCTGCGCGACGGTCTGCAACTGGCCAAGGCGCTGCCGTCGACGGATTCCAAAATCGCGTGGATGGAAAGGGAGTTCGCAGCGGGGGTGCAGCATTTCGAGATCGGCTCGTTCCTCCCCGCCGCCCGGTTCCCGCAGTTCGCGGATATCGATGCAATGATTGCCGCGGCCGAAAAGATCGGCGCTCATTCTGGGGGGCTGACCCTGAACGAACGCGGCGCCGAGGCCGCGCTGGCCACGAATATCCCGGAGTTGGCCTGTGTGGTGTCCGCGACCGAAGCGCACAGCCAGGCCAACATGCGCCGGTCGCGTGCCGAGGCGGTGGATCTGGTCGCACGGATCGTGACGTTACGCGACGCACAGGCGCCCGACAAGATCGTGAATGCCGGAATTGCGATGGCCTTCGGCTGTTCGCTGGCCGGCGCGGTGCCGCAGAATGACGTGCTGCGGCTCGCAGAAGACTGCCTCGCAGCCGGAGCGGATATCGTGGGCCTTGCCGATACGGTCGGGTACAGCGGCCCGAAGGCGGTCGGCGATATTTGCGCCCGCATGGAAAAGCTGTGTGCGGGCCGTCCCTTCATCATTCACCTGCACGACACGCGCGGCATGGGCGTTGCCAATGCCGCCGCCGCGCTCGACAATGGCGCGTGCGTCGTCGATGCCTCGCTGGGCGGCCTCGGCGGTTGCCCCTTCGCCCCGGGCGCGACCGGCAATGTCGTTTTCGAAGACATCGTCTTTCTGGTCGAATCCATGGGGTTCGACACCGGCATCGACCTGGAGGCGCTCAAAGAGGTTCGGGCTATCGCCGAAGCCGCGATGCCAGGCGAAGATTTTCACGGCGCCCTCCATCGGGCGGGACCGCCGCCGAACGCAAGCTGGAAAGCCGCGACTGCGGCCTGAATTCACCAAGGGAGGAAACCTAACCATGAAACACCTGCTGACTGTCGCCATCGGCGCAGCGTTCCTGACTTCCACGGCGCCTGCCGCCATCGCCGAAACGGCGATGCGGTGCAGCCACCAGCTGCCGCCGGCGCACCACATCTCGAAGGTCATCGACCGCTGGGCGTCCGAGGTCGAGGCGCTGTCGGACGGCGAGCTTGACGTTCAGATCTTCGGCGCCGACAGTCTCGTGGGCGCGCGGGAAAACATCGTTGCCACAGCCAAGGGCGATATCGAATGCGCCTTCTCGTTGAACTTCCAGTGGGGGAAAACCCTGCCGATCATGAACGTCACCGTGGCACCCTTCGCGTTCGGCGATGTCGAGATCTGGAAGAAATGGCCCACGTCCGAAGCGGCCGCGTTCCTGGAAGAAAAGCTGCTCGAAAAAGGCGTGAAGAACGTCGTCTGGATGTTCCAGACCAATACCTCGGTCTTCACCACCAACGGCGAACCCCTGGTGGCTCCGTCCGACTTCGAAGGCCTCAAGTTCCGCGGCCTGACGCCACCCTTCGATGCCGCCTTCGTCGCACTTGGCGCCACGCCTACGGCGATGCCCGGCTCGGAAGTCTACCAGGCGCTTGCCACCGGCGTGATCGACGGCGCCATCACCGACGTGGCGGCCGCCGTGTCGCGCAAGTACTACGAGGTGCAGGACGCCTTCACCGTGGTGCCCGTGCTCTCGGCCTACTTGCACGGCTACCTGAACCCATCCTTCTACGACGGGCTCTCCGACAAGTCGAAAGCCGCGCTGGCTGAGGCCGGACTGAAGGCCGCCGAATGGGCAGTGGAAGCCTCGGTCGAGGCGGGAAAAGCAGGGCCGGACCAGCTGCGCGAAAAGGGCGTGAAAGTGCACATCGCGACGCCGGAAGAAAATGTCGCGCTGGAAGCCATCATGCGCCCGGCCTTCGATGCCGCCTTCAGCGCCGACGATGCCGACAGCGCCAGGTTGATCGAACTTCTCGGCAAGATGTGATCCGGCAAGTCGATGCAAGACCGGACCGACACGGAGGGGGCGGCTGGCGCCCCCGTCTTTCCCGACCGGGTGATCACTGGCCTTGTGCGCCTGTGCGGTGCGCTCAGCACGGCCCTCATCCTGGTCATCTTCGTGCAGATCGTTGTCGCGGTCACGCGGCGCTATGTCCTTGACCGCCCGTTGCAATGGAATGACGAGATGATCGGATACCTGCTCGTTGCCCTGGTCATGCTCGGTGCCGCCGAGGCGCTGCGCCGGAAAGACCACATCGCGATTGATCTCATCGCTGCACGCGCTGGACGCCGAATGGCCCGTATTCAGGCCGCCTTCGCGCATCTTTCGGTCATGGCCTTCGCGGCAATCGTCGGCATCTCGATATGGGACTCGATCGCCTTCGCCCGTAGCTTCGGCTCCTATTCGGTGGGCTACATCGAAATCCAGACATGGATCCCGCAGGTGCCCGTCATGCTCGGATCTGCCCTTTTGTTTCTCACCGCAGGCCTTGGGCTCTTCCGCACCCTACGGAGCCTGCCGCGGTGACCCTCTTTCTCGTTTTCGCCGGCCTGATCCTGCTGCTTCTGTGCGGCATCCCGATCTTCGCCGCGCTCGGGCTCACCGCCACTGCCATCCTGATGCTGGCCGAAGGCGATATCGACGGGCTGGGTGATGCGGTCTACACGCACCTCAACAAGCCCATTCTGGCAACCATTCCGCTTTTCGTCTTTATGGCGCAGGTTATGATCCGCGCGAAGGTGATCGACGATCTCTACGACTTCGCGCACACGGTAATCGGGCATGTGAAGGGCGGCCTTGGCGTTGCCACGGTCGTGGCCTGCACGATCTTCGCCGCGATCTCGGGTTCGTCCGTCGCGACCGCGCTCTCGATCGGGTCAAGTGCAATCCCGCAGATGAAACGCTTCGGCTACGGCGAAAGCAACGCGCTGGGCATCGTCGCGGCTGGCGGTACCCTGGGCATCCTGATCCCGCCCTCCGGTCCGATGATCCTGTATGCAATCGTCTCAGAAGCCTCGATCGGTGCGCTGTTCCTGGCTGGTATCATTCCGGGCCTGATGCTTGCGTTCCTGTTCTCGGTCTACTGCATGCTGCAAGCGCACTCGCAGACCGGGATCGATGCGCCCGACTGGGCGGGCTGGGCGAAGGCCTCTGCTGCGTTTCGCCGGTCTGTCTGGGCGCTGCTCGCACCGCCGGTCGTGATGGGCGGCATCTACTTCGGTGTCTTCACCGCCTCCGAAGCCGCGGCAGCAGGCTCGCTCTACGCACTGCTTGTCGCTGTTCTGGTCTATCGGAATTTTGGACTTCGCGATCTCTGGGCCTGCGCCTATGACACGATGCGCACGTCGATGATGGTGTTCATGATCATCGCCGGGGCCGCGATGTTCGCTTACGCGATCACGCTCATCCGCCTGCCGGTGGGTGTGACGGAAACCGTTGCGACCCTGGGCCTGGGCCCCGTCGCCTTCGTTCTTGTGGCGATGGCACTGATCTTCGTGCTGGGGATGTTCCTGGAATCCATCGCGATCATCCTCATCACGACACCGATCCTCTTGCCCACCATGATCAGTCTTGGAATCGACCCGATCTGGTATGGAGTGCTTCTGATGATCAACCTCGAACTTGCGATGATCACCCCGCCTGTCGGAATGAACCTGTTCGTCATCAAGGGCATCACGAACGCACCGCTTGCCACGATCGTCCGTGGCGCCGCGCCGTTCGTCGGGCTGATGATCTGCGGTATGGGTATCCTGATCCTTTTCCCAGTGGTGGCGACATGGCTTCCGACTGCCGCTGGGTTCGGGCGGTAGTTCGGATTCATCGCCGGGCATCTCGCGAAGACCAGAGTAGGCAGACATTACCCCTGAGCTGACGTTGAGCCGAGCCGCAGCGACCGACCGCTTCCCGCCCTTCCTGCATGGCACCACCGCATGCTGCATCGCTGAAATGGTGGGATGGCGCCAATTTCACAAGGCAGCGAACGTTGGATGTCAGTTCCATCTCTCCGAGCGCGACTGGCGTCGAAGTGTTTAGGTGAGTAAACGAGAAAGTATAGCGTTTGCAAGGCACTACAGGCTATTCACCAAATCGGCGCAGTCATCAGGTTCAGAGAATATCCGGCCAAGAGAACGGCAGCTGGCTTTTTGCAACGCGGCAAGGTGAACAGCTCACGCCGTACAACCATCGGAAACAAAGGGAAATTCCGCGCCCGGAACCAAACGGAGAACACGTTCGGGACGGCAAGTGGCGGAGAGGAAGTCCGTATAACCCATGTCCTTCCTTGGTTGGCAATGTTCGCGCAGGTCCAGAATAGCACAGCAAAAACAATAATATAATTTCACCCTCAATCATTGCGGTTCGTGCGCGTCCGCCCTAAATCATGTCAATGTGTGGGAACGAATGTGGGAACGCTATGCCTCTCAGCGCGCGCAAAGTCGATACGGCTGGACCGGGACGTCATGGCGACGGGCGCGGCCTTTTTCTCTATGTGAAGCCTTCGGGCGCGCGGTCATGGGTGCTGCGCTATCAAGTGCAGGGGCGGCGGCGGGATTTGGGCCTTGGGGCCTATCCCGATGTGAGTCTTGCCATGGCGCGGGACCGGGCGGCGGAGGCGCGACGCCTCATTGCCGAAGGCGAAGACCCGATCACGAAGAAACGGCAGGCCAAGCCAAAGACCTTCCGCGACGCCGCCCTCGAACTCATCGAAAGCAAGCGCCCCGGCTGGAAGAACGCAAAGCACGCCGCGCAATGGACCTCGACTTTAGAGACCTATGTTTTCCCCAAGATCGGACCGGTTCAGGTCGCCAAGATCGAAACGGCGGACGTGATTTCGACCCTCACCCCGATCTGGGCAACCAAGCCCGAGACGGCAAACCGTGTCCGGCAACGGATCGAAGCGGTGATCGACTACGCATCCGCGCTGGGCATCCGCACAGGCGACAACCCGGCGCGCTGGCGTGGCCACCTTGACCACCTACTGCCGAAGCCCAAGAAGGTCCGCGCCGTCAAGCATCACCCGGCCTTGCCCCACGTGCAATTCTCGGACTTCATGGCCGACCTTGCCCAGCGCGAAGGCGTTGCCGCGCGGGCGCTGGCGTTCACGATCCTGACGGCGGCGCGGTCCGGCGAAACGCGAGGCATGACTTGGGGCGAAGTCGATTTGGACGCGAAAGTCTGGACCATCCCGGCGGGACGGATGAAGGCCGCAAAAGAGCATCGCGTTCCCCTCACCGACGCCGCCTTGACCCTGCTTGGCCAAAGCGCCGAAGGCACGCCCGATGACGCGCTGATCTTTGGCAGCGAGGCAAAACCCGGCAAGCCGATTTCCGACATGAGCATGACTGCCATTCTGCGCCGAATGGACCGTGCCGACATCACCGTACACGGTTTCCGCTCCACCTTCCGCGATTGGGCAGGCGAAACCACCGGCTTCCCACGCGAAGTGATCGAAGCCGCCTTGGCGCATGGCATCAAAGACAAGGCCGAAGCAGCCTATGCCCGTTCAGACCTTTTCGACAAGCGGCGCAATCTGATGGAGGCATGGGCCTCCACAGCACGTGCGCGTGATCTTGGTCGCAACATCGTCGCTATCAACGGGTGATTGGCCCCGGACGCTCTCCCCCCTTACCCATCGGACGCGCTGATTTAGCTTGATAATGGCAGGCGGTGCGGGCTACCGCCTGCCGGCTCCCGAAACCATCGTCCCGATGGACCAAAGGCCGACCATGCACTAACACTCAAAGCGGACCACTCAGGCGGGGCTGATCAACGCCACTTGGGGAATGTCGGATTGTTCCGGGTGGAATCAGGTTGGCCGACCGGATAATTCATGCAACGATCGCGTCAGAATACTTCATTGATCGGAAAGATCAGAAATTATCTCTACACACAGGGACCGTGAATTATGGCCGTCACCGTCAACTCGACCGTTTCTTACACTGGGGGCATCATTCAGCTGAACGGATACATCCCCGGACAGAAGTTCGGCTCATCCGTTCTGGCTTTGTCAGGTGGTGGGTTTGCAGTCGCCTATGGAAACCATTTCTCAACAACCGACACCCCAGCGCTTTCCATATACAATGACGATGGAACCTCGATATGGGAAGGGGTAGCAAATTATCAGCTGCCGTTTTCCGGTGCGGCGCTCGACGTCAAAATGGTCGGTGCTCCGGAGATCGCCGAGAACAGCGACGGATCCATCGAGTTCCGCTGGATTTCGGAGCGCCAAGCACTCATCGGGACAAATGGGGACCTTTATGCAGCAAGGGTCAGTGCTTCGGGATCTATTGCAGAAAGCGGGCACATGATAGCGAACACAGCAAATATGCAAGAGATTTCATTCGCCATCGGGGAAGGTTCGGGGAATCAAGTCGCACTCTATACGGAAACCCCAGGCCTCCAACCCTACTTGAATGTAAGAAACTCGAATGGTGACTTCCGATCTATCTATTGGGTTGACCACACGTCTGGACTATCCGGAGGAGATGTCCAATCTACTGATATCACTTCAATTTCCGATGGAACCTTCCTGATCGGACTTGTCCGAAACGGCACCACAACCACCAATCCGATCTGGTTACAGTTTCGGCAGGGAGGAGGTCCAGCAAGTGGCAATATGTTCCTTTTCGATCCTGTTGGGCCGTCTGACAGCGACACGGATATTGCCTTGTTGGCACTCCCAAACGGCGGCTTCGCAATTTCATACGTAGCCGATTTCCCCGGTGGGCCTGGTGTTGTCATGGCGATCGTCAACGATCCAATCAATGATCCCGATGGAACCGGTCTCTTTCGTGTCGATACAGATCTTGCCGCCGACGACCGGAATGTGGACCTCGCCGCGTTGCCGAACGGATGGATCGTTGCCAGTTGGACCGAGATATCGACGAGCGGAGACACAAGCATCAAAGGCCGGGTAATGGACGCGTCGGGCAATCCGATCAGCGAGGTCTTTCTCGTTTCCAGCGGATTGACGAATGCGGATGAGTCGAGCCTTGATGTGCTATTGAATGGCGACATCGTGGCGTCATGGACCGACGAACTGAGCCTTGGCTCAGGCGACACCATTCAGGGCCGCATTTTTTCGCTGCAGACCGATATTACCGGGGACGAGACGCCAAACCATATTATCGGCACCATCAATGGTGAAATCATTCGGGGATTGGCCGAAAATGATACTCTCGAGGGCGCGGGCGGCGATGATCTGTTGCTTGGCGGCGGCAACGACGACAGCCTATTGGGAAACGACGGTGAAGATACCCTTGTCGGTGGAGACGGAAATGACCAACTCTTGGGCGGCCAGGACGCGGACCTTCTGGAAGGCAGTGCGGGCAATGACACTCTGGACGGCGGTCTTGGCGCCGACAGTCTGGTTGGCGGACTCGGTGATGACGTACTGATCGGTCGTCCGGGTGCCGAAGTCCTGGACGGCTCACCCGGTGGCAGCGACACGGTTGACTACTCCCAGGCGGCAACCGACCTCACGCTCCGGCTTTGGAATTCCACCGTCAGTGGAGATCCGGTGGCAAATGGCGACACCCTGCTAAACTTCGAGAACGCCCAATCGGGGTCCGGCAACGACAGGCTTGAAGGAAGCTTTTTGGCCAATCGCCTGAAAGGCAATGTCGGCGCGGACACCCTTTTCGGTTTCGCGGGCGACGACCGACTTGAAGGTGACGAAGGCAACGATTTTCTGTCGGGCGGCTCGCATTCGGATACGCTGATTGGGGGCAGCGGCAACGATACCTTGGACGGGGGCGCAGGAACAGACAGTATCGTGGGCGGCCCTGGTGACGATCTCCTGATTGGCCGCCCTGGCGCCGAGGTGCTTGATGGTTCTCCCGGTGACCGCGATTCCGTCAGCTACGCGACCGCGGCAGGACAAATAATCCTCAAGCTATTCGACGGGACGGTCAGCGGGGATCCCATCGCGTCAGGCGATACAATCCTGAACCTGTCCAACGCCATCACCGGCGCAGGAGATGACCTGATCGCCGGGGATGCCTTCGCCAACAGCCTTTCAGGGAACGGCGGCAATGATACGATTGTCGGCCGTGGCGGAGCCGACTCGCTGGAGGGCGGCAACGGTTTTGACGTCCTGGATGGGGGCTTGGACGGCGACCACCTTTCGGGAGGCGCTCATGCCGACATACTGAGAGGCGGCGCGGGCAATGACACATTGGATGGCGGCTCCGGTGCCGACACCCTGGTTGGGGGAATTGGCGATGACATCCTGATCGGCAATCTGTCTCCGGAGCTGCTAGACGGGTCGCCGGGCGGCAGCGATACCATCGTCTACTCGCAGGCAACCGGCGATCTTGTCCTTCAACTATGGAACCAGACAGTGAGCGGCGATCCGCTGGCAAATCGAGACGTTCTCAGGAATTTCGAGAATGCAGAAGGCGGCAATGGCAACGACCTGCTTTCTGGCAGTTTCCTGGCGAATAGGCTGGTCGGGAATGGCGGGAACGACACGATTTCAGGTCATGCGGATGCCGATACACTTGAAGGTGGAGCTGGGGCTGATGACCTGCGCGGCGGAACAGGGGCCGACGTCCTGCGTGGTGGAATAGGAAATGATCTGATCGTCGGGGGCACGGAGACTGATGCGCTGACCGGAGGAGCCGATGCCGATACCTTTCTGTTTCGCACGGCGGATGAGGCCGGCCTCTTGTCCGCTCGGGATCAGATCATGGACTTCGAGAAGGGTCTGGATCTGATTGATGTTTCTGGCATCGCGTCGGCCGCCTTTGTTTTCCGGGCAACATCGGGTTTTACCGCTTCCTCGACCTCGGAGTTAACCCTGTTCGAGACTGCCAGCGGTTCCACCATCGTCCGGATGGACATAGATGGCGACGGTTCGACCGACGCTGAGATCCGAGTTGCGGGCGTGACGGGGCTGACGGCCGGGGACTTCCTGCTGTAGGCACTATCTTGGCAGCGAAGAAATCCCGTTAGGACCCGCTCGACTTGCGCTGAACGCCTATGAACTCTATATTTCGATCATCAAAGTATAGTAGGCGCAAGATATGGTATCCTTTAGCGGGTTCATTCGGAAATCGCCGTCAGATCGCCTCAAGACATGTCTTGAGGCGCGCGGCATCAAAGCTCCCGACAATTTCGATTGGACGAGCGAAGGACGCGGGACAGCATTGGTACGGTCCATCGAGGCTTTGCTGGAAGACATGCCCGACACGCAGCAGGATGCGGTGAAGGCCGAGTTGGAGTTTTTGGCAACATTGGCCAATGACGACGGCTTGACCGGTGCGGCGCAGGTCTGCGCAGGGGAAGGCATCGATCTTGAGGGGATGGAAGGCGTTGAAGACGTACTCTTGATGCTGGCCACCCAACACCGTCGCATGATTGACCGAGTGCAGGTGCAGGCGTCACTTCTTCACAGAACCGGCGGCAGGCAATGGGCGCGGTTTCAGTTTCCCGACGACGGCAAACCCTGGGCGCTGGACTCGCAAAGCGCGCGCGACGGCTTTTTGACCGAGACCGTGAAAATCTTGAAGTTGCCCGCACATCGAAGAAGCGAGTCAGATTGGTTCCAATCTATGCGGAACGACCCCGCGACTGGCGGGCAAATCGAACTGACACAAGCCACAATATACGTTGAAGACCGCGCAGAAAGTGAATTGGCATTCCGTGAAGGCAGTCTAGAGCGGCAAACCGTTCAAAAAGTCCTTGAGGTCGGAATCGCGTGTGACCCAAAAGAGCGGATCGTCGAGATTTGCGCCAAGGGCGGGACCAAGGTCCGCGACCAATATTTGAAGACCTTTGCCAAACACTTCGCGCCGGACTCTGAGCCGCCTGTCGAAGTCCCTCGCCGCGATGTTCGATTGGAGTCACTCCGCAGCGACCCCGAATTGGTGACGGTTCCAGCGGACCAAATTGACTATGTCGAAGTGTCCTCGCTGTCGTTTCGGTCGTCGGAAGGGGCATTCTTGATGATCGAGAAACGCGGTGATGATGAAACGCTCTATCAGTTTCTTGACCGTCGGTTCGGGACGGCATCGCCGTTGCGATCTTGTGGCTGGCAGGTCGTGGCAGCAACCTTGCGGATCACCAAGATACCGCATGACGACAAGAAAGGCCGCGTCCTTACGGTGACTTTGCGAGTGCCCAACACAACCAGCGTGCCGAACAAGACTGAGAAGGAGCGCAAATTCGTCTTCGGACTTCTGGAACGCTGGGATTTGCTGGCCCCCCCCGCCGACCAAAGCCGAATTGCTTTTGGTGACTGAGTGAACGCCGTCTCATTGCTCTGTGAGATCATTGCACAGCGCGGCAAGGTGGCCTCGGGTTTTTACGAAGGTGCAGCCTTTGACGCACTCGTCCGTCACAGGTTCTTGCGTAGGGCGGGCGTTATAAGCACGGTCGTTTGTGGCGACTGCGATGTGCCACATTCTGCGCCCGTTGTTTATGAGGGCGAAAACTACGGGTACTACTGCGACCAAGCAGGTTTCGTCGCACTCGACCCTGCAACCATCACTGCATTTGTACCTGACCTACCAGAATTGGTCCGACGCTTGGCAGAGGTCTTCGAGTGTCGGCAGCGCAAATCCTCAAGCCTTCACGGGCAGACATGGCGGGTTGGCCGGGTAGAGACCGGCCACGCGTCCATCATGCTCTACTTTCACCCGACCTTGCAGACTGAAGACGACGCTCGAGACCTGCAAAGTGCCTTGGGGCGCGAGGCGCGGTCGGATTGGCGATTGGTAGTTACATCACAGGGCGGCTTGCCCTTGGCAGGTGTAGAGGTGGTGCACCTCGACGATCTGGTCGAGATTAGAACGGAAACTGGCAACCTTCGAAGCATCTCCGACCCCGGCGAGTTGGTGGGCGTTCCAAGCACGAACACGGGAGGGCGGCCAAACCAACATGGGCATTTGCTTGAACCGCTAATCAAAAACCGCATTCGAACTGGTGTAGCTGCCAAACCAGTTAACGCGGAAGCGCGCGCTGTTCGTGCCGCCTTCGTTGATAAATACCCGGACAAGCCCATCCCATCCGCTTCCGCCATAAAGCGGTACATACGAAAAGCGCGCGGGGGTTCATAAGGGGTTCAAAACCTTGCCTCTGTTTTGAACCACCCGCCGTCCGCCACCGTCCACCTGTGCCCCAGCAAAGGAGTATGGGAAATGACGGACATCACAGAAATCTTCAACCAAGCCACCCAAGTCCTCGCGGTATCCCCAAACGAGGCCGCACGCCTGTGCAGCATCGGACGGACGACGCTCTACGCTGCCCTTTCGTCGGGCGAGTTGAAGAGCATCAAGATCGGCACCCGCCGCTTGATCACCATGGACGCCTTGCGCGACTGGTTGAAGCGCAATGAGACCCCGGCGGGCGAGTAGGCACAGATGCCTAAGCAAGCGCGCTTGAGCGGGATCAAAGCGTTCCGCTGCTACACCATCGAAGAGGCGGCGGAGGTATCCGGCGTCTCTCCCCGCACGATCCGGAATTGGGCGTCTGACGGACTGCGCGTCATGGACGGAACACGGCCCGCTCTGATCCGGGGCGACGACCTGCGGGGCCACATCAAATCCAAACGCGAAGGCCGCTCGGTCAAGACCACCATCGACACCTTCTATTGCGTGCGATGCCGCGTCGCGCGACGGGCGGCGGAGGGGATCGCAAATTGCGAGATCAAAGCGGGCCGGGCCAAGCTGACGGCTCTCTGTGAGGCCTGCGATACCGTCATGTCCAAGCCAGTTGCCGAAGCCCGCATCCCTGAAATTGCCCGAACCCTCGTCCTCAAAATTACGCGGCAATAGCGAACATTAAGGTGGTGGACAGGACTCCCCGTGTTTTTCCACTTCCCGACATGCCCGGTCGGCACCTGATTTACCCCCTTGTAAGCACCTGAAAGGAGGCCACCATGAGCAAACGACCGAATGAGAAAAACGAACGCCTCAAACGCCGCTTCGTTGACTATCGAAAGTACGCGCGCCAACTTTCCAACAAATCAATCGACCGCGAACTGGCTGCGCTTGAGCGCTTCGATGTGTGGAACGGGCGCAAGGACTTCAGCAAGTTTCATATCGAATGGGCGATGGGGTTCCGCGCCCATCTGGAACAGGCCAAGGGGGCAACCGGCAAACCCTTGGGAAAGTCCACCGCGCGCGCTATCCTAGCGACCTTGCGAGAGTTCACACTCTGGCTTTCTCAGCAAGACGGCTTCCGCAGCCGGATCAGGGCATCGGATGCGGACTATTTCAACCTGTCGCGCCGCGACGAGGCCGAAGCCCGCGCAGCCCCTACCCGCCCAGCGCCCAGCGTCAAACAGGCCAAACGGGCGCTCGCCATAATGCCCGCGTCCACTCCGCGCGAAATGCGGGACAAGGCAGTCTTTGCTTTGCTCTGCCTTACAGGCATTCGCGTGGGTGCATTGATCTCATTGCGTCTCAAGCATGTCGATCTGGACGAGAAATCCGTGTTCCAGAACCCGCGCGAGGTGGCTACGAAGTTCGGCAAGAGCATCGACACTTTCTTTGCCAAAGGTTTTCCCGAAGCTGAAACCGCACTCCGCGCATGGATCACCTATCTGGATGACGAAGCGCTCTATGGTCCGGACGATCCCCTGTTCCCGGCAACCGCCATCGCTCCCAACTCCAACACCGGTTTTTCCGTCGAAGGTTTCGAGCGCCGCCCTTGGAAAAGCACAGAACCAGTACGCAAGATCGTCAATGCAGCCTTCACCGCTGCCAATCTAGCGACCTTTGGGCCGCATGCCTTCCGTCACATGCTTGCCCGACACGCGGCCAAGACCTGTACCTCTGTCGCGGAAATCGTCGCAACGTCCCAGAACCTCGGGCACACGGACGTACTGACCACCCTGCGCAGTTACGGGCAAATCAGCCGCGAACGGCAGCGCGAGTTGATTACGGGCGAGACAGATGACGATTTGCTTGAGGACTAGCGCCGAGGACGATCCAAGCCGAACCGAGTGTGGGAATGAATGTGGGAACGAAGCAGCTTTGCGCCGGAATTATCTTTTGAAATCAAGAACATATACAAAATATGTGGCGGAGAGGAAGGGATTCGAACCCTCGAGACGGTCTCCCGCCTACACACTTTCCAGGCGTGCGCCTTCGACCACTCGGCCACCTCTCCATCGACCCCTTTAGCAAGGACCGCATGTCGGCTGCAAGGGGCTTTCCGCGCAAGATGTTCTCGGATTGCACTGGCCGCCCTGGAAATGGGTTGCATCCTTTGTCAGACTGCTGACCACTTGCTCGTCAACGAACCGGCGGGAGGGTATGGCAATGTTTGCACGTGAGAAACTGCGGTATGAGGCCGTGGCGCTGCCTGACAGGGCAGAGATGAACGACGAGGAGATGGCGCGGGCGGCGAAAGCCTTTCATCGCCTCATGCAGCGGCGCCATACCGTGCGGGACTTTGACAACCGGCCCGTTTCACGCGGTGTGATCGAGGATTGCATCCGAGCCGCCGGGACCGCGCCGTCCGGGGCCAATCATCAGCCCTGGCATTTCGTGGCGATCTCGAACCCACGGCTCAAGGCGCGCGTCCGGGCGGCCGCGGAAGAGGAGGAACAGCGCTTTTACGAAGGTGCGGCAGGGGATGCCTGGCTGAAGGCGCTGGAGCCGATCGGGACGGGGCCGGAGAAGCCGCAACTTGAAACCGCGCCATGGCTGATCGTGGTGTTTGCACAGCGTTATGGCCACTTCGACGACGGCACTCGGTTCAAGAACTATTACGTGCCCGAAAGCGTCGGGATTGCCACGGGCGTCTTGTTGACCGCGCTCCATCACGCCGGGCTGGTTTCACTGACCCATACACCCAATCCGATGAAATTCCTGAACGACCTTCTGGGGCGGCCAGAGCAGGAAAAGCCGACCATGATCATCGCGGTGGGACATCCGGCAGAGCAGGCGACGGTGCCTGCCGTGGCGAAGATCAAAAAGCCCCTGGACGAGATCCTGACGGTCGAGGAATAGCGCGACGGGAAAGCGCCACAAGTCGGCTGTACCGCACTTGGGCAACCCAAGCGTTTAGAACAGTGACGGCCAGCAGACGCCCCTGATTGTCGCACTCAGGCGGGCCGACTGTCGCGGAAGAAAATCCGGTACAGCACCGGTGCCGCAACCAGCGTCAGGACAGAAGCGAAGGCCAGGCCGCCCATAATCGTGATCGCCATCGAGACGAAAAAGGCATCCGACAGCAGCGGCACCATGCCGAGAATCGTGGTCCCGGCCGCCAATACCACCGGGCGCAGACGTGAGACGCAGGCGGTGACAATGGCCTCATCCAGCGCCACGCCGTCGGCGCGCACCAGGTCGATCTCCTCGACCAGAACGATACCGTTCTTGATCAGCATCCCCGACAGACTGAGCAGCCCCAGCAGGGCAGTGAAGGTAAATGGCAGACCGGTTCCCAACAGGCCCAGCACCACGCCGTTGACCGACATCGGCACCAACAGCCAGATGATCAGCGGTTGGCGCAGCGCGTTGAACAGCACGACAGAGATCAGCACCATGACGATCAGACTGAGCGGCAATTGCTTGCCAAGGCTTTCGTTGGCGTTTTTCGAGTTCTCGTACTCGCCGCCCCATTCCATGCGATAGCCCACCGGCAGGGGCAGCGCCTCGATGGCCGCGCGGATGTCCGTGTGAACGGCGGCGGCGGTCAGTTCCGGCGGGATTCCCGCTTGCACGGTTATGGTGGGCAACCGATCACGACGCATGAACAGGGTGTTTTCAACACGCACTTCAAGTCCGTCGACCGCCTGTTCCAAGGGGACAAAGCCATTGGCCGTATCGGAATAGATCAGCTGATCCATCAGGGAAAGGTCGGCGGACGCGTCAACGCGCATGATGATCGGGATCTGCCGGTCGCCCTCGCGGTAGCTGCCGCCGGCAATGCCGTCGGTGGCGAAGAGCAGGATATTGGCCACATCGTCGCGGCTGATCCCCGCCGCCTGCGCACGGTCGGTCGCATAGACCGGACGCAGGACAAGTTCCTGTTCGCGCCAGTCGGTGCGGATATGCTGCAGATTGTCCGAGGTCTGTTTCATGGTCTGCGCGGCGGTTTCGGCCAGTTGCCGCAGCACCGTCGGGTCAGACCCGGAAAAGCGCACCTCGATCGGCGCGCCGCCACCCGGCCCGAAAACAAGCCTCTGGGTGCGGAATTCCGCGCCGGGGAAATGGGTGGTGCCAAAGGCATCCAGATCCGCCCGCAGGGCCGGGATCTGGTCGATGGTGTCGGTACGGATGATCAGGTGGCCGTAGCTGGAATTCGGCCGTTGCGATTCATAGGTCAGCATGAACCGGTCGGCCCCCTGCCCCACGAATGCGGCGACCGAGACGACCTCGGGGCGCTCCGCCAGCCACTCTTCGAGGCGGGCAAGGTCCGAGGAGGTTTCCTGAATCGCGGTGCCTTGCGGCAGCTTGTAATGCACAAAGAACAGCGGCGTGTTCGAGTTGGGAAAGAACTGCTGCTTGATCATGCCAAATCCCGCGTAGCAAGCAACAGTGACCCCCACCAGCGCGACAAGCACCAGCCAACGAATGCGCAGCGCACCGCGCAACACCGCGCCATAGGCCCGGAACAGGGCGCCTGAATAGGCGTCACCGTCCTCACCCGATCCGACGCGGAACAGGTAATGCGCCAATAGCGGCGTGACCGTGACCGCCAGAATCCAGCTCAGCAACAGAGAAATCCCGATGACCGCAAAGAGCGAGAACATGAACTCCCCCGTGGAATCCGGCGACAGCCCGATGCCGGCAAAGGCCATGATGCCGATCACGGTGGCCCCCAGAAGCGGGATCTGCGTGCGGCCTGCAACCTCTGTCGCGGCCTCTCGTGACTTGCGCCCGCCCGCCATGGCGATCTGCATGCCTTCGGCGACCACAATGGCGTTGTCCACCAGCATCCCCATGGCGATGATCAGCGCACCCAGCGAAATGCGTTCCATCTCGATCGAGAAGATAGCCATGAAGAACAGTGTGCCGACAACCGTCAGCAACAGCGTTCCGCCAACCACGATCGAGGCGCGCCACCCCATGAACAGCGCCAGAACGATGACCACGATCGCGACCGACATGGCCAGGTTGACGAGAAAGGCATTCGAGGCCTCGTCCACCACGACATGCTGTTCGTAGATCGGGTGCAGCTGGACTCCCCAGGGAATGTCCTGCTCCAGTTCCGCGAAACGGTCGGTGACGCGATAGCCGACGTCGACAATGTTCTCGCTGCTCAGGCCCGCGATACCCAGCGCAAAGGCGTCCTCGCCGTTGAAACGGATCAGGACCGAGGGGGTATCGGTGCGCTGGCGCGATACGGTGGCGATGTCGATCAGGTTCAGCACCTCGCCGCCGACGCCGATGTTCAGCCCCGCGATGTCCGTGACGGTGTCAGAGCCTTCTGGATATTCGATGAACGTGCGGCTGGCGCCATGTTGGACGGTGCCCGCATTCGTGACACTGTTCGCGGTGGAAATTGCATTAAGAAAGGCCAGCGGGGAAACCCCCTGCCCGGTGGCAAGCGCAGGATTGGAATCGATATAGATCGTCTCGTCCGGCAGGCCGGTGACCGCCACGTCCGCCACACCGTCAACGGCAAGGAATTCGCGCCGCAGGAAAGTGGCCAACCGGTGAACTTCAGCATCGCTCAAGCCGTTGGCCGTGACAGCATAATACAAACCGTACACATCGCCGAACTGGTCGTTGACCACCGGCGACGCGACCCCGTCAGGCAGACCCCCGGCGGCATTGGCCACCCGCGCGCGCAGCTTGTCCCAGACCTGCGGCAGTTCGTTGCCGTCATAGGTATCGCGGATCGCCACGTCGATGATCGACCGGCCAGGTTGGTTGATCGAGGAAATGCGGTCGACCTCACCCATCTGCTGAATCGCGGATTCAAGCGGTTCGGACACCTCGATGGCAACCTGTTCGGCAGAGGCGCCGGGATACTGGGTGACCACCACAGCCTGCTTGATGGTGAATGCCGGATCCTCCAGCCGCCCGAGCGACAGGAACCCCCAGATCCCGCCAAGGATACAGCCCAGCATGATGAGCCACGTGATCAGCGGCTTGTCGATGGAAGCGCGTGCGATGGACATCGGTTTACTCCGAGAACCCCTTGAAACGGCGGACTGCCTGCCCGTCGCTCAGCATTCCGGCCCCGGCCACGATGACCTCGGTCCCCGGTTCCAGCGGCTCGGCCAGCAGGAACTCGCCGTCCGGCCCCGCCTCGATCTGAACCGCCCGGCGGCGCGCGACACCTGCGTCCCCTTCGCCCGGTTCGAAAACCATTACCGAGGTCGCGCCGTCGGGGGTGAAAATGATCGCACTTGCGGGCACTTCGATGCGCGCCGCCGCCAGTTTCAGATCGGCGGTCACGGTGATCGAACTGCCCGGCAGAACGCCCGCGCCCGGCTCCTCGAGCATGGCCAGTGTCAGTTTGAAGGTCTGGCCGACAGTGCTGGCTTCGGCGCGAAACTCGCGCACTTCCAGCGGGATCTTCCGATCGGACCCGGTGAACGTGCCAAAAATCTGCAAATCCGGATCTTTGCCAGCGCGGCGGAACAGCACTTCGGGCACTTCGATTTCAACCCGCCATTCGCTGACGTCATGCAGGCGCACGATCGGCGTTCCCGCCTGAATGGTCGAGAAATTGGCAAGGTTGCGCGTCGCCACCAATCCGTCGAATGGCGCGCGCAGGGTGGCATGGTCAAAGGCGTCCTGCGCTTCGCGGACCGCAATTTCGGCCAGATCGGCATTGGTCTGCGCGTCTTCCAGCGAGGCTTCGCTGACCGTGTCGCGCGACAGTTGCTTGAGCCGGTTCAGGCTACGCTCCGCCTGTTCCTTTTGCAGCCTGGCCTGATCCAGCGCGCGTTGAAACGCCTCGAGATCCAGTTCCGCAATCAGCGCGTCCTTGGCCACCGGTTCTCCTTCGAGAACGGGAAAGCGGTTCAACTGACCCGAGACCTGAAAGGCAAGGTCGACGGTCTGGCGGGCCACCACGGTGCCAAAGAAATTGCGACGCAGAACGCCATCGCCCTGTTCCAGGCTCATGACCTTGACCGGGCGCGGCGGTTGGTCCTGCGCGCTGGCGGGGGTGGCGGCAATCATCATCACAAGGAGGAAACGGGTCAGGAAACGCATCATGTCCAATCCGGTCTGTCGGCGTTACGACGCGCCCTATACCCGTTCAGGCAGAGCTGCGACCGTTTTCAGCCTAGGTTCCAGCCTACGTGGCGTCAAAGTGAAAGCGGTGCGCGGGCGCACAGGGGTTTTCAGATAGTGCGAACGTGAGCGATTTTCAGACCGTCTCGACGGTTTCACGAACGTGCCAGAGCGCCTCGACCTCGGGATTGGTCAAACCCAGCGTCTCGAAGGCCAAGGCCGCCGTGCCAAGGACAAGGTCGCGGGCAAAATCCGGCCCTTTGTCGTGCTGCCAGAGCGCGCCCAGTGAACCGGCCGGCATCTCGAAATCCGCCAGCCGCCGCGCGTCGCGGGAAATCGGCTGAAAGTCCCTCTGCCACGGGGCACCGGCGCGCAGGCCAAACCCCTCGACCAGCTTGCCGGGATGGCGTTCGAATTCACCGCCGCCGCCCTTGATCACTGTCAGGTTGCGCCAGCCCAGAAGCCCGGCCGCATCGGCCTGCAACAGCCGGTATGGCGGGTGAAACACCCCCTGCACGCTTGCCGGGGCGCGGCCGGGATTCAGCATCCGGCACACCGTGTTGACGCAGGACCGCAAACCAAGCGTGTCCCGCAGATCCAAGAGGCGGAACAGCGCGGGATGGGAAACCTCAAGCGGCAGGTAGGCGATGCCATGCGCATCCAGCGCCTGCGCCGCCGCTTCGGCCGTGTTCACAACCGGAATCCCCAGTTCCGCGATCCCCTCCCGGATCGCGGTGTCCCTCCCGTTCCAGCCGTGCAGCAGCACGCGGTGTCCCTGATCCGCCACCAGTTTCGCCGCCAGCAGGAACCATGGCAGACCCCGTGTCCGCCCGGCGGCGTAGCAGGGCCAGTCCAGATCGGCGCGCGGCCATGTGCCCAGCGCCCCCTGCGCGGCGCGGGCAAACCCGGCGATTTCCTCTTTGGTCTCACCCTTCATCCGCAGCAGCATCAACAGCGCGCCTACCGCCTCTGGGGCGCCGCCATTCAGCATCTGCGTCATGGCCTCAAAGGCCTCGTCCTCGGTCAGCGAGCGTGACCGCCCCGGGCCACGGCCCAATGTGCGGACATGTTCGGACAGGCTCATTCTGCGGCTTCCCTTGTCTGCGACATGGCCAAAAGGTCCGCCAGTTCCGGACGGCAAGAGCCGCAGTTCGTGCCTGCATGCAGCGCCGCGCCGATGGCGTCAACGCTCATCAGGCCTTCGGTTTCGATGGCGGCAAGGATAGTGTTCACACCCACACCGAAGCAAGAGCAGAGGATTGGCCCGGGATCGGGCATATCCGCCGGCGAACGCCCGGACAGAAGGCTTTGGTCAGGGGCCTCGGGCAGCGCTGCAAGGTAGTCCCGCATCACCGCCACCGGTTCCGGTGAGACAAACAGCGCGGCGATCAACCGGTCCCCGTCGCGCAGCGCGATCCGGGCACTGCCGCGCTTGGTATCAATGACCGAAGTGACCTGCGCGTCGGGCGCCGCGAACAGACGTCGCGCCTCGGCTTCCCAATCGTCGACCTCTGCCAGGCCCGCAAGTTCGGCGCGCATGCCTGCGGTGGTTGTCGCCAGTGCCCAGTAATCGGATGTCGGCGCGATGGCCGCGACCGAGACTGCAAACCCGTACCAAGCCACCCGCAGGCGCGAGACGTTGACCACGCTGGCCTTGCTTTCCGGCTGGCCCGAGACCGGATCAACGGCGGCGGCGACAAGGGCATCAATCCGTGCGCAAGGCGCGGTTTCGGCGGTCCAGTGCATCGGAGCAAAGACCTGTCCCGGCTGTACCGCATCGGTGATCCGCGCCCGCAGAATGGCGCTGCCCTGCGGGCTGTCAACGCGGACAAGATCCGCAGCTGTGATCCCCTGTACCTCCGCGTCGCGTGGATGGATTTCGAGAAACGGTTCTGCCAGATGCGCGGACAGGCGCGGCGAAAGCGCCGTGCGCGTCATGGTGTGCCATTGGTCCCGCGTGCGCCCGGTGTTCAGACGGAACGGAAAGCACGGCGCGGTGCGCGCAGCGGGTGGGCGATAAGACACCGGCAACAACTGCGCCTTGCCGCCGGGATGGTAGAACCGCCCATCGGCGAAGAACCGTCCGCCGCTGCGATGCGCGCTGACCGGCCAACGGGTCGGTTTCAGCTGCTCATACTGCTCTTCGCGCAGATCGGCGAGGCCGGAAATGTCGAAATCGCGGCCAAAGGCACCGGCGATGCCGGACAGAGCCGCGTATTCCCGAAAGATCTCTGCCGGGGTCTGGTAGTCAAAGGCGCTTTGCCAGCCCATCCGCTGGCCGACCTCGGCCAGGATCGCCCAGTCCGGTCGCGCCTGACCGGGGGCAGGCAAGATCCTGCGTTGGCGGCTGATGGTGCGGTCCGAATTGGTGACGGTGCCATCCTTTTCCGCCCAGGCCGTGGCCGGTAGCAGCACATGGGCAAGGCGCGCGGTGTCGGTGGCTGCGGTGATGTCGCTGACCACGGTAAACTCGCAGCCTGCGATGGCGTCACGCACCGCGTCGGCCTCTGGCATCGACACGGCGGGGTTGGTGTGGATGATCCACAGCGCCTTGATGCGCCCGTCTTCTACCGCCCGGAACATGTCCACCGCCTTCAGACCCGGCTTGTCGGGAACCTGTGGCGAAGACCAGAAATCACGCACCGCAACCCGGTGATCGGCGTTTTCGAGGTCGAGGTGACAGGCCAGCATATTGGCCAGCCCGCCCACCTCGCGTCCGCCCATGGCGTTGGGCTGTCCGGTAACTGACAGTGGCCCGCAGCCGGGCTTGCCGATCCGGCCCGTGGCAAGGTGGCAGTTCAGGATCGCGTTGACCTTGTCAGAGCCGGAGGTCGACTGGTTCACCCCCTGGCTGAAGATGGTCACCACCTTCTCGGTCCGGATCCACAGCTTGCAGAAATCCCGGATCTCTGTCTCGCTCAACCCGGTGACCGAAGTGTCCTCCATGCTGGCGGTTCTCAACGCGGCGTCGAACCCTTCGGTGTGCTGCAGGAACTCCTTGTCCAGCGCCCCCATCTCGTAGATCTCGGCGAACAGCCGGTTGAACAGGGCGACGTCCGATCCGGGCTGCAGGGCCAGATGCATGTCCGCGCCGTCACAACTGGCGGTCCGGCGTGGGTCCACGACCACGATCCTGGTGCCGCGGGTCTTTCGCGCGGCCAGCACCCGTTGATACAGCACAGGGTGACACCAGGCGAGGTTGGAGCCGACGAGGACGATCAGGTCGGCCTCTTCCAGATCCTCATAGGTGCCGGGGACCGTGTCCGTGCCGAACGCCCGTTTGTGCCCCGCCACGGTCGAGGCCATGCAAAGCCGCGAATTGGTGTCGATGTTGGCCGACCCGATGAAGCCTTTCATCAACTTGTTGGCCACGTAGTAATCTTCTGTGAGCAACTGGCCCGAGACGTAAAACGCAACACTGTCGGGCCCGTGTTCGGCGATGGTGGCGGAAAACCGGTCCGCCACGGTTTGCAGGGCATGGTCCCAGGAAACCTCCTGCCCGCCGATGCGCGGCGCCATCAGCCGATGACCCAAACCCAGCGTTTCACCCAGCGCCGTTCCCTTGGAACAGAGCCGCCCGAGGTTGGCCGGGTGATGCGGATCGCCCCGCACCTCCAACCCGCCCGCGCCATCGGGTTTCAGCAAGACGCCACAGCCCACCCCGCAATAGGGGCAGGTCGAGCGCACGGTCCCTTGTCCGGTTCCTGCCCCGCCGTCCATCAGGCCGCGCTCCGCTTTTCCAGCGCCGAGACGTCCAGCAGGATGCGCCCCCCCTCGACCTGTACCGGGTAGACGTCGATCCGGCCAGCATCGGCGCCCTGCGCCTCACCGGTGTTCAGGTCGAAGACCCAGTTGTGCAGCGGGCAGGTCACTTTTTGCCCGTGAACGATCCCCTCCGACAGGGGACCGGCCTTGTGCGGACAGGTGTTGGAGGCGGCAAAGACCTCTGCCTCTGCCGTGCGGAACACCGCGATACACCCCGCGTGTGTCTTGACGATCCGCGCGCCGCGCAGGGGGACATCGTCGAGTGCGCCAATATCGATCCAGTTCATTCCGCCGCCTCCAGGGTGAAATCGGCCATGGGCTGAAAGCGGCGCGCCGCCTCCGGTTCGGCCCGTTCGGCCCAGGGGTCGGTCTGGTAAACGCTCTGCGACACGTCGAACCGTCTGACCAGTGCCTTGCGCTCGGCCTCGTCAGCCAGCACGTCCTTGACCCAGTCGAGGCCCACCTTGGCGACCCATTTGTAAGCCCGGTCGAGGTATTTGGCGTTCTCGCGGTAGAGCTGGACAAAGGCAGTCGTCCATTCGATCGCCTCTTCCTCGGTGGCGACATCGACCAGGCGTTCGGTTTCCTTCACGTCCATGCCCGCCGCCCCGGCCACCCCAATCTGATAGCCACTGTCGACGCAGACGATGCCCACGTCCTTGCAGGTCGCCTCTGCGCAGTTGCGCGGACAGCCCGAAACGCCGAGTTTGACCTTGTGCGGCGTCCACGACCCCCACAGCTTTTTCTCGAGCTTGATGCCGAGGCCGGTGCTGTCCTGCGTGCCGAACCGGCACCAATCCGAGCCGACGCAGGTTTTCACCGTGCGCAGCCCCTTGGTATAGGCGTGGCCCGAGACCATCCCCGCCTTGTTCAGATCGTGCCATATCGCCGGCAGATCCTCTTTCTTCACCCCCAGCAGGTCGATCCGCATACCGCCGGTGACCTTCACCGTGGCGCCGTATTTCTCGGCGGCCTGCGCGATGGCGATCAACTCCTGCGGCGTGGTCATCCCGCCCCACATGCGTGGCATGACGGAATAGGTGCCGTCCTTCTGGATGTTGGCGTGGTTGCGTTCATTCACGAAGCGGCTTTGCGGATCATCCGTGTAGTCCAGCGGCCAGTCTGCCAGCAGGTAGAAATTGATCGCCGGACGGCAAACGTGGCAGCCATTGACCGTTTTCCAGCCCAGTTCCTGCCAAACCGCCTCCTGGGATTTCAGTTCCTGGCTCTTGATCAGGCGGCGCACGTCTTCATGGCCGAGATCGGTGCAGTCACAGACAGATTGTGCCGCCGGCAGCGCAAAGGCATCACCCAGCGTGACCTGCAGGACCTGTTCAACCAGCCCGGTGCAGGTCCCGCAGGAGGCGCTGGCCTTGGTGCTTGCCTTGACCGCGCCCAGATCGGTCGCGCCGCCTTCGATGGCCTTGACGATGGTGGATTTGCAGACGCCGTTACAGCCACAGATTTCCGCCTCAGGCGGCAAGGCTGCAACGGCTGAGAGAGGGTCCGATTGGCCACCTCCCTGATAGGCGGGACCAAAGATCAGCGTCTCTCGCATCTCTTCGATGTCGGTGCCGTCCTTGATCAGACCGAAGAACCAGTTGCTGTCGGCAGTATCACCATACATCACCGCGCCGACCAGCTTGTTGCCCTCGATCACCAGCCGCTTGTAGATGCCGCGCGCCGGGTCGCGGAAGACGATGTCCTCACGCCCCTCTCCCTCGGCGAAATCACCCGCACTGAACAGGTCACACCCGGTGACCTTCAGCTTGGTTGACAGTTCCTTTGGCACAAATTCCGCCGCCTCGCCCGTCAGGGCGGCGGCGACAACCTTGGCCTGATCATACAGCGGCGCAACAAGGCCGAACAGCTGGCCGTCGAATTCGACACATTCACCAACCGCAAAGACATCAGGGTCCGAGGTCTGCATCTGCGCGTTCACCTCGATACCGCGCGCAACATCCAGGTGGGCATCATTGGCGAGCCGGGTTTCCGGACGGATACCGACGGCCATGACCACAAGGTCGGCGTCGAGTACAGTCCCGTCCTCCAGCAAGACCGCCTCGGCCCGGTCGTCCCCAAGGATCGCCTTGGTCGAGGCCTTGGTCATCACCGTGATGCCGCGTTTTTCGAGGTCTTTCTTCAGCAGATAGCCCGCCGACTCGTCCAACTGCCGGTCCATCAGGTGGCCCATCAGGTGCAGGACGGTGACCTCCATGCCGCGCAGGCGCAGACCCGCCGCCGCCTCCAGCCCCAACAACCCGCCGCCGATCACCACGGCCCGCCCCCCGGGTGTGCCCGCCGCTTCGATCATGGCGTATGTATCGTCAAGATCGCGGTAGGATACGACACCGGGCAGGTCCTTGCCCGGAACCGGGATGATGAAAGGCGCCGAGCCGGTCGCAATCAGCAGCTTGTCATAGGCGACGTCGCCGTTCTGTCCGGTGACGGTCCTGGCTTCGCGGTCGATCCCGACCACATGTTCGCCGAACCGACAGGTGACCTGGTTGTCCGCGTACCAGCCCTCGTCATGGGTGACGATCTCCTGGTATGACTTCTCTCCCGACAGGACCGGCGACAGCATGATGCGGTTGTAGTTGCCACGCGGTTCGGCATTGAACAGCGTGATTTCAAAGTCTTCCGGCGCGGTCTCGCGCAGGTGCTCCAGCACCCGGCCCGAGGCCATGCCTGCTCCGATGACGACAAGTTTCTGCATGATCCTTCGTCCCCTCAGCAATACCACGCCACGATGTGCGCAATGTCTCCGTCGTGATGAATGGGCAGGGCCACCATCGTCTCGTAGCCGGCGGTCACACCGGGCGCGCCGCTTTCGACCACCGGCAGACCGGTGCCCAGCGCCTTGCCGATGACCCCTTGCCAGGGCTCGACGCGACGCGGCTCTCGCTGGGTGTCGTCGGTCCACAGCGGCCCATCGCGTTCGCAGATGCCATCCACCAGCACCGCCGCCGCTTTGCTGCCCACCTTCGAGGGCCGCGCGTCCCACAGTTCGAACCGCCGCGCGATGGGCGTGCCCAGGGCCGTCAGCAGCGTCAGCACAAAGGTCTTGCCGCCCGGAACCGGGATCGGCACACCAAGCCCCGTGGTCAGGCCCGCGCGCCCGGCGCTGTCAGCGCGGATGAACTTGTAGCCGGATCCCAATTCGCGCATCAGCATCGGCGTGTCAGAGGCCCAGACACCGCCAGGCAGCCCCTGCCCGCGCGGGAAATGGGTGTGCTGGCTGACCCATTCGAAATGACGGGCAGCGCCATAATAACCGTCATCCAGCATCAGCAGGCCGTCATTTTCCTGCCAGATCTCGATGGCGCCCACATGGGTGTCATCGTCTCCGCACAGCACCACCAGAACCGCTTTCAGGCTGTCCCCGTCAAAGACCGGAACAGCAACGGCGCTGGTCAGCCCCGCCTCTTTCGCGGCTTCGGTGCGTTTGAAGTACGACCCGTCGAACCCTTTCAGAACCACCGGCCGCGCCTCGGCCCAGGCCTTGCCGGGCAGGCCCTCACCGCGGGCAAATTCCGTCCGGCGCGAGGCTTCTTCGAAGGCGGCGAGATCGCCGTAACTGCCATCCGCCAGTTTCAACACCTCGCCATCGGGCACCCAGACTTCGCTGACTTTGACGAAGGTTTGCGCCGCGGCGTCGGATTCCAGTACCTTTTCCATGGGTTTATCCCTTTCCCGCACGCGTTCAGGCGGCTTTGCGGTTTTGCTGTTTGGTCGGTTTCACTTCGGACTTGCCGTGCTTGCCGTGTTCGTATTCCTCAAGGAAATCGAGCACCTGGGCGCGGTAGTGGTAGTAATCGGGATGTTCGAGCAGCGCCTTGCGCGACCGCGGGCGCGGCAGATCCACATCGACGATCTTGCCGATTGTCGCCTGCGGGCCGTTGGTCATCATGACCACCCGATCCGCCAGCAGGATCGCCTCGTCCACGTCATGGGTGACGCAGATCGCGGTGACCTTGGTCCGGTCCCAGACCTCCATCAGCACTTCCTGCAACTCCCAGCGGGTCAGGCTGTCCAGCATCCCGAACGGCTCATCCAGCAGCAGCAGTTTCGGCGACAGGGCAAAGGCGCGCGCGATCCCTACCCGCTGTTTCATGCCATTCGACATATCGGCGGCGGCCCGGTCCATCGCATCCGCCAGCCCGACACGTTCCAGGTAATACTCGACCACGTCCTGACGTTCGGCACGGGAGGCGCGCGGATAGACCTTGTCCACGCCGATGGCGCAGTTTTCACGGGCCGTCAGCCAGGGGAACAGCGAGGGCGACTGAAAGACCACCGCACGCTCGGGATCGGCGCCCTCGACGTGGCGGCCATCCAGCTTGATCGCGCCTTTGGAAATCCCGTTCAGACCCGCCGCCATGGTCAAAACCGTGGATTTGCCACAGCCCGAATGGCCGATCAGCGAGATGAACTCACCCCGGTTCATTTTCAGGTTGAAATCCTCGACCACGGTCAGCGGCCCCTTGGGTGTGGGGTAGATCTTGTGCAGCTGGCTGAAATCCAGGAACCGCTCGTCGATCATGCCGTCCTGCGCCTTGGCGACGGCCTTTGGCACGCCGTGGATCGGCGTCACGTCCGGCAACAATCGCGAACCTTCGGCCTTGGCCTCGATGCCGACATCCATCAGGTATTGCGTCACTTTTCCGCGCAGGGCCTTGAACCGTTCGTCGTGGTTCATGGCCGTGCGTTCGCGCGGGCGGTCAATGTTTACATTGAATTGCTCCCCCAGCGTTCCGTCGGGGTTCAGCGCGATGATGCGGTCGGCCAGCAGAATGGCCTCGTCCACGTCGTTGGTGATCAGCACGCAGGTCTTCTTCTCGGCATCCCAGATCTTTTCGATCTCATCGGCCAGATTGGCCCGGGTCAGCGCGTCCAGTGCCGACAGCGGCTCATCCAGCAGCAGAACCTCGGGGTTCATGGCCAGCGCGCGCGCCACGTTCACCCGCTGACGCATCCCGCCGGACAGTTCCGCCGGGCGGCGCGTGGCGGCATGGCTAAGCCCGACCATCCGCACGTAATGCGCAACCTTCTCGGCCTTTTCGGCCTTGGCCATGCCCGGAAAGACGGTGTCCACGGCCAGCCGCACGTTGCCTTCGACAGTCAGCCAAGGCATCAGCGAGTAGTTCTGAAAGATCACGCCGCGTTCCCGCCCCGGACCGTCGATGGGCTTGTCCTTGAAGGTCACGTCGCCCTTGGTCGGCATTTCCAGACCGGCCATCAGGTTGATCAGCGTCGTCTTGCCCGATCCCGAGAAGCCCAGCAGGACCAGAAACTCTCCCTCCCGCACCTGCAGGTCGATGTTCTGCAGGACCGTGGTTGCCGCCGTGCCTTCGCCGAAGGCCTTGGTGACGTTCTTGAATTCGATCACAGCCATGTCGATCACCTTTGGTTCGAGAAGGTAAAGAGCGACTGCAGCGCAAACATCACGCGATCCAGCAGGAAGCCGATGATGCCGATGGTAAAGACGGCGACCATGATCTTGGCGAGCGAGCTGGAAGACCCGTTCTGGAATTCATCCCAGACGAATTTGCCAAGGCCCGGGTTCTGCGCCAACATCTCTGCCGCGATCAGAACCATCCAGCCAACGCCCAGCGACAGGCGCAGACCGGTAAAGATCAGCGGCAGGGCCGAGGGCAGCACCAGCTTGGTGACCTTGGTATAGGTGTTCATCTTCAGAACCTTGGAGACGTTCACCAGATCCTTGTCGATCGAGGCCACGCCCAGCGCGGTGTTGATGATCGTCGGCCAGATTGAACACAGGGTGACGGTGATGGCCGAGATCAGGAACGACTTGGCAAACAGCCCGTCATTGGTGGCGTAGACCGCCGAGACGATCATCGTGACGATCGGCAGCCAGGCCAGCGGCGAGACCGGCTTGAATATCTGGATCAGCGGGTTCATCGCCGCGTTGGCGGTGGGCGACAGCCCTGCCATGATGCCTAGAGGGATGGCGATCACGGTGCCGACGAAAAAGCCGAAGAAGACGGTTTTGATCGAGGTCCAGATCTGCGCGTAATAGCTGGGCGCACCAGTGTAGGCTATTTCCTTGACCTTGTCCGACTGACCCGCGTCGATGAACTTTTGATTGCGCTTCTCGACCATGGCCTCGAACTTCGCCTGCTTTTCGGCCTTGACCCGGGCGTCGGCGTGCAGGTTCTTGGCCTCTTCCCAGACGGCGGCCGGGCCGGGCACCGCGCCCAGCGAGGTCTGGACTTGCGGGGCCAGAGTGCCCCAGAGGACAAGAAACCCCGCGATGGCGATCAGCGGCACCGCCAGCAGACGCCACAGCTCTTTCATCTGGGCGCGTGGATTGTCGCCGGCCATGGCCTTGAGCGCCGGTGTGATCCAGCTGAGGCCGAGAACCTGGAACCATTTGTCGGCGGCATTGATACGGGTGAACAACCGCGCGCGGCGGGCTTTTCGTTCAGCGCTTTCAGAAAAATTCGGGTCAACGGTGGTCATATTCTTGTCCTCGTTCGGAGGCGGCCCCGGTCCGGGGCGCGATGTCTGTGAGGGAGTGGCGGGGCAAGCCCCGCCCTACGGTTCGGTGTAGGGCGGGGCTTGCCCCGCCACCGCTCAGCCTTTGACTTCGGCGCCGACAACCATCTGCTCGCCCTTCAGGCCGATCGGCAAGCTCTCGAGGTAGGCGTTGGGCGCCTTGCCGTCGTAGGGGATACCGTCAATGATATCGCCCGCCGGGGTCGGTGCCTTGTAGCCGTCGCTGTCCCAGGGAAAGTCGGCCTCGTTCGCCAGACCGTCGTCAACCAGCATCCGTGCGGCCTGCAGGTAGATGTCGGGGCGGTACACTTTTTGCGCGACCTCGTCGTACCAGGCGTCGGACTTCGGTTCGGCGATCTGGCCCCAGCGGCGCATCTGCGTCAGATACCAGATGGCGTCCGAATAGAACGGGTAGGTCGCGTTGTAGCGGAAGAAGACGTTGAAGTCGGGGATGTCGCGCTTGTCGCCCTTCTCGAATTCAAAGAAGCCGGTCATCGAGTTGGCGATCACGTCATAATCGGCGCCGACGTATTCCGGGCGCGACAGGATCTCTACCGCTTCGGGACGGTTGGCGTTGTCGTTCTCGTCCAGCCAGATCGCCGCGCGGATCAGCGCCTTGGTCAATGCCAGAGTGGTGTTCGGGTACTCCTCGGCGAATTCAGCGGTGATGCCGAACACTTTTTCCGGGTTGTTCTTCCACAGCTGATAGTCGGTGATGACCGGCACGCCGATGCCCTTGAAGACCGCCTGCTGGTTCCACGGCTCCCCCACGCAGTAGCCATGAATCGTTCCCGCTTCGAGGGTTGCGGGCATCTGCGGTGGCGGGGTGACGGACAAGAGGACATCCGCGTTGATCTGGCCAGAGATGTTTTCCGGCGAGTAGTACCCCGGATGCAGGCCACCGGCGGCCAGCCAGTAACGCAGCTCATAGTTGTGGGTCGAGACCGGGAAAACCATGCCCATGTTGAACGGCTTGCCGTCGTTCCTGAACTCTTCGACCACCGGGGCCAGCGCCTCTGCGCTGATCGGATGCTGCGGGCGGCCGTCATCCATTTTCGGGATGTGCGGCAGCATCTTGTCCCAGACCTCGTTCGACACGGTGATGCCATTGCCGTTCAGATCCATCGAGAATGGGGTGATGATATGCGCCTCGGTGCCGAAGCCTATGGTCGCGGCCAAGGGCTGGCCGGCCAGCATATGCGCGCCGTCGAGCTGGCCTCCGATCACGCCGTCCAGCAGCACCTTCCAGTTGGCCTGTGCCTCAAGCGTGACAAACAGGCCCTCGTCGAGGAAATAGCCCTGCTCATAGGCCACGGCGAGCGGTGCCATGTCGGTCAGCTTGATGAAACCAAAGGTCAGCTCGTCTTTTTCAAGCTCCAGCATCTGGGCAAAGGCCGGGCTGATCAGGGCAGTGGTGGCCGCAAGGCCGAAGAGGAAAGACTTCATTGGGTCGGTCCCTTTTTCGTTGTTGGGGGCCCGGCTCCATCACAAGGGAACACCGGGCCAAAACAAAATGCCGCAAACACGCCTCGTCCGGAGGTGGACGAAGAGTGAGCGGCGTTGCTCGGATAATCCCGATCTTTGGGAGGCATTCTCTGGACGCACACCGTTGTGCGTCATGGGTTAGTGATCCGATAACCCGGGCGTTGGATCAAAGGATTTCTGCGGCACTGCGGCGTAATCGCCCAAATCAGGCTGGCAGAAATGCTGCGCTGCCGCAAAAATGGGCATCATCGCAGGTCAGGGTCAAAGATTTGGCCGTCAAAAAACACATCCGGCAGCAGGGAAAGCTGTCCCTTCTGCGTGGCCACAGCGGTTTTTTCCCGAATCGAGCCTTCGAGTTTTTCCGATGCGCCGGGCAGATCGGCACCCGTCTGGTCCATCTGCTGGCGATAGATGTCGCTGCGATAGACCTTGGCCGCCGCGGCGCGCGCCGTCGCCTCATCCAGCCCCAGGCGGTTTGCCAGACGATGCGCGATCCACTTGGCCTGGCTGCGCCAGGGGAAGTTCGCCGCCCCGCCGTGAAATTCGATGAACGCTTCGACCTGTCGCTGTTCGCCCTGCGCCGAAATGGTCAACTGACCGGTCAACGCCCGGTCGATCAGTTCCGACGGCAAGTCGAGATAGGGTTTGCGCGACAGGATTTCCGCCGCAGAGGTGCGCCGCTCGGGCGCATTCAGCCAGCGCCCCCCGCGCCAGACAGCGCGCATCAGCTTGCCCAGCAGATGTGGTTCGGTCTCGGCCCAGTCGGTGCGGACAGCCAGCACCTTTTCCGGCGCGAAGGCCCAGATCGCCTGCCCCGGCAGCAACAACGCCCCTGCCTTCTCCTCGACCGCCGCCGAGCCCCACGGTTCTCCGACGCAAAACGCGTCGATATCGCCCTCGGCCAGCGCTTGTGCCATCAACGGTGGCGGAACGGTGCGCAGTTCGACCCCGGTTTCAGACAAACCGGTGGCCTCCAGCCAGTAGTGCAGCAATTCCACATGCATCGAAAACGGGAAGGGCACGCCAAAGACAAGTGGTCCGTCGGCCACGCCGGCCAGCGCCACCGCCGCCTTTTGCGCGTCGGAAAAATCGAACCCGTAGCCCGCTGCGCGCAACCGCGCCTCCAAGGCGCGGCCAACGCCGATGACATTGCCGTTGACCGACAGAACGGAAACGGCAGAGAGCGGTTGCGAGGATCCGCCAAGGCCGAGGGCCATGGCAACGGGCACCGGCGACAGCAAATGTGCGGCGTCCACGCGGCCAAACGCCAGCATGTCGCGCAACGATGACCACGAGGGGGCCGCGACAAGGTCAAGGTCGATGCCCTCTTCGCGGGCGAATCCCATCTCCTTCGCCACTATCAGCGGTGCCGCATCCACCAGCGGAACATAGGCGACTGGCAGTGTGACGGTCTTCATGACAATAGACCCGAGGCCGTGACCAGCGCCTCTGCCACGTCGGCCACCCGCCTGCCCTGATCCATCGCCGCCTTGCGCAACAGGGCGTAGGCCTCTTCCTCCTGAATGCCGCGCGCCTTCATCAACAATCCCTTGGCGCGGTCGATCACCTTGCGTTCCTCCAGTGCGCGGCGGGTTTCGGCCAGTTCCATGCGCATTTGGCGGGCAATCTGAAACCGTGCAATTGCGGCGTCCAGGACCGGTTTCAGCCGCTCGGGTTTCAGCCCGTCAACTACATAGGCGGACAGCCCGGCTTCGACAGCCTCGCGTGCCAGTCCCCCGGCGGCGCCGGATACGAACATGGCCACGGGGCGGTCCAGCGGACCGGAGGCCAATGTCAGCTCCTCCAGCATGTCACGGGTCGGGTTGTCGATGTCGATCAAGACGACATCCGGGGCCAGCGCGGCGATGCGGCGGGCGAGGCTGGAAACATTTCCGATGACATGCACATCATATGAGCCAGACGCGCGCAGCGCATCGACGACGGCGATGGCGCGGTCCCGGTCCTCTTCGACAACAACGATGGTCATGCGATCTGGCATAAGGTCATGTCACAACAGCGGGCCGACAAGGCAAGCGCGTGCACGTAGTTTATGCTCTTTGTGTCCGGTCTTGCCTGATATTTGATCGTTACGATCTGCGTGCTGCCCGGCGGCGATGCCGGGCGGCAAGTGGTCCGGGCCGGACTCACCGCGCGCCGGGCAGCCAAAGCTCCCGGCGCGTTTCGGCTGGCCTTGTCGGCTTATCAGCTTGCGTATGGAAATGGTCCCGAAGGCCGGTCACCCGGCCCACGGAGCGGCACTTAGCCCTGGAAGAGTGACAGCAGCGACTGCGGCGCCTGATTGGCGATGGAGAGCGCCTGAACGCCCAGCTGCTGCTGGACCTGCAGAGCCTGCAGACGGGCCGAGGCCTCTTCCATATCGGCGTCGACCAGCGCGCCGATGCCGGATTTCAGCGCATCGGTCAACTGCGAGACGAAATCAACCTGCGTTTCGATACGTCCCTGGGCCGAGCCGAAGGCCGCCGCAGAGTCGATGGCCGTCTGGATCAGGATCTCGACCTCCAGCAGGGCGGAGTCAGCGCCGTTTTGCGTGCTGACGTCGATCCCCGACAGCGCCTCCAGCCGACCGCCGATGGTCGTGTCGGTGGTGGCAAAGCTGCGCACCTGCAACGTGAAGTTGTCGCCGGTGTTGTTCGCCCCGGTGAAATCCAGTTGGTTGGCATTGGTGCCGTTCACGGCCGCGGCGATGCCCAGACCGTCGGTGATGTCGGAATTGTCTGCCACGTATTTGTTGAACGCCGCAACAAGGCCCGCTGTCACATCCGCCTGCGTGTCACCGTCACGTGCAACGTAGACGATCTCTTGTGCGCCTGCGGTCGCCGTGGTGTTGAACGTGGCAAGCCCACCTGCGCCTGCGGTGATCTCAATCGTGAAGCCGGTGCCCGCTGCGACGGTTGCCGTACCTGCGCCGGCGGTCTGGCCGACAACGGCCAGCGTGGTCGGCTGTACCGCCGCCCCGGTCAGGGCCACGGCGGCCGTGTTCGCGGCCCCGGACAGTTCGTCCGTGGCTGCCGCGACGGCAGAGGCAGACGCCACGTCGATCGAGGCCACGCCGGTGCCCAGATCCTGCTTGCCCACGGTGATGTCAGATGCTGTCACACCACCACCCGAACGGTCCAGCGAGGCCAGGATATTGATCTCACCGGATCCCGCGGTCAGTTCGGTATTCGACAACAGGTTCAGCCCGTTGAATTGCGCGGCCCCGACGACAGCGGAAATCTGGTCGCGAAGCTCGACAACATCGGCCTGGATCTTGTCCCTGTCGACGTTCTCTTCCTGCGCGGCAACGACGCGGCCCTTGATCTCGGTCAGCAGTTCCGTAACGGTTTCGGCCGCTTGCCGCGCAACCGACACGGTCGACTGACCAAGGTTGAGACTGTCGGAGATCCCCTTGAAACCTTTGACGTCCGCTTCCATCACCTTGGAAATGGCCCAGACGGCGGAATTGTCCTTTGAGGTCGCGACGCGCTTGCCGGTGGAGATGTCCCTTTGTGTGTCGGCCAGGCTGGAGTTGATGGTCTTGAGGGTTTGCAGCGCCACCATGGCGCCGTTGTTCGTCAGGATGCTAGACATATTCTTGCCCTTGATTTCGAAAGCGCATTTTGGCGCCGGTTTCAAATTGCCGCGATCGGCTTTTCTGACGTCGTTCTGACAGATGCAGGCCATGGGTTCCGGCCTGCGCCACCGCTTTTGGTGCGCCGCCAACCTCTCTGTTTCGAACTAACAGAAAGCTAAAAGCCGAAGGTTCGTTCAGTCGAATTTGTCAGAAAGACTATTAGAATGCCGGTTCAGCGCGCCTCGGAACAGGTTTTCACGTACAATGAAAAAAGGGCTCTCACCCTGCGGTGAAAGCCCTGAGTGTCGGCCAACCGTCTGACGGCAAACCGATTTTCCACTGTCCCAAGTGGTTCGTTCAGCCCGTGTAGGCGCGCAATGCGGCCTCTGCCCCCTCGGCCCAGATCCGGTTCAGTGACTCTGCGAAGGCCGCAGAAAACCGGGTGTCGTCCGCAAGATCGCCGTAGAAGTGGCGCTGTTCCAGCCAGGCTTGCGGGTTTTCACGTGCAAGCGTGGCAACCTTGACCAGATCTTCCCAGACCGGGTCGTTGGGCACGATCCCGGAACCGTCCTCACGCGTGCCCGCGCACATCCGCGCCCAGAACGCCTGACTCAGCGCCAATCCTTCCAGCGGTGTTCCGGCGGCGACCGCGTCACGGATCACGGGCAGAACAGCACCGGTATGGCGCGATGAGCCGTCAAAGGCCACGCGGCGCACGGTATCGATGATCTTGGGGTTCGAGAACCGCTCATCAATCAGATCGACATAGGCCTGCGGGGTCATGCCCGGCACCGCGTGCACATGCGGCGCGATCTCTTCCAGCGCCACCTTGCGCAGCAGCCCGCGGATCAGCGGATGTGCCATGGTGGCGTCGATCGACTCGATGCCCAGAACTTCGGCCGGAGCCGCGATGATCTGGTGACCGCCGTTCAGCATCCGCAGCTTCATCGCCTCAAAGTCGTGGACCAGATCGGTGATCGTGGCCCCCACCTCTTCCCAGGCCGGACGCCCGGCGCAGAACTTGTCCTCGATCACCCACTGGCGGAAATTCTCATGTGTGACCGGCACGTCGTCGTCGATGCCAAAGGCGCGCACCAGCGCCAATTCGCGCGGGCCGGTGGCTGGCACGATGCAGTCCACCATCGAATTGGGAAAGGTCACCTCGGACGCGATCCAGTCGGCCAGGGCGGGATCGGCCAGACGCGCAAGGCCAAGAATGACCTCTTCGAGCTTGGTGCCGTTGCCGGGCAGGTTGTCACAGCTCTGACAGGTAAAGGGGCCCGCGCCGCTGTCCCGCCGCTTGCGCAGGGCGGCAATGATCGCGCCAAACGCGGTGCGCGGCGTGTCGAGGTGCGCGGCATCATGCACGATGTCCGGATGGGTGGGATCAAAGCTCTTGGTCGCCGGATCGAGGTAATAGCCGCCCTCTGTCACCGTCAGCGCCACGATGCGGATCGCCGGTTCGGCCATCTTGTCGATCAGCGGGCCATTGCCCTCGACAATCGGCACGTAGTCGATCATCGAACCCACCACCTCGGCCGATGAGCCCTTTGGGTCCAGTTCGATCAGGGTGGTCAGGTAGTCCTGCGCTGCCATCTTCTGGCGCTGCGCCTCGTCAAAGGGGCGCACGCCGGCACCGACGATGGCCCAGTCCAGTGCAAGGCCCTGCTGCATCAGGCGATGCAGGTACCAAGCCTGATGCCCACGGTGAAAATTTCCCAGCCCGATGTGCACGATCCCGGGCGTCAGGGACGCACGATCATACGTCGGGACCAGAACACCCTCTGGCAAATCGGACAGATTGGCGTTGCAAAGCTTGATCGCCATGAGATCCTCGCTGTTATTCTCCGGGACCGATGCCCCTGTTCGTTGGCTGAACGCCGGACCTTCCGGTCAGCTCATCCTCAACTCATCCACTGGCCGCCATCGACGTTATATGTCTGCGACACGATGTAATCCGCCTCGGACGAGGCCAGGAACACCGCCATGCCCGACAGATCCGCCGGCTGCGCGTAACGGCCCGCAGGCACGCTGGCCTCGACTTCACGCTTTTTCTGGCCAGGTTCCTTGCCTTCCAGCTTGGCGAACATGGCGTCCACATGGACCCAGTGATCGCCTTCGACGACGCCCGGCGCGATGGCATTCACGTTGATGCCATGTTTGATCAGGTTCAACCCGGCGGATTGGGTCATCGAGATGACCGCCGCCTTGGTCGCGCAATAGACCAGCACCAGGGCCTCGCCCCGACGGCCAGCCTGGGATGCCATGTTGATGATCTTGCCGCCATGACCCTGCGCGATCATCTGCCGGGCCGCAGCCTGCATGGTGAACAGCGTTCCGGCCACGTTGATGGCAAACAGCCGGTCATAGCTGTCGCGGGTGATGTCCACGGTATGGGCTGCGTCGAAAATCGCCGCGTTGTTGACGAGGATGTCCAGCTTGCCAGCCTTTTCGACCACGCCCGCAATGGCCGCGTCGATGCTGTCCTGTTTCGTCACGTCGAGGTGCAGCGCATAGGCGCCCTCGCCGATCTCGGCGGCGGATTTCTCCGCCGCCTCCATGTTTATGTCACCGATGGCCACCTTGGCGCCTTCGCGCACAAAGGCCTCGGCAAATCCCCGGCCGATGCCGCGTGCGGCACCGGTGATCAGGGCGGATTTTCCTTCCAGCCGTTTCATGCGATCCGCAGCCCCTTGGCATCGAACTTGTGGATGTGCTGCGTCTGCGGCGTCAGGTAGACGGTATCGCCATGCTTCACGCTCATCTCACCGCCGGTGCGCACGGTCATCGGATCACAGCCCGGAATGCCGTGAATGTGGATGAAGGTGTCCGACCCCAGATGCTCGGCCACGCCCACGGTGCCCTGCCACAGGCCTTCAGTGGTCGAGACGTCGATGTGCTCGGGCCGGATGCCGATGGTCTGGGCGTTGTGCTTGGCCGCCTCATCGCCTTCGATCAGGTTCATCTTGGGCGACCCGATGAAACCGGCCACGAACTTGTTTCGCGGCGCCTTGTATAGCTCCAGCGGGCTGCCCACCTGCTCGATCACACCGGCCTGCAGCACCACGATCTTGTCCGCCATGGTCATGGCTTCGACCTGGTCGTGGGTCACGTAGATCATCGTGGTCGCCAGACGCTTGTGCATCTCGGAGATTTCCAGACGCATGCCGACCCGCAGCGCCGCATCCAGGTTCGACAGCGGTTCGTCGAACAGGAAGGCCGAGGGTTCGCGCACGATGGCACGGCCGATGGCCACACGCTGACGCTGACCACCCGAGAGCTGGCCCGGACGACGATCGAGGTAGTCGGTCAGGTTCAGCGCCTTGGCCGCCGCCTCGATGCGCCGGTCCTGTTCGGCCTGATCCATACCCGCCATCTTCATCGGGAAGGCGATGTTCTTGCGCACCGTCATGTGCGGGTACAGGGCGTAGGACTGGAACACCATGGCCAGACCGCGCTTGGCGGGTGGCAGGCTGGTGGCGTCCTGACCGTCGATCTCGATCTTGCCGGAGGTGATGTCCTCCAGTCCCGCGATCAAGCGCAACAGGGTGGATTTACCGCAGCCCGAGGGGCCGACGAAGACCGTGAACTCACCATCCATGATGTTGAGATCGAGCGGCGGGATGACATTGACGTCGCCGAAGCTCTTGGTCACTTGAGTTAGGTTGATTTGTCCCATGATCTCAGGTCCTTATTTCACAGCGCCGAAGGTCAGACCGCTGACAAGTTGCTTCTGGCTGAACCAGCCAAGGATGAGGATCGGCGCGATGGCCATGGTGGATGCCGCGCTGAGCTTGGCGTAGAAAAGACCCTCGGGGCTGGAATAGCTGGCGATGAAAGCCGTGAGCGGGGCCGCGTTGGCCGCGGTCAGGTTCAAGGTCCAGAAGGCTTCGTTCCAGGCGAGGATGAAGTTCAGCAGAAGGGTCGATGCGATGCCCGGAATGGCCATCGGGGTGAGGATATAAAGGATCTCGTCCTTGAGGCTGGCCCCGTCCATCCGCCCGGCTTCAAGGATATCGACAGGGATTTCCTTGAAGTAGGTGTACAGCATCCAGACGATTATCGGCAGGTTGATCAGCATCAGCACGATGACGAGACCGGCGCGGCTGTCCAGAAGGCCCAGTTTGATGAAGATCAGGTAGATCGGGTAGAGAACACCGACTGCCGGGAGCATCTTGGTCGAGAGCATCCAGAGCAGGATGTCCTTGGTTCGCTTCGACGGCACAAAGGCCATCGACCAAGCGGCAGGCACCGCAACGATGATGCCGAGAATGGTCGAGCCTCCGGCAATGATGATCGAGTTCCACAGGAAGCGGGCATAGTTCGACCGCTCCATCACCACCGTGTAGTTTTCAAGCGTCCAGTCGAAGGCCAGGAACACCGGCGGATCGGCGATGGCGGTGGCCTCTGTCTTGAAGCTGGTGAGGATGGTCCAGAGGATCGGGAAGAAGATCAGCAGACCAACTGCCCATGCGGCGGTGGTGTTGATCATCTTGCGTTGGGTTGTGACAGCACGTGCCATGATGTTCTCTCCTCAGGCGTCCAGGTTCTTGCCGACGATGCGCATCAGGAAGATGGCAACGATATTGGCGAGAATGATTGCATAGACACCACCTGCAGACCCAAGTCCGACGTTTTGGCTTTCCAGAACGCGCTGGAAGATCAGGTATGTCAGGGTCCGCGTGCCGAAGGCACCGCCGGTGGTCACGAGGATTTCGGCGAATATCGACAGCAGAAAGATGGACTCGATCAGGATCACGATGGTGATCGCCCGGCTAAGGTGCGGCAGCACGATGTACCAAAAGCGCTTCAGCACCGGCGCGCCGTCCATTTCCGAGGCTTCCAGCTGCTCGCCGTCCAGAGACTGGATCGCGGTCAGCAGGATCAGCGTGGCAAAGGGCAACCACTGCCAGCTGACGATCATGATGATCGAGAACAGAGAGGCATCCGATAGCCAGACCACTGGATCAGCCCCGAAAAAGCGCCACAGATGCGCCAGCAGGCCGTTCGTCGGATCCATGAACATGTTCTTCCAAACCAGCGCGGACACGGTCGGCATGACGAAGAAAGGCGCGATCACAAGGATTCGAACAACACCTTGTCCCCACATGGGCTGGTTCAAAAGGATCCCCAGCAGCACGCCAAAGACCACGGTAATCAGCAGCGCGCCGCCAACGATGATCAGGGTTGCCTGAATGCTGGGCCAGAAGGCCGAAGAGGTCACAAAGCGGACGTAGTTGTCGAAACCCGCCCACCCGAGGTCACCGCCACGCAGCGGCAGGTATGTTTTGAAAGAGAAGTACAGCGTCATGATCAGGGGAACCAGCATCCATCCAAGTAGGAGGATCACTGCCGGTGCCATCATCATGCGCGCTGCGGATCGGGAATGCTGGGTCGCCATGGCGCACATCCTCTCTGCTCACGCAAATTGCGCGTTGAACGGGGCTGATACTGGTATCGGGAACGGGGTCATCGAAAGAGAGTCGGGGGGCGGTTGCCACCCCCCGACCCTTGGGAGGATGCCTTAGCGGTAGCCCGCGGCTTCCATTTCTTCCATGGCGATGGCCTGAGCTTTCTCGAGGGCCTCATCCACGGTTTGCTGACCGGCGTAGACGGCCGAGAATTCCTGGCTCACCTGGCTTGCCAGACCGGCAAACTCGGGGATGGCGACGAACTGAACGCCGACATAAGGAACCGGGTCGACTGTCGGATTGTTCGGGTCAGCCGCGTTGATCGAGTCCAGCGTCTTCTGAGCGAAGGGCACTTTCTGGTACTCAGGGTTCGCGTACAGCGAGGTCCGCGCACCCGGAGGCACGTTGGCCCAGCCTTCGTTGGCCGCAACAAGCTCGATGTAGTCCTTCGAGGTTGCCCACTCGATGAATTCCTTGGCCGCCGCTTCTTTCTGCGTACCGGCGGGGATCGCCAGTGCCCAGGCCCAGAGCCAGTTCGCGCGCTTCTCAACACCTTCGGCGTTCGGAGCGAGTGCAAAGCCGACCTTGTCAGCAACTTCCGAATCGTCAGGGTTGGTCACGAAAGACGCCGCAACGGTTGCGTCGATCCACATGCCGCACTTGCCTTGCTGGAACAGCGAAAGGTTTTCGTTGAAACCGTTGGTGGCATAACCAGCCGGACCGTAGTCGTTCATCAGGTTGGTGAAGAAGGTCAGCGCTTCTTTCCACTCCGGCTGATCGAACTGCGGGGTCCAGTCTTCGTCGAACCAGCGTGCGCCGAACGAGTTTGCCGTCACAGTGATAAAGGCACCGCCCTCACCCCAACCGGCCTTGCCGCGCAGGCAGATTCCGTTGATGTCGTTTTCCGGATCGTCCATCGCGGCAGCTGCTTCGCGGATGAACTGCCATGTCGGGGCGTCGGGCATGTCCAGACCCGCTGCTTCCATCAGGTCGGTGCGGTACATGATCATCGAGCTCTCGCCGTAGAACGGTGCCGCGTAGAGCGTACCGTCATGCGACAGGCCATTGCGCATCGCCGGCAGGATGTCTTCGGCGTCGTATTCAGCCGACAGATCGTCCAGCGCCACCAGCCAGCCGTTCGCACCCCAGATCGGGGTTTCGTACATGCCGATGGTCATGATGTCGAACTGACCGCCGTTGTTGGCGATGTCCGTGGTCACGCGCTGACGAAGAACGTTTTCTTCCAGAATGACCCACTCGACTTCGTGACCGGTCTTCTTGGTGAACTCGTCGGTATAACCCTGCATGCGGATCATGTCGCCGTTGTTCACGGTTGCGATGGTCAGTGTCTCTGCATTGGCCGCGGTGGCTGCAACAGATACGAGGGCCGAGGCCGCAAAGAATGCGCCTTTCAGTGTCATTAGATTTCCTCCCTAGGGGTGCATTGAACACTGCCTCACTCAACAGGACGGCACGTCTTTAGTCAATTGAAAACTTTACGGGAGTAAACTTTTGTTTTGCCGCGATGCAGCATAATTAGGCAGACTGACGCATGACCAACCGACCCTCGAACAGAATTTCCTCGCGCACGTCAGCGCGTTGACCGCTCTCCAACAGGCCAAACAGCTGCTGGACGCTTCTTTCTGCGATTGCAGTATAGTCCTGCGAAATCGTGGTCAGCGGGGGGCAGGTATATTGTGAGACCGGGTGATTATCGTGCCCGGCGATGCGCAGAGCAAACCCCTGACCGCGACCGATTCGCTGCCCCTTCTGGTAGGCGGCAGACATCAGGCCAACGGCGAGGCGGTCGTTGCTGCAGAGAATCGTGTCGGTGGGAAACGCCTTCTCCTCGAGAAGCTTCAGCCCGCCCTCCATGCCGATCCGCTCGAACTCCCAGCCATCGCCATCAACCTGCAAAAGATGCACCGGAAAGCCAAGCCGCTCCATCGAGGCGACATACCCGTTGCGCCGCTTGTAGGCGTTTGGGTTGGTCGGGTCGCGCATCTCGAAAAAGGCCGGCGGCTCTCCGGTTCGACACAAATATTCACATATCAGGGCCATCGCCTGAGCCGTGTCGTGGCCGATAAACGCATCACCCAAGCCGCTGATATTACTGTCGAACAGCACGCTTGGAACTGATTCACAGAACTCCTCGACCGCGCCGATATCCGATCTCCGTCCAAGTGGGGCCAACAGTGCCCCCGCAGGCTTGATCGACCGAAGGCTTTCCAGGTTTTCGATCTCCTGCTCTTTGCTGCCGTGTGAGCTGAGCAGGAACGGGCGAAACCCGCCCGCGATCACCAAAGTCTCGAGGTTGCGCGCGATCTCGGCAAAGAATGGGTCCGCCATGAACGGCACAAGGATGCCGATGTTCTTGGTCAGTTTCCGGTTCTGGTTTATCGCAAAGATGTTGGGCCGATAGTCATATTCCTCCAGCGCGCTCTCGATACGTGCGCGCGTCGTCTTGCGCACGCTGTCCGGGTCGTTGAAGTATTTGGACACCGTCGGACGCGAGATGCCCGCAACCTCGGCGAACTCCTCCATGTTCCGGATTATTCGCTCCGCCATACCGCTTTCCTCCCGTATCGACCCGCCAAACCGGGTCTCGGCAAAAGCATCGCACAAAACTTTACGCGCGTGAAACTTTTTCAAGACAATGGAAGGGTGAGCGGCATCCGTCAACCCTTCGTCAAGAAAGGGCGACCGCACAACCCTGAAGCGTTTTATCCCAATCGCGCTCTACCATTGCAAGCCTATCCGGAAAGACGGGACGGGGACAGCACATTTGGCAAGGACTTAGCGGTGCCCCCGGTGGCGGAGCGGCTACAAATCGACCGCTTGCCCGGTCGCTGCGCTTTGCTGCGCCGCGAGACCCATCCGGACTGCCGCCATGCCGTCTTCCAGCGTAACTTCAGGCGCGCCCTCGCCCCGCACCACCGCATTGAAACGCTCATGCTGGTAATAGGTCGAGCCGTTGTGATCACCGGCGGCCAACAGGTCCGCCTCAACCGGCACCTCCATGACCCGCGGTCCGCGGGGCACGCGGGGGGAGATCACGATCTGCGGCACCGGAGCCGCGCCCAGATGCTTGGGCCAGAAACGTCCGGGGCCGGGCACCAGCGCCTCGATCTTGCCGCGCGGGCCCATGGCGGCGATCTCTTCCTGGTAACGCGATCCTTCGGCGAACATGCACAGCTCCAGCATTGCCCGCCCCCCACGCGCAAAATCGACGATGACATAGCCATTGTCCCAGATGTCGGGAGACCGACCGTCATAGGTTTCATCCTTGTGATTGACCGCCTGCCCGGCGCTGGCCATGACCCGGACCGGCTCGTCCTGCAGGATCAGCCGCATCAGGTCAAAGAAGTGACAACATTTTTCGACCAGCGTACCGCCGGTGCGCGCGTTGAACCGATTCCACGCCCCGACCTTGGGCAGGAAGGGAAAGCGGTGTTCGCGGATCGTCAGCATGGAGATTCCGCCGGTCGCCTCGGCCACCTCGTCGCGCAGCAGCGCCACGGGGGGCATGTAGCGATACTCCATCGCCACCCAGACCGGCGCGCCATACCCCTTGGCGAACTCGCGCAGAAAAGCCTCATCCTCAGGGGAGGTATAGAGCGGCTTTTCGCATAGCAGCGGCAGATGTCGCGTCCCTGCGACCTCACGCAGTTGCGGCACGTGCATGTCATTCGGGCTGACAATCACCAGCGCGTCCATCTCCTGATCCGCCAGCAAATCCGGCAATGTGGCGCAGACCCGCGCGCCGCCGGCCAGATCCCCCGCGCTGCGGGCAAGGTCCATCACCGGGTCGAACACGGCCACCACGCGGCCCTGCGGCAGCAGGTTGATGTTCTGGATATGCTCGCGCCCCATCATGCCGCAGCCGACGATCCCGTAGTTCACCATGTTCAGCCTCTGCCGATCCTGTTGACGTAGTGGACCCGTTCCGGATCGAACCACGTGCGTGAAAATTCCACCTCCGCGCCCATGTTGTCGCGCGCCACCCGTTCGACAAACCCGGCCATGTCGCCGACCGCGGGGCCAAACCGGGCGTCGCGCCAGTCCGGCACAGGCGCCAGCGACACGCGATCTTCGGCCGACAGGATCACGAGGCCCAACCGCTCACGGTAAAAGAGGTAGAGCGACTCTGACACTTCGTCCGCCTCGATCGCCTCGGCCTGCGCCCCGTCCAGCCAGATCTCTTCCAATGCCGCGGGCACCCCGCCCAGAAAGCGCAGGCGACGAAAACGCCACCCCGCCTCCGAATGCCCGAAAAAAGGCGCGTCGGCGGGTTTTTCCAGCCGGTCCACCGACAGGAAATCCGCCGTCGGCAGCCCGCCACCCGCTTTCAGTTCAAGCCGCAGCATCGAATAGATCGAGGCGACCCCTTCACGCGCGCGCACATAGTTCCCGGACCCCTGAACACGGTCCAGCAGCCCTTTGCTCTGAAGGGTTTCCAGTGACTTGCGCAGGGTGCCCACGGCAATCCCCAGCGCCTCGGCCATCTCACGTTCGGGTGGCAGCCGCACGCCGTCCGCCAACCGTCCGGCGGCGATGTCGCGGATCAGCATTTCGCTGATCTGCGCGTGTTTGGGCAACGCCGCAGAGGTCTTTCCCCGCGCCAAGGCATATCTCCTCCAACCGCCGCGCGTCAGCCTCGCAGCAAATTAATACACTATTGATGCATGAATTGAGGGATGCTACGCAAGAGAAAATCGACGCCGAATCCGGCGCGCAACTGGGAGGTCCACGCATGACCGTCGTGCCCGTCACGTCACCCGATCTGGACGCATCCGAGGTCAGCTGGTTCTCGGCGCTCTGCTCCGATGACTACCGTTTTCTCGGCGTGCCAGAAGGCGATCTGCGTTCCAGTTTCGAACATTGCCGCGACATCGTGCTGGAGGCGGAAAAGCAGGGGTTTCGCAACATCCTGGCGCCGTCGTCCTACCAGGTCGGGCAGGACACGCTGTCCTTTGTCGCAGGCATGGCGCCGCTGACGGACCGCATCAACATGCTGGGCGCCATCCGCTGCGGAGAGATGCACCCGATCATGCTGGCGCGCACCGTCGCCACGCTGGACCACATGATGAAGGGCCGCCTGACGCTTAACGTCATTTCCTCCGACTTCCCCGGGGAAAAGGAAGAAAGCGGCTATCGCTACCAACGCTCACGCGAGGTGGTGCAGATCCTCAAACAGGCTTGGACACAGGACGAGATCAACTTCGACGGCGAGATCTACAATTTCAAGGGCCTGACCACCGACCCGGCCAAACCCTATCAGACCGGCGGCCCCTTACTGTACTTCGGCGGCTATTCCCCCGCCGCGCTGGACCTGTGTGGCGAACACTGCGACGTCTACCTGATGTGGCCGGAACCCAAGGAGCAGATCGCCCAGCGCATGAAGGACGTGAACGCCGTGGCAGACCGCTATGGCCGAACGTTGGATTACGGGTTGCGCGTGCACATGATCGTCCGCGACACAGAGGCCGAAGCGCGTGAATACGCCGATCACCTTGTGTCCAAACTGGACGATGAATACGGCAAGCTGATCCGGGACCGGGCGCATGACAGCGGCTCGCTCGGCGTGTCGCATCAGGCCCGCGCCCGCGAACTGGCGGACACGTTCGGCTATGTCGAACCGCATCTCTGGACGGGTATCGGGCGTGCGCGTTCCGGCTGTGGGGCGGCGCTGGTCGGCTCTGCCGATCAGGTACTGTCCGAGATCGAGGCCTACCGCAAGATGGGCATCCGCGCCTTCATCTTCTCGGGGTATCCGCACATTGACGAATGCCGGCATTTCGGCAAGCTGGTCATGCCGCATCTCAAGACCTGTTCGCTGCCGCATGAGTTTGGCCGCGTCCCCTCTGAAACACCGGCAACGCCCCTTGGCGTGGGAGAGCGCAAATAATGGATCGCGTCGAACTGCAAGAGGGGCTGAGCCTCAGCCGCATCGTCTACGGCATGTGGCGTCTGGGCGACGATGCCGACACCTCGCCCGAACACGTCCGCAACAAGATCGCTGCCTGTCTGGACCAGGGCATCACCACGATGGATCAGGCGGACATCTACGGCGGATACGAGGCCGAAGAGCTCCTGGGCGCAGCGCTGACGTCAGAGCTGCGCGCCAAGGTCGAGATCGTCACCAAATGTGACATCGTCGCCCCCGTGGGCCGGTATTCGAACGCCCGCGTGAAGCATTACGACACCAGCCGCGCGCATATCCTCGGCTCTGTCGAGCATTCCTTGCGGCTGATGAAAACCGACGTGATCGACCTGCTGCTGATCCACCGCCCTGATCCGATGATGGATCAACGGGAAACCGGCGCGGCGCTGGATGAGGTGGTTGCCTCGGGCAAGGTGCGCGCCGTGGGCGTGTCGAACTTCAAGCTGCACGACTGGACGCTGCTGCAATCGGCGATGAAACAGCCGCTGGTGACCAACCAGATCGAACTCAGCCTCGGCGCGCATGACGCCTTTACCAATGGCGACGTGGCCTTCCTGCAGGAACGGGACATTCCGCCGATGGCATGGTCGCCGCTGGGCGGCGGCGCGTTGATGAGCTCGATCACCGGGCTGACAGAGGTCATGGACCGCGTCGCGGCCGAGCAGGGCGTCGACCGCGCTGCCGTGGCCGTGGCATGGCTATTGGCCCATCCGGCGGGCATCCTGCCGGTCATGGGCACCAACACGCTGGACCGCATCAAAGGTTTTTCGCAGGCTTTGACGGTCGATATGTCGCGCGAATGCTGGTTCGAGTTATATACCGCCGCATTGGGGCACGAGGTCCCGTGATGGATGGCGACTGGAGTCCCGCGATGAAAAAGATCGACCCTGCAGCGGACTCCCGCGCCTTTCGCAATGCGCTTGGCAGTTTTGCAACCGGTGTCTGCATCGTGACCGCACCCAACAAGGAAGGGCCGGTTGGCATCACCGCCTCCAGCTTTGCCAGCGTCTCGCTGGATCCGCCCCTGGTGCTGTGGTCGCCTGCAAAGGACTCCCAGCGGTTTCCCTATTTCAACACGGCACGACACTACGCGATCCACGTGCTGGACGGGCATCAACAGGATCTGTGCAATGCCTTTACCCGCGACCGTCACGCCTTTGACCATTGCGACTGGCAGGAGGACGCCAACGGCGTTCCGCTCATCGCCGACTGCCTCGCGCGGTTCGACTGCACTTTGGACGCCACGCATGACGCGGGCGACCACCTGATCATCGTGGGCCGCGTCACAAGCGCGGCCTTCCGGCCCGGCCTGCCCCTGCTGTTTCAGGGCGGCCGCTTTGTCAGCCTCAAGGGCTGACACATCAGGAACCGGGGCGTCCAAGACTCCGGCCTGAAACAACAAGGGGCGCAAAAGCCCCACAATGGGAGGAGCGCCATGCCGGTGCTGCTGACACTGCTTTGGCCGCTGGAGCGGCTGAACACCGGTCTGCTGGCCGTGGGGCGGTTGATCGCCATCGGCGCGCTGGCGATCATGGTCTGCCTGATCCTCGGCCAGATCTTCTGGCGCTACGCGCTGAACGATGCCCCCAACTGGACCGAAGAGGGCGCCCGTTTCGGGATGCTCTGGCTGGTCGGTCTCATGGCGCCTCTGGCCTATCGACAAGGCGGCTTTGTCGCCATCGACATGCTGGAGCGCGCCCTGCCCCGCGCGCTTGCCGCGATCCTGACGTTGATCCTGCTGGCGATCTCGCTCTGGGTTCTGGTCATCGCCTGGGACAAGGGGCTGAACAACCACGTCGACAGCCTCTCAGGCCGTGGCTGCTCCTCGTCCCTGCGCTGGCCCTTCGGGATCGAGATCGGCAAGTGCAAGGCCAAGTTCGCCAACCAGTATCAGTATGCCGCGCTCTGGGTCGGGATCAATCTGCTGATCCTCGTGAACGTCGAACTGATCCTGCGGCAGGTGATCACGCTGCTGGGCGGCGGCGACCGCCTGACCCGGCTGGGCAGTGACGAGATGGCGGGGGCAGACTGAGATGCTGATCTGGTTCCTGCCTGTATTCCTTGTCCTCATCATGGTCGGCCTGCCGGTTGTCTTTGCCCTCTTGGCCGCACCCTTTGGCCTGCTGGTCATGGACGACCAGAGCCGCCAGCTTTCGGTCCTCTACCGCAACCTCTACAACGGCATGGACAGCTTTCCGCTGATGGCGCTGCCCTTCTTCATGCTGGCCGGCGAGATCATGAACCGGGGCGGCATCACCATCCGCCTTGTCGAGTTTTCGCAGGCCATCATGGGCCATCTGCGCGGCGGCCTCGCCCACGTCAACATCCTGTCCTCGATCCTCTTTGCGGGTCTGTCGGGATCTGCCGTGGCCGATACATCGGCCCTTGGGTCCACCCTGATTCCGGCGATGGAAAAGAACGGCTATACCCGCCGCTTCGCCGCCGCGATCACCGCAGCCAGTTCCGTCATCGGTCCGATCATCCCGCCCTCGGGGATCATGATCATCTATGCCTATGTCATGGGCGAAAGCGTCGCCGCCCTGTTCCTTGCGGGTATCGTGCCGGGCATCCTTGTCGGTGTCGGCCTGATGGTCATGGTCCGCCTGATGGCCGACCGATACGACCTGCCCAAGGCCGAACGCATCGTCGTCAAGGGCCAGACGATGAGCACGACGGAATACTGGGTCAGCCTGATCCTCGTGCGGATCAACGTCGGCGGTCTGCTGATGGCGGTCTACTCGGGCCTTGCCGTGCCGCTGGGTCTCGCCCGCTTCGACGAGAACGGCGACAAGATCCACAGCCTGAACCTCTGGATCGTCTTTGCGCTGATGCTGGTGATCGCCCACGCGCTGATGATGTACTGGCGCAAGAACGTCGAACACGATTTCCGCATCGTCTGCAAAAAGGCCGTCGCGCCGCTGCAGACGCCGGTCATCATCCTTGGCGGCATCCTCGTCGGCGTCATGACCCCGACAGAGGCCAGCGCCGTCGCCGTCGCCTATGCCCTGATCGTCAGCTTCCTTGTCCTGCGCTCCATGACGCTGCGCGACCTGGCGCAGGTGCTGTCCCGCTCAGCCCTGTCCACATCCGCCGTGTTGTTGCTGGTCGGCGCAGCGGTGGCCTTCAAGACCGTGGTCTCCCTGTCCCATGCGCCGCAGATCTTGACCGACATCATCCTTGGCCTGTCGGAAAACCCGCTGATCCTGCTGTTCCTGATCAACATCCTGCTGTTCATCGTCGGCATGTTTCTGGACGCAGGCCCGGCGATCATCATCCTTGGCCCCATCCTCGGCCCGATCTTTGTCGAACTGGGGGTGCACCCCGTCCACTTCGCCATCATCATGAGCGTCAACCTGACCGTCGGCCTTGCGACACCGCCGATGGGGCTGGTGCTGTTCGTGGCCTCTACCGTCAGTCGGGAACGGGTGGAAACCATCGCCAAGGCGATCCTGCCCTTCCTTGCGGTGGAAGTCTTCGTGATCTTCCTGATCACCTACATTCCGCAAATTTCGATGACCGTGCCCTACCTCACCGATTTCATCCGTTGCCCGCCGGATGCAGGCTACATGGCCTGCATCAGCCCGGGCTCACGATAAACCAAGACGACAGCAATCCATGGGAGGAACAACATGCTGAAACATCTCTTTTCCGCGGCGGCCTTCTCCGCCGTTGCCCTGACCGGAGGCGCGGCGCTGGCCGCGTCGCATTCCGAGCCGATCAAACTGGTCGCCACCGCCAACTCGAACGAGGCGGACGAGGATTACGCCGGTCTCATCGTCTTCAAGGATTATGTCGAGGCCGCCTCCAACGGTGGCATCGAGGTCGAGATCTACATGGGCACGCAGCTTTGTTCGACCGGGGCGGAATGCATCGAAGGCGTGGCCGAAGGCTCGATCGACATCTATATCTCCACCTCCGGCGGCGCGGCGGGCATCTTTCCGTATGTGCAGGTGCTGGACCTGCCCTACCTGATGGCCGGTGACCGGGTGGCGGAAAAGGTGCTGCAGGGTGATTTCGTGCGCACCATGCGGGACATGGCGCTGAACGACAGCGACAACACCGTGCGCCTGATGACCATCGGCAACACCGGCGGCTGGCGCAACTTTGCCAACACCAAGAAGCGCGTGCAGACCCCTGCCGACATGGACGGTTTGAAAATCCGTACCGTGGTCGCCGATCTGCCGCAGGAACTGGTCAAGGCCCTGGGGGCCGCGCCGACGCCGATCCCGTGGCCGGAACTTTTCACCTCGTTCCAGACCGGGGTTGTCGACGGCTCCAAGAACGGCATCACCGACATCATGGGCATGAAGTTCCCCGATGCGGGCCTGCAGTACATCACACTGGACGGCCATGCCTACATGGGCGCGCTGTGGTGGATGAACAACGAAAAGTTCACAGGCATGGACCCGGCGATGAAGCGCGTCGTGGTTGACGGCTTCTATGCGCTGCAGCAGGCCACCTTTGCCGCGCCCAAGCGTGGCGCGATTCAGGCCTATGCCGATTTCGTCGAAGGCGGCGGAGACATCTATGTCCCCACGCCCGAGGAAAAGGCCGCCTTTGCCGAGTCCGCCAAGCCGGTGCAAGAGTGGTTCCGCGAGAACGTTGACGGGGGCGGCGAGATCCTCGACGCACTGATTGCGGCAGTCGACAAGGCCGAGGCCGAGTTGAATGCGGACTATGACGCAGACCTGAAATAAGCGGCTTTGGCGCCCGTGCCGCAACACCGGCAAATGATGTGACAAATGAAACGACCCCGAAGACATCTTCGGGGTCGTTCTCTTGTGGCTGTCCCGATGGCCGTACTCTCGCAGAGCGCCAAGACGCCACTGTCCAACGAGATGCGATCGTGAGACCGAGGGTGGTCGGAGACCCGAAAGCTCCCACATTCACGCAGATCACAGAGCGCAGACGGAGTTTTTTGGCATTTAGAACAAAGGCCTGAAAGCCGCCCTGTTCACAGGGCGCGATTTCGAGTTAGGTTAAGTTGTGAAAGGAGGGGTATCCTCATGGGCGCACCGGCTCAAGTGACGTGGGCAAAAGTTGCCGAAAACGGAAAAGAGATCGAAATCATCGGCGGGGTCCGAAGAACCCTGTTCGGCAAGTCGCAATGGCAATTATCCAAGGACGATGCCATCACGTTGATGGAACAGGACGAATGGCGCTTCTTCGTCGAGATCGACGAAAAGAAGGAGTGGATCGACATCGACGAGGATCCCGACGGGACCAAGACGATCAGCGCCGATGGGCCGGTCGGGCTCCTGATCTAACCCTCAAGACAGAGCGACCCGGCAAGACGCTTCGTGCCCTGTCATGCGTGACACGGTTGAAACTGGCCGGACCGGGCCTGGGCTCACAAAAGTAAACCGACGCAGACTCATCTCGCCGGGGACGCATTCCTGTCAAGGGCCTCCTTCCTCGTCCGCAAACCGCTCACGGTGTGCGCCCGTTGCCATGGGTCTGCCTGCAGAAAGGACATGCAATGACTGACAAGAACCCGGAAAAGGGATACATCGCACTGCTCGGCTGGAGCTTGAATGCCATCGACGCCGTGAATCGCTTTGACCGCAGATACGTGGTGGTCGCGCCGCCTTGGGCGGAAGACTACTGCAATCAGAACAACATTCCCTTCGTGCCGTGGGATTTCGACCGCCTCAACGAACGGTCGCACGAACTGGCGCACCAACTTGACGACATGGGGGTCGATGTCGCCATTCCGATCTTCGAAGAGACCGTGGAATGGGCTGGTGCCGTGAACGCCGTACTGCTGAAGAACCCGCGTTTGCTGGGGCAGTCGATGCTGTTCCGCGACAAGTCGCTGATGAAGCGACGCGCGCAGCTTGGCGGCATCCGCGTGGGTGTCTTCGAAGAAGCCCACGACCGCGGCGACGTGATCCGGTTCCTCAAGCGGGTGAACCAGACGCTGCTGAAGCTGGACGGCGACCCGAACGACCCAATCCACTTCAAGGCCTTCGACAAGTCCGGCACCGCCGGCCACCGGGTGATCCGCACGCCCGAGGACGTGGACAACATCCCGGACGAGGAATTCCCCGCCCTGCTGGAAAGTCACCTCGACGGCTGGGAATTCGCGGTCGAGGCCTGGATCAAGAACGGCAAGATCCAGTTCCTGAACATCTCGGAATACGTGACGCTTGGTTATTCGGTATTCGTTCCCGCGACGCCCGAACTCGAAGAGCATCGCGAAAGGATTACGGAGGAGATCGAGAAGCTGATCGAAGTCTTCGACATCGACTTCGGCTTCATCCATCCGGAATATTTCCTGACCAGCGACAACAAGCTCTACTTCGGCGAAGTCGCCTATCGCCCGCCGGGTTTCAACGCGCTTGAGCTGATCGAACGCGCCTATGGGTTCAACGGGTATCAGGGCCTCGTGCTGGCTTTCGATCCGAAGACCACGCAGGACGAACTCGACGCCTTCTTCCCGAAGGAAATCGTCGATGCCAAGGGCCACGCCGGCTGTTTCGGCGTCTATCCCCGTCGCCGGGTCGTCAGCCGTCTGGAGGTCCCGGAAGAGACCGCCAACCATCCCTATTTCGAGTTCCACGAGCTGTCGGACCCGCGGGAACAGAAAGTGGCCAAACGGTCAGCGTTCGGGACGCATTGGGGGCTGGCCTATTTCTTCGGTGACAATGCGCACGACTTGCGCGACCTTCTGAAGAAACAGGAAGAGCTGGATTACTACGTTTGATGAGTTTGAAGGACGCCTATTCCGCGGACGGGCAGACCGGAGAGGACGATGCCGCGCTGATCCGGCTGGCCGGAACGCTCGACGTCGCCATCGAACGGCTGGATCGGGCCAGTCCCTTTGCGAAGGCCCGTTTTCAGCGCCCGGTGCTGGATGTCATTGGCCGCATCATTGTCAAACCCCACGGATTGGGCGTGGTGCGCGAGCGGGCGGCCCGTCTGGATACGGCCGGCCTGTTCGCCGGCTCCGACTGGGACCGGCCAGAGGTGCTGTTGCCGCAACTGGTGGGGGGCACGCTCGTCTCGGATGATCCTGCATTTCAGGCGTTGGAGGTGGCGAACCTCGCGCGGTTTCTTGCCGTGGCAGAAGGCACGGCCCGGCACGCGAACCTTCACGAGGAGGGCGCAAGTCATTTCCTGACCCAGGTCCTGGCCCTGAACCTGAAAGACCTGTTCGGAGTGGCGGACGAAGCCGCGCGCGGGCTTGGCACCCGGCAGGACCTGAAGCGCCGCGTCCTGCGGCATATCGCGGATCACGTGGGCCTGAACGACGTGCTGAGTGTGCTGGTGTCCGAGATCTGGCGGCTGCTGGAACAGCGCGCGGTTCAGGTGGGCGTGGTCAAGGACATGATCGCCCAGATCGCAATCGCCCTGAACGAGAGAGGGACAGAGCCGGGCAGCACGCGCCTGGGCGCAGAGCGTCTGGTCAGCGCCCTGTTTGGCCCGACCACGGCGTCACGCGACGATCCAGGGCTGGCGATCTATCTCGAGCGGCTCTCGGTCGCGGATGAAAGCGGGCTCTCGCGCGAGGCCATGGGTTTTGCGCGTGCGATGCACGACACGGGACTCGTGTCGGATTACCACGCGGCCTTTCTGACATGGGCGCTGGATTTCGACGCGCGTCCGCTTATCCCCGAGGCGCTTGGCCTCGGGACCACCGGCCTTGATTGCTGGCGGCACTATCGGGGGCTGATCGAGACGTTGTTGCGCCGGGCCGTGACACCCGCGACGCCACAGGCGGCCTACGGACTCACCATGGTTCTCGAACGCGGTATCCTGCATCATGCGCCGATGGTGACCGCGCTCGAACGGCAGTTGTCCCTTCAACTTCGCGGAGCCGCGCGGGATCGCATCGCGCTTGGCTTCGGTTCGGCGGTCACACCCGAAACGCATCTGCTGGCCGGGGTGCTACAGGTGCTGGGCCAGCCGCTTGGCGTCGGTCAGGGGGCCAATCCGACCTGTCAATCGGCGCGGGCCATCGCGATGTGGGCGCAGAATGACCCTGATTACCTGCTCCACCTGATCATGCAGGTCGCCGGGTTCGATACGTTGCAAATGCAATTCGAAGGCACCCCGATCAATTCGGCGGACCTTCCGGTTGGGCTCGCCGGAGCCGGACCGGTCGACGGTGACCCGGTATCGGCTCTTCTCGTCTCGCATCTTGACCGGGTCTACGCGCAAATGGGTCGTCTCTGCGCAGGTCGCCCTGGCGATCCGCACAAGTGGATCAACCCCCAGTTCCACGGCTGGTGGGTTTCACGTGATTGCGCGGTCGCCGTTGACGTCGCGACCGGCAATCTGTCGGAATACGATGACTTTCTGCGCCGCTTCTTCGCGGCCTATCACCCCGATTACGACGGAGGCCGCCACCTGAGCCATCCGCAGCCGGCCGGAATAGCGGTCACCGATGCGCAACAGCGCTTCGTCGGCTGGCATGCAATCGCCATCCTGCGTGTGGCCGAGGATCAATGCGGCGAGACACGGGTCTATTTCTACAACCCGAACAATGACAGCGGTCAGGACTGGGGCGGCGGTGTCGTCGTTTCAACTTCGGGACATGGGGAACGCTATGGCGAAGGCTCCCTGGAGTTCGGTGCTTTCCTGTCGCGCGTCTACCTCTTTCACGACGAACCCCTGCGCAGCCAGATCGGCCGGGAGGTGCCTGCCGATCTGATCGGAACGGTGCGGAAGAAAGCGCTCGAGAGTTGGGCCGCCGACCGGTGAAAAGGAGTTCGCGAAATTGACTTGGCCGAGCCCCGGGGCCAGCACGGCCGTCAACTGATCAACCACGTCCTCGACGCTCAGGACAACGGGCAACCTCCGGGGGTCGCGGTGGAACTGCATGAATCGCTTCATCTCCTCACGTCCGAAGGTGACGCCCAAGGAGAACCGCAGCGAGATGACGGGTTGATAGCCAAAGCAGCGATGAACCTTGCCGATTACGCCTTCGGCTGCTTCTTGCGGATTAGATGCCGATGATTGCAGCCTTTTCGTTTGTAGGCATCCCCCCATTTTGTGCTTCGACTACAGGAGTTTCGCAAAGTGCAATTCTATCGGGAGAGTGCTGCGGGCGGGCAAGCGGGCAACTCAGGCCGAAATCCGGGTTTCGTATTCCCCGCCGGCGATCATTGCCGAGGCGACCGTGCCATAAGCGGCGACCCATGCCATCTTGGTGTTCTCGCAGAACACATCGCCGAGCGTCTCCGACAGGGCGGAAATCAGCGCCGCTCCGACGACGTCGTAGTCTTCGGGGACCACGCCATACTCGGCGTGACGGCGGCCGAGCACATGCAGCGTCGGCAGGATCTTTCCCGGCGTTTCGATTTCCCGGACCACAAGCCCCAGCGCCGCGCCGAGTTTCGACTTCTGCGACTCCATGTCGGTGCCCGAGAACATCCCGGCTGCCTGCGGCGCCATCTGAAAAAGTGTTTCGTAGAAGCGGGTCAGCAGGGCATCTGCCTTCGGCGTCGCGACCGCCCAGCTCTTTCGGAGCGTGTCGATTGTCTCTTTGGCAAGGGTCATTTCGGGTCCTTTCTTTTGCCGGATTCAAGTCTTGGTCCGAGCTACGTTAGGTGGGGCACCTTTCGATCCGATGTCAGCCGGGCGCCTTGAATGTTTCAAGTGTTTCAGGGGCGAGTCTCGCCTTCAGGTCAGGCGACGCGTGCCTGCACGGTCCCGAGGAGCGAGTCCTGTTCCATCCGCATCAGCCGATGCAACTCCATGTGGAGGGCCTGAACCTCGTCGAGCCCCCGATCGAGCGCCGCGATCTTGTCAGTTGTCTCGAAGAACGCGACAGAAAGGTCGTCGCGGATCGCCTGATACCGGCGAAGCGCCGCCTGCGACCCCGACAGCAGGGCGTCCGCCAGCAGCCTGGCATCCCGCAGCGCATCCGTCAGGCCGTGGGCGGTCGCGGGATCCTTGAAGTATCCGGCATCTCCGACCAGCGCCCAGCCCGGTCCCCAAGCCTGCCGCATGTGGCCGGGTGCCCCGGCGAAGGGGCGCAGGCGTTCGGCAGGCGCATCGGGAAGAAGGTCTTCGTGGGCTCCGCAGCGACGGAAAACATCGCGCATGGCCACATAGGGATCGGTTCCGAACCTGTGCCGGAACGTCTCGGGCCGAACGCTGGCGAACATGCAGGCCATTCCGCCATTCGTCGGTATCATCCTGGCCATTTCCCCGTTCCCGAAGAACCACTCGTAGGCCTCGGCCCTGGGCGCCTCGACATAGGTATAGATGGAGGCCGTCTGGTTCGCCCCCGTCCGCAGGACGGCAGACCCAACCGCCTCGGCAACGGCAGAGCGGCGACCGTCGGCCCCGACAAGCGTATCGCAACGCACCTCGCGAACCGTCCCGTCGCGTCCGCGCAGGACTGCACCGCTGATGCGGCCGTCAGGGTGGCGCGTCACGCCTTCCAGCGCGGTGCCGAAGGCGATGGTCGCGCCGACCGCCCCGGCCGCTTCGGCCAGGAGCCGGTCGAGGACAAAGCGTCTCGGGGCGTAAAGCCCCTGCGCCCGGCCACTCGGTGCGATATCCACGGGCACGCGGGCGCCGCCGTAGTTGAAGGTGGTGCGCCGAACCGCGGGCGTGCCTGCCAGAATGATCTCGGGCAGAACCCCTGCCTCGTCGAGGAGAGAGACGCCGAGGCGCATCAGGGCGTGCGTGGACAGGGTGTCGGTGCCCGGCTGGTCCCGGTCGACCACCAGGACCCGCTAGCCGCCTCTGGCCAGGTGAAGCGCGGTGGCCGCTCCGGCGCAGCGTGCGCCGATGATGATGGTGTCGTAATGGATCGGTGATTGGTTGTGGATCTGTTTATCCTCGCTCAGGCGGCGCGGGCGCCGGACAGGCACCGTTGCATGTGGTTTGCGAGGTCGCGCGCATCGTCACCGGCCCCGTCGATCAGGGTGGATTTGCGACGCCGCATGAACGGCAGTCCCATAGCATAGATGCCGGGGGCTCCCATCACGATGCCGCCGTCGTGCATCAGTCGGCCACGCCGGTCGAACACGGGGAGCTTCAGAAAACCGTGGTCGGGCCGATAGCCGGTGGCCCAAAGCACCGAGCGCACTTCGCCCGATGTCAGATCGAGACCCAGCCGCGGTGTCTCCGTCAGAACCGTCGCGCCGGGACGCTGGCCCTGCGGCAGCGTGTCCGCGATACCATTGGTTTCGGCCCAGGCGTCAAACCCGTCGAGCATGCGGTCGAGCTTGAGATCGGCCAGCGCGCAATGGTTGCGCAACCCGCCCGAGAACAAAGCCTTGCCGTCCCGGATCATCGACAACCGACCAACGATTTCGACACCGTCTGCCTGCAGCGTGTTGAGGTCGAGCGCGTCCGGTCCTCCGGCGAGTTGCAGCGACGGCAGACCGCGCACGCGGGCCAGATCGTTGACCTCGTCGAAGCCCGTATCCATCAAGCCCGAGGCATCCATCCACCATTGCACGTCACGGCCTCGATAGGTCCGGGGCGCACGGACGTGCTCGCCCACGGACAGCACGACCGGACGACCGGACCGCCGGAGTTCCCGCGCCAGTTGCAGCCCCGTCGCCGAGCCGCCGACAACCAGGACACCGCCCTCGGGCAGGTCGGAGGGCCGCTTGTAGTCGAAAGTGGTGAAAGCAGGCAGGTCGCGGGGCAGCCCTGCGGCAAGGCCGGGAACAGAAGGACGTGCGCAGGCACCGCTCGCGACGACCACGTTGCGGCAGTCGATGGGTCCAAACTGGGTGTGAACCCGATAGCCGGAGGGCCCGGGCGTGACCGAGAGCACCTCGATGCCAGTCCGGACGGGCATGGCATGCGCGGCCGCGTAGGCGTCGAGCCGTGCGATCAGCTGCGGCATGTCCGCGAAGCCATGCGGATCATTGCCGGAGTAGGCCCCGCCCGGCAGACGGCTTTGCCAGTTCGGGGTCAGCAGGCGCAGCGAATCCCAACGATCCTTGCGCCAGGAATTCGCGATCTGACCGCGCTCGAGCACGATGTGCTCGATCCCGCGCGCGGTCAGTTCATAGCTCATGGCGAGCCCGGTTTGCCCGGCGCCGATGACGACTGTTGTGACATAACCCATATCGAGCCCCTTTGCGGCTGACGGAACGCATCGCGTCCGATTGGCGGTGTTTTGGTGGAATGTCCGGAGCGTCGGGACGGGCGCTCCGGGTGTCTGTTCAGAAGGGTACGTCATCCCTTCCGATGGGCCGGCTCGCGCCGACGTCACGGCGGGTCTGGCTGTGCCACCGCGTTGCGGCGTTCTTATCCTTGCTGGGCCAGGGATGGACCCAGGACTGCGTCGGCTGTTTCTGGTTCATGGGCATGGCTCTTTTCCTTCTGGCGCGGGGTAAAGGATGTCCGTCAGGCGACGGACACGCTCACGTTGCTGGGGTTGGTGATGACGTCGAACACGGCCGAGCGCTTCTGCGACTGGGCAACCACGGCGGCGATCTCTTCCGGCGTGGCGTCGGCGTCGATGTCGAAGGTCACGCGGATGTCGCTGAAACCGTTGCGCGCATCGGACTCGATGCCGAGGATACCGGCCATGTCCATGTCGCCTTCGACCTTCGCCGTCACCTTGCGCAGCTGGATGCCGCGGTTCTGCGCGACCGAGGCAACGCCGGCGGCCAGGCAGCTGGCGAGGCCGGACAGAACGATCTCGACCGGTGTCGCGCCCTTGTTGCCAGCGGCGAACTGCTCGGGGTGGTCGGCGTCGATGGTGAAGGTGGCGTTCCGCGGCTGCTCTTCGCCGAGGCCGAAGAAACCGTCGATGGTGGAGCGCGAATGGGTGCCTGTGATCCATTCGCAGTTGGCGCGCCAGGTGAACTGGCCTGCTGCCGGCATGCCGGTGATGGCTTCACGGGCGCCAAGCAGCGCGTCGACATTGACGCCGTTGTCGGCTTTGACTTCGGTCTGAACGTTCATGGTGATATCCTCGTTTTGAGCTGTGTTGAGTT